>DATGYZ010000030.1:0-40806 GCA_035297425.1 Bacteroidales bacterium | reverse complement strand
TCTCAAACACCAGTGGCAGCAATGCTGTGCCGGTTCGATCCCGGCTCCGGGTACTTTGCCCTTCGAAGCTTTAGCGAAGAAGGACTGAAAAAAGAGTGAGAGTGAGAGCGGGAGCGATCACTCTCGTATCTTTTCATGACTTCGTTCTCAGTACTCAGCTACAACAAAGCCTTACATCTGCAAAAGAAGATGGCTTTCATATATTTAGTATAAAGGATAATGGCATTGGCATTGAACCTCAGTATTATGATCGGATATTCAGAATCTTTCAACGGCTGCATTCGAAAGAAAAGTTTGGGGGAACGGGGATAGGCCTTTCAATATGCAGGCGAATTATCGAAAGGCATGGTGGAAGAATATGGGTTGAGTCTGACCAGGTAAATGGATCAATATTCAGATACAGCATTCCTGTTAATCATGTATTTTAGTAATTGTAACAAATGTTACAATTGTGAATTCTGAAGCCTGACGATACAAAAATCATTCACCTATAATCTTTACCAGCGTTCCTGCCGGAACATCTGAATTAAGGTCGAGGTTATTTAATATCTCATGTTCCTTGAATTCACTCTTAGGCACTCCCTGAGAAGCCAGTACCTGGCTGAAGGAACCTGACCTTTTTACTGTTGTTACATGCACCTTTTTGGGTTTTACATTTAACTTAGACTGATCATTAAGCGGGGCAAAGCTGGAAAGAGTTGATTCAATTTCTCTCTGGTACTTCCTGAAGTCACTTTCAGACGATAAACCATGGAATACATATACTGCTCCTCCATGCTCGATATAAAAAGATAAAACCTGTAATGAAGGTCCCCTTTGCCCGGTTGCAGGATCCTGCTGAACCTGGGTGCCGATAACTGCAACAGCCGGCAGGTTGTTTACCCTTATTCTTTTGCTCTCCTGTACTGAGAGTCCAAGCTGCTTTGTCGTAGCCTGTGCAGCTTCTTCAGCGGTTTTTTGCTGTGCAAGTGTTAATATTATCATTGCTTTGCCATCTTTAGGAGCTGTTCCCACCTGCATCGGGGTATTCTGGAACTGCCATCCTGAAGGATAGCTGAACCTGAACTTCATTTCAGGATGATAAAACGTATTTCCTTCAGTGTAGCCTTGCCTGGGGTCCTCTCCATAAACCATTCCATCGATCATACTGAGATAACTTTCTGAATTTACTTTCCAGTCACCCTTTTTGATACTGTCCTGCCATGCTTTGGTCAATTTTCTTACCCTGTCCTCCCTGTCGGCAGGGTTTGGGTGCGTGGACAGGAATGTAGGAACTCCGCCTTCCTCTTTATCCATGCTTTGTTTATTGAGAACTTCAAAGAAGTCAGCCATCTGGTTGCCATCATAACCTATTTTTGACATATATTCAACTCCAAGCTCATCTGACTGGCGTTCATTGTCGCGGCTGAATTTGAGAAAGAGCAGCTGCATAGCCTGCATGGCCTCCTGTCCGTACTGAGCAACTTTATCAGATGCCAGCATTCCTCCGATCAGCAAAAGCTGACCAATCTGCTGCTTTGTCTGCTGGCTCGCTGAGTGTCTTGCAATTACATGTCCCATTTCATGGCCAAGCACGCCAACCATTTCAGCTTCATTAGTAAAGCTGGCAAGTATACCCCTTGTGAAATATACGTATCCGCCTGGTACAGCGAAAGCATTAATAACCGGGGAATCAAGTATTCTTATGTGCCATTCAATATTTGGACGTTGGGATATTTTCCCTATCTCCTCAGCTTTTGACTTGAGCAATGATAACAGGGCATCATTTTTGTACTCCCCGAATGTCGCTACAACCTGGGGATCATATTCTTTACCCATCTGAAGCTCCTGCTCTTCAGACATGAACATTATCTGTGATTTCCCGGTTACCGGGTTTATTGCACATGTTGTTGTAATAAAAGTAAATACAACAAGCAGCAACGACCTGATTAAAAAACTTAGCATTTTCATCCTGACACTTTTTTCTCCTTGTTATTAAACAAAATAAATGTCAGGTAGTTAAGATGATCAGGTATAAATATGTAATGAATGAGTATATTATTCTAATTCATGAATGGTTCATTCAAGAAAACACTTTTGAAGGGGGATCAGTGTATACCTTTTCTGACAATCATCTCTCTTATTGCCAATTCAATACCTTCCATATCAAAGCCGCATTCACGGTAAAGCTCATCCTGTGAACCGTGTTCAACAAAATAATCTGGTATTCCAAGTCTCCTGACTTCGGCTTTGTAGCAGTTATCTGTCATAAATTCAATAACTGCGCTACCGAATCCACCTTTTAGGATGCCATCTTCAATTGTTATGATATGTGAATATTTGCTGAAGATATCATGAAGCAGCTCAGCATCAAGAGGAGCAACAAACCTCATGTCAAAGTGAGCTATAGAAAAATTTTCAATGGATAATTTTCTTATCACTTTCTGAACATCATTGCCAGGGTAGCCAATTGAAAGTATTGCAATATCGTCTCCTTCTGATAAATGGCGTGCCTTCCCGATCTCAATAGCGGTATAAGGGTTTTCCCAGTCGGCAGAGACACCCCTGTGACGGGGGTACCTTATTGAAAATGGAAAATTGTTTTTTTCAAGCTGCGCCGTATACATAAGGTTCCTGAGCTCAGATTCATCCATCGGAGCTGAAACAACCATATTCGGGATCGATCTCATGAATGCCAGATCGAAAAATCCATGGTGGGTTGCTCCATCAGATCCCACGAGACCGCCACGGTCAATGCAAAACACAACATGAAGGTTTTGAAGTGCAACATCATGTATTACCTGGTCGAATGATCTTTGAAGGAATGTTGAGTAAATGCTGCAGTAGGGAATCATTCCCTGGGTAGCAAGTCCTGCTGAAAAAGTTACCGCATGCTGTTCAGCAATGCCAACATCAAAAACCCTTTCAGGCATTTCGTTAATTATAGGATGCAGGTAGCTTCCTGTCGGCATCGCAGGGGTGATGGCAATGATTTTCTCATTTTTCCTGGCAAGATCCAGAAGTGTCTTGCCGAAAACTTCCTGGAATAAAGGAATCTTATCAGTTTTTGGTGTGTCGAAAATTATGCCTGTCTCCTTATCGAATACTCCCGGAGCATGGAATGTTGTCTGGTTTTCTTCGGCATGCCTGAAGCCTTTGCCTTTTTTCGTAAGACAGTGCAACAGCTTTGGACCGGGGATGCGTTTAAGATCCTGCAGCACCCTGGTGAGGTGCAGAATATCATGACCATCGATTGGACCGAAATACCTGAAATTGAATCCCTCGAAGAGATTGCTTCTGTCGAGGATTGTTGATTTAAGGCCAGCCTCTATCTGAGATGCAAGTGAACGTGCATCAGGACCATGCTTCCCGAAGATGCCGAGGAAGTTCCACATCTTATCCTTAAACCTGTTGTAAGTCTTACTGGTTGTAATATCAAGAAGATATTCCTTCAGCGCTCCTACATTAGGATCGATAGCAATGTTATTATCATTCAGGATAACCAGTATGTCCTGCTTGCTAATCCCTGCATTGTTGAGTCCCTCGAAAGCCTGTCCGGCTGTCATTGCACCATCGCCGATAACAGCTACAACATGACGGTTTTCACCTTTTTTCTGTGCGGCAACAGCCATCCCCAGTGCTGCCGAGATTGATGTGGATGAGTGACCTGTCCCGAAGGCGTCATACTCGCTTTCAGACATCTTTGGAAACCCTGAAATACCTTTATACCTCCTGTTTGTCGAAAACTTTTCCCTTCTGCCGGTAAGAATCTTATGTCCATAAGCCTGGTGGCCAACATCCCATATTATTTTATCATATGGTGTATTGAATACATAATGCAGGGCAACGGTAAGTTCAACAACGCCAAGACTGGCACCAAAGTGCCCCGGATTATTGCATACAACATCAATGATAAATTGCCTCAGTTCGGCACTTATCCTGATCAGATCATCGGGTTGCAGCTTCCTGAGATCTTCAGGGGTTATTATTTTAGAGAGTAAAGTCTCCTGGGTCTGCATCTGGCACAGTTACTTGAAATAGACCTCAAATATAAGAATTATTATTAGGAGCTGAATTTCCGGAGCTTTAACGGTTTTTGTTATTTTTGTCCACTGAGACAATTTTTAAGATCGGTAACTGTTTATTAAGAAACTATATCTATCATGAAAAAGGCAGTCATCTACCTTCCCGGAATTATACTGATTATTTTATTTTCTGTATCCTGTGTACCGGGAAGAAAATATAAATCACTTCAGGATACCAGCAGGAATTTCATGAATGAAAGAGATGAGTTCAAGACAGCAAATATTAACCTGGAAATGCAAAACCGGGAGCTGGAATCGAAAATTGCAGCTATTGAAAAAGAAATTGAAACAACAAAGCTTGATATTCAGAAGGCTCAGGCAGAACGCGACAAGGCAAGGGATGACTACAACAGGATGCAGGCACAATACGATGAGCTCCAGAATGCTCATGAGGATCTCGTAAGAGGAAATGTAAGAGAAACCCAGAAATTGCTCTCAGAGCTCCAGGCTGCACAGGCAAACCTGCAGGAGAAAGAGAATCTTTTAAAACAACTGAGCGCCAATCTTGATGCAAGGAAAACCTCACTTGACGAGCTCAATTTCGAGCTTGAAAAAAGGAATTCACGGTTGGCCGAGCTTGAAAAGATCCTCGATGCACAGAAGAAGATCGCACAGGATCTTAAGAACAAGGTTTCAGAAGCACTATTAGGATTTGAAAATAATGGTTTGACAGTCACTCAGAAGGATGGGAAAGTTTATGTTTCTCTTGATGAAAAACTCCTTTTCAGGTCTGGCAGCTATGAGATCGATGCAAATGGCAGGAACGCACTAAAAAAATTATCAGGAGTTCTTGAAAAAAATCCTGACATCCAGATTATGATCGAAGGGCATACTGACAATGTGCCTTATAATGGTAGCGGGCAGCTTAAAGATAACTGGGACCTGAGTGTGAAAAGGGCAACAACAGTTGTGAGAACCCTCCTGGAAGGAACGAAAATAGATCCGAAGAGACTTACTGCTGCAGGCAGAAGCGAATATCTTCCTGTTGAAGCATCAAATTCAGCTGAGTCAAGAACACGTAACAGGAGGACAGAGATCATTCTCACCCCTGACTTATCAGAGTTGTACAGGCTCATAAACAAGTATTGATCAGTAGAAAATTACTCATCACCTTCTGAGAATTCCATCAGTTTGGCTTTCATGTTCTTTAAAGCTTCAAGGAGATTATCTTCCGGGCGGAGAAAATCCATGTCCTTCCAGAAAGACTTATCATATGTCTTAATTGTTTCAGAAAATACAGAATGAATGGGTGCAAGCTCTTCCCTGTCAAAACGTTTTACATTTTCAAGTTCTGTTCCTGTAATTGCAAGCTCGAAAAAAACCTTGAACTGTGAGTTGAACAGCTTGCGTTTCTGTTTTGATGCAAATATTAGATCTCCCCTTACATGACTCAGGAAATACCTGTTTCCTGCTTTCCTGTAAGTCACATTGTACTTAACAGAAACAGGCCAGGTAACAAAGCCGCCTGATGAACTTGAAATGAAAGACTCCTTTATTTTGTCGATCCTTGATGGAGTAATTTCAAAATCAACATTCAGAATGCCAAAATCATAAGTGTTTATAAAGATCGTACCCCGGAAAAATGAAAATTCAGAATTCTGCCTGCTCTCGAATTCTATAGCATATGCCGATTCATCACCGTAGCGCACAATATCTGTAAGCCTGAAGTTATAATCCTTGATACTCTCCGGATTGATGAAATCATAAAAGTTCCTGGCCCCGTCAAGTTCAAGACTGGTGCTGAGACCTGCTTTCAGCCTTACAGCTAGAGTATCGCTTCTGTCAAGATTTTCTATCTTCCTGCTTTTGATAACAACTATCTGATCGTTCTGAAACGACGTGGAATAGGGGCTTTTATATATTTTAAGTATAGCTTCAGAATATGTCTGCAACTCATTTTTCCTGAGCACACCCTCGCGGTAGAAACCTGTCATCAGGGCTGGTGTCTTTCCATAGTTCTCTGGAATGGCCTGGTAAGCTTTGAAGATAATATCCTGTGGTATCTGGTTTCTTATTATTATTTCGGGAATAGAAATATATTCCCGTCGCATTTTTATGACCATATTGGAGCCTGAGGCCTGTTCGACAGGTATTTTCCTTTCAATGTACCCGAGGTATGAAACGTACAATGTATCATCATATGACTGGGAAGGAACATTCAATCCAAACCCGCCATTGTTATTGGTTACAGTGCCTCTCTGAATATTTTTAAAGCCAATTGTTGCAAATGGCAGGGGTTCACCCGTCTCCTCATCAACAATTGTACCTGATATAAACCCGGCAACTGCCGGGGGAGAAGATCGCAAAGATCCCTCTTTCCTGGTTCTGGAAATTACAATGTATTTATCAATGAGCGAGAACTCGAGCGAATCATTCTGCAATATTGACCTGAGTACTTCTCTTAAAGGGGTCTGATCGAAGCTTAATCTTACCTTTTTTTCAGGATCAATCAGCCTGCTATCGTAGGTAAAACTGTACCCGGTTTTTAATGAAACAGCATCAAGAGCATCTATTGTTCTCAGCGTTCCTTCATTAATTGTAAAGGGTTGATCCAGCATCTCCTGGCCTACAACTCCGTTTGAAATGAACAGAGTTAGCAGGGTAATGGCTGTACTTAGTTTTACTATGAAGCCATTCGGAAACAGCATATTGCAGAAAAGAGTTATTTTTCTGAAAGGTGGTAGACATCTCCATCCTTTGTATAACTCAAACCAAAGCTAAGACAAATCATCTGAATAATGTTCTCTGCAGGCTGATATTCGATAGGGGCTGTCCAGGGAAGCTGGTTGATTGAAGGATTGTCAGCAATTATATTAAGGTTATACACTCTTTTCAGATCGCTGAATACTACCTCTAGCTTTTCACCTTTGTAGACAAGCTTACCTGTGTTCCAGGCCATGTAATTCGGGTTCTTATTTAAATTCTTGGCAGATTTAAGATCCGATATCGTACCAACATACCCCGGTTCCAGGGTCAGTGATTGAGAACCGGTCTTTTCTTCCACAACAACTTTCCCGGTTTCCACAAACACTTCAACTTCTGAATCAGGGTTTTCTGTAATCACATTGAAAGAAGTACCAATAACTTCTACAAAAGCCTTGCCTGCATCGATTATAAAAGGTTTTGAGGCATCAGGTGTAATATTGAAAAATGCTTCTCCCGTAAGTTCAACTTCCCTGTTTTTATTTCCGAATGCACGTTTATAGGTAAGTCTTGAACTCCTGTTGAGGATTACTGTGCTTCCATCGGGAAGATTGATTTGCAGATTACTCTGTTCTGAACCGGTATTGTATACAATATTATTCCTGAATGACCCTGGTTCAGAAATCAGCATTATCAGGCTTCCTATGGCAATAAAGATCGCAATAACAGCAGCGGCTTTCAGGAAAACAGGGCTGACAATTCTTTTCACAGTGATGTGTGCTTTTTCAGGTTCACTGATCTTTGCGGACACCTTTCCCCATGCTTTGTCTATATCAATTCTACTATTATCCATATTACCGAGCTTCTCCCATATTTTTCCTGTTTCGCTTATATCGCCATCTTTTATGACAGCCGGTTCAGTAGTTTTTTCACCTGAAAAGAGCGAAGCAAGAGCTTCCCAATCCTCATTTGAAATGTTGTCTGTATTTTTATAATCCTTCATTTCTCTGCCAGTTGTTTTCTGAATTCCTTAAGGGCCTTGCCCATGTTTGCTTCAACAGTCTTAACTGATACTGAAAGCTTCTCAGCTATCTCGGAATACCTCAATCCTTCAAACCTGTTCATGTAAAATATCTGACCGCATCTTTCAGGCAATTTTTCAAGTATTCCTGCAATTTTCCCCTGGAGTTCGGCAAATTGTAAAATTTCTGCCGGGCTCTCCTGTATTTCGGGCTGCCGATTAGACATCTCTTCCGAGTATTTTTCCACTACTTTAAGATGATTAAGGTAATGGAGGCACCTGTTATGTACCGACCTGAAAAGATATCCGTTCAAAGAGCTTTCGATTGTGAGGTTCATCCTGTCCTGCCATAATTTTACGAAGAGGTCCTGTACTATCTCTTCAGCGGTATCATGGTCTTTTATCAGAACCTTTGCATATCGAACCAGGGATGCATAGGAGGATCTGAATAGTGATTCAAATTCTTTAACATCACCTTTTCTGATCCTCCATGTTATTTCGCTGTCACCGGTCATTCATTCATAATTATTGTTCAGATGTCATATCGCTGAATTTCAACTTTCTGCTGAGCCTGCGTATGGCTGACTCAATACTCTGGTCGGGTTCAATCACGTTGTAATCACCCCAGAATTCAGGATCGGAGAAAGCCATTACCTTTTCCGTGAAGAAATCGGAGGTTCTTAATTTGTCCTTACCTGCAAATTTAATAACTTCTTCCGCAGTACGGTCCGTAACAGCAATTTCAGACATTGTGGTATAATAGGTATTGAACAGCTTTTTCCTCCAGTTTACCTTGAATCTCACTTCAGCCCTGGAATATTCAAAATGCCATTTTCCATCCTGTTCACGGTATTTGGTCCTGTAAGTAGCAATTTCAGGTATTACTTCCATTCCAAGAGGCTTCTTTCGAATAAAAATTTCAGCTGCCTTTGCTTTGTCGGCCAGGTTATATCCAAATTCAGCTTCAGAAATAGCGTATGAATCCATATCAATATAAAAAGTGCCCATGAACAAAGGAAAATCAACTGACTCTTTTTGCATGAATTCTATTATGTAATGAGGTTTACCATCGATTTCAATAACACCTCCCAGCGAATAATTATAATACTCCATTGCGGTTCGGGTCAGGATCGATTCAGAATTCTTTGCAAGGTCAAGCTGAAGAACTGTAACCGGACCTCCCTGAAGTTTAAACAACACAGTATCCATCTTGTCAACATCAGAGCCTTTTCTTCCTTTATATATACGGGCAGCATCAAAGCGAACATCGCTTGTATAAGGAGCCTTGAAGATTTCTACAACTGCTTCACCAATAGATACATATGTCCGGTTCTTCCTGATCGTCTCCCTGTAAAAAGAAGTCATAAGGTTAGGCACCGATTCATAATTTTTACCAATGTTCTCGATAGCTTTTTCCATTATAGAAACCGGATCCGTTGGCTTCACAATTATCTCCCTGATAGGAATTGGAGCAGTTTCAAGCTCAATTATGTTCTTGCCTGATTTCATATCATTAACAGCAACAAGCTTATTCTTGAAACCAAGAAAGGATACCTCTATGTTTTTATTGTCAAGCGGCGGAAGCAGCTTCAATGTGAACTCACCATCGATATTTGTCACCATTGCAACATTTGACTCTTTTACTGCAATTGTTGCAAATACAAGGGGGTTGCCGGTCTCCTTATCAATTACTTTGCCTCTTATTGTTACATATTCCTGCTGTTGTGAACTCCTCCTGTCTGCAGAAGAGCTGAATGAATATGCCGGATGCAAAGTCAGTAAGGCCACGACAACAATTGATTTGATAATGTTAAAATTTTTCATGGCATTTAATTTTTATGGATGTAAACAAATCATTTTCATCTTTTCAATGATAAGACCACAAGCATGGTTAAATACCCTATGAGTTCGGATAAAAGAATTCAGGAAAGCTTTAAGTTCTTGTCAGTATTGTTATGACACATATTTATTATTGAGGGTTATGGTGTTTGTAATTACATTTACATCATGAAGTATGTTAATGCTCTGCTGAATGGCAGTTCGTATATTCTGGGCCTTGTATTGAAGAAACCCCTGATATGGGGTATGCCTCCTGCAATCAATTTCGAGCTGACAAACCTTTGTAATCTCAGGTGTCCTGAATGTCCAACAGGATCCGGTAGTATGAAAAGGTTACGTGGTTTCATGGACCCGGATAAGTTCAGCCTGATGATCAGGGAGCTGAAGCCAAATCTTCTTAATGCAAACCTATACTTCCAGGGTGAGCCGATGCTGCATCCACATTTTTTTTCATTCCTTGAAGAAGTAAAAGGTATCAACACAACAATTTCCACGAACGGGCATTACATAAATAAAGGAAATGCAGGAATGATCGCAGGGTCGGACCTGAAGAAAATAATCATATCGCTTGATGGAATTTCAAAGAACACTTACCAGAGATACAGGGTAAACGGGGATCTTAATACAGTTCTCGATGGGATCTTTATACTGTCTGAAGCAATAATAAAATCGGGTTCAGGGCTTAAAATTGAAATACAGGTTCTTAAGAATAAATTCAATGAACATGAGATTCCTGAACTATTAAAAGTTGCAAAGAGGGCAGGGGCAACTCTGAAAATCAAATCGATGCAGGTATACAATATCTGTAAGGCAGATGACTGGATGCCTGAAGACCCGGATTACAGCCGGTATACAAGGGATGGAAATACATTCAGAATTAAAAGCAGTTTGCCACGGCGTTGCGCAAGGCTGTGGTATAACCCCGTAATAACCTGGGACCTTAAAGTTTTACCATGCTGTTTTGATAAAGATGCAGAGTATGTTATGGGAGATTTGAATAATGAATCTTTCAGGGAAATATGGCATGGCAGGAAGCTCGCCGAATTCAGACGGATGGTATTGAATGGGCGAGAAAACATCCCTGTATGCCGGAATTGCACTTCAGGATTGAGGAGTAAATGAAAAAAGCCCCCTCCTTTTAAAAGGCGAGGGCATATGCGGTTGATAGTTGTTTTTGTCTCAGACTGTAACAACTTCTTTCTCTTTCAAAGCCATAATCTTATCGACCTTGGCATTGAACGAATGCACCATCTCCTGAATATTTTCTGCAGCTTCCTTTTCAGTATCTTCAGGAAGGCCTTCTTTCAGCATTGCTTTTAGTTCATCGAGGGCCCATTTCCGGGAGTTTCTTACACTTATTTTTGCAGTTTCGCCTTCATTTCTTACCTGCTTTACAAGCTGAAGTCTTCTTTCTTCAGTCAGCGGGGGAATGTTTATCCTTATCACTTCCCCGTTGTTTACCGGTGTAAGGCCTATGTTCGCTGCCATAATAGCCTTTTCGATAACTCCAAGCATGTTCTTTTCCCAGGGTTGGATCATTATTGTTTTCGGATCAGGAGTATTGATGTTGGAAACCTGGGTCAGCGGTGAATTGACACCATAATAATCAACTGTAATGCCATCCAGGAGTGCCGGATTTGCCCTGCCTGCCCTGAGCCTCGCAAGTTCGTGCTCAAGGTGCTCAACGGCTTTTTCCATTCTTTCTTTTGCCTCTTCAGTGATCAGTTCGACTTCTTCATCCATATGCTGAATTTTTTATTTTCCGTTTAAGTATAAACAAATATAGTAAAATTGAGTTAAAAGGCAACAATTTCAATTTGTGACAATGGTTCCCGTATTTCCCTCGTTCACAATCTTTTCGAGGTTTCCGCGCTGATTCATATCGAAAACCACGATAGGCATATTATTCTCACTGCACATTGTAAAGGCTGTAAGATCCATAACTTTTAAGCGCTTCGCTATAGCTTCTTCGAACGAAATACGTTCATATTTAACTGCATTGCTGTTTTTTTCCGGATCTGCTGAGTAAACGCCATCAACCCTTGTTCCTTTAAGAAGTACATCCGAGCCTGTCTCAACAGCTCTGAGGGCAGCTGCAGTGTCGGTGGTGAAAAATGGATTTCCTGTGCCACCTGCAAGGATGCACACCTTTCCATGTGAAAGGGCTTCGAGCACATTGTCACGATGGTATAATTCCCCAACAGGTTCCATTCTTATTGAAGTAAATACTTTTGCTTTCCCGCCGGCACGCCCGATGGCGCTTTCCAGGGCAAGGCTGTTTATAACAGTTGCAAGCATTCCCATCTGGTCACCCTTTAGCCTGTCGTAACCAGCGCCGGTTCCACTAAGGCCCCGGAAGATATTTCCACCTCCGATGACAATCGATATCTGGCACCCTTTATTTGCAACAGAAGCTATTTCTTCGGCATATTGCATTAACACCTTATCGTTTATGCCATTATTTCCTTTTCCTGCCAGTGATTCGCCGCTGAGTTTTAATAAGATACGTGAATAGAGCATTTTTTTCATTTTTTGACGATTGGGAACAAAGGTAAGAAAAATTGTCATGGGCTCCTGGTGTCATGTTTCCGGGTGTCGTGCCCCAGCAGCAAAAAAAAATGGCGCCCTGGGGCGCCATACTTATGAATTATGAACTATCGTAGACTTGCTTTGAATACTAAAGGTTAAGAGTATATCTTTTGAAGTCAGTAACGGTAAGATCTTTTGCGACAGACTGAAGATACTGCCTGATTGTCATCTTGTTATCCTTGATGAAATCCTGATTGAGAAGTGTGCTTTCCTTGTAGAATTTAGCCAGTTTACCCTGGGCTATCTTGTCGAGCATCTCTTCCGGTTTGCCATCGCGTCTTGCCTGTTCGCGGCCTATCTCAAGCTCCTGGTTTATAACTTTTTCAGGAACTGAATCTTTATCAAGCGCTACCGGGCTCATGGCAGCAATCTGCATTGCTATATCCTTATAAACCTGTACATCCAGACCAGCTTTATTAAAACCTGCAAGAGTAGCTAGCTTGTTTCCAGGGTGTATATAAGCCTGAACATGCTCAGCTTCAATCTTGTCAAAATATGAAAGATCGAGTTTCTCACCGATAATCCCAATATATTCAACAACCTTGTCGCCAACTTTTGCTCCTTCGAGGTTCAATGATTTGAGCTCATCGAGGCTTGCAGGATTGTTTGCGAGAGCAAGGTCGAGGATCTTTGTTGCAAGGGCAATGAAGTCTGCATTCTTGGCAACGAAATCTGTTTCACTGTTCAGAACTATCATAACACCAAGCTTGCCATTTGACGTTGTTTTTGCAAGAACAACGCCCTCGGTAGCTTCACGGTCAGATCTCTTGTTAGCAACAGCCTGTCCTTTTTTCCTTATGATCTCAATAGCTTTGTCAAAATTGCCCTCTGCTTCTTCAAGTGCTTTTTTGCAATCCATCATTCCGGCAAGTGTGACTCTCCTCAATTTTGCAACATCTGCAGCGCTTATGTTAGCCATATTGTTTTCTTTAAAATTATTATTAAAATTTTCAGACTTCTTCTTCCTCTGCTTCGTCAGCGACTATTTCATCAATTACATCTTCTTCGTCAGCTTCAGCTTCTTCTTCCTCTTCCTCTTCCTCTATCCTGCCTTCAATAAGCGATGCGGAAATATCCTTGGTGTCGAAATCTTTTCTTTTTCTTTCTCTTTCTTTAACCGGCTGTGGCTCCTTGTCCTTGTCGATTTTTCTTTCGCTCAGACCTTCTTCGATAGCCTGGCACAAAATTCCGATTATAAGTGAGATTGATTTTGAAGCATCATCGTTTGCAGGTATTACAAAATCTATATCTGAAGGATCAGAGTTTGTATCAACCATGGCAAATACAGGGATGCCTAGCCTTTTAGCTTCTTTAACAGCAATCTGTTCTTTTGCAACATCGACAATAAAAAGAGCTGAAGGAAGTCTTGTCAGATCAACAATACTTCCGAGGTTCTTTTCAAGCTTTGCTCTCTGCCTTGTTATCTGAAGTCTTTCACGTTTTGAAAGGTTCAGGAAGGTTCCGTCACTGGCCATCTTGTCGATTGAAGCCATTTTCTTTACAGCCTTACGGATCGTAGGGAAGTTTGTGAGCATTCCGCCCGGCCAGCGTTCCACTACATAAGGCATGTTTACTGCTTTAACTTTTTCAGCAACTATTTCTTTTGCCTGTTTTTTCGTGGCAACAAAAAGTATCTTCTTGCCTGACCTGGCAATACTTTTGATGGCACCTGCAGCTTCGTCTATTTTTTCAGCTGTCTTTTCAAGATTGATGATATGAATACCGTTGCGCTCCATGAAGATATAGGGAGCCATTGCGGGATTCCATTTTCTTTTGAGATGCCCGAAGTGAACACCGGCATCGAGTAATTCTTTAAAATTTGTTCTCGGCATTTTATTGTTTTTAAGTTTACATTCTTTTTTAAATCAATTGCAGAGTAGCCCTTAACAGGAGTCTTTGCAATTTAGATTCTAAACTTGCATCAGATATTTCAGGTGGTATATTAACGCTTGCTGAACTGGAATCTTCTGCGTGCTTTGGGTCTTCCCGGTTTTTTCCTTTCAACCTCGCGCGGGTCACGGGTAACAAATCCATTTGATTTCAGAATAGATTTATTTTCTGCATCAACCTGGATGAGAGCCCTTGTTATCCCAAGACGAAGAGCTTCTGCCTGTCCTTTAACGCCACCGCCATCAAGATTCACATTGATATCGTATTTGTCTGTTGAATTAAGAGCAACAAGCGGCTGTGTAACTACATACTGAAGGGTCTCGGCACCAAAATATTCTTTATAATCCCTGCCATTGACGGTTATCTTACCTTTGCCGTCGCTTAAATAGACCCGGGCAACTGCTGCTTTTCTTCTTCCAAGAGCATTGACTGCTTCCATATCTGCTTATATAATATTAAAGTTCGATTTGTTTTGGTTTCTGTGCTTCATGAGGATGCTGTGCACCTGCATATACATGAAGGTTCCTGTAAAGAGCACTTCCAAGCCTGTTAGAAGGCAACATTCCTTTTACAGCTTTTTCAACAAGCGCTATAGGGTTTTTTCTCAACATTGCATCTGCAGTTGTAAACCTCTGGCCTCCAGGATATCCGGTGTGACGGACATAAACTTTCTCGGTCATTTTATTGCCGGTAAGTTCAACTTTCTCAGCATTGATAACTATTACATTATCACCGCAATCGACATGGGGCGTGTACTCCGGTTTGTGCTTGCCACGAAGAATCATGGCTATTTTTGTTGCAAGTCTTCCCAGAACCTGCCCTTCAGCATCTATTATAACCCACTCCTTGTTCACAGTAGCTTTGTTTGCTGAAACTGTCTTATAGCTTAAGGTGTTCACTTGTTATTGTTTTAAATTTGATATACTTATCCTTATATAACCCATATTTTAGGGTTTGCAAAAATACAATATATTTCAGAAAAAAAAAGAATATCAGGGTATTTTATTTCCAAATTCTGTTTTGTAATCAGGTAAATGCAGCTTTTGAATATCCTGTTTAATCCGCGGCAAAGTTACATGAATTCCTTTATGGCAGAAATAAATGAATTGATATCTAACCCTGGTGAAGTATTTTTCTGACGACTGACTTCATTTCAGCTAATGTAGTACCGTCAATCCCTTAAAAACAACCAAAGAAATCTTGACTTGTAACAGTCTATATTATAAATTAGTGACAGGAATTATGTCTTAAACTAAAAGGTGATGAAATCAAGACTTTTTACTCTCGACACCCGCGACCTCATTAACGGCATCATTATTGCTTTTTTGACTGCCTTTCTTACAGGAATAATAGAGATACTGGGGAACGGAGCTATCTTTACCTGGATCACGATGAAACCTGTAATTATTGCAGGTGTCAGTGCAGCCCTTGCTTACCTGATCAAGAACTTCTCAACTAATTCACATAACCAGTTACTGACCAAAGAGCCATGATTAATCTCTAAACATCAAAGGTTTTTTTAAGGTGATAGATCATTCAACTAATTATCCATCGGTTTTGGTAATGTTCGGATGTGGTCATGAATCGATGCTGCACAAATGATCCATCAACTTTTAGTATTTTTGTTCCTTATTTCTTTTCAAATGGATCATATTAATAAATACCTCTCAAGGTCGGTTGATCTTGCAATGGATGGGATGAAGAATGGCGGAGGACCATTTGGCGCAGTTATTACAATGAATGATGAAATTATTTCGGAGGCTTTCAACAGGGTTGTTCCAGACAACGATCCTACTGCTCATGCCGAAATTCTTGCCATAAGAAGAGCTGCTGCAAAACTCAAAAACCACGACCTTACCGGGTGCACAATATATTCCTCCTGTGAACCGTGCCCGATGTGCCTCAGTGCAATCTACTGGTCGGGAATAAAAACAGTATATTATTCTCTAAGCCGGGAAGATGCAGCAAAGGCAGGGTTCAACGATAAATTTATATATGATGAATTAGCCCTCGATCCTTCATCCCGGAAAATTTCACTAATACATCTGGGGCAACCTGCCGGTGCTGAAATATTCAAAACCTGGGAAAACCTCGAAAACAAAATTGCATATTGATGATGATGGGGAATGTGAGCCGGCTTGACAAAAGCTTTTTTGTACGTGATGTTCTTGATGTTGCACCTGATTTGCCCGGGAAGGATCTTGTTTTAGATAATAACGGAACAAAGGTGAGGATGGTGATCACCGAAGTTGAAGCTTACAGGGGCAGCGAGGATAAAGCCTGTCATGCCTGCAAAGGCCGCACTCCAAGAACAGAAATATTGTACCATGAGGGTGGACATGTTTATGTATATTTTATTTATGGCATGTACTGGATGCTCAACATAGTTACAGGTGGTATCGGCAATCCGCAGGCCGTTCTGATTCGTGGAGTGGGCGAGTTTAATGGTCCGGGTAAGCTTACAAAAGCACTCGGCATAGACAGATCTTTCTATGGAGAGGATGTTACTTCTTCAGCAAGATTATGGGTTGAAGATACCGGGTTAAAACCTGAAATTCACACAGGTCCCAGGATTGGTGTAGAATATGCCGGGGACTACTGGAAATCACTGCCCTGGAGATATTTTATCAGATAAATTACCTTTTGCTTTTTAAGCTGAAGATTTTATTAAAATCAAGATGCAGTGTGATGGCATGATCCAGCCTGTTTTCCCAGACATCATAATAAAGATCAACACCGAATAAAAGGTTTAAAAACTGCTCGGGGAACAAACTGAAGAAGACTGATTCAGTAATAAGCTCTCTTTCAGGAATAATGTATTCTGAGCTGAAATCGTAAACATTGCTGTAAATTCCGTTTCCGTTTGGTGCAAAGAAATTCCTGGAATGCCAATATGATGCAACCGATGAAAAATTCCCTTTTTCTACATGAACTCTTAACCATGATGCATTTCCCGAGTTAATAATATTTGCTTCCCTTGATGGGAAAACAGAGTTGTAAAATCCGGTATACTCAATTGCTGTCTTGATATTGAATAAATCAAAGTTAATCCTGGCACCTCCGGCAAAATTGAAAAATGTAGTTACCGGCTCGGGATAATCGCTTATCTGTCCCCCGAAATGTTTAAACTGGAACTGTAAGGGCAATTCAATACTGAATTCATCCATGATCTGCGGACTTTTATACCTGAAAGACTCCCCGAATGTAAAAACCTCCCTTTCGGTATCTCCTTTGAAGATATAGTTTTCCCAGTTCAGCCAGGTATCATTAAATATATCTTCTCTTTTTGTAACAACCTGGAAGCCATCTTCAACATACGAAGTGTAAATTCTTTCTTTATCGAAATGAGGGTCGTACATGCGGTGACTGTCACTTCCGTTGAGTGATCCGATGGTCAGCACCGTGTTTTCAGATATTTTAAGTGAAGTTGAGAAAACCGGCCTCGCCTTAAGAATCGTTTCTCCCGAATATTTAAGAAGATGAACCCCTCCTTTAAGAGACACCTTGTTATGAGTGTAGACCAGCTCAGGCTGGAGGAAGAAGCCTGTAAGGGTATAGCCTTCAATCCAGTCTGATTTATCTACCGGCCATGGAAGGCCTGTAGATATAATGAAATCTGATGTTTTAATGGGATTGAAGTATTCATTATTCTTTATAAAGGCAATCGATCTTATACTAATTGAAAAATCGTCATTTTTGAGGGTATCAGGCATTTGCCCCATAGCTGATGACACCATTAAGAGCAGTAATAAAATTGTTGACGCCTGATATCTCATTAAATGTGTTTTAAACAAATGTAAATCATTTCCGTCAGTTGACACATCGTCAGAATAACTTCTTCATTTGCGTTCTGAGAGCTCAGCCTAATAAATTATAAAAAAAATATTCAAGGCGCTCGGTTTTGGGTTTTACCCCGGCCATTAAATCAGTAACTTCATTCTAAAGTATTCTTATGAAATTTTCTTTACTTGATTAATTTGCCATTATTACGAAATTACATATCTGGTCGTGGGTGGCAAAACCGAAAATGGTGCGAACTTCAGTCTTTTTGGCTGTGTAAAGGCATGCAGGGCTAAAGGGCAAAAAAGGCTGAAGTTGTCATTTTCGGCCTCCTTTCTTTGCTTCATTTCTTTGGAGGAGCAAAGAAATGAAGAAAATAATAAAGGCTTTGGGCACCATGTGGCGTAGGGTTGTGCGACAACAAAGCCATCAGGTTGGATTTTTGGGCAGCTTTTCTTTGCTACTTTCTTTTTCTGAAAAAAGAAAGTAGAGAAAAATAAAAAAATATTTTCATTTACTATGAGCCAATCATTAAGGCATTTAGAAATCTTACAGTTCAACTGCCCGGTCATCATAGACACATTGATTTTTTTTGAAGATGTTTCGTCAGTTAAAATGATGTTAATTGGTTTTGTAAACTAAGCTCATGTGATTAATTTTTCCGTTATTTGTTCTCTTATTGTAACAAACTTAAGGCGTTATGATCTTATTTTCCGGCAATTACCGCCGAATTAACAACCTGACGGGCTGGCTGATGTTCCTTATTTCGGCTATCGTTTACCTGATTACAGCCGAGCCTACTGTCAGCTTCTGGGATACAGGTGAATTTATATTATCAGCATTCAGGCTCCAGGTCGGACATCCGCCAGGAGCGCCATTATTTCTAATGCTTGGACGTATAGCAACACTGTTTGCAGGTGGTGACACATCAAAAGTAGCATTCATGATGAATGCATTATCAGCCATATGCAGCGGTCTTGCCATTATGTTCCTTTTCTGGACAATTACTCACCTTGTAAGAAAGATCTTCGGCAAGGCCGATCCTGATCCGGTGCACATACCAGCTATTATTGCAAGCGGAGTTCTTGGGGCATTAACGTATACCTTTACAGATACCTTCTGGTTTTCTGCTGTTGAAGGAGAGCTTTATGCACTGTCTTCATTGATTATTGCAGTTGTTTTTTGGTGCATGCTCAGGTGGGAGGAAGAGGCAGATGAAAGTCATTCAGGCAGATGGGTGATAATTGTGGCATACATCATGGGTCTTGGTCTCGGGATTCACAGGCTCAATCTTCTCATTGTGCCGATCTTTGTTCTTGTTTACTATTTTAAAAAATACGAATTCTCATGGCGGGGTCTTATCAAGGCTTTGATATTTGCTGTTTTCCTGTTGTGGGTAATCGTATTTGTCATAATACCAGGAGTGCCTGAAGTGGCAGGATGGTTTGAGCTTCTTTTTGTAAATACTTTTGGTCTTCCATATAATAGTGGTGTAATCTTCTATGTAATACTTCTATTTTCTGCACTTTCTTATGGAATATGGTATTCCCTGGAGCATAAAAAGGTAATCCTTAACTATATCCTCACAGCAATTACTGTTATAATGATCGGGTATTCGTCATATGCCATGATCATGATCCGGTCTTCCGCACGTCCTCCAATGAACCAGAATAATCCTTCTGATATCTTTTCTCTTTCATATTACATCAATATGAAACAGTACGGGAGCTCGCCAAAGATATATGGCAATTATTACAGCGCCCCTGTTGTGGATGTGAAGCAGGAAATTGCAGGATATAATAAGATTGGCGGGAAGTACGAACCCTACTATCATCCTGTTTACAGCTATGATCCGCAGTTCGAAACCCTCTTCCCGAGAATGTATAGTTCTGATCCTGATCATGAGACTGCTTACAAGTACTGGGGTAAAGTCAAGGGGCGAAAATTCAGGGCAGGAGATGAGACAATCATTGCTCCTACATTTACTGAAAACTTAAGATACTTCTTCCGCTACCAGGTAGGGTTTATGTACATGCGTTACTTCATGTGGAATTTTGCCGGCAGGCAGAATGATGTCCAGGGTAATGGCAACCCGGTACAGGGTAACTGGATAAGCGGTATCAAATTTATTGATGAGGCACGCCTTGGGAATCTCGACAACATTCCGGAGGATCTTAAAAATAATCCCGGAAGGAATGTTTATTACTTGCTTCCCCTGCTCCTGGGCCTGGCTGGTATGTACTGGCATTATAAGAGAAGCTCCAAAGACTTTTGGCTAGTTATGGGTTTTTTCATAATGACCGGAGTTGCGATAATATTTTATCTCAACCAATATCCTAATCAGCCAAGGGAAAGAGATTATGCCTATGTAGGATCATTTTATGCATTTGCTATATGGGTTGGACTGGGATTTATGTTCATATATGAGCTCATACGGAACAGGAAACTCAGTCTTTTCATAGGTTTTCCTCTGCTCATCGCAGCTGTTCCGGTGTTGATGGCAGTTCAGAACTGGGATGACCACGACAGGTCACACAGGTACACCGCACGTGACATTGGTGCAAACTATCTTAAATCTTGTGCTCCAAATGCAGTTCTCTTCACATATGGTGATAATGATTCTTTCCCTGTCTGGTATGCACAGGATGTTGAACAGGTCAGGCCCGATATCAGGGTGGCAAACCTCAGCTACATACAAGCAGGATGGTACATCGGAATGATGAGGCAAAAAGCATTCGAATCAGATCCTCTTCCGCTTTCACTTCCACAGGAAAAATACAGGGAAGGACAGAGAGAGCAGCTTCCTGTGAACAACAGGGTTGAAAAACCTGTCCCGCTGATGGATATTGTTGAATTTGCAGGACAGGAAGACAGGAAATATAAAGTTGACCTGACAGGCAGGGGTGATATGGTGAATTATATACCTGCCAATAAATTCCTTATTGAAGTTGACTCATCGAAGGTCGTCTCAAATGGTACTGTTAAAGAGTATTTCAGGAACAGGATAGAATCGCCGATGATCTGGGAGTATTCAGACGAAAATGCGTTTAAAGGGGATCTTGCCATTATGGATTTGCTGGCTACAAATCAATGGAACAGGCCAATATATTATTCAACCACGGTGCCATCAAGCCAGTATAAGGGTCTGCAGAAGTATTTTGTGCAGGAAGGGCTGGCTTACCGTGTTGTTCCTGTCAAAACTGAAGACGGAAATAAGGAAGATTACGGAACGATAGATCCTGAGATTATGTATGACAACATGATGAATAATTTCAGCTGGGGCAATGCAGACTATCCTTCTGTTTACCTGGATGAGAACAACCGCAGGATGCTCAGTAATTACAGGAGGCTTTTTGGAGAGCTTGCAATAAACCTTGCAGAAAGAGGCGATACAGTAAGAGCAGTGGCTGCAGTTCACAAAGGGCTTAAGATTGTTCCTGAAAACAAAATACCGAATGATTTTTATTCCGTATCTCTTGCTGAAGCCCTTCTGAAAAGCGGCAGGATTAATGAGGGTCGTCAGCTTATCGACAAGATTGTCGCATATTCAAAGGGATACCTTGATTATGCACTTACAATGGATGCAGGCAGCCGTTTTGGTATGGATTATCCCATCGGTATTAATATGCAGGCCATGCTTGACATTTATAATCTCTCGCAGGATCTTAATTTGGAAGATCTTACCGATGAGATTGAACCGATTATAAATAATTATTACGGTAAACTGTACATGCGATAAATGAGGGTCTTCAGGCCATCAGGTCTATTTCGTAAACTGTTCCCGGAAGTAACCTTCCGTTTAGGCACAAACAAGAAACAAATATGTCTTACATTCGATGACGGACCAGATCCGTCATCGACTCCTTTTATACTTGATATTCTCGCTGAATTCAGTATTAAAGCTGTATTTTTTTGTAACGGGAACAAGGCAGAGCAAAACCAGGGGCTGATGAATGCGATAAGATCTGCAGGACATATTACCGGTAATCATGGTTATTTGCATGCTGATGGGTGGAAGACACATTACAAAAAATATATCAGAAATGTAAGTAAGGCAGATGATGTTACTTCAGATAAGCTTTTCCGTCCACCGTACGGGCATCTTACATTTCTGCAATACAGGAATCTGAAGAAAAGGTACAATATTATTATGTGGGATCTGATGCCATATGATTTTGACAAGTCATTTGGCACAGGGAACTGTATGTGGATACTCAGGACACAAACACGTCCCGGTTCGGTTATTGTCCTTCATGATACCCATAAATCATTTGCAAAAGATATCCTCAGGGAATTCATTGAATTTGCACTGGACGAAGGATATGAATTTGTTCTGCCTTCGCCAGCTTAAGGCAAATCGTCAAATCAGGAATTCTGCTGCCTGTGTAAAAATCATTTCAAAACAGGAATTTACTTTCATACTGATCTCACTTGTAAAGAGTGGGAATGGATTTTCGTGGCTGTACTGGTAAGGAAATTCGATAATCTCAACATTTTGCATCGAGCCTGTCAGCTTCATCGTGCTAAGAATACCTGCTGGTGGAATAACTCTATCATTTATTAAAGAGACCGAATGCATCCTGTCTCCAAGTGACCTGAATATTTTTTCCCTGAATGATCTTAACCTGCTGGTATCGATCATTGATCTGAAAGACAGTCCTGTCCTTGTTGAATTAAGGAACCCTGACAAGGGATTTTTTCTGACGATTGTTTTTTCAAAATCATGGAGATAGTAATCATAGATCCTCTCAAAAGCCTGCTCATCCATTATAAGCTTTGATGTTCCATGCATATTGCTGAAGACTGAACCACCGCAAAAAATAAATAATTTCGATTCACTGAAAAGATCACCTGGATCTGACATCAATAATATTTGAGACAGGAAGGCGCCTATTGAGTATGCAAAAATATCGATCCTGCTTCCTGCAGGTATTACAGGATGTTCTCCCTTTCTGACTGTTGATGCCAGCTTCATTATATCATTTAAAGTTCTGTAACCGGAAAAGAAAAATCTTAAAGGATCCTCGTTGAGCCTTTCGCTTAAGGCAACATTTGCAAAGCTTGAACCTGAGATGTTACCGAACGAAGATCTTCTTTCGTCCATTACGAGTGACATCTGCCGGGGATCCCGCCAGGCTTCTGGTGATCTGTTTATATGGAATGCTATCGGGAAAAGCACCACATAGCTTCCTGTCAACTCGCACAGGTAATATGCCCAAACAAGGTATTTCAGCCAGCTTCTTTCGTTCAGACCATGGAACAAAAGGATGATTCTTCGATTCTTAGGATCTTCCGGTGAAAAAACGGGGTAACTGAAAACGGAATTTTCACCAAACCGGCTGTCATTAATATTTAAAAAACAATCAGAAGGTTCTTCAGAATTGAATTGAACATTGTGAATGCAAATTCCCGAACCCGGTATTGATATTTTATTAATGTCACTTGAAAAAATCTCCTTAAGCTCCCCATATTTTACCGTGTAATTCATCATCATTCCTGCATTGTTTATTGCAAAGGAAGATCACTGCCGGAAAAGTGACAAAATTATGTGTTGACCTGCGTCATGTTGTGATATAAACCATTATGCAGGGATAAAATTTTAAATTTTGGGATGAATGAATGTGTCCTGGCGGCATTGGCGTCATGGGTCCGGGCGTCGTAAAGTCCAGGCGTCGTGGTCCAGGCGTCGTGGGTCCAGGCGTCGTGAGTCCGGGCGTCGTGAGTCAAGGCATCCAGAACCAGATCAACAACTTTACATAAGTTTTTAGCCATAGAACTTTTACAATCTTGTATACACCATAACCCTTTATAGACTCTGACCCTCCTTCAGCTTTATAGCATTAAGGCATCACTGCTTAAAAGGATTTTGACTAAATTTACTTCTGAAAAATCAAGCTCATGATCAAGTTCGACATGCCTCTGCCTCAATATCATAATGAAAAAAAGAATATTGTCAGGCTTGTTCTTTTTACATCTCTCTTTGCGCTTGTTTTCATCAATATCTACGAGCCATTCGGTGCTGCCAGGTGGTTTAGCGTAACACCTTTCCAGTTTTTTACATATTCAAGCCTTACTATATTGACCGGGGTACTGATAGTGGTTATCAGCAGGATTATAATGTACAATTACTGCAAAAGGCACACATTATTTATTTGGCAATTCATAGCATGGGTGTTTGCCGAAATACTTTTTATGGCACTGTTTTATTCTCTCTTTGAAAAGTTTGTTCTTTACGATGACAGGGATTTTGAAACACTCCTGAAAATGTCGAGCCGTAATACGGCACTTGTTCTATTATTGCCTTATGCTATTTCATGGTTATGGCTTTCATGGCATGACAAGAAGGAGCAGCTTGCCAGGATGACCAGCATGAAAGAGGAGACAGTCGCCCAGGATATGATTGCCTTCTTCGATGAGAAGGGAGTACTTAAGTTTTCAGTAAAGAAGGAAAATATCCTGTATGTAGAATCAGCCGAAAATTATGTGAATATCTGCTACATGAACAAGGATAAAGTGTCAAAATATCTTATCCGTGAGACATTGAAAAAGCTTGAACAGAGTCTTGAAGGTACAGGAATTGTAAGATGTCACAGATGCTATATGGTTAATTTTGACAAAGTTCGTGTTATAAGGCGCGACAAGGAAGGTTTAAAGCTTGAGCTCAATATGCAGGGACTGGAAGACATCCCGGTGTCAAAAACATACATTGGTACCGTAATGCAGACTTTCACAGCACATATCAGGAACTGATGAAAGTTTAAATAGGTAGGCTGTTTCCAAATGAAATCTTACTTTTGAGGACCAAATTTTTACAGATGAACATTTTAATTTTAGGATCAGGAGGAAGGGAGCATGCACTTGCCTGGAAGCTTTCGCAAAGCAGCAAAGTTGAAAAAATATTTATTGGTCCGGGTAATGCCGGTACAGCACAGCATGGCACAAACCTTAATATTGATCCTGTTGATTTTGGGAAAGTAAAGGAAGCAGTTATCCATAACAATATCGGGATAGTAATCACAGGTCCCGAAGCTCCCCTTGTAAATGGCATCTGCGATTTTTTTGCCAGCGATACTTACCTGAAGAATATTCCACTTATTGGTCCTGGTAAGTCGGCAGCCATGCTCGAAGGCAGCAAGGATTTTGCAAAGGCTTTTATGATGAGGCACAGCATTCCCACAGCTGCTTACAGTAGCTTTGATAAAAGCAACATAGGGGGGGTTCTTCCTTTCCTGGAATCTCTAAAATCACCTTATGTTATCAAAGCAGACGGTCTTGCTGCGGGCAAAGGAGTAGTAATAATTGATGACATTAACGAGGCTGTTGAAGAAGTCACAGCAATGCTGAACGGAAAATTTGGTGATGCAGGCAGGAAAGTTGTTATTGAGCAATTCCTGAAAGGAATAGAGATGTCGGCTTTCATTGCAACTGACGGCAGAAATTACATACTTCTTCCCGAGGCCAAAGATTACAAAAGAATTGGTGTTGGGGATACAGGACTCAATACCGGTGGGATGGGAGCAGTATCTCCTGTGAAGTTTGCAGGGCAGGAATTCATGAACAAGGTCATAAAACGAATAATAGAACCAACTGTAAGTGGATTAAGGTCAGAAGGTATAATTTACAAGGGTTTCATTTTCTTTGGGCTGATTAATGTTGATGGAGACCCTTATGTCATAGAATATAATGCCAGACTTGGAGATCCTGAGACAGAGGTTGTTATTCCAAGAATAAAAAGTGATTTCTTCGAAGTTATTGAAGGTATAGCAAACGAAGATCTTGACAAGAGAAAGATCGAGATCGACCCCAGGTATGCAACAACTGTCATGCTTGTATCAGGAGGTTATCCGGGCGATTATGAGAAAAATAAGAAAATTTCAGGTCTGGAAAATGTAAAAGGCAGCATTGTCTTTCATGCCGGTACAAGGCTGTCGGTTGATTCTGTTGTGACATCGGGAGGCAGGGTGCTTGCCATAAGTTCATGGGGAAATACTATAGATGAGGCTTTAAGCGTTTCATATAAAAATGCAGCCAATGTTAAGTTTGAGGGTGTTTATTACAGGTCTGATATAGGCTTTGATCTGAAAAAATAATGTTTCTAAGGCAATTCAGGAGAACAGGTCCTCTTACAATATTTCTTATTGTTGTTATTCTGATATTCTTATGGTCAGGAGCCATAATCAGGATAAAAGACCAGTTTTCTCTCTACTTTGATATCGATCCAATGCCTTTGTATGGTGTTATCGCGGGTTTAACCGGCACCCATCCGGTACCAGGGATTATCTTTACAGCAATTCTTGTGGCTTTGATGGCATTGCTTGTTGTAAATCTCAATACAAGCTTGTTCTTTATCAATGAAAGAACTTTTCTTCCTGCACTTTTTTATGTGCTTCTCAGTGGACTGTTTCCTTATTACCAGGTGCTTAATCCTGCAATTCTGGGTTCAGTATTCCTGATGCTTGCAATAAGAAAGATAATGCAATCTTACAGGGTTCAGGGTGTTGCCTACAGTTTTTTTGATGCAGGTTTGATAATTTCTGCCGGGTGCCTGTTCTATGCAAATCTTGCATGGTTTGCACTGATTATTTTTGTTGGCATTGCTCTTCTCAGGACATGGAATCTAAAGGAGTTAATTGTTTCAATAATTGGTATTCTCACCCCTTTTATCCTTACTCCTGCAATTTATTATGTAATGGGAAAAGATCCTTTGGTGTTTTTAGATGTGTTTGTATATAATATTTTTGGCCGTCATGCTGAAACAACATTTAGTCCCCTTGTCATAGCTGGTTTGGCTATAACAGGTTTTCTGACTTTAGTTTCTGTTTTCAACCTGTTTATTTCGATAGGCTCAAAGAAAATACAATCGAGGAAGATGTTTTATTTGCTTTTGTGGGTGCTGTTGATCTCTGTTGGTGCATATCTTTTTGTTCCTTCAGTATCGGTCGAAATAATCTGGATTGCAGGAATACCCGTTTGTTATTTTCTATCACATTATTTCATCTTCCAGAGGAGAAAGGTACTCCCTGAGATTGTGTTTATAATTTTTCTTCTTATAGTGGTATTGATACAGGGATGGTACCTTGTGCAATAAGCTACTTGACCATGGATACGACTCCCACGCCTGATCCCTGTTGCCAGTTTTCGAAATCATAGCAGAGCTGATATATGCCGCTTTTGTTGCATACAAAATCAATGCTGGTGTAAATTTTCCCAGTTTTCTGATCGAAAGATGAGAGGACTACTTTGTTTGTTTCATCCTTTATTGTAAGGATCAGCTTTCCGCTTGAATTATCAGCATTGCACATTGAAAATCTGTACTTTGTATTTTTCCAGAGTGACATGTTGGTTTTATACCGGAGATCATTCTGATTCTCAGCTTTCCCGAGCTGAACTCTGAAATCCTTAACGTATTTTGCATTTGAACCTGCGTTCATTACACACTGTGTAACAAGAGGATCAGTCGTCTGCCCCTGGGTTAAGAGCGTAAGCGTCAGAAAGGCAAGAAGTGTAAATAAAGCTCTCATACTAATTATTTATAACCAGCCTGTTTCTGATATCTTTCGTGTTTTCAATAATTGTGTTCAGCTGCTCGGCATTCATTTCAACCTTGCTTGTTTCAGTCTGCACAATTTCAAGTCTTCCTTCATTCTCGACGGTAACCGGGTCACCCTGGGAATAGGTAATTCTTACATCCCTGTATGCACCTCTGATCTTCTCAAGATCATTGCAAAGCATCCTGAACTCATTGTCGCGGTTACAATAGGGGCTAAGAAGGAGGATGAGATCATTGAGTATGATCTTTTGTTCACCGATCCTGTCACTGAGCATCTCATCAGGATGATTCCTGGCAACCTGGGTTGCGAGATATTGTCCTTCTATCCATACTCCGATAATCATCAGAGCTGAAAGCTGCCCCCTTTCATTCGTCCTCAGGTAGTCATCAATCTTGGTATATGAATCAATTGAAATGAACAACAGTGAGTCTAGATTGGATTTATTCTGAGACAACCTTCTGATAGATTCAAAATCAAAGAACTGTCCTACTTTCAGATCCTCCGCAAGTTGCCTGATCGATGACAGTATATCGAGTGAGGAGCCTGTTTTTTCGTACATATTAAGATAACCAAGGTCGGCGCCCAGAATTCCAAGCTTTATAGCCTTGTCAAAATTCGTGCTCTGCCTTTTTGCATCTATTGAAGTTGCAAGATAATCCTGTGAAAAAGGAACCTCGAGCAACTGGAGAAGGTTTGCTATTTCTACTGGGGATGCTATATTCCTGGAAATGTCGGCTATAGCTTCAGGACTAAGTTTTTCAGCTTCAGAAAGAGGGATTGAATCAGCTTCCGGAAATACAAATTCATTTTTGCTGTCTGATGAGTTCCTGCACGAGAAACACAATAAAACAGGAAATAACAGAAAAAATATTTTTCGACTCATTAAGGATGCAGGTTCAGTTATTACAAAAATAAAAAAAATCAGATACCCTATACCTTTTTCAGTTTAATTTTCTGAAACTCATATTCTCAAAAAACCGGACTACTCTCCCAAGGAAGTCAAAATATAATATTATGTAAAGTGCAATAGTGCTTAGCAGGACTAGTGATATGTTGAATTTAAAAGTATCTGTCTTTATTCCGAAAACATACTTCGAAGGTGCAAAAAAGTGGGTTCGGAAGCTCATAGGGCTTTCCAGATCAGGATCAAGATAGACGGGATCGGTATTCTGTACAAGCTTATTGTTGTAATATAATACTTTTCTTCTCTCATAAGGCTTTGTTACAAGCTCCTTGAGGCTGTAATTATAATATTCATTTTCAAGCTGTTTTAGCCTGCTGCCATTCATATTGTAAAATCTGTCTATCTGGTCGCTGGCATTGTTCGATATCAGACTGAAGAGCCTGTCTGCCTTGTCAAGATAAGATTCAACAGAATCTGCGGAAGATGGGTTGAATTCACCGGGAGCGAGTCCCTGCCAGTATGTGTATTCAGGGATTCCGGTTATAGCTGAAATCTTCTGAAGTTCATTTTTCAGGAGAAGAAGCTTTGAATAACGCGGTTCAGGTTTCTTTTTCAGAATGTTATTGTTATCAGACTGAACGGTGTTTCCATATTCCATCAGCGATGCCTTGAGTGCATCTCTCATTGCAGGGATCCGATGAACCTTATTGAAATTTGCCTCACTGATCCTTTTCTGAAGGGCATAGTAGGTGTCACCTTCCCTGTCGAACGCAACTTTACTGTACTTGTTGTCTTTGAACTGTGTTACTATAAGAGCTTCATATGTCCATCGTGTTGGCATTATCTCGGCAATTACAGGTACCTTTTCAACATTCCCGATCTTCCTGTTCAGCTTATCGAACGGGAACATTGCGCCACTGAGAACCATCATTGGGATTATGAGCAGAGGAATAACAATATAAATTGTAATGGCTGAGTTAAATGCAGCTGAAATGTTGAGCCCAAGCATATTGGCGCAGAATGCTGTTGTGAACAGCGCCAGCCAGTAATTTATGTAGAGACCCCTGATTTCAAGAATTCCATTGGCAATGATAACAAACAGGAATGTCTGTATTGCCGAAATGAAAATCAGTATTGTAACTTTTGAAAGCAGGTAACTCGACCTGCTGAGGTTAAGGAATCTCTCTCTTTTCAGAATCTTCCTGTCGCGGAAGATCTCCTCTGCACTTATTGTCAGTCCCAGGAAGAGAGAAACAATTAGGCTCATAAATATGTAGATCGGGATGTTCTCATTTTCGGCAAAAATGTAAACATCCGAATCGGGATCGGGAATATACCTAATAATAATTGATAAGATAAATCCAAGCAAAGGGGCTTCAAGCAGAGTAAGGAGAACATATTGCCTGTTTGCAATTTTACCTTTGAAATCCCTCGAGAGGTATATCTTAAGCTGTTCAAACCTGCCCGGCTTCTGAAGATTACTGTGAGGCTTGTGTTTTACCTCGGCGGGAGCTGAGAAGGGGTACTTTAGGCTAAATGAAGCAGCCCATTCGGCAGGCTTGATTTTTCTCTTCTCAGTGTATTTTCCGAATTCATCAACAACCTGTGTCTCTATGATATTGAATATGGTCTCCGGATTTACATTACCGCACTCAGGGCATTCACCTATGTTGGAGTTTATCTGCGCGTCGAGAGTCTTGAAATGTATTATTGCATCAACAGGGTTACCATAGAATGCCATGCAGCCGCCTTTGTCGAGGATAAGTACCTTGTCGAACATCTTATAGATTTCCGATGATGGCTGGTGTATTACTGTGAAAATAAGTTTCCCTTTGAGTGTGAGGTCTCGTAAAAGATCCATCAGGTTCTCCGAGTCGCGAGATGAAAGTCCTGATGTTGGTTCATCGAGAAACATTACGGAAGGTTCCCTTATCAGTTCAAGTGCAATATTCAGCCTTTTTCTCTGGCCTCCGCTGATCATTTTGTTAAAGGGAGACCCGACTTTAAGATCTTTCTTTTCATGTAAACCAAGGTTTAAAAGAACCTGGTTTACAATTTTAGCTATCTGATCATCGGGTTTGTTCTTAAAACACTGGCATGCAGCATAATAAAGGTTTTCATAGATAGTAAGGTCCTCCAGAAGAAGGTCATCCTGGGGCACAAGGCCTATCACTCCCTCAAGTTCTCTGCTGTTCTCATGAACATCAAGTCCGTTTATTCTTACAGAACCAGATGTTGGCTTCAAAATTCCACTGATAATGTTCATCAGTGTAGTTTTTCCGGAACCGCTTGCACCCATAATCCCGATTAGCTTTCCTTCATCGGTTGCAAAGCTTATATTGTCTATTGCAGTAGTATCGTCACGGAATTTGAAATTCAAATTTTCCGTTACAAAGGAAATCCTGTGAACATTACGCTCTGAAAGAAAACATGAAGTTATATCGCTGTAGTAAATGGCATGACCCTGAGAACTTTTTATCGAACCACCTTTTGCAAAGGAATAAATAGCACCTGCAGTGACAGGAAGACCATTGAGATATATCTGGTCAGGTGAAATGTATTTGAGGAAATAAAGGTCAACGCTTGCAATCCTTAATATGATTATCCTTGTATCCTGGTAACCTGATTGCATCTTTTGTACAAGGCTGACTTTATTGTTCTCCTGTCCCAGGTATAGTATTGCAGGGTTATTAAGCTTGCTGAACTCATCATTTTTTATGAAAAGCTCGATTGAAGCAAACTCAGCCGGAGATATCCTGAATACTTCAGCAACTGTATTTATAATGTTCATCCTTTGGAGACTGAATTTCCTGTCAGAGTTGATCAGTTCATAAAGCCTCATCAGAACCACTATCTTCTGTTCCTGGTTGAGAGTGCGGTTTATCTTTTTACAGATTGCAAGTATTTTAACTGAATCTTTAACGGAGGGTGAGCTGTATTCGGATTCATTTTTACTTTCGAGTATCGGACCGGCATGCTGGTCAAACAGTGCCATGTACTCCTGCACTGATTCCCTTGTAAGCTGCTTGTTTAGAAAACGGAGCACATATTCCCTTTCAGACATGAGAATGCCGCCATCCTGCTTGACAACAACAGCAAAAAGTTCCATTAATGCCTTCAGGATTTCCTCACTCATGTCTAAAATTATAATCCAGAAATCCGAAAATACAAAAAAACAATTGTTTTATGTTATTGTGTCTTAAAATCTTTATTGTCAATCCAGGCAGGTCTTCTTACTGGAAAAAATTTTTCAAAGAGGGAATGAATCTTTACAAACCCTCTGGCCATTATTTTGTTATATATAAAAAGAAAAATTTTACATTTTAAGATACACTGGCAACATCAATTAAGAATCATGAACGGAAAAACGAATGAATTTGAAAGGGATGTGTCTGTTAAGAAAGATGTCAGACCATCAACCTTCGTGAAGTGGACTGAAAAAGGTGTAACTCAGCGAGGTACTGTTACCGGGACGCTTATTAAGCGGGGAAAGAAATACCTGAATGTAATGTCGATACTCGGCAAAAGACATATCTTAAGAAGATCACAGGTTAAGCCTGTTATTGCCGGTTAATTGTATTTTAGGTAGACATGCCGGATAGAAGATCTCTCCTGTGAAAGAAATTAAATTTTCACAGGAGAGAATATTTTTTAAAATGAAAATCCCGCAACAACAAAGAGCTGCTCTTTATCGGGATTTATAATGACCTGCCCTGTGAGTGGAATTGAAAATTTTTCAGAAATCTGAATTGTTTTAACGGTGCCCACTCCGATATTGCACAGATTGAATGAATTGTCTTCAGTATACCATCCGTTACCTGCTCCTGCAAATATTGAAACCGAATCGAAATTATAACCAGCCTGCAGATAAACATCCGAGCCTTTTGAACCTGCTCCGCCAGCTTCGTTAATAATATAGTTACAATTTAGTGAGAAACCTTTTTTCACGAAGGTTCCGTTTATTTCAAGAGCGTGACTGCCTCCTTCTTGTGAAATATCTGCCAGTTTAAGACCAGGATAGTAGTAATCGGTAACTCCAAGAGTTAATCCAAATGGAAGAGCATAGAACATATAGGGATCAGTCTCAGAATACCCTGATCCATCGAATGACCCCCAGACACCGGCAGTAAAATTTCCTTTCTCATACTTCACTCCAGGTTGAATGTGCGGACCTTTTCCGAACCTTGTCCCTCTCCAGATATAGTTTGAGTAGACATCAGCAGTTACGTTAAAATTGTTTCTCTCAACATCCTGTGCCTGCAGCTGGATGCCACACATAAAGAAAATTGTAAAAATTGCTTTTAACGAATTCATGCGAAGTGTTTTCATGTACATAAGATTTAAAAATTAATAAAAAATCCCCGGGATGTCCGGGGATTTAACCTAACCATAAAATAACTAACTCAATTCTCAAACTTAGATGCATTTTATTTTTCTTTTTAAAAGCAGCCCGGCCGGAGTTCTCATTTGTAAATCCTCGGTTGATTTTTTACCTCCGGCCTCAAAGCTGCAAGTATTAACTCTGATTTCAATGCAATGATACCAAAAAATATAAAATAACAAGCATGTACCCCTAAAAAAATATACTATAAAAGTAAAAAAGTATTAAAATATATATTTATACCCCCTAAATAAAGGGGTATAGATGTAAATAAAGTGATATATATTATTATAGATGTTATTAACTAATTATTAAATTTGATGCTGTAAGAACATTAAAAGTTCAATCCGACCTCTTGTATGTGGTTGTTTGAATGTGCAGAACCAGGTTATAGTTCATTCAGGCATTTTGATTCTGAACAATTAATTTGAATTTAATACTCATTAACTCTATGTTAAAGCAGGTAATTATAGCAGGATTCGGCGGGTTCATCGGTACCATCCTGAGATTCCTTGTTTCAAGATCTTTTCAGGTTCATGTGAGCTCACTATTCCCATGGGGAACCTTTACAGTTAACATTGTCGGATGTCTTTTCATAGGAATTATAGGTGGTATTGCTGAAAGGACTGAGCTGTTGTCTTATGAATGGCGTATATTCCTTACAGTGGGCATCTGTGGCGGATTTACAACCTTCTCATCCTATTCCAATGAAGCTTTAATGCTTCTACAGAATAAGGAGTTATTGCGTTTCAGTTCATATACTGTACTCAGTGTTGTAACTGGCATAGCATCTGTTGTTATAGGAAGAAATTTGATTAAAGCTTTTTAAAATGGAATCAGGATCTTTGAATACTGTTCTGAAGATATTCATATCTTCAACAGATAAGCACCAGAATGAGCTTTTGTATGAATTCATTGTCTTCAAAGCAAAGGCTAATGGACTTGCAGGTGCAACGGTACTCAGGGGAATTCTCGGATATGGTGCAAGTTCTGTTATTCATTCATATAAATTCTGGGAAATCTCAGATAAGCTACCTCTCACTATTGAGATTATTGATGAAGAAGAAAAAATTAAATCATTTGTAAATGATTTAATCCCAATACTTAAGTCGACAAGGAACGGATGCCTGGTTATTACCGAAAAGGTAAATGTGGTTCTTTATAAACCAGGTATCATGAAAAACATTAAGTAGTCTGATTAGAAAAAGTCCATTGTAGGCGACTTAAAACAATTCCAACAATAACAATAATTTAATGTTATACAAGTCTGTCATTTACAGCAGGCTGTTTTTTGTTTCGAATTAAATTGAAGAAAAGGTTTTTTTTTCTTAAATTAGTTTAGGTTAACATAAACAATCCTAAATCGTTAGATTATGCCGGATGACAACGAAATAAAAAGTAAAACTTATCTCCAGCTTCTGAGGGAGGAAGATGTTTTCCTTTCAATACTTGGAAACCTCAATTCAGGAGTTGCGCTAATTGATGAGGATGGAAAGTTTATTTCATATAACAAGAAGTTTCTTAATCTTTTTGGATTATCGCAAGAGTCTACAATAAATAATGTTAATGATCAGAACTGGGCTGAATGGAAGGTTTTCAGCGAGGATCTTAAAATCCTCGATGTTGATGATCATCCTGTGAGAAAAGCTGCAATTACGGGAAAGCTGGTACGAAACCAGCTTGTGGGTGTTAAGCTGCCGGAAGGTTCGGATATTATATGGATGCTTGTCAGTGCAGAACCCATATTCAATGACCAGGGAAGGCTTATTAAAACTGTATGCACCTATCTTGATGTTACAGAACATAAACTTGCTGATGCTGCTCTCCGCCAGAGTGAGCAGAACCTTAGGGAGCTTAATGCCACAAAGGATAAGATGTTCTCTATTATATCACATGACCTTAAGAGTCCGTTTACAAGTATAATTGGTTTTACAGAGCTGCTCATTAAAAAGATCAGCCAAAACGATATTGACAAAGCACTTGAATATTCAAACATAGTGTTAGATGCATCATTGCAGACAATGGACCTGCTAACAAACCTTATTGAATGGTCGAGGATGCAGTCAGGAAAGTTAAATTTCACTGTTACTGAATTTAATAAGCTCTTTAATGCTTTAGCCGGACATAAGTCTGTTACAATTAGGATCAGTGCTGAAAATGATATCAGGTTACAGGGTGACAGGTCAATGATAGGCTCGGTGCTGAGGAACCTTTTATCCAATGCAATCAAATTCAGTAACCCGGGGAATGTAGTCAGCTTTAAAGTAACCTGTAAAAACGGGCATGTAATAACTGAAATAAGGGACATGGGTACCGGAATGGACCAGGATCTTATCGACAGGCTCATGGAATCAGGTAATTACAACTCAAAACCAGGCACGAAGAATGAAACCGGTTCCGGCCTGGGATTTTTAATAATCCGGGAGTTCATATCAAAGCATGGAGGAGAGATAAACATTGAGAGTACAATCCGTAAAGGCACCACAATAACCTTCTGGCTGCCTCAATTTATTATCTGAAATAAAATACAGGTTATCAGGACAGTATAAGTTAATTAAGAAAATTTAACAAAAAAAGTCCTGAAAACAGGGTAACAAAACGGTACCATTTCCCATTAAGCAGTAAAGGGAAAGGATGGCATTCAATATACTTTGCCAATACTGCTAATCCAGAAAAACCGACCTTCCGCCAGGAAATAATTAAGGGGAAATTTCTGTGGTCTCCCCGGAATGCCATCTTTAATCCTTTTTACCAGCCTGAATTATCGACGACTGTGAAACTTAATTACCGGCCTGCAAGGAAGTTGTTGATTTCTGCTGCTGCTTTCCTGCCTGAAGATATTGCTGTTACAACCAGGCTGGCACCGTTGGTGGCATCGCCTGCAGCAAACACTTTCTCATGACTAGTCCTGTAGTTTGAAGTTTTTACATTGTTTCTTCCATCAAGATCCAGCTGAAGGTCTGATATCAATCCACCAAGGACAGGATGCACAAAACCCATTGCAAGTAAAACAATGTCAGCTTCTATTGTCATGATTTCGCCAGGTACGGCTACCATCGATAGCCGACCATCTACAGTTTTCCACTCAACTTTCTGAGCTTCAACAGCAGTTAAGCGACCATCCTTTCCAATGAACCTGGTGGCAGAAATGCTCCAGAGTCTTGTACATCCCTCTTCGTGTGATGAGGATGTTTTAAGAACCTTGGCATAATATGGCCATGGATTATCATCAGACCTTCGGACAGGTGGTTGTGGCAATATTTCTGCCTGCGTAACAGATAAAGCTTTCTGCCTTATCGATGTTCCCACACAATCAGAACCGGTATCACCGCCTCCTATTACAAGCACCTTTTTATTTTCTGCAGTCAGCTTATTTTCCGAGGAGGATATTTCACCTGAGTTGACTTTGTTCTGAAGAGAAAGGAAGTCCATGGCAAAATGGATCCCGTCAAGATCCCTTCCTTCGATATTGAGATCCCTCGGGTGTCCTGCACCTGTTGTGATGCAGACAGCATCGAAATTATCTAATAGTTCTTTTGCATTTATGTCCTTCCCCGCTTCAACACCGTAACGGAATGTTATGCCTTCCTGAATGAACAAGTTTAATCTCCTGTCAATAATATTTTTATTAAGTTTAAAATCAGGTATTCCATAACGGAGAAGGCCACCTGCCTTATTACTTTTCTCAAATACAGTTACAGAATGTCCCTTGCGGTTAAGCATATCTGCCGCTGCAAGTCCTGCCGGTCCACTCCCAATTATTGCCACTTTTTTACCTGTTCTTCTTGCCGGAAGATTTGCTTTCACATAGCCTTCTGCGAAGGCTTTTTCAACAATTGCAGCTTCATTCTCCCTGATTGTCACTGACTCAAACCCTGGATTTAGAACACAGGAGTGTTCACATGGTGCAGGACATATCCTTCCGGTGAATTCAGGAAAATTGTTTGTTGAGGAAAGCCTCTGGTAAGCCTTTTTCCATTCACCTTTAAAAAGCAGGTCGTTCCATTCCGGAATAAGGTTATCTACAGGGCAGCTCCAATGACAGAAAGGAATACCGCAATCCATGCACCTCGAAGCCTGCAGCATTCTGTCTTCGCTGTTAAGTGTTTGCTCCACCTCACTGTGATCGCCTACTCTTTCTATTACAGGACGATTACCTGCTTCTTTTCTTTTAATCTTCAGAAACCCGTTTATATCAGCCATTTATTTGTGTTTTCAGTTTTGTAAAAAATTTCAGATTTTTTTGAATTCCACGTCGAGCTCTACACCTTCAACTTTTCTTCTTAGCTCTTCAAGTTTCTGTTCCTGCAGAACTATCTTGTAATCATATGGTATAACCTTAATGAACATAGGAAGGTATTTTGTAAGATCATCCAGAATTAACTTTGCTTTTTTACTGCCGGTATAGTTGTAATGTTTCTTTATCATGTCGGTTAATTCCTTTACATCCTGGTTTTCTTCAACCAGAGAAAGCTCTACCATTGACATGTTACAATAATAATCGAAGTTTTCATTCTCATTAAAGACATATGCAATTCCCCCGCTCATGCCTGCGGCGAAGTTGTTCCCTGTTGAACCAAGTACAACAACCCGTCCGCCTGTCATATACTCGCAACAATGATTACCTACTCCTTCAACTACAGCATAAGCGCCACTGTTCCTTACTGCAAATCTTTCACCAGCCACACCCGAAATATAAACTTCACCTTTTGTAGCGCCATAAAGAACAGTATTTCCAATTATTATATTCTTATCGGCTTCAAAAGTTGCACTGGCAGGAGGGACAACAATAATCCTTCCTCCTGACAGGCCCTTGCCGAGGTAATCGTTGGAATCACCTTCCAGGTAAAGTTCAATACCGGGGGCTAGGAAAGCCCCGAAGCTCTGACCTGCCGACCCTTTGAACCTGCATTTTATTGTTCCGTCTGGCAAACCATCCCTGCCATGCAGTTCTGTAATCCTTCCCGACAACATTGCACCTACTGTTCTGTCGGTATTTCTTATTGTCCTGATTATTTCTGTTTTTTGTTTCTCTTCAATTGCTTTTGAAGCTTCCTTGATTATCTCCTTGTCAAGTACATTCATATCGAAAGATGAAGCTCTCTTAACCGATCTTATTTGATTGACAGAAGCTTCAACCGGGACAGAAATCAGTCCGGAAAGATCAAGATTCCTTATTTTCCAATGATCTATAGATAGATCCCTCTCAAGCAGATCAGCTCTTCCTATTATCTCGTCCATGCTTCTGAACCCCATCGCGGCAAGGTGTTCCCTTACCTCTTCAGCAAGAAATGTGAAGAAGTTGACGAGGTAGTCTGCTTTTCCGGTGAATTTCTTTCTAAGCTCAGGGTTTTGTGTTGCAACACCCACAGGACACGTATTAAGATGGCATTTGCGCATCATTACACATCCCATCACAATTAGAGCTGATGTTGCAAAACCATATTCTTCGGCTCCAAACAATGCAGCCATGATAATATCTTTGCCTGTTTTAAGCTGCCCGTCTGACTGGAGCATTACCTTTCCACGAAGGTTATTCATAACCAGGGTCTGCTGTGTTTCAGATAATCCGAGCTCAAGAGGCAGTCCTGCATTTTTGATTGATGATGTGGGACTTGCCCCTGTTCCACCCTCATAACCACTTATTGTTATCAGATCCGCTCCGGCTTTTGTTACACCTGCGGCTATAGTGCCAACACCTGTCTCTGAGACAAGCTTCACACTTATCTTAGCTTTTGGATTCACGTTCCTGAGATCGAAGATGAGCTGCGAAAGATCTTCTATTGAATAGATATCATGATGAGGTGGCGGAGATATCAGGGTTATACCCGGAATGGAGTAACGTGTTTTTGCAATAATGCTGTCAACCTTATGACCAGGAAGCTGGCCTCCTTCCCCTGGTTTTGCACCCTGCCCGATCTTGATCTGGATCTCATCGGCATTTACAAGGTATTCGGTTGTAACGCCAAATCGTCCGCTTGCCACCTGTTTTATGGCACTACGGAGACTGTCTCCATTCTCAAGTTTTTCAAACCTCTGAGGATCTTCACCACCTTCTCCGGTGTTGCTCCTGCCGCCTATCCTGTTCATTGCAATAGCCAGGGTTTCATGTGCCTCTCTGCTTATCGACCCGTAAGACATTGCACCTGTTACGAAGCGTTTCATTATGTTCCCGGCGGGTTCTACTTCATCAAGTGGTATAGGGTTGGTTTTTATTTTCAGCATTCCCCTGATGAATCCTGGCTTGGCGGTATCCTTGTTTACTTTTGCGGTGAATTCCCTGAACTTATTATAATCACCTGCTCTGGTGCTCCACTGTAATAAAGAAATAGTTTCAGGATTCCATGCATGGTGTTCTCCATATTTCCTGTAGGAATAAACACCCTCGTTGACGCTGTCTTCACCAGGTTCATTGCTGAATGCCTTTCTGTGCGGTATAAGAGCTTCTTCAGCTATCTCTGCAATACCGATACCTCCAATGCGTGAGATCGTACCCTTGAAATATTTTTCAATCACTTCGTTGCTTATACCAACTGCCTCAAAGATCTGGGAAGAACGGTAGCTCCTGAGGGTGCTTATCCCCATTTTCGACATGATCTTCAGCAATCCTTTGTTTATTGAGTTGATGTAATTATCTTCTGCTTTCTGGTAATCGAGCTGGATTGATTTTTCACTGATCAGCTTTTCTATTACGGCAAAGCTCATATATGGATTAATAAGACTTGCTCCATATCCAAAGAGCAGAGCGAAATGCATCACTTCCCTTGGTTCGGCGGATTCAACAACAATATCTATCTGCATTCGCTTCCTCTTCTCAATCAGATAATGATGGACAGCTGACACTGCAATCAGTGAAGGAACAGGAGCCATGGTCTCACTTATGCCACGATCGCTGAGGATAATATAGTTTTTTCCTTCATCCACAGCCTTTTCGGCATCGATGCATAATTTCTCAATTGCCTCAGCAAGCCCGTTTCCCCCTTTAGATGCTTCAAAAAGCAGTGGAAGGATGGTGTTTGAGAACCCTTTATATTTGAGATTCCTTATGATCTGGAACTGGGTATTTGTGATGACCGGATTATGGAAGCGCACCATTTTAACATGGGCAGGAGTTGTCTCAAGCAGGTTATCCTGGAGCGAACCCAGATATCCTGAAAGAGTCATTACAAGTTCTTCACGGATAGGATCAATAGGAGGGTTAGTTACCTGTGCAAAAAGCTGTTTAAAATAGCTGAACAACCGGTAAGCCCCTGGTGAAAGTACAGATACAGGAACATCATTACCCATTGATCCGATAGGCTCTTTACCTGAAGCAGCCATTTCCCGTATGATCTTTTCTGTGTCCTCGGGAGAATAGCTGAATGTTTTCTCGAACTTGTGGTAATCATCTCCAATACCAGGTTTCTCTTTATGACTGGATTCAATTTTCTGAAGCTTTACAAGGTTCTTCTCGATCCATTCTTCATATGGGAACTCCCGTGCAAGTTGCTCTTTAAGCTCCTTATCCCTGTAGATCCTGCCTTCTTGAGTATCGATCAGCAGCATCTTGCCGGGTTTGAGTCTTCCTTTCTCTACAATATCCTCCGGGTCAATCGGCTGGACACCGGTTTCAGAGGCCAGAACTATTATATTATTGGAAGTAATTGTATACCTTGATGGTCTCAGTCCATTACGGTCGAGCATCCCGCCAATATATCTTCCATCAGAAAATATCAGTGAAGCCGGTCCGTCCCATGGTTCCATGAATGTTGAATGGTACATGTAAAATGCCTTAAGCTCAGGAGGTATAGCATTCTTATCATTTACTGATTCGGGAACCAGTATTGACAAGGCATATGGAATTGATTTGCCACTCATTACAAGGAATTCGAGCACATTATCGAGTGATGCTGAATCGCTTTTGCCAGGTTCTATTACAGGATATAACCTTGAGAGGTCTCCAAGTTTATCAGATTTCAGGATTGATTCCCTTGCTTCCATCCACAACCTGTTTCCTTTGATTGTGTTTATCTCTCCATTATGGCCGAGCATGCGGAAAGGTTGTGCCAGGTCCCAGCTTGGGAAAGTATTGGTGCTGAACCTGGAATGTACCAGGGCAATGGCACTTTGCAGGCGTTCGTCACGGAGGTCTGAATAATATTCAC
>DATGYZ010000029.1:0-207285 GCA_035297425.1 Bacteroidales bacterium | reverse complement strand
GTCTTATCCCCTCCCACTCCGGGGGAGGGGAACACAAGGGGCGAGGTGTTAGAGGATTATTCGCTTCGCTCATGATCCTCATTAGGGAGTGCTTCACAAAGAAAAAGCCCTGCAGCCTCCTGCGTCGGCTTTACGGGTTTTTTTATTGTTCGATCCTTACAAAAGCGCGCTTTTGACGGATCTCCAATAAAAAACCCCGGCGCTTTCGCACCAGGGCTTTTTCTTTGTAGCGGAATGTGATCAAGTATCTAACCTTGATTTATTTGAAGATATCTGTAAAATATTGAAATTCATTGATTAGGATTGTTGTTAATCCTGAATTTGCGTTTTGTATAATCTTATTTTTCTCATTTCATGAATGTTCTCCTGCCCACTTGGGGGAAGGCCGGGAAGGGGGATTCTTATAGACCCTGAACCTTGCAGCCTGCGCCTCTGCCCCTCTCCAAATTCCTCTGTTATAATACTCAGTGCTCCTCCGTGGCTCTCTGTGGTGAAAAACTGTCGTGCAAGTCTTCGAAATGAATCCTAGTTGGTTTTATTTGTCAAAAGAATTTTTAACTTAGATTTTGCTGAGAATAGACTCAACCAGACTTTTTTCTGAAACATCATGAAAAGATATTTATTTCACACCATTGCTATTTTAATATTCCATGTTCAATTATTCAGCCAGGTCACATTAGTAAAAGATATAAATCAAAAACCCGGATCATCCGGATATTATGGATTTATTCAGTCGGGGACTTCTCTTTATTTTACCTGTAGCACTCCGGAATATGGAACTGAACTTTGGAAAAGTGATGGAACAGTTTCAGGTACAGTTATGGTTAAAGACATATACCCCGGATCAGGTTCAGCTTCACCGGAATTTATCACTGACATAAATGGAATTGTCTACTTCAGGGCAGGAGATGGATTAGATATAGGATTATGGAAAAGCGATGGAACTGAGACTGGAACTGTAATGATTAAAAAGATTTCACCAGTACTTATGTTTAATATTGGCGGGATACTCTATTTCTGGGCATCAGATGGAATTAATGGTATCGAATTATGGAAGAGTGACGGGACTGCACCTGGTACTGTCATGGTTAAAGATATTAATCCCGGATCAGGCTCGAATACTCCTCACTCCCTTGCAGATGTTAATGGTTCAGCATATTTCATGGCAAATGATGGTGTGCATGGCAATGAATTGTGGATAAGCGATGGTACTGTTTCCGGGACGGTAATGGTTAAAGACATTAATCCGGGGGCGGCTTCATGCTATCCTTCCTTCCTTACCAATGTTAACGGAGTTCTATATTTTCAAGGGTCTGATGGAGTATCCGGCACTAAATTGTGGAAAAGTGACGGAACTGCTGCCGGAACTGTGATGGTTTCTATAAGCGCAGCTGAACCTGAATGTTTGATTAACGTAAATGGAGTGCTTTATTTCTGCGGAAGAAACGGAAACGGGGTAGAATTGTGGAGAAGCAACGGTACTGCCTTGGGAACTGTGATGGTAAAGGACATCTGGTTGGGATCTGAATCGGGTTTTGGATATACCATAACAAGTATCAATGGAGTTCTCTACTTTGTGGCAGATGATGGCGTAAATGGCAGAGAGTTATGGAAGAGTAACGGAACAGCTTCCGGCACTGTCATGATAAAAGATATAAATCCCGGGTCTCCATCGGGAGAACCTTCTGACCTCACCAATGTCAATGGAGTTCTTTACTTCCTGGCTAATAGTGGGGTAAATGGCATTGAACTATGGAAGAGCGACGGAACAACTTCCGGAACTGTAATGATCAAATCAATCTGGGGTTCAGGTATTGGTTCTCCTTCATACCTGTCTAGTGTTAACGGAGTCCTTTACTTCATGGCAGATGATGGTGTTAATGGTTTTGAGTTGTGGAAGAGCGATGGAACAACAGCAGGTACTGAAATGTTAAAAGATATATGGACAGGATCAGCATCAGCCAATCCGGGCAATATTATCAATATCAACGGAACTCTTTACTTTACAGCTGATAATGCCGTCAATGGTATTGAGTTATGGAAGTCCGATGGAACAGCTAACGGTACTCAGATTGTAAAAGACATATTTCCAGGGACTGGATCAGGTGGACCGGTTTCCCTGGTTAACAACAATGGAATTCTGTTTTTCATTGCTTATGATGGATCAAACGGTGAAGAATTGTGGAAAAGCAATGGAACGGCATCCGGAACCATGATGATCAAAGACATTAAGTCAGGTCCCGGATCAGGTTCCATTGTAAATATTACCTGTATTAACGGAGTTCTTTATTTTGGGGCAGACGATGGAATAAACGGAAAAGAGTTGTGGAAAAGTGATGGTACCGCTTCCGGTACTTTAATCGTTAAAGATATATATCCCGGATCAGGGTGGGGAGATCCTTCCTTCATTACCAGCCTCGGCGGAGTTGCTTACTTCCAGGTAAATGACGGTGTAAATGGCATTGAGCTATGGAATAGCGATGGAACAGCTTCAGGAACAATGATGGTAAAAGATATCTGGCCTGGTCCGGGATCTGGTGGCGCAAACAATATCACAAATGTAAACGGCACTCTTTTTTTCATAGCACAGGATGCAGTTAATGGTGCAGAGTTATGGAAGAGTGACGGAACTGCCGTCGGGACTGTGATCGTCAAAGACATAAGGCCGGGGACAGGTTCAGCATTGAAGTATCCTTATAATTTAATCAATGTTAACGGGGTTCTTTACTTTGTAGCTGATGACGGAACGACCGGCTGGGAGTTATGGAAAAGCGATGGGACAGCCTCCGGAACGATGATGGTAATGGACATACAGCCAGGCACAGGATCGGGATTGAATTATCCTCCTTGCCTTACTAATATCAATGGAGCTCTGTACTTCACAGCTGATGATGGAATTCACGGGCTGGAGTTATGGAAAAGCGATGGGACAGCTGCTGGTACTGTTATGATCAAAGATCTTCATCCTGGAACAGGGTCCGGCTTGCCGCGCGATATATGCTGCTTTAATGGTAAAGCATATTTTATAGCAACCGGTCAAAACGGATTTGATGTACTTTGGGTAACAGATGGTACGGAGGCCGGAACAAATCCGGTCTTTTTGGGGAATCTTTCAATAACTGCCTCACCCGGCTTCACAGAACTGGGTGGATGTCTTTACTTCAAGGGAAGCCTTGATGGTGAAGGATTCGAACTATTAGAATATAATCCTCTTATAACAAGTATTAACAAGATCCCGACTGAACAGAGTTTAATCTTTTATCCGAATCCTGTAAAGGAAGTGTTGAATATAAAATCTGTCATTAATGATGAAGATTCTATGCTGAACATTTATGATCTTTTAGGAAATAAAGTATTGCATAAAAAAATTTCAGCCGGGACAGAAGTTATTAATATAGGTAACTTTGCTAATGGAATCTACCTTTATAAACTCGAAACCGCAAGAAGAACTTATGAAGGCAAGATCGTAGTAAGAAAATGATATCCCCCTGCCTAACAGGATTATTTGTCAGGAAACACAATAAGTTCAATTTGGAGGAGACCTTTCTATTGTGGAATCCAGACCAATAAACTGGTTGGGGATAATCCTGTAAAAGGGAATTGGGAACCATTGATATCAGAAGATTTATTTCATCGATAGAGCGACTTTTGATTGAAATACGAGATCTTGAATGAAAATACAAAACCTCGGATATTGAAATATCTAACTACCAGATTGGAAAAAGTTTTTCCTAGTACATCAGTAAACATTGGGTATCCGGAAGTTTGAATATTAAAAGAAGTATCCAAAATATAGTATTTCCTGAAGAATTGGTACTAGACGCTGAAAAACGTTAATATCTAACCTAAAAGGTGAATAATCTGTTTTCCTTAATAGATTTTATTGGAATTGGAAGGGTAGATAAGGAGTCTTCTCTTTGTAGAGGAGAGGATTATTTCATGATCCTCATTGGGGAGCTTCATAAGTCAAAAGCCTCGCCACGCTTTGCGTGGCTGGGGTTTTTTATTTCTCACTTTCGCAATCAAACTGCGTTTGATGCTTTGTTCGAAATAAAAAACCCCGGCGCTTTCGCGCCAGGGCTTTTTTCTTGTAGCGGAGGGAGGATTCGAACCTCCGACCTTTGGGTTATGAGCCCAACGAGCTACCACTGCTCCACCCCGCAGTTTGGAGGGACAAAAATAGCATAAAGGCAACAATTCAACAAGTAAATGATTAAGTTTTTTTAAATTATGACTAATTTTGTTAATGGTTTAAAAGTGGGATAGTTGTAGTATTAATTTAAAGACAGAATTATGCCAAGGGTTTTCATTGCAACAGATATTGAGAGGGAAGATAAAGAGGTTAAACGCGATTATCTTGACAGGCATATGCCACATGTTATCTGCCCCGATGAAGTGAAAAGAGGCGAGAGATTTGAAGTGAAAGTGCGCATGGGGGAGAATTATCCTCATCCCGACGATCATGATCATTTTATCACTGTGCTTCAGTTGTGGAACAGGGAGACACTTCTGGCTGAAGCCAGGTATACGGCCGGTGTTTACGGCAATAAGCCCACGCATTATGAAATAGATTTCCATATCGTTGCTCCCGAAGTATCGATGAACCTGTCTGCCATGGCAGTCTGTACAAAGCATGGCTTGTGGCAGAGCGTTGACAAACCTGTGAAAGTAATCTGATGCCTCATTTTCCTTTCATGAATTATCATGATCTCACAGGATTATTATCTTTGCGGGGCTGACCATACCAGGTAAAATGAGTAAAGAGGAAAAGAAAAAGAGCAACTGGCGCGATAAGTTCAGGTTCTCGATCGTAAATGATCATACTTTCGAGGAGGTATGGAGGATAAAGTTAACAAGATACAATGCCTTCATCCTGGTTTCAACCTTGCTGTTCATTATAATAGGAGGAACCGTAGCCCTTATCTCTTTCACTAACCTGAGGGAATTTGTTCCCGGCTACCCCGATGTTGACATGCGCAGGAATATTCTTCTGAGCGCAATCAGGCTCGATTCACTTGAACGGGAACTGCAGCTTCGTGATGATTATTTTGCAAATCTGAACAACATTATCTCAGGTAAAGCTCCGTATCAAAACCTTGTAATGCAGGATACAACAAAAAACTATGGAATGATCGATTTCACTCCATCACCTGATGAAACCGCAATAATTGAAAAAATCGGCAAAGAAGAAAAATACAGCCTTTCGCTTGGCCCTTCATCATCCGACAATTATTCAGAGTTCATGAGCATGCATTTTTTCCCTCCTGTGAAAGGAATAGTCTCATCAAAATTTGATGTCAGGGCAAAACATTACGGAACAGACATTGTAACAGATCCGCGCGCAGTTGTTTCAGCAGCACTCGATGGCACGGTGATCTTTACCGGCTGGACAATGGAAACAGGGTTTGTGATCCAGATTCAGCACCAGAATAATATCGTTTCTGTATATAAGCATAACTCCAGCCTGCTGAAAGAAACAGGTGATCTTGTCAGGGCCGGCGAACCCATCTCAGTTGTTGGTGATTCGGGAGAGTTGTTTACTTCAGGCCCGCATCTTCATATTGAGATCTGGTATAAGGGAAACCCGCTTGATCCCGAAAAGCATATCATTTTTTAATTAATCAGATAACTGGTATGCCGGATAAAATTACAAGAATTGCTTTGCTGGGATCAACTGGTTCCATTGGAACACAGTCACTTGATGTAATTGCCCGTTATCCAGGTAAATTCAAAGTTGAGACACTTGTTGCCGGCAATAATGCCGACATACTCATAAACCAGGCACTGAAGTTCAAACCTTCATCTGTTGTAATCGGGAACCCGGAACATTATCTCAAAATAAAACAAGCCCTTGCCGGTTCAGGAATTGAAGTTTGCTCTGGTACTGACGAAGCATGCAGGCTTGTCAGTGCACCTGAAATTGATGTTGTAATTGCTTCCATTGTTGGATATTCAGGTCTGAGGCCAACAATCGCAGCAATAAAAAAAGGTAAAAAAATTGCACTTGCAAACAAGGAAACACTTGTTGTTGCCGGCAGTATAATAGAGAAACTTGCATCTGAATATGGAAGTGTAATAGTTCCTGTCGATTCAGAACATTCTGCAATATTCCAGTGCCTGGTTGGTGAAGAAGGTAATCCTGTTGAAAAAATTACTTTAACTGCCTCCGGCGGACCGTTTCTTAACTGGACCATCGATAAGCTTAAGAATGCAAAACCATCCGATGCACTTAAACATCCCAACTGGGATATGGGATGTAAAGTAACAATCGATTCGGCTTCAATGATGAACAAAGGCCTCGAAGTTATTGAAGCTAAATGGCTCTTCAGGCTTGCTCCCGAACAAATCGATGTCATGGTACACCCTCAGTCAATAATTCATTCCCTTGTCCATTTTGCTGATGGTTCAGTGAAAGCTCAAATGGGAATTCCTGATATGCGGCTACCGATATTGTATGCTCTTTCATGGCCACAGCGATTTAAGTCAGCATTGCCAAGGCTTGATCTGAAAGAATGCAAATCGCTTACTTTTGTTGAACCTGATATTAAAAGATTCAGGAACCTTTCACTCGCCTTCACCGCACTTGGTAATGGCGGGAACATGCCATGTATGATGAATGCAGCAAATGAAATTGCCGTAGATGCCTTTTTGAAGGAGAAAGTTGGGTTTATGCAGATGCCCGAAATTGTTGAACATGCAATGACAAAATGTGACTTCCATAATTCTCCCGACCTGGAGATGCTCGAAGCAACAGACTGCGAAGCAAGAAGCAGGGCAGCAGAATATATAAGTAAATTACGGAATTAATGACTATACTGATCAAGATATTACAGTTTGTTTTAAGCCTTTCAATCCTTGTTATAATTCATGAGTTTGGCCATTTTCTGATGGCCAAGCTGTTCAAAACAAGGGTGGAGAAGTTCTATCTCTTCTTTGATCCATGGTTCTCACTCCTGAAGTTCAGAAAAGGAGAAACCGAATATGGTGTAGGGTGGCTTCCGCTCGGAGGATATGTCAAGATATCGGGCATGATTGATGAATCAATGGACAAGGAGCAGATGAAACTGCCACCTCAGCCCTGGGAATTCAGATCAAAGACTTCATGGCAGCGCCTTCTTATTATGACGGGCGGAGTACTCTTCAATTTCATCCTGGCAATGCTGATCTATGTACTTGTTCTTTTTGCCTGGGGTGAAACTTACCTGCCGACATCGAATGTGAAATATGGTATAGTCACCGATTCTGTCGGACATTCAATGGGGCTGCAAAACGGTGATAAGATACTCTCTGTCGATAACCAGTATATCGATAATTTCATGCAGATTTCAACCGATATAGTTCTGAATAAACGTAAAACTATCCAGGTTGACAGGTCGGGTGAACAACTCAATATCAATATTCCCGATTATTATGTCCGGCAGGTGCTCAAGGGCAAAGGCATGATCGATGCCAGGACCCCTTTCGGCCCTTTTGTAATTTCGGCTTTCGGGAAAGATTCACCTGCTAAAGTAGCAGGAGTTGCAGAAGGTGATGAGCTTGTTGGGGTCGACAGTGTCAGGTTCACGTATTTCGATGAGTTCCAGACTTACCTGAAAGAAAATAAATCACGTGAGGTGATACTGAATATTGAGAGGGCAGGTCAGGCTCTGAATATTCCTGTAAAACCCACAGCCGACGGCATGCTCGGTGTTGCCAGGTCCGGCACCTCACTGAGCCACATTTTCGAGCTTAAAAATGTTAAATATGGTTTTTTCCAGTCAGTTCCTGCGGGAATCAACAAAGGGTTCAAGACTGTGGCCGATTACCTGAAACAGTTCAGGTTGATTTTTTCAAAGGACACCAAAGCTTATGAATCACTCGGTGGCTTCATTACAATTGGAAATATTTTCCCGGGTGTCTGGGACTGGCAATCTTTCTGGAATCTTACAGCATTCCTTTCAATAATACTGGCAGTTATGAACATCCTGCCTATCCCGGCTCTCGACGGGGGACATGTGATGTTCCTTCTTTACGAAGTTGTCACAGGTCGCAAGCCAAGTGATAAGTTCATGGAATATGCACAGATTGCAGGAATGGTAATCTTGCTTTCACTGCTTGTGCTGGCAAACGGGAATGATATATTAAGGCTGATAAGGAAATAACGAGAAAATATATATATTAATATATATTATAATATAACGAATATTTTATAATTTGATTCAGAAATTATTGGTATAAATTCACGACATCAACAATTTCATTCAAATAGGATCGTTTTGTATAAAGTATTTTTATCTTTGTGTAAATTCTAATAAATTAAAAAATGGGAAAATTAGGTGCTACTGAGATTATTCTTATCCTGCTTATCGTGGTCCTGCTTTTTGGTGGTCGTAAAATTCCTGAACTCTTTAAGGGTATTGGTCAGGGGCTGAAGGAATTTAAGAAAGCTTCAAAATACGATCCGGATGAAGAAAGCAAGGAAGTTGCTCAAAAAGATAAATTTTAATACTGTAAGATATTAATCTCAAACCTGCATCCCGATGCAGGTTTTTTGTTTTATATACCAGGAACCTGTTTATTTTAAGTTAATATGCTTCATATTTTTGGTTCCTTCTCCTGGGAATAAAACCGGCCTCCCTTATTGTCGACTGGATCTCCCCGGCATTGAACCTGTTTGATGAGCCAGCAGCGCTTACCACATTTTCTTCGATCATAACAGATCCGAGATCATTCGCCCCGGCATGCAGTGCCAGCATGGCAGTGTCCTTACCAACAGTCAGCAATGAAGCCTGGATATTGAGTATGTTGTTCAACATTATCCTGCTTACTGCAATGAGCCTGATATAACCCGGTGAAGTATAACTGCTTTTAATACCCGACTTTTCCTTCAGGCTGGTGCCTTCATCCATGAAAGGCCAGGGTATGAAAGTAATAAAACCATAATGTCCGGAAGGCCGTGTTTCCTGGAGCTCCCTGAGAAGCAGAAGGTGCTCAACTCTTTCCTCAACCGTTTCAATGTGGCCATACATCATTGTTGCAGAAGTTGGAAGATTAAGCAGATGTGCTTCCCTCATCACCCCGAGCCATTCTTTAACAGTTGCCTTTCCTGGTGAAATTTTGCTTCTTACCCTGTCTGAAAGTATCTCTGCTCCGGCTCCGGGAAGGCTGTCAAGCCCTGCTTCAACAAGCGTTGTAAGAACTTCCCTGAATGATATTTTTTCCTTTTTTGCAAGAAACACTATTTCCGGAGGTCCGAGAGCATGAAGTTTTAAAGCTGGATATCTGTTTTTAAGAGATCTGAAAAGGTCTGTATAAAATGATAAACCAAGACCCGGGTTCATACCTCCCTGGAGAAGGAGCTGATCGCCACCAAGGTTAAACAATTCATCGATCTTGGTCGCATATTCATCCATTGATGTCACATATGCATCTTCTGAGTTTTTCTTCCTGCAGAAGTTACAGAAACTGCATTGTGAGAAGCAGATATTGGTGATGTTGACATTCCTGTCAACAATCCATCCTGCAAAATTTCCCGGATTATGATAACGCCTTAATTCATTTGCAATAAACATAAGTTCTTCCAGTGGAGCATGAGTGTACAGCTTCATTCCCTCATCCTTATCCAGGAAAGCCCGGTCAAGGGCTTTTTTATATATGTCTTCAAGAATCATTTATTCAGGAGAATCATCAGATTATTGTGTGCATCGTCATGCCTGATTCTGTTTGCCAAAGGTAATGGATTGCAAATTAATCAATCAATATTTTATATTAACTTTACGTCTTCAATAGCATATGATAATGAAGCCCGTAATATCTAAAATATCATCCATCCCACAAGATCATTCTGTAGTTTGCATAACAGGAGATGAATCAGTTCCCGGGTTGCTGAAGCTGGATGACAAAGAAAAAGATTATGTGCTGAAACAGCTGTCAAGAGGGGAGAAGAGCATATTTGTTAATTCCTATAACAGATGCTTTTACATCATCAGGATTAAAGGAATTGATGAAGCCTGGAAAATTAAGGAAGAGGTCAGGCGTTCGGCTTATAAGCTAAGGAGAAACATTAAATCAAACAATCATGAAGAGCTTGTAATTGCTTCTGCAGGTATTGATGACAGTACTGTTATTGATTTTGCTGAAGGACTGATACTTAGTTCTTATTCATTTGATAAATACAAAACTGAAAAAGGGGAGGATCCGGAATATAATTATCCATCCAGGTTGCTGCTTTATGGAAATATAACCGACTCTCAGGTCAACTGGTTAAATGAAGTCACCGGTGCCGTCTGTATGGCGAGAGACCTTATCAATGAGCCGGTAATTCATCTTAATGCCCTTACTCTTGCTTCGGTAATTAAAAAAGCAGGGGAGGAAGCCGGGTTCTCAGTCGAGGTCTTTAATAAAACAAAGATTGAATCTTTGAAGATGGGAGGTCTGCTCGCAGTAAACCGTGGTAGTGTCGATCCTCCTTCATTCAGCATCCTGGAATGGAAACCTGAAGGCCATGTAAATAAAGATCCGCTTGTCCTGGTTGGCAAGGGAATCGTTTACGATACAGGAGGTCTCAATCTTAAGCCTGGCGATTCAATGTCGGGCATGAAAGGCGATATGGCAGGCGCTGCCGTTGTAACGGGTGCTGTATACGTGGCTGCAAAGACCGGCATACCACTTCATGTTATAGGGCTTGTACCCGCAACAGATAACAGGCCCGGAGGAAATGCCTACACCCAGGGCGATGTAATTACTATGCACAACAAGCTGACAGTCGAAATAGCAAACACAGATGCTGAAGGCCGCCTTATTCTTGCAGATGCCATCAGCTATGCATCAAAATATAAGCCTGAGCTTATTATCGATGTGGCAACATTGACGGGATCTGCTGCAATGACCTTTGGTAGTCATGCAATTGCTGCAATGACAAATGCCGAAAGGAAATATATAAGTATGCTTGAAGAAAGCGGCAAGGAAGTGTATGAACGCATTGCAGAGCTTCCGCTTTGGGATGATTATGGTGAAGCAATTAAATCGGAAATAGCCGACATCAAGAATGTCGGCGGCAGGGAAGCAGGTGCAATATCAGCAGGGAAATTCCTTGAAAGATTTGCAGAATATCCGCTTATCCATCTCGATGTTGCTGGAGTGGAAATTCTTAAGAAAGATGAGTTTTACAGGCTCAAGAACGGAACAGCAACAGGACTAAGGCTTCTTGCCGAATTTATGAAACGTTTAGCAAAAACATATTGATTTTAATACAGGCTGCTGTAAAAGAGCAGGCTGTTAAACCCAGATCTATGGAAAACAAACCTGTTATTGCGGGAATTTCGCAAGGTGACATTAATGGTATCGGATATGAAGTGGTAATGAAAGCACTATCCGATCCGCTGATATATGAGATAGTGACGCCTGTCGTTTACGGTTCCCCTAAAGTGGCTGCCTATCACCGGAAGGCTCTTAATATCAACAATTTCAATTTTAATAATGTAAGAAACGCTGATGAGGCACATTCAAGGAAAGCTAACATGGTTAACTGCCTTGATGATAATGTCAGGGTTGAACTCGGCAAATCCACACCTGCCGGAGGTGAAGCTGCCTTTATCTCTCTTGAGAAAGCTGTTGATGATCTTATCAAGGGAAAGATTAATGTGCTAGTGACTGCTCCAATTGACAAATACAACATACAGTCGAAAGATTTCCAGTTCAAGGGTCACACTGATTATCTTAAGCACAGGGCAGGAGCTGATGATGTTCTTATGTTCATGATAGGTGAAGGTGTAAGGATCGGAGTTGCAACAGAGCATGTACCTCTCAGGAAAGTGCCTGAGCTGATTACACTTCAACTGCTTCTCCGGAAGATAAAGCTTATGAATCAATCGCTGATTGCTGATTTTGGTATAAGGAAACCTTTGATTGCAGTCCTTGGACTTAACCCCCACGCAGGTGATAACTCTCTCCTTGGAACAGAGGAAGCAGAAATTATCGCGCCGGCTGTTCAGGAAGCCCAGAAAGAAGGGATTATGGCTTTTGGACCATTCCCTGCCGATGGCTTCTTTGGGTCAGGATCATTCAGCAAGTTTGATGGCATACTTGCCATGTATCACGACCAGGGCCTTGCGCCGTTCAAAGCGTTATCATTTGATACTGGAGTTAATTTTACTGCAGGACTGCCTTTTGTGAGGACATCGCCTGTCCATGGAACTGCATTTTCAATTGCTGGAAAGGGAGAAGCTTCTGAAAGCTCCTTCAGGCAAGCTCTGTACCTTGCATGTGATATCTACAAAAACAGGCAGTTACATGCTGAAATATCCAGGAACCCGCTTAAACACCAGTTCATTGAAACGCATAATGATCATGTCGATGAACTTCCACCCGACCTATTTAACTCTGAACCGCATATATGATCGATTACATCAGGGGACCAATTGTCCGGATCACACCTGCCTTCCTCATTGTTGAGACAGCAGGCATTGGCTATTTTGTGAATATTTCACTTACTACATTTTCAAAGCTCGAGAAGTTAAACGAGTACCAGGTGCTTATCCATGAGGTGATAAGGGAAGACACACACCAGCTTTATGGGTTTGCCGATGCAGAAGAGAGGGAGATATTCAGGCTTCTTATCTCCGTTTCAGGAGTAGGCGCAAGCACTGCCAGGATGGTGCTCTCATCGCTTCCACCTCAGGAAATAGAAAGAGCCGTGGTATCCTCAGATGTTAATACCCTTAAAAGTGTTAAAGGGATTGGGCTTAAAACTGCACAAAGAATTATTGTTGATCTGAAGGATAAGATAGGAAAAACAGCAGGAAGTGATGAAATATTTGCTTTTTCAGACAATACTAACAGGCAGGAAGCGTTATCAGCATTGATAATGCTTGGATTTGCTAAAAGCGCTATCTCAAAGGTCCTTGACAAGATTGTCAAAGAGGAAAAGAACCTGACTGTTGAGGATATTATCAGGAAAGCGCTGAAGAACTTATAATTCTGAAACAGCCAATATTGGGATCAGAGAAATCATATCGGATAATCCTGGTAATAATTCATCTGTTGCTGGTAACCGGTATGCTGATTATTTCTCAGTCAGCCACTGCCCAGGTTGCTACTCAAAATGCGAGTGATACAACAAGGATACTGAAACTTAACAAGGATTCAGGTATTCCATGGGAACAACAGGAAAGCTCTCCTTTATTCCTGAACCGGCCTTCAAATATCCGTTCATCTGTTGTCTATGATCCCGTAAAGAATGAGTATGTCATCTACGAGAGGGTAGGTACTTTCGACTACAGGCCTCCCATTCATATGAATCCAGAGGAATTCAGGAAGTATGAATACACAAGGTCGATGCGTGAATACTGGCAATCCAGGATATCGGGTGAACAGGGCGGCTTCAGATCTACCCTGATCCCCCAGATAGAGGTTGGTGGTGAGACCTTCGACAAGATATTCGGAAGCAACGTAATCAACATTATTCCCCAGGGTTCTGCCGAACTTGTTTTCGGGATCAATATATCACGCACACAGAACCCTACTATTTCGGAGAAGCTCAGGACAATTCCCACATTCGACTTCAAGGAGAAGATCCAGATGAATGTTACAGGGACAATCGGCGACAAGGTTGAGCTTGGGGTAAACTACAATACTGATGCGATGTTCGAGTTTGAGAACAGGACAAAGCTGCAGTATTCGGGCAAGGAAGATGAAATCCTGAAAAAGGTGGAAGCCGGTGATGTCACTCTTCCGCTTACAGGAACACTGATAACCGGAAGCTACAGTCTATTTGGACTTAAGACAGAAATGCAGTTTGGCAAGCTCACCGTTACAAGTGTGCTTTCACAACAGAAAGGTGAATCATCGGTAGTCGAAGTCAAAGGAGGAGCGCAGTTAACAGATTTTGAGATATTTGCAGATGAATATGAAGCTAACCGGCATTTCTTCCTTTCTCAGTATTTCCGCGATATTTATGATGCCTCTCTGAGGAACCTTCCTGTTGTGAGCTCGGGTATAAACATCGAAAGGATAGAGGTGTGGATAACAAACAAATCGAGCCGGTTTGAAGAAGCAAGTAACAGGAACATTATTGCATTTATGGACCTTGGTGAAAACTCAGGGCATATTTTCAACAATGTACCTGCGTTCCAGCAAACACCCGGGGCATTGATCTATCCCGATAATACTGCAAATAACCTGTATGAACAGCTCACAACATCTTACGGGATGATAAGGGATGTTGACAAGGTGACAAGCGCATTCGATCCTCTTTACCCGGCTTTCCAGATAGGACGTGATTTTGAGAAGATAGAGAATGCAAGAAAACTGAATGAACGTGAATTTTATTTTAACAGGCAGCTGGGCTATATCTCTCTCAACACTGCTCTCAATACTGATGAAGTACTTGCAGTGGCATATGAATATACACTCGGAGGAAAGCTTTACAAGGTAGGTGAATTCAGTACCGACGGTATTAACGCTCCTCAATCGCTGATCCTCAAACTCATTAAAGGAACCACCCTCAGCCCCCGGTTGCCTACCTGGGACCTGATGATGAAAAACGTTTATTCTCTTGGATCGGGAAAACTTGAGAGGAAAGATTTCCAGCTTAATGTGCTATACCAGGATGATAAAACTGGCAACTCGATTAACTACCTGCCTGAAGGAAGGCTTGCCGATAAGATTCTCCTGCAGGTAATGGGTCTCGATAACCTTAACTCGCAGCTCGACAGGGAACCTGACGGTTTCTTTGACTTTATTGACGGTGTGACTGTAATGGTTGAAAGAGGGAAGATCGTATTCCCTGTACTGGAGCCATTCGGCAGTCACCTTGCTTCGAAAATAGGCGATCCCATACTGGCAGGCAGGTATGTGTTCCAGGAGCTTTATGATTCAACGCAGACTGTTGCCCGGCAGATGGCTGAAAAGAATAAATTCAAGCTGACAGGGCAATATTCTTCAGAATCAGGATCAGAGATTCGGCTTAACGCAACAAGCATACCGCAGGGTGCAGTGAAGGTTACTGCCGGTGGTGTTCCTCTGACTGAAAACACAGATTATACCGTTGACTATAATATGGGTACTGTTACAATTATCAACCAGGCACTGATTGAATCGCAGACCCCAATACAGGTTTCTCTTGAAAGTAACCAGTTCTTCGGTTTCCAGACAAAAACCCTCCTGGGAACTCATCTCGACTACAGGATCTCTGATAATTTCAATATCGGCGGAACATTCCTTCATCTGAACGAGAGGCCATATACTCAGAAAGTAAACTTTGGAGAAGAACCTATATCAAATACGATATGGGGATTGAATACTTCGTACAAAACAGAATCCCAGTTTCTCACAAATCTTATAGATAAAATCCCACTATTAAGTACAAGCACTCCTTCGTCATTATCATTTTTTGGAGAGTTTGCCCATCTCATCCCGGGGCATTCAAGGGCTATTTCAAACGCCGGTAACTCATACATAGACGATTTCGAAGCCAGCGAAATACCACTTGACCTGAAATCATTTAACGCCTGGACAATTGCAAGTATCCCTCAGGGCCAGGATCAGCTCTTCCCTGAAGCCAGGCTGAATAATAATGTTGTAAGCGGTTTTAACAGGGCTAAATTCAACTGGTATGTAATTGATCCTCTTTTCCTCAGGAACGGTTCTTCCACACCCGGCCATATAAAAGATAATCCAAAAGAACAATCAAGCCATTTTGTCCGGGAGATATATGAAAATGAGCTATTTCCTTTCAGGGAAAGTCCAAGTGGTATACCTACAAACATGACGGTCCTTAACGTTGCATTTTATCCAAATGAGAAAGGACCTTACAACTATGATACCGACCCTGGCCCTTATTCCAGGGGAATGAACTCATCAGGTGGACTGAACGATCCAGGATCAAGATGGGGCGGAATGATGCGTGAAATACTTACAAGCGACTTTGAAACTGCGAACATACAGTATATTAAGTTCTGGGTAATGGATCCCTTTGTCGAAAATCCTGATCTCAGGGGAGGCGATCTTTACTTCAACCTTGGAAATATATCTGAAGATATTTTGCGCGATTCCAGGAAAAGCTTCGAGAATGGTTTGCCTGGAACTGCTGAAATAAAGAATGTTGATACAACAGCATGGGGTCGGGTGCCAACAGTGCAGGCAGTTGTACATGCTTTCGACAATGCCCCGGAATCAAGAAAATACCAGGATATTGGTTTTGATGGTTTGAGCGATGAACAGGAAAGGCAGTATTTTAACAGCTACCTTTCAAGGTCGATGCTCATTGCAAGCCCTGAAGCTTTCAACCAGATTCAGAAGGACCCTTCCAATGACGATTTTCATTATTTCAGGGGATCAGATTATGATGCTCAGAGGCTGAGCATTCTTGAGAGGTACAAAAAATATAACGGTCAGGAAGGCAATTCACCCACTGCTGAAATGTCAACTGAATCTTATCCCACATCCGGCTCCACCCTGCCTGATATGGAAGACATCAACCGCGACAATACACTAAGCGAAACAGAGAGCTATTACCAGTATCGTGTCAGCATGCGTCCGCAGGACCTCAGGGTTGGCTCTAACTATGTTGTTGATGAGATCGAGTATGAAGCGACTTTTGCAAATGGCGAAAAATCGAAAGTCAAATGGTACCAGTTCAAAATTCCAATCACAGAATATGAAAGGGTAGTGGGCCCGATAAGCGATTTCAAATCGATAAGGTTCATGAGGATGTTCATGAGAAACACTGAACAGCCATTAATAATGAGATTTGCCGAACTTGATCTTGTAAGGGCAGAGTGGAGAAAATACAATATTTCCTTTATGGAAGGAGGAGAGAGGGTATCCGTTCCTGAGACAGCTGACGGCACTTTTGAGATAAGCTCCGTGAGTATTGAGGAGAACTCGGGCAAGGAGCCTGTCAACTATGTGTTGCCACCGGGATTTGACAGGATAACAGATCCACAGAACCCTCAGCTGAGACAGCTTAATGAACAGGCAATGGTACTTAGGGTTCTAAATCTCGAGGATGGTGATGCTCGGGCAGCTTTCAGGAATGTGAATCTTGATATAAGGCAGTACAGGAAACTCCGGATGGAGGTTCATGCCGAGGCAATGATAGGCCAACCCCTGCAGGATAACGATCTCACAGTTTTCGTAAGGATCGGATCTGATTATAAAGGAAACTTTTATGAATATGAAGTACCTCTGAAGCTTACATTGCCCGGTCACTATGAAAACTCTGATGATGGTGACAGGGCTCTAGTATGGCCTCTTGAAAACAGTCTGAATATCGATCTCTCTGTTCTCCAGGATGCCAAACAGGAAAGAAACAGGCAGATGCAGCAGCCGGGATCATCCCTCAGCATATCAGATGTGTATGTCTACAGTAACGGGAATGCAAGAATATCAGTGTCAGGAAATCCAAATTTGAGCAATGTCAGGGTTATAATGGTAGGGGTTAGAAATCCCATAAAAACAAGAAATACACACCCGGACGACGGTAATCCTAAATATGGAGAAGTATGGGTTAATGAACTCAGGTTAAGTGATTTTATTGAAAATGGCGGCTGGGCTGCCAACGCTCATTTACAGGCGAGGCTTGCCGACCTGGGAACTATCGACATGGTAGGGCAGACCAGCACTCCGGGATGGGGTAGCATCGATAAAAAAGTAAATGAGAGGAGCAAGGAACAGATTTCAAAATATGATATCAGTTCAAGTGTGGAGCTTGGCAAGTTCTTTCCCGAAAAGCTGGGGGTTAGACTTCCTGTTTATGTGGGATACTCTGAAACAAGGATCAGGCCCCAATACAATCCTCTTGACCCAGACATTGAGCTCAAGGATGCTCTGAAAAACACTTCGAGTGATGCTGTAAAAGACTCCATTAGGAATATCTCCGATGATTTTACCCGCAGAAAGACACTGACTGTGAGCAATGCAGGTATAACAAAAAGGGGTGAACAACCAAAACTGTATGACCTTGCCAACTTAAGTGTAAACTACACCTATAATGAGATCTTCAGGAGCAATACAAAGACTGAGATAGATGTTGAAAAGAATTACCGTGGCGGAATCAATTATGACTACCAGGCTAACCCCAAAAACATTGTGCCGTTCCGGAATGCCAATTTCCTCAACGGCCCGCTGTTCAGGATAATTAAAGACTTTAATTTCTATCCATTGCCAAGGAGCCTTACATTCAGGACAGAACTGAACAGGTTCTATAATGAAGTAAAGACACGAAACATAAATAATCCCTACTTACGGGTTACTCCATCATTCAGGAAAGATTTTGAATGGAGCCGGATGTACGACTTCAAGTATGATGTTACACGGCAGCTGAAGTTTGATTTTACCGCCAACAGCCTTGCCAGGATCGACGAACCTTTTGGCGGTGTTGACAGGCACAGGTACAGCGATTCATACGGTTTCTGGAAGGATTCCGTTCTTACCAACCTTAAGAATTTCGGGCGCACAACAAATTACAATCATTTCATGAATGTGACTTATACCGTACCGGTAAACAAGTTACCACTTCTTTCCTGGGTTAATGCCACTGCCCGGTATGGCGCAGATTATTCCTGGCTTGCAGGTCCTGTGTTCCCCGACAGCCTTGATATCAATGTCGGCAATTCAATAAAAAACCATAATGAACTCTCATTCACGGCAATGGCCAACCTGTCGACCCTGTACAGTAAGTCGAAGTTCCTGAAAAACATAGAGAATAATACCAGACCCGATGCTGCAGAAAGACTGAAGGCAGAAACAAAAACTGTCACCTATGCCAGGGATAATGTCAACTTCCGGGAGAATGTAGTTCGTGCCATTGTCCATAACCTCGGTACAAGAGATGTCACAGTGAAGGTCTTCGACCAGAATGGCAATGAGGTCAGCGGAAAGGTTGATGTAATAAGTGACAGCAGGGTGAACTTTACATCAGCATCAGCTGTAAATGGTGCTCGTATAACAGTTGAAGGTAAGGTTAAGAAGAACCGCAATCCCCTCATTGTAACCGGTGAATATCTTGTTAGAGCATTGATGGGTATACGATCTGTAAGCCTGACTTACACCTCAGCTCAGGGGCAGTTCCTACCAGGCTTCATGCCGGAAACCGATTTTCTCGGGATGTCTGGGAAGAATAATTTATTTGCCCCCGGTGTTCCTTTTATAATGGGGTACAATGACAGGAATTTCTTTGATAATGCGGTAAGAAATAACTGGTTGTCTACCGATAGCCTTCTCAATACACCTTCATTGTCGAACAACAGGATCGACATTTCTGCAAGAAGCACAATAGAACCGTTTCCAGGGCTTAGAATGGAGATGAATGCCGATCGCCGGTTCATGAAAGACGAGAGTGCGTACTATATTGCCGACATCAATGGCAATTTCCCTGACAGCACACGGAACCGCCTTGTAACAGGTAATTTTTCGATCTCTGTAATCTCCTGGGGTACCGCTTTTGAAAAGATCACAAAGGATAATGATTATGTCTCACCTACCTTCGAGGCATTTAAAGACAACACTGTAATAATCTCACAGAGGAGGGCAGATGAAAGACGCAGCCAGGATCCGTCGTATGATCCTGATGTTGACCCGGTGACGAACACCCCTCTGGAAGGCCCTTACAAGAGTGGTTATGGACAGACTTCAAGAGATGTTCTTATTCCTGCATTCCTTGCAGCCTACACAAAATCAGATCCACACAAGGTAACTCTTGAGAATTTCCCGTCTGCCTTAAGGATGATGCCAAACTGGAGGATCACTTTCGACGGACTTTCAAAATTTGAATTTGTACAGAAGCTGTTCAGGTCTGTGAGCCTCACGCACCAGTATCGAAGCGTCTACCAGGTTGGATCGTATACAACAAATATGAATTTCATTGCTGATGTAAACGGGCTGAGCTCAATGCGCGACCTCCAGAATAATTTCATACAGCAATATGAAATAAATGTTGTTACTTTGAGCGAACAGTTCAGTCCCCTGATAAATGTTGACATGAACTGGAAGAACAGCCTGACAACACGTTTTGAATGGAAAAAATCGAGAACAGTATCGCTGAACTTAACTAGTAACCAGGTTGCCGATGCCAGGATTAATGAACTTATCTTCGGGGCTGGTTACAGGTTTGATAATGTTCAGATTATTCTTCGTACAGGAGGAGGTCAGAGAAAGCTTGAGAGCGATCTGAATGTAAGATTCGATCTCTCTTTCAGGGATAATAAAACTCTTGCAAGAAAGCTTGTTGAAAATGTTAACCAGCCGGTCGTGGGCCAGAAAGTTGTCACTCTTGGGGCAACAGCAGATTATGTTCTTTCAGACCGGTTCAACCTGCAGATTTTTGCCGATCATACTCTTAATAATCCTTTTGTTGCCAATACATTTCCCACATCAAATACGAACTTCGGATTCAGCCTGAAGTTTACATTGGTCCAGTGATCATCATAAATTTCTGGAATCCTGCAGATTGATCAAAAAAAGACATTTATCATTTATTCTGACCCGGAATTTTCGTATTTTTATGAATATATTCCATTTATAAGAATTCATTTTTAATCAAAATCAATCTGTTATGAATGTTCCCGGGAACTTGCTTTACACAAAAGATCATGAATGGCTCCGTATTGAAGGAGACATGGCTTATGTAGGTGTTACTGACTTTGCCCAGTCTGAGCTGGGTGATGTGGTATTTGTTGAAATTGAAACTGCAGGTGAGACAATTTCAAAAGGTGAGGTTTTCGGAACAATTGAAGCTGTAAAGACTGTTTCCGACCTGTTCATGCCTGTTTCGGGTGAGATCATTGAGGTAAATCCGGAGCTCGAAAATTCGCCTGATGTTGTCAATAAAGATCCTTACGAAAAAGGCTGGATGATAAAAATAAAGATTACTGACATGGCAGAAGCAAAAGATCTGCTTGATGCAGCCAAATACAAGGCATTACTCTGATATCAATATCTTTCGCTTTAACTCAAAATAAAAGCCTCCTGTTTCCGGGAGGCTTTTATATTTAGCAGCAATTATTTAAAGTGTTTTACGAACTTCAAATTCCTGGTAACCCTCGACAATATCGCCTACTTTTATATCATTGAAGTTTGAAATGTTCAGACCGCATTCATAGCCACCTACAACTTCCTTGACATCATCTTTAAAGCGTTTGAGCGAACCCAGCTCGCCTGTATAGATAACGATACCATCGCGTATTATCCTTACCCTGGTGTTTCGTGTTATCTTTCCTTCTTTCACATAGCAGCCTGCCACAGTACCCACCTTAGTTACCTTGAATATCTCCCTTATCTCGAGGGTGGCAACGATCTCTTCTTTTACTTCAGGACTTAACATTCCTTCCATTGCCGATTTGATCTCTTCTATAGCGTTGTAAATAATTGAGTAGAGCCTTACATCAATTTCCTCCTTCTCAGCAAGCCTTCTTGCACTCATCGAAGGTCTCACCTGGAAACCAACAATAATGGCATTTGATGCTGCTGCCAGAAGTACATCCGATTCGGATATCTGTCCTACAGCTTTATGAATAATATTCAGCTGTATCTCAGGAGTCGAAAGCTTGATGAGTGAATCGCTAAGAGCCTCAACAGAGCCGTCCACATCACCTTTGACGATGATATTAAGCTCCTGGAAGTTTCCGATTGCGATCCTTCTCCCGATCTCATCGAGAGTGATATGTTTCTGTGTGCGTAATCCCTGTTCTCTCTGAAGCTGAGCCCTTTTTGTTGCAATATCCTTTGCCTCCCTGTCGCTTTCCATGATATTGAATTTATCACCGGCCTGGGGAGCGCCGTTTAGACCGAGAATAAGTGCGGGTGTTGCAGGGCCTACTTCATCAACCTTGTAATTACGTTCATTGTACATCGCCTTGATATGACCATAGCAGCTACCTGCCAGCATAATATCTCCGATTCTGAGTGTTCCTGCCTTAACCAGGATTGTTGCAGTGAATCCTCTACCCTTGTCGAGGGATGATTCAATCACTGTACCGATAGCAGGCTTGTCAGGGTTGGCTTTAAGATCAAGCATTTCAGCTTCGAGCAACACTTTATCCAGAAGCAGATCTATGTTCAAGCCACTTTTTGCAGATATCTCCTGTGACTGGTATTTGCCACCCCAGTCTTCAACAAGATAATTCATAGCTGCAAGCTCTTCCTTAATCCTGTCGGAGTTGGCAGTTGGTTTATCGATTTTATTTATTGCAAAGACAATAGGCACGCCGGCTGCCGAAGCATGGTTGATAGCTTCTTTTGTCTGGGGCATTACCCCGTCATCGGCAGCTACAACGATTATCGCAATATCGGTTATCTGTGCGCCCCTTGCCCTCATTGCTGTAAATGCTTCGTGGCCAGGGGTATCGAGGAATGTGATCTGGCGTCCATCTTTAAGGTTAACCGCGTATGCTCCGATATGCTGCGTAATACCGCCTGCTTCACCGGCAACAACGTTGGTATTCCTGATATAGTCAAGAAGTTTGGTCTTACCATGGTCCACATGTCCCATAACCGTAACAATCGGTGGCCGGGGTTTAAGATCATCCTCAGTATCTTCAACTTCCTTCACTGCCTCCAGAAGCTCGGCACTTACAAACTCAACCTTGTAGCCATACTCATCTGCCAGCAGCGCCATTGTTTCGGCATCAAGCCTCTGGTTAATAGATACGAACAGGCCAAGGCTCATACATGTTGAAATAATATCAGTTACCGGCACATTCATCATTGTTGCCAGCTCGTTAACTGAAACGAATTCCGTTACTTTCAGGATGTTCTTTTCAGCTTCCATCTGGCTTGCTGCCTCCTGGTTTTTCTGGCTGAAAGCCTCCCTCTTCTCTCTTCTGTACCGTGAACCCTTTGATTTTCCTTTTGTTGTCAGCCTGGCGAGAGTCTCCTTGATTTGTTTCTGAACCTCTTCCTCGTTAACCTCGGTTCTGACAGGTCTTTTCTTAATAACCTTCCTGACCCCTGGTTTCTCCTTCTTTTCTGTTGAAGGGGCAGGCGGAACAACTGCAGAAACTTCTTTTTCCTTTAATATTCTCTTTCTCTTCTTCTTTCTCCTGAAATCACCCTCGGTGTCAACTTTAACAGGTTGTGTCTTCTTCTTCTCTTCAACAGGCAGATCTATCCTTCCCACAACTCTTGGCCCTGCAAGTTTCTGCACACCAGGCTTATAAATAACATTTTCCTCAATCTCGATTTCATCTATAACAACTTCGTCTATGACCTTCTCAATATCTTCGGAAACAAGAGCAGGTGCATCCTCTTCCTTTTCAGGAACAGGAACAGGAACAGGTTCAGGTTCCGGCTCAGGTTCAGGCTCCTTCTTTGTTTTTGCCTTTGGCTTTTCTTCTTCTTTTTCTTTTTCAACCGGCTTCTCAGGTGTTTTTTCCTGTTCTTCCTTTTTTGAAGCTTTCTCCTTCTTGATTGAATCGAGATCTATCTTGCCTACTATCCGCAGATCAATATTTGATTTCTTTTTTTCTTCCTCTTCTGCTTTGGCAACTGGTTTTTCCTCCTTCTTAGGTTCATGATGAACAGGCGGAACCTCTTTAACAGGTTCAGGTTTGGGAGGCGCTGGTTTTTCAACCTTTGGCTTGCTTGCTTTCTCAAGGTCAATTTTGCCAACGAGCTTAATATCAGGCTTTTTAACTTCGGTCTTTATATCTACGGAAGATTTCTGGCCGGATATGTCTTTGATCAGTACATCCTTGTCTGTTTCAATATCTTCATTTTCTGATTTCTCAGGAACGTCATCGATAGAAACTGATTCCTTCTTCCTGTGGAGATCCTTCAGGATGAGTTTTTCAGATTCTTTTTTCGCACTGATATCCGTGCTGTACTCTTTTACCAGCAGGAGATAAGCGTCATGCGGAAGTTTTGTATTTGGGTTCGGATCAAGATCAAACCCTTTTTTATGCAGGAACTCCACAATGGTGGATATACCCACATTGAATTCACGGGCTGCTTTACTTAATCTTGTAACCTTAATATCTTCAGTCATACCGATTGCCTTGCCTTTCCTTTATAAACCTTAATTTGTAAATCTATATTATTTTTGTTTTTATTCTTTTTTCCGGATGAACAGTTAATCGAACTCTGCCCTCAGTATATTCATAACTTCTTTAACAGTCTCTTCCTCCAGGTCAGTACGTTTTACGAGATCGTTAATTGAAAGATTAAGCACACTTCTTGCAGTATCGCAACCTATTGCTTTAAGCTCCTCAATGATCCAGGCTTCAATCTCATCCTTGAATTCCTCAAGGTTAACATCTTCCTCATCTTCACCACCCGGTTCCCTGTATACATCAATTTCATAACCTGTGAGCTGGCTTGCAAGCTTAATATTCAATCCTCCTTTGCCAATTGCAAGAGATACTTCATTGGGCTTCAGGAATATCTGGGCTCTTTTACCCTCTTCATCAAGCTTTATTGATGTAATTTTAGCCGGGCTCAGCGCTCTCTGTATGAAGAGCTGGTTGTTTGATGTGAAGTTGATAACATCAATGTTCTCATTACGCAGTTCCCTGACGATGCCGTGTATCCTCGATCCTTTCATACCAACGCATGCCCCGACCGGATCAATTCTTTCATCGTAAGATTCAACAGCCACTTTCGCTCTTTCACCCGGTACCCTTACAATTTTCTTTATGGTAATTAGACCATCAAAAATCTCCGGAACTTCAAGCTCGAAAAGCCTTTCGAGGAAGACAGGCGAAGTACGGCTGAGTATGATAAAAGGAGTGTTATTGCGCATTTCAACTTTAATAACAACTGCTCTGATAGAATCCCCTTTCCTGAAATGATCTGATGGTATCTGTTCGCTTTTTGGAAGTATCAGTTCATTACCGTCATCATCAAGTACAAGAATTTCGCGTTTCCAGACCTGGTAAACCTCACCTGTAACAATCTCTCCGATCCGGTCTTTATATTTTATATAAATATTGTTCTTTTCAAGATCGAGTATGCGTGCGGTAAGATTCTGCCTTAATGAAAGAATGGCTCTTCTTCCAAAATCAAGGAATTTAACTTCATCAGAAACTTCTTCGCCAACTTCATAATCGCCGTCAATTTCTTTAGCTTTTGAGAGAGGAATCTGGGTTACAGGATCTGTGACTTCATCATCATCAACTACAACCCTGTTTCTCCATATTTCGAAGTCACCCTTGTCAATGTTAACGATAATGTCAAAATTATCTGCTGAACCGTATCTTTTCTGAAGCATGCTCCTGAAGACATCTTCAAGAACGCTCATCATTGTCGGACGGTCAATGTTCTTCAGTTCTTTAAATTCAGAAAAGGTGTCGATCAAATTAAGATTTTCCATTTGGCTTGAACCCTTGTTATTTTATTATTAAAACTACTCTTGTTGATTTTACTTTATCAAAATTGAAAGAAAGCTCCTTCATCTCCCTGGCTTTGCCCTTGACTTTTACTTCCGTCTCGAGCTCAAAACCACCATTGTTTACATTTTTAAGAATTCCTGAAAATTTGTTTCCTTCATCGTCGGTTACCTCAACCCTTTTGCCTTCGTTCTTGTAATACTGACCCAGCACTGCAAAAGGGGAATCGAGACCGGGAGAGGAAACCTCAAGGTCGTAATCTTCAATGTCGCGGTCTAGCCTGCTTTCAATGTGGCGGTGCAAAGAAACACACTCATCAATTGTTACGCCGTTCTTCCTGTCAATCAGCACAGTGATCCTGTTGGCGCTGCTTACTTTGATGCCAACGAGAAAGATCTCCGAACCCAGGATGTGTTCTTCAACAATGCCTTTTATTGTATCTTTTTCTATCATTAAATTTTATTGCGGCAATAAAACAGGGGACCTCGGTCCCCTGGAATCAAAACAACACATTTCGGATGCAAAGGTAAATATAAATCTCATTTTACCAAAAAATATTGATTAATAATGAAGTATTTATGTGGGTTTGCCGATATTTGCAGCGTGTTTAAATTGTCTAATTTCTTGTCACACTGCAGGTAGTATTTTATGGCTGATGACGTTTGCACTCTATGTCCCCGCAATTGTAATGTTAACCGCACTGATGGCGGTTCAGGGTATTGTGGCATGGATAGCGGCCTCAATATCGCATCTGTTTGCGTACACCGGGGTGAAGAACCTGTGATCGGAGGTGATGACGGAATATGCAATATCTTCTTTGCAGGATGTAATCTCCGTTGCGTTTACTGTCAGAATCATGAAATAAGCCAGCCTTGCTCAGCAGTATTCTCTTTAAACGACATTGATGATGTACTTGCAAAAGTCTGCAGCATTCTTGATACAGGAATAAACTCTGTTGGATTTGTATCACCATCGCATATGATTCCCCAGATGAAGATGATCATCTCAGGATTGCACGAAAAGGGATACATCCCTGTTATTGTATACAATACAAATAGTTACGACAGGGTTGAGACCATAAAAAGCCTTGATGGTATTGTTGATGTTTACCTTCCTGATTTTAAGTACGCAGATGCCGACCTATCCTTCAGGCTTTCAGGTGCATCAGATTATCCGGAAGTTGCCATGAAAGCTCTGAAAGAGATGTATTACCAGATGGGATCAACACTTCATACCGATATCAATGGCAAGGCAGTGAGAGGTCTGCTTATCAGGCATCTTGTTCTTCCAGGTCTTGCTGAAGAAAGCAAGAAGGTTCTTTCAGCAATTGCCTCAGAGCTATCCACAGGAGTAAACATCTCACTCATGTCACAGTACCATCCGATGCATGAGGCAAAAATGTTCCCTTCTCTGGACAGATCCTTGAATAAACAGGAATATGATGATGTTCTTAATCATATGCAAGAGCTTGGTTTCCGAAACGGATGGGTTCAGGATCCTGACAGTTTCAGGAATTACCTTCCTGATTTCACAAAAGAACACCCATTTGAAAGTTAATAATTTCTAAACCTGGATTGAGATAATATATATAATAATATATATAATAATATAACTATCAAATCGACCCCAGGACACAAGACGCCTGGACGCCAGGACCACAGGACCCCAGGACCCCATTCCTACATAAACTTCTCCCTCTTCTGAAGGTTGAACAGTGCTGTAAGCAGGAATATGACAGTTCCGATAAGCAGAATGATCCTGTTCTTGGCAGTAATTATTGCCCATGAAGTTTCGTTAACATCATACGGAGTATCGAAAGGATTAAGAAAAATATTCCACTGGCTTTTCCTGAGAGGATCGCTCATGATCATGAAAATAAGGCCGATAATTATCATCACCACGGCGGTTCCGTTTCCATTACGTATCATTGTTGAAAGAGCAAAAGCCATCATTCCGAGAAACAGAACCGGTGCCATTATCTGAGCGGTCATATTTACAAAACGGAATTTCACGATAAGGATCGATGACAGGAAGGTAAATCCCAGCATGATGACGAATGCTATTGCAAAGATCAGCAGGATCCTTACAAGCCACACCTTGTACCTGTAGTCTGGTATGCCGAAAAGTATTTCAATGGTCCTGGCATCCTGGTCATTCTGGATTCCGAAGACAGAAGGATAAAAGACAAGAAGAAGCCCTGATGTCAGGAACACGCCATACAAGTCGCTCATCCTGGAGCTGTCGACTGAAAACACGTAGATTACTGACAGTCCCATCCAGAATACTATCGATCCCACCAGGAACCATGTGAATTTGTTTGCAAAAATGATCCTGAGGTTATAAACAATCATTTTCGAAACAAGGGTGCTTATGTTTTTTATCTTTCCGCTCATCTTTAGCTTAACAGATCAGTTATTATCTTTTTTCCTGAGGAGCCATAGGTACGCATCCTCGAGATTAGGTGTTACGCTTACTGCTCCTTCAACAGGTGAAGTCTCAGAAATTGCCCTGACCCTTACATTATCACCTTCCGACATATGGTGAACAACAAGATGATCCCTGACAAAGTCATTGAATTTTGTTGCAGGTATGCTGAACTGCCAGACATGGCCTGACGCTTCTCCGGTCATTTCAATAGGTTTGCCAAGGTACCTCAGCTTACCCTTGTTCAAAACGGCAACCTTGTTGCATGAGCTTGAAATATCTTCGATTATGTGAGTTGAAAATATTACAACCCTTTCGCGGCTCAACTCCACCAGAAGATTCCTGAACCTTATTCGTTCCCTTGGATCGAGGCCAGCAGTGGGCTCATCCACAACAAGTATTCTTGGAAGGTGAAGCAGGATAAGGGCAATTCCCATTCTTTGTTTCATTCCTCCCGAGTATGAGCCGATCTTTTCATGTCGCCTTTCCTCCATATGGACAGCCTTGAGAACATAAGTGACCCTCTCTTCACGGAGGGTTGCATCTGTAATATTCTTTAGCATTGCCTGGTAATGAAGGTATTCATGAGCTGTCATGTTCTCATAGCTTCCGAATTCCTGTGGGAGATATCCTATAAGGCCCTGAAGCTCCTCCCTTTTTTCCTGCGTGTCGAGGCCATTGATCCATACCTTGCCGTAACTCTGTTCGAGGATGCCGCAGATTATTCTCATTAGTGTGGTTTTCCCTGCCCCGTTGGGCCCCAGAAGCCCGAACATACCATTACCTATTTCAATCGAGACGCAACTTAATGCCTTGAAGGGTTTTTTCCTTTTACCGATAAGTGGTACCGAAAGGACAACCTTGTAGATTGATTTTCTTAATCCCCTGAACCTTCCTTCGAGCCTGTAGATGTCAATCTTTTCATTTGCAATCTTCTGGCCTGTCCTGTAAATAAACAGCCCTGCAAACCATATGAAACCAAGCATTATCACTACAGCTAAATTGTGCCAGCGATACTGGAACCATACGAGGTTCATCAAAGGGATGAGCCAGAATATTGCAAAATCTTTCATACTGACCAGGAGGCTGAGCCATTTCCTGGGCTTTAATGAATTTTTATACTCAAGCACCTGCCTGGGACCGTTCCATATTGCTGAAACAAGGAACCAGGTTGAAACACTGAACAGAAAGATCCAGAAACCTTTATCGAGATAGAAATAGGTAAAGTAGACAATAAATCCAAGAAGAGGAAGCTGCCATCCCAGTTCGCTCAAGTCTTTCCAGGAACGGAATTCCTTTTCAATGCCAAGACGTTTCCTTATTCTTGCACCGGCTTTCCACTCCCTGGTCCACCTGTTTTCCCTTTCATAAATTTTAACAAGGCTCTGAATATGGATCCTTATGTCATCATCCGGAGGAATAACTGTTTCCCGTGCTTTCCTCAGGCTGTTCATGATAAACCATGTGCCGGCAGGTACAAGGATCAATGCAAGTATTATTGTGATGAGCTTCCAGAGAAATTTATCTATATTGGTGTAGATAAGCAATATAAATAATAAGAAAACTCCAATTTGGATGAGTTTTACGGGAAGCCTGAGAGAATTGATCCATCGAAGTGAATTTTCCAGTCCGGTATAAAAAGTCGGAATGAAGACAAGTGTCAGTAGTGTGCTTAAAGCAAGACCGCCAATAACTGTTATAGCAAATGATGCCCCGATAGCCGAAACAAATTCTGCAGTCCCCATTGCAAGTGGCACCATTGCAATTATTGTCGTTGAGGCAGTAATAAGTATTGGTCTTAGCCTGGCTACACCGGCCATCATAAGGGCACGATGCTGCCTGATGCCTCTTTTCCTGAGGATATTCGTGTAGTCAATAAGTATAATGCCATTGTTTACAACTATCCCGATAAGTATCAGGAAACCAGTAAGCGTATTCGCATTAAGCAGGCTGTTGCCGGTAAGTATGAGTGCAATAAGCGATCCAAGTGCTGCCAGCGGTATGCTGAACATGAGAACCACAGGAGTAGCAAGCGATTCAAATACTGCGGCCAGGATCATATAGATAAGCAGGAAAGCAATCCCGATGAGGTAGTAAAAATCCCTGAACTGATCTTCCTCCTGTACAACCTCCACGGCAATCCCCGGGGGTATTCCCAGGTTGTTTACAATTGCCTGCACCTCAGCGCGGGATCCTTCAAGCAGATCTTTTGAGCTTTTAATCTCTTCGTTGAAATCATAAGTAACAGTTATTCTTTTTTCCTGGTTCTCACGGTGTATGTTTCCGCTACCAGACGAAAAGATTATATTGGCGAGCTCCTGCATTTCCATTATTGTACCGTTTGATGCAGTTACCTCCAGATTCCTGAGATCGTCGATTGTTTTATCGCGTTCCATGGCAGCCTGATTCTCATCGCGGGCATATTTAATGATGATGTCGTAGGTTTCAGTGCCTTTGACAAATGTTGCGCCTGAAGAGTATTCTCTTCCGAATGTAGCAAGGGCAGCTGCAATATCGTTTAATGTAAAGTTGTTTCTGCCGAGGTAATCCATGTTGAAGAACAACCTTACCTCAGGGTTATTGTCCTGGATATTGATGCCTGTGGTGTTTATTGTATTCAGGTCGTCGAGGTATGTTTTTACATCGGTGGCTAGATTTTTCATGCTTTCAAAATCTTCACCCTTGATGATTATACTTTCTCTTTCGGAGCCAATGCCCAGGAGGTTCATGAAATCACCGCCGGGGTTAAATGATCCGCCTGAAGCTTCAGAAGTAAAGCCACCTCCGGCCGAAAGTTCATCCATTGTAACTTCTGCCGAAGAAATGTTTTTTGTTCTCTCTGAAATATCGTTTTTTATTTCAGGAAGTGACCGCCTGCTCTTTTTATCCCACTCTTTGGCCAGGTTGATTGTAACAGTTGCCCGTTCTTCTTCTATACGGCTTACAATATCCTGTTTTTCGGGTATGGATGCGAGCCTCGATTCAATTTCAGCAACAACTGCATCTGTCTTTTCAAGGGTAGAGCCCCCGTGCATTGTTACTGAAAGCCTGAAGTTGGGTGTCTCCACTTCCTGTTGAGAGCTCATACTAAGCCCAAGACTTATAAGTAGCGCTGCAAAAAAGACAACGAGTGTCCCGATGATCGTTGTTGCAGGATTTCTCATGCAGCTTTTCAGGATAACATGGTATCCCTGTATCAGCCTGTTATGGATAGAGAGTTTTTTAAAGACATCAGAATTCCCATGTGATGTTGACGTGAGAATATAATAAGTTGCCATGGGGATTACGAAAACTGCAACAAGAAGAGAGATGCACAGGGTCGATATTATTGAAATACCGATATTCTTGCCAATGATCTTAACCATAAAATTATCAGAAAAGATGAATGGCAGGAATACTATCAGTGTTGTAAGCGTTGAAGCGAATATTGATCTCCATACTTCTGTGGTTCCCTGGATCACCGCAGTCTTGAAATTCTTACCCTGGCCGGCAAGCCTGTAAATATTTTCCAGAACGACAACCGAATTATCGACAAGCATCCCGATTGCGAGGGCCATGCCGACAAGAGTAAGGCTGTTTATTGTTATGCCTGCCGCATAGAAAAAGTTGAATGCTGAGTATACCGATATAGGGATGGAGACCGCAATAATTGCCACCAGCCTTACATTCCTGAGAAAGAACCAGAGTATTACAACAGCAAGGATACCACCTGTTATAGCCAGGTTGATAATCTCGTTGATATTCTTTTCGAGAAGTTCAGCATTATTGTTCTGCACAACAATTTCTACTCCTGATGATTTAAGCCGGGAATTAAGCGATTCAATCTCATTAAGTGCAGAATGTGATAGATCGATGAGGTTAGTCTGGTTGTCGTTGACAAGAGAAACTGTAACAGCATCCATACCATTTACCCTGCTGAACGAGCTTTGTTCTTTAACTCCGAAATGTATTTCTGCAATATCTTTCAGCAGAACGTGTCCTGATGATTTTACAACAATATTACCTATCTGGTCAACATCTGTATAATCTGACGTAACATTTACAAACAGCTTGTTTGTACCTTCAATTATTTTCCCGGCAAATGTTTTATTGGCACGATTATTATTAAGAATGTTCCTTACCTGGCTGATCGTTATCCCGTTTGCTTCACAGGCTTCCCTGTTGAGTCTCACTTCGATCGAATTTTCCTGGCCCCCGTAAACCTGGACACCTGCTATACCTTCAATGTTCTCGAGTTCGGGTTTGATCTCCCTGTCAGCTATATTCCTTATCCTGTCAATGCCTCCTTCTCCTCTTACCTGGAGCTCCATGAACTGGTTGGTGAACTGCTCAAGATCAATCTTTATAACATTGATCATAAAATTTGCCGGAATAGATGATTTTACAACATCTATTTTCTCCTGGAGCTTGAGGTTGGCATATTTAAGATCAGCGTTCTGGTTATAATAGATTGTGATCGTGCCGTATCTTGATGTAATATTTGACTCGATCTTTTCTACTCCTTCAAGAGTACCGACAGCACCTTCAATAGGAATAACAGCCTGTGATTCAATGTGCGACGGGTCCATTTCAAGCGGAGTGGCGACCTGTACAATAAGTGCCGGGAGCTGGGCATTGGGAAACAATTCAACTGAAAGTTTCTGGTAGGAAACATAACCAAGCATAGTTATGCCTATGAAAAGCATACTTATCAGGATCCTCCGTTTCAGTATAAAATTCATTCTCTTCCAGATATTTGTGCTTCAATCTTTCCTGAATCAGAGAACCTGCTGCTGATATTATCGAAGATCCAGTAAACGCATGGAATGACAACCAGTGTCAGGAGTGTAGATGTTATCATGCCCCCGATAACTGCTATAGCCATAGGAGCCCTCAGTGAAGCGCTCTCCCCGATATTTAAGCTTAATGGCAGTAAACCAAGGATATTTGTAAGGCTCGTCATTAGAATCGGCCTGATTCTCTGAGAACCGGCAAGTATGATTGCTTCCTTTTTGCCTGCTCCGCTTTCCCTGAGCTGGTTTATGCGGTCGATAAGCAATATGGCGTTATTGACTGCGATACCGCCAAGCATTATAATGCCTATGTAAGCCATCATATTCATCGATTTTCCAAGGATGAAGAAAGTAAGGACAGTTCCTACGCCGGCCAGGGGTATTGTGAGCATAACCACAAAAGGTTGAATGACTGATTCAAATTCAGCTGCAAGAACCATAAATACCAGAATCAGAGACAGGATCAATGCGAAGGAAAGATTCTTCATCGACTCTTTTCTCCTGAGCTCTTCACCGGTGAAACCGAGCTTGTAATCTACAGGAAGAACAATGTTTTCAAGTGAAGAAGATGCTTTCTTTATAACTTTGTCGAGCGGCAATCCACTGGCAATATCAGCATAGATATAGGCAGTTCTTACCTGGTTCCTCCGGGTTATCTCCCGCGGACTTATAACTCTCCTGACCTGTGCGAGCTCGCTGAGCGGTACTTTTACACTGCCGGCATTGATAAGAAGATCATTAAGCTGATTGATTGTTATCTCGCCAAGTTTAATTGTTACATCTTTCATCTCACCGTCTTTTTCGAAAGTGCCGGCACGTGAACCTTCAAGGTATCCCTTTACCTGGCTTATAATATTATCGGCTGTAACCCCGTAATAGCTTGATTTAAACCTGTCTATAGCAACTTCAACTTCCGGGGTACCCTGGTCAAGTGATGTTGTGATGTTGTAAAGAGCAGGATCTCCAGAAAGAACAGCTTTCGACTCGTTCATAATTCTTTCTATCTCATTGTATTCCTTCCCTGAGATCTCGAGTTCGAACGGAGCCTGTGCAGTGCCAAGGGTTGCCTGAAGAGCAGTTTCATTATTTTTAAATGTGACTTCAATGTCTTCAAGCTCACCGAGATACCTTCTTATGCCTGAGATCAGCTGTCCGGTTTCCCCGGCATATTCAGGCTTCAGAATTATTTTCAGGGATGCTGTGTTCTCGCCTGTGACATCACCTGTAGAGTTCAGTGCAGCAGAATTGTCAATGCCTGAATGAGCATATATCATCGCTATTTTATCGCCTGCAATTTCCCTGACAATAGATTCTATTCTTGCAGTAGTTTCTGCAGTCCTCCGGAGTGCTGTTCCTTCGTTCAGCTTGAGCTCAATTGTGAACTGGGTCGATTCCGACTGTGGCATAAATTCGCTGCCTATCTTTGGAATCAACAGTGCTGATAAAATCATAAGAATGATTGCAAGTGCAATCACAAGTTTTCTCTTATCCAGAATTTTCTCAAGTGTCCTTGCGTACCATTTAAATTGCAGGGGAGTGGCCTTGGATTGTTTCTTTTTTTCACCTGAATAGAAAACAGAGACAAGCATTGGAATGACAAGCATTGCCACAAGCAGTGATGAGAAGAGTGCAAACGTGACCGTCCATGCCTGGTCCCTGAACATTTCTCCCGATGCTCCATGCAGGTAAACAATAGGCAGGAAGACAATTACAGTTGTCACAGTTGAGGCTGTTATTGCCGCGCCCACTTCACCGGTACCACGAATTACTGATTCCATGAATGGCACTCCTTCCTCCCTCAGCCTGCTTATGTTTTCAATTACAACAATGGCATTGTCGACAAGCATTCCCGCACCCAGGGCAAGTCCTCCAAGGGTCATTATGTTGAGAGTGAGATGGTTGAAGTACATCAGGTTGAAAGTGGCAATTATCGACACTGGTATGGCAACGCTGATAACAAGCGTAGTTCCGATTCTTCTGAGGAAAAGGTACAGGACAAATACTGAGAGCAGTATTCCCATGATCAGGGTATCTTTAACCTCTCCGATGGCATTTTCAATATATTTTCCCTGGTCGTTCACCCTTATGAATTCGTACCCCGGAAGTGCATTTTCAAGATCACTGATTGCAGCCTGGAGATTTTTTACAGCATCGACAGTGTTGTACTTGGGCTCTTTATATACAAGAAGCCCGATGCATCTTTCACCATTCAGTGTTACAATGTTAACAGGTTCCTTGTTCTCAAACCTTATATCTGCAACATCCCTCAGATAGACAGGGACTCTTTCGGAAGAGAGGTTCTGACCCTGATTGTTTGCCTGCGATAATGCATTAGCTGAACCCTGGTTTGAAGATGATTTCTGCCTGAAGCCAACAACAATATTCCGCAGATCATCCATGTCCTCCAAAGCACTAACACCCTTAACAGTGTATTTAAGTCCCATATCCACGATGGATCCGCCTGAGACATTCCTGTTGTAATTGTTAATCTGGGCCGCAATGTTGTCGGCAGATAATCCGAATGATTCCAGTATGTACTTGTTGGTTTCAATAACAACTTCACTTTCCTCTTCTCCTGATAACCTGACATCTGCCACACCCTCAATCCTTATCAGTTCATTCCTGATATAATTCTCCGCAGTTTTCCTCAACTCGTCAAGATTCTGCATTGTAGGATTTCTAAGGCCGATAATCATAACAGGTTCGGCATTAGGATCATACTGGGAAATTGTGAAATCTTCAAGATCTGAGTTCTGGCTGAATGAGTTCAGCTCTTTCTGAAGGTCAAGGAAGGCTTCATCCATATCCTTGTTCCAGTCATATTCCACTGTGATAGTGGCTGAACCGGCTTTAGAGACAGATGATACCTGAACTACATCATTCTGCCGCATCGAGAGTGATTCGATCTGATCGACATAGTTTTTTTCAATTTCTTCAGGAGGTTTTTCACCGGCTTTCAGCTCAATAAATATCTTCGGGTTATTCAGGTCAGGAAACAGGTCAGTACCGAGCTTGCCAAAGGAAATAAAACCGAGTAATACTATTCCGAGGACAAGCATCAGGACATTAACCGGGTATCTGACTGCAAATCGGGCGATACTGTTCATGACAGTTATTTAATGATTTTAACTTTTGTCCGGTTCCCAAGTGTTTCAAACCCGTTTGTAACGAGCCTGTCGTTCTTTGCAAGTCCGCGGATGACTTCTGTTTCTGTCAGATTCTCAATACCAGTCTCAATTATCTTCTCGGCTGCGACGCCCCTGTCCACGACGAATACTGTCTTCCCTTTCTGACGTGAGAGAATGATGCTTTTCGGAATGACTATGACAGAATCTTTGTGATTGGTAATGATACTGGCGTTTACGAACATACCCGGTCGCAGGAGCAGATCAGGATTATCGATTGTCACAGTACCTTTGAAGGTGCGAGTGTCAGCGTTAATGGCAGGGGAGAGCTGGGTTATTCTCCCGGTAATGGTATCATCAGGAATGGTATAATTTGTAAGTATGGCAGTCTGACCCGGTTTAATAAGTGAAATATACTTTTCAGGCAACTGGACATCCATATACATTGTTTTATAGTCCATTATCTTGGCAATTGTCGAACCGGTCTCGACCTGAGTGCCCTGTGTGAAATATGGAAGATCAACAATAACCCCGTCAATGGGCGATACAATCCTTGTTTTCTCAAGCTGAAGCTTTGAATTCTCCAGGGTTGTTTTTGCATTTTCATAATTAATGCTTGCTGTCTTCAGGTCCTTCAGCGTGATACCTCCTTTTTCATACAGGGATTCCTGTTTCTTCATTTCAGTTTCTGAAAGCTCAAGGTTAAGCTGGTTCGTTTCAAGCTTCAGGGAATTAATGTATTCCTTGTCCTCCAGCCTTGCAATCAGTTCACCGGTATTTATCCGGTCGCCAAGCTGCCATACGCGCCCAGTCCTTGGGTTTTTCTCAAGGTAATAGAGGGCTGTGATCCTTGATTTCAGCAGTATGTCCCCTTTTGGGAAGGCCGTGCCGGTGGTGCTAATGAATTCCTCAATGGATTTCAGTCTGATATCTTCCACAGATACAGGTATCTCAATATCGGCGTTCAGGTTTTGTTCCTGATTTCTGCAGCCTGCCAGTATTAGTAATGCAAATGCTGCTACCGGGAGAATGTGTTTCATATTATTCTTTTAAAGTAGGTTTTTTAAGGTCATTTTGCGGTTTCAAGAGTCATTACAGGTGATACAGGCTGTTTCTTCTCAAAGTCATAGAGAGTCTGTATCTTAAGGTTCAGTAATTCAAGCTTGTATGAGATCAATGAGTTTGTATAAGCAAGTTGTTTTTCTGAGAGCTGATTCTGCACCAGGTTGAGATCCATGCCAGTAAGATCGCCATTCTTGTATTTCTCAAGGTTCAGATCATAGGTAAGCTGGGCATTGGTTACTGACCTGCGGGCAATTTCAATCTGGTTCTGAAGATTCTGAAGGTTGCGGTAAACCTTGCGGATATCGAGTATTATGGAACTCTGTTGTTCCTCGAAACTGATTTTTGCAGATTCTATTGTAGCTTCTGTTGCCTTTATCCTTGATTTTCTTTCACCCCAGTCCCATAATGGTATTGTTAGTGAAACAGATACGTTTTCGTTATCGGTGGGATTATCGTAAACATCCCTGAACTTCTGGTTATCTCCGAAAAGGCCAAGTGACACGCCAAGGTTTCCTTTGAATTCATTGAGAGATTTGGTCTGGATAAGATCGAACTGGGATGTTTCAATGTCAATTTCTCTTTGTCTCAGTTCCATCCTGTTGGCAACACCCTGGTCGATTGCAAATGCTATATCGACCGCGACAGTATCGACGTTTATATTTGGTATTACGATCACATCATCATAAAGGTTCAGTCCTATAAGTATCTTGAATTCATCCTTGGCATTCTCCAGCGAGACCACTTTGTTTTCATAATCTGATTTTGTTGTTGCAAGGTTCAGCTCAGCCTGGAACATCTCTTCGCGTGGTGATATGCCGGCATCTACCTTGTTCCTGGAGACCTCGTAACTCTGTTGCATGTTTTCATAGGCCAACCTTGAAATATCAAGACTTTGCTGTTGCTGGTAAACATAATAGAATGCCTGGGTCACCTGCCTTTCAAGTGCCAGTAGCTGAATGGCATAATTCAGCTGTGAGTTTTCAAGAGCCAGCTGAAGATCTTTCAGCTGGAGTTTTGTCCTGTTATATGTGAACAGCGGCTGATCAAGATTGAGAGACAGGTTGTTGCTGAAACCCTTGGAATATGTGTCAGTATATTCACTGTATGAATCATAATACCCGAAGCGGTTTGAAAGTGACACCCTGGCGTCGGTGATAGTAACCGGTTGTGAAATTGTGAAATTGCCAAAGCTTTCAGTGTTTTTCCTTGAATTCCAGCCTGAGATCAATTCGTTGAACTCCCTGTTCTGGGTGTAAGTGATCGGGTTCAGTATCAGTGAAAAATTTGATTTCAGGGCTGCATTCTGAGCATTAAGGTTCTCCTGGCTCCTTATCAGATTCAACCTGGTTCTCTTTATGGAAGGACTGTTCTCCGCAGCAACATTCAGAGCTTGTTCAAGTGTGAGTCCCTGCGCAAAACTTGTTATGGTGCCGGTAAGAAACAGCAGTAGTATTGCTATTTTTCGTGGCTTCCGGAATATTGAGTTCATCTTAAGTTAATTAATATCAATTTATACTTTTATTTTTATTCCTGTCTGACCCATTTGACTGCATCTGCAATTACTACTCTTCCCTGAGACTGATTGGTCATTTCGATCTTAGCCGTATCTCCTGACAGATAATATCTTCCGAGGTTATTCCAGCCACCTTCTGCATTTTGATAATCAACAGTAATTTCTTCAACACCTTCGTCATGGTATATCCTGTAATGCATGTCACGGAATGTATTATCCGCATAGCTCCCGGATCCGTCCTGCCTGTTTGATTGAGTTACAGTTATATGGTCAACTGATTTGCCAATATAGGTGTAGATATCATAAAATCCTGCTTTTTTTATTGAAGCCGACCATGTGACAGACCTTTCTGATCCTGATCCTGATGGTCTTGTATAAACTGCCGATAGTATATACCTGCCATAATAATTTGTCTGGACAACTTGCTGCCAGTATTCAGGAACATTGTATGTACGCAAGCTCTCATAGGTTCTCGAATCATTGTTTATGCCAAGTACCTTCTTCAGTATTCCAGGCTGAGTTCTGGAGCCCGGATTGAAACCGGCATCTTCATTGTCAACAATGATTTCATCAGGGTTATCAAGGGACGCGGTGGCTGGCAGTTGTTCCTCTCCTTCAAAGGGCATTATATTCCTGATCTTCAAAACTTCATTAAATGGTAATATCAGTTGCCCGGGGATATTCTTTGAGAAGAGAGTATTTACCACCATCGTTCTTGGTTCATAATCAAGCAGTATCCCGATTCTTTTCCTTTCACCCGGGGCAGTGTATACGATCCTTGCAATATCGGAAGTCTCCATGCCTCTGCCCTGCATTGTCACTGTTATCTGGCCTCCTCCGCTTCTTATAATGTTTGTTGGTTCCTGTCCTTCATTAGCAGTCCTGAATGAAATGTTGAAAAGGCCGGGAACCTGGCCGGGATTTGAAGCTATGAATGTTACCTGGTACCTGGTCCTGTCATTTACCACAATTTCAGATGCGCGAAGGTCAGTAAAAAGAAAGCCCGGTTGTTCTTTCCTGTTGTACCAGTTATCAAGTTCGGGATAAAACTCAAAGCCAAATTTCTCCCTGACATCATTGTTAAGTTTTAGAATGTCAACTTTTCTGAATTTATTTACATCAAGATAGTTTCTGAACCACCTGTTAAATTCTTCAGTTCCTGCCCTGGATCGCAGAAGATTAAAAAGCCAGTCACCCTTAACAGAAACAACTGTTCTAATTGTATCACCTGCCGGATTCTTTTTCAGAAGATCCCTGAAGGTTATCTCTTTCAGTATAAGATTTGCCCTGTCATTTTCAGATAAAGATCCGCTGAGATCGATGATATTTCTCTGGATGGGTTCTTCTACTTTCTGAAGATGCGATTCAAACACAGTATTAATGACGGGGTACTCTGAAGAGCTGAAATTATTCTTGAAGAAATAAAAGCTGGGGCCCAGGCGATATCTTACAGGTTCATTCTGGGCAACACCATTGACATACCTGAAGTTTTCACCACTGATAAAAGTGTTCCTTACAAAGTTGTTGAACAGCCGTACCTGGAGCTCCTTGTCGGTAATAACCTGGTTGTTCCTGGCCATTCTCTTCTTTTGCTGGGTGAATTGTTTAGAAAAACCTGCATTGTCGATTGTTGATAGCTTTTCTGGAAGAAGTACCATTGAAGGCTGTACTTCAGCCCTGGTCTGAGTGTTTTGCATCGGGTAAGAATGGAATTGCACAGGAACTTCAACGAGGCTCAGTGTGCTGAACGGGTAAGGAGTTGAGAAATTTGTCTCAAGGTCCCTCATTATGCCTGATATCATTGCTGGCAGCGTATCTTTTATCTCCGCAAGGTCTTGTTTATAATAATCATTCCCGGGATAATGATAACTGAGGTATTTAACCGAATCAACAATGAGAGTGTCTTTTACATAATTTCCAAGTGCCAGTGTGATCCCGGTAAGCGGAGTTTCTGTTTTGAAAGAGGTGAAACCACCTGCCTCACTGCCAGTGCCCTGGGATACTGCTGTCAGTCCGTTTTTATCCGTTACCCTCAGTTTATATCGGGTGAAATCAATTTTGATCCTGGCAGGATTTGATGGATAATAATTCAGGGCAGCCACGGGATACCAGTGAGTTTCCGGGGTAAGCAATACATATTCATCAGTCAGGAAAGCCTGCCTCTTGTGAACATTAACCATGACAATGTTATACGGATTCTCTTTTATATTGTCACTGAATGAAGGATAGCAATATGATTCAACTATGCCACCGGCATATGTGATAATGACAGTATCGCGTTCCCCGGGCATCAGTTGTTTTGCAGGGTAGATCTCGATGATGTGGTAATTCCTTCTGAAAGGCTGACCGCTACCGGTTGCTCCTGCGGAGATGACTCCTAGTCCCGGGTTGAGTGAAAAAAGATAGGTGTCAACAGGATCACTGCCATTATTACAAACCTCCATCAATGCTTTCCCACTTATTGAATCACCCTTATGAATCACCTCTATTTCAGCTTTTATTATATCGGTAAACTGGCGGTTCTCGTATTCCTTATTTATTCTGATCACAAGTTCCTTTGATCTCTTGCTGTTTATATAGGTTGAATAAGTATTTGAACCACAATAAAATGCAGTAATTGAAAAGATCAAAAGCAGAGCAGAAGTAATGTACAAATGAAGCTTTGACTGTGGAAGCCTGCTGAAAAGCAATACAGTTGCAAATACCAGTGCAAGCCCCAGGAATAAATAGAAAAGACGCTGGTTGAGGATAAGGCTCAGATTGTCGAAACCGACAATATTCGATTTGAACATAGGAAGCCCGAATGCCATATAGTCGAATATTGATCCCACCCTGTGCCATAGATAGAAAATGTCAAGAGCAGCTGCACCAAGGAGAAAAAGGAATGTGATTGCCTGGTTCCGTATGGCCGACATCAGCAAAAAAGCCAGCCCGAGGCTGAAGACCAGGGTTGGCACCGAGATTAAAAGCAGGTATTCAAAATAAGATAGTATGTCGACTGACATTCTTCGTGATATGATATTGACGAAGAGAGCAATTGACAGGATAATCAGGTCAAGACTCAGGAACAGTCTGAGTATGCCCCAAGTTTTCCCCAGGATATATTCCAGGTTTGACATTGGCCGGGTGTACAGAACCTCATTCGTATCAAGTTTTTTATCACGCTTCAGGAAGTCGGCTGCAAGAAAAATCACGACAATTGCCTGACCCAGGTTCAGAATATAAAGATTTATCAGGGGGACTGAAGAAGATATCGAAACAAGCTGCCACTCTTCATCGCCAATAGGGGAGAAAAGACCAATGTTCAATATGCTGAGAATGAAAAGCGCTCCGAGGGAGAATAGCCTGAAAAACCAGCTTCTTCGAAGAGTACGTGCTTCGTACCTTGCAACAGTGCTTATATTGTGAAAAGAGATCATTTATAGTTTATTCATCTGATATATCTGCCTTTAGCTTGTGCTCCATGTAGTACACGTAGGCATGCTCAATATTTGGGATAATTGCCGTACCCTCAAATTCAGGCTTTTCGTCTGCCACAACCTGGACCTCCCATCCTGTCTCAGAAGGGATAGTTGATATTATATTATATTTTTCCTTAACGATTTCATAATCCACAGGATTCAGGTTAAGCCTGAAAACATGCCCTTCAGCCTTATTTACAAGACTTTCAGGTGAACCTGAGAATACAAGCTCTCCCCTGTTGAGGAGGGCCATTCCCTGGCATGTTGATGAGATATCACCAACTATATGAGTAGACAATATTATTGTTACATCATGCTGACTCAGCATTGAAAGAATGTTCCTGAACCTGATCCTTTCATCGGGATCGAGCCCTGTGGTTGGCTCATCGACTACAATGACCCTGGGATTACCGATCAGTGCCTGTGCAATTCCAAGCCTTCTTTTCATACCACCTGAGAGCCTGTTTGCCTGGCGATCGCGCACTTCAAGCAACCCGACCTGATCGAGCAGGCGATCAACTTCAGCAAGACGGCTCCTCCTGTTCTTAAGTCCTGCCAGTGAACCTGAGTAATCAAGAAATTCCCATGTTTTCAAAGCACTGAAGAACCTGAAATCCTGGGGAAGATAACCAAGCATTTTCCTGATCTCCTTCCGGTGCTTCTGTATATCCAGCCCATTTACAAGAACCTCACCCGCAGTGGGTTTCATAAGTGTTACAAGTATCCTCATCAGGCTTGATTTACCTGCACCGTTTGGACCGAGAAGACCAAACATGCCTGTGCCAAATTCGAGGTTTATATCTTTAAGGGCATGATTTCCATTTTCATATATCATGTTCAAGCCCCTTATTTCAATTTTCATATGTTACCAGGTTCCTGTATCCGGTTAATTTTTCACATTGGACGCTTTAAAGACGAAAAAAATTTCAAATGTTGCAAAGTAGAATGCTTGCCATACAGTATTTTTAGTGAAGCATTAACTTGTAACCTCCATTTGTCGGGCATTTCTTTATAAATTGATTATAATAAAAATAAGTTATTAACATATACTTTAGATATGAAAGTACTTTGAAATGCAAAGTTAATTCAATTATTTTCATTCACAAGTAAATTATTCCGGTAAAGCAAATTTCAGGGTTTCATCTTCATAGCATCAAACAGAAATAAATTCATACTTTTGTTCTTCTTATCAAGAAAGGGATGGTCTACCGTAAAAACAAGAGGAAGATAATCAATGATCCTGTTTATGGTTTTATCAGTATTCCGGATGATTTTATATATGATATAGTTGAGCATCCCTGGTTTCAGCGCCTCCGGAACATTCGTCAACTTGGACTTACAAGCTTTGTTTACCCCGGGGCCTGCCATACCCGTTTTCAGCATGGTATCGGAGCAATGCACCTTATGTGTATGGCTATTGACACACTCAGAAGCAAGGGTGTACCCATTTCTGCAGAAGAAGAGGAGGCTGCCAGCCTCGCAATACTGCTGCATGACTGCGGGCATGGTCCATTTTCCCATGCGCTCGAGACATCAATAATAAGCGGGATTAATCATGAGGATATCTCACTGCTGCTGATGCAGAAGCTTAACGAGGAATTCAAAGGAAAGCTGAGCCTTGCAATAGATATTTTCACAGGCAGTTACAACCGTAAGTTTTTCCACGAGCTTATTTCAGGCCAGGTAGATATGGACAGGCTGGATTATCTTCGCAGGGATAGTTTCTTCACCGGGGTAATAGAAGGTTCGGTAGGGTCTGACCGGATTATCAGGATGCTTAATGTGATTGATGACAGGCTTGTGATTGATGAAAAAGGTATTTATTCACTTGAGAAGTTCCTGATAGCCAGGCGACTGATGTACTGGCAGGTTTATATGCATAAAACTGTTCTATCAGCGGAAAGCCTGCTTGTAAATGTATTGAAAAGAGCAAGGCAGCTTGCGTTGCAGGGTGTAAATCTTTATTCGACACCCTCTCTAAGGTTCTTTTTATATAACAGGCTTAACAGTGATGATCTTACGATGGACCGCGATTTCACGCCGAACCATATAGCAAACACTTTCACAAGACTTGATGACAATGACATCCTTGTATCTGCCAAGTACTGGGCAGACAGCTCTGATAAGATACTGGCTGATCTCGCGGGCAGACTTACAAACCGTGATCTTTTATCAATAGAGATGCAGAACGTGCCATTTCCTGAATCAAGGATCAGTAATCTTAAACTTGCTGTGTCTGAAAAGCTCAGGATTGATCCTTCACTCTGTGGTTACCATGTTTTTTCGGGCAGTATTTCAAATCTTCCCTATGCCCAGGATGAAGCTGAAGTAAATATCCTTATCAAAGATGGAACCACTGCTCCAATATCATTGGTAAGTGATATGTTTGATCATAGATTTATATCTGAAAGGCTCACAAAATATTATTTGTGCTACCCCAAGGAACTGCGAAAAGACAACATTTAAAATCAAATTAAAAAATTATGGAATTTGATGCTGCAACAATTGCCGGATTTCTCAATGGAGAGGTTGAAGGCGACTCCTCAGTAAAGGTTAATACGATTGCAAAGATTGAAGAGGGACACCCGGGTGCTCTCTCATTCCTTGCAAACCCCAAATATGAAAATTACATTTATACTACAGGTTCGTCGATAGTCCTTGTTAATAAAGATTTTGTCCCTTCATCTGAGATCAGGGCCACACTTATTAGAGTTAATAATGCATACGAGGCATTTGCTTCGCTGCTCCGAATGGTTGATCAGGCTCGTCCCAGGAAGAAAGGGATTCATCCTTCAGCGGTAATCGAGTCAACGGCAAAAATCGGGAAAGATGTTTATATAGGACCGTTTGCATATATCGGCGAAAATTGCATTTTAGGCGACGGAAGTTCGGTTTATCCTCATGTTTACCTTGGAGATAATTCAAAACTTGGCGAGAAAAGCATTTTATACCACAGGGTAACTGTATACCATGAATGTACAATCGGTAACAATTGCATTATTCATGCAGGTTCAGTTATAGGAAGCGATGGTTTCGGCTTTGCCCCGCAGTCGGATAACATTTATCAGAAAATCCCGCAGCTCGGCAACGTAGTTATTGAGGATAATGTTGAGATTGGTGCTAATGTTACAATTGACAGGGCAACAATGGGATCAACATTCATACGAAAAGGTGTTAAGCTTGATAACCTCATACAGGTGGGACACAATGTTGAGATTGGCCAGAATACAGTTATGGCTGCCCTGACAGGTATCTCCGGATCTACAAAAATCGGCAAGAACTGCATGTTCGGCGGCCAGGTTGGAATTGCAGGCCATATTAAAATTTCTGACGGAACGAAGATAGGAGCACAGGCCGGAATAATGGGAGATATCAGGGAGGAAAACACCTCAGTTATGGGTTCTCCCTCGATGGACTTCAGGCAATTCATGAAATCTTCGGTAGTGTTCAAGAAACTTCCGGAATTGAAAGCCCAGGTTGATAAGATAGATAAGGAAATTGGATCACTGAAAAACAAATAGTCCCGGGATTTTACTTAATGTTAAACCTGTATGAGAAAATTTATTTAAGACTTTTGAGTTTTTTTTATTCTTTTGCAGGGTAATTTTTTAATAACCTAATTGGATGAGTGAAAAGCAAAGAACCCTTGGTCGTGAAGTGAGTCTTTCAGGTAAAGGGTTGCATACAGGAATAAATGTAACAATTACACTTAAACCTGCCCCTGCAAACCATGGATATAAATTCTGCAGGGTTGATATACCGGAGAAGCCTATAATTGATGCGCTTGCAGAAAATGTAACTGAAACTGCCCGGGGTACAACAATCGTGCAGAATAATGCTTCTGTTGCAACTGTTGAGCATGTACTTGCTGCCCTCTATGGCATGCAGGTCGATAATGCCCTCATTGAGATCAATGGTCCTGAAGCTCCCATTATGGGCGGTTCTGCCATGAAATTTGTTGAAGCAATAAAAGAAGCAGGCATAGTCGAGTTGAAAGAAGAAAGGAATTATTTTGTTGTAAAACAAAAGATAACCTATTCTGAGGAAGAGCATGGTGTGGACCTTATAATTTATCCTGACGACCACCTGAGTATAAACGTACTGATTGATTACAACTCAAAGATCCTGGGGAACCAGTATTCTATTCTTGATTCACTCAAAGATTTTGAGAAAGACATTGCCAATTGCCGGACATTCGTCTTCTTTCATGAGCTTGAACCCCTGTTCAAGATGGGCAGAATAAAAGGAGGCGATCTTGATAATGCGATAGTTATCCTCGAAAAAGAGGTTGAACAGGCAGAGATCGACAGGATAGCTACACTCTTCAACAGGCCCGGTATAAATAACCATGTTGCCGGGATCCTTAATAATACTGAGCTAAGATTTCCCAACGAACCAGCAAGGCATAAGCTCCTGGATATAATCGGAGATATTGCACTTGTGGGGATGCCAATCAAAGGCAAGATAGTTGCAACAAGGCCTGGTCATAATGCAAACACAAGGCTTGCACGGACCATCAGGCAGGAAATGAAAAAAGCATCAAAGAAAAATATACCTGTCTATGATCCAACGGTTCCACCCGTATATACAGTAGAGGATATTAAAAAACGGTTACCTCATCGCTTTCCATTCCTTCTTGTTGACAAAATAATTTCACTCGAAAGAGGCTCTATTGTTGGTATCAAGAATGTAACCGGGAATGAAGCTTTTTTCCAGGGTCACTTTCCTGAAGAACCCGTAATGCCTGGTGTACTTATGGTTGAAGCACTTGCACAAACAGGCGGTCTTCTGGTTCTTAGCGAAGTTGAAGAACCTGAAAAGTATTCAACATATTTTCTTAAAATTGATAAACTCAAGTTCAAGCACAAGGTAGTGCCTGGTGATACAATCATACTGAAGATGGAGCTCATTGACGGGCTACGCCGGGGTATAGTTTCTATGTTCGGCCAGGCTTTCGTTGGTAACAACCTGGTTCTTGAAGGAGAAATGACAGCACAGGTTATTAAAAATAAATAACAGAAATGATCTCAAATCTGGCTTATGTTGACCCTGATGCAAGACTGGGCAAGGATGTAAAAGTTGAACCATTTGCCTACATTGCCTCTAATGTTGAGATTGGTGACGGAACCTGGGTCGGTCCGAATGCTACTGTTCTGTATGGCGCCAGGATAGGAAAGAAATGCATGATATTTCCCGGTGCCGTTGTTTCCGGCATCCCCCAGGATCTTAAGTTCAGGGGAGAAGAGACCACGACTATTATTGGCGATAACACCACAATACGTGAATGTGTAACAGTAAACAGGGGCACTGCAGCGGTTGGAAAGACATCGGTTGGCAATGACTGCCTCCTTATGGCATATGCACATATTGGACACGATTGTGCAATCGGTAATAGTTGTATCATCGGTAACGGAACAGGCTTAGCCGGTGAGGTAAAAGTTCACGATCACGCCATAATAAGCGGCGGAACGCTCGTTCACCAGTTTGCCAGGATTGGGGCTCATGTTTTTGTGGGGGGCGGAAGTAAAATACGGATCGATGTTCCTCCTTTCGTCCTTGCTGACAGGGAACCGTTATCTTATATGGGCCTCAATACTGTTGGACTGACAAGACGCGGGTTCACAAAAGAGCGGATCGACGAAATTCATGAGATATACAGGGCATTTTATCAGAAGGGAATGAATTTTTCACAAGCTATTGAGTTCATAAAGAAAGAATTCAAACCTTCCCCCGACAGGGATTACATTATCGAATTTTTCGAACAGTCGGAGCGTGGTGTCATAAGGGCCAGGTAGTTCAGGATCCGGTTGTCCAGCCCTGAGCTTTGAGTGCTATTTCAGTTCCTCCCTCACCAACAATTGTATATCCTGATTCAATGTGGGTAATGTGGCCAATTGCTTTTACGTTTTCAATCCGGGTTATCTTATCCAGCATTGACAACGGAACTGTGAAGATCAGTTCATAATCTTCTCCTCCGTTAAGCGCCGGTGTCATCGGATCCATATTGAATTCCTCAGCTATACGGGCTGTTTCGTAATCAACCGGTATTTTTTCCGAATAGATCCTGCACCCTGTGCCTGATGATTTGCAGAGATGCAACAGGTCTGATGCAAGTCCGTCAGAGGCATCGATCATTGATGATGGTGTTATACCATTCTCTGAAAGGTCGCTGAGTGTTTTTACAGGAAATTCAGGTTTAAGCTGTCTTGCAACTATATATTCATTGCCGGTAAGGTCAGGCTGAATAGTTTTATCCTTCTCGTAAATTTTTCTTTCCCTCTCCAGAAGCTGCAGTCCCATATATGCAGCGCCAAAATCACCCGTAACACAAATTAAATCATTTTCTTTTGCACCGTTCCTGTACACGATCTTCTCAGGGGCAACTTTGCCAATGGAAGTGACGCTTATAGTCAATCCGGTAAAAGAGCTTGATGTATCACCTCCGGCCAGGTCGATATTGTATTTATCGCAGGCAAGCCTGATTCCTTCGTATATTTCATCCACCTGTTCCACAGTGAACCTCGAGCTTACTCCAAGCCCGATCATTATCTGTTCGGGAATGCCATTCATAGCGCAGATGTCAGAAATACCCCTGATAACAGCTTTGTAACCAAGATGCTTCAATGGCGAATAGATCAGGTTGAAATGTATTCCCTCAAGAAAAAGATCGGTTGATACAAGTGTCAGATAACCTACATTATCAATTACAGCGGAATCATCACCTATAACCGATGCAGTAGTTTTGTTCTCTTTACGTGCAGATGCAGAAATCCTGTCAATAAGTCCGAATTTTCCAATCTTTCCGAGAGGGGTATGCTCACCATTATCCATTGATCTGAGAAATTATTTATATGTTAACTATATCCCTGCCAAAAGGGTTGAGGGCAACCGCTGTAAGTTTGAAATGCTGGAGCCCGAAGGGTATACCGATTATTGTTATGCAAAGTATCAGGCCGAATACTGCGTGACTGACCGCGATCCATAAACCGCCTGAAAGAAGCCATATTACATTCATAAGTATATAAAGGCACCCGGATGCACGTGAATGAACACGGGTATCCCTGCCGAAAGGCCAGATCGCAAGAGCTCCCATTTTCAGTGTTTGTATGCCAAATGGTATGCCAACGATCGTGATCATCAGCACAAGGCTGCCTATGAAATACATTATGGCAATAACAATGCCTCCGAAAACAAGCCAGATCAGATTACCTATGAGGTTCATTGATGATTATTCAAGAATTATATTTTTGTCTTTCGGGTATCTTACAGAATAAGTAAGTATGATCTCCTTTGTTTCAGCCGGCTTAAGGTTCAGATCCCATTCTATCATTCCGGTTTGTTTTTCCATGCGGCCACCTGAAGTTTCTACCGTTTCAACAGTGATGCTGCTGTTCGATGAAACGGGAATCTGATCCTTCACAGTTATCAAAACAGGAACAGTTTTGTTGTTTCTGACTGAGATCTTGAAGGAATTGGTTTCTGTCCTGTTTGAACCCAGCACTCTCCTGTTTGTAAAATCTTTTTGTTTTTCTCTTTTGACAAGTATGCTGTTATCGACACCGAGCGACATTACCATGGTGTCTGTTACCTGTTCTGCGTTTATAAATGATTTGCCCACATATGAGTTTTCAAAATAGAGAGTTGCCTCTCCGCTCTGAAGGCTAAGTTCAGACCACCGTGTTATGTTTGCTGTCAGGTATGCCAGGTTTGTCCTCTTTGGCACAGTAAGGTATTTATATGAAGCATCTGCTGTCAGCCTTTGTATTTCAATTGCCTGTCTCTGGTTGTCAGCTGAAATTGTATATGGTACATCAATATCATAGGTGATAGTAGTCTGGCCACTCTGTTTCTGCACAGATGGAGCTGCTGCTTCCTCCATCGCTTCCATTCGAATTTCATCTGCAACTGCGACTGAAGAAGGAGCCATGCTCTCGCTCACTATGCCTTTAGCTGCAGCCCTGTTCCTCAGGACGGGTTCGGAGAATGTGTAAAAATTAAGGAACCATGGGTATAAAACAGGAACATCGCCGGAGATCCACGGAGTGGCATTTGAAAAGCTGAGCATTACATTTTTCCAGTCCTGTCCGGTATTCTGAAAAACATTGGCTTTAAATGAAATGGAAACAGGATTCTTTATATCATCAACCCTTATGTCGTAGGTGGGAAACCATCCGGCATTTGATACTACGTAGCTGTAGCTTATTTTACCGGTGAGTGGTTTATCTGCCATTGCAGTGATACTGATCTCACCCGTCGGGAGCTCATTTGCTACTGTTCTGCTCGATAATTGCTGCTGAAGTGCAGCAAGTTGTTTTTCATAATCCTTTACAAGCCTTTCCTTTCTTAAAGTATTGAATATTACCTGCTCTGAGTTTGTAGTGAAGAGATCCATTATTGTCCTTATCTGTTCTGGCGAGATGGTGGTTTCTTTCAGCAGCAGTCCCCTGTTTGCCGCAAGAAATTCTGCTTTGCCTTTCAACACCTGGATGGAGGCATTTTCATCTTCAATTTTCATCTTCAGCTCTTCGATCTTCGACCTGAGACTCTCTTCTTCTTCATTTGCAGAAGCATTCTTTAAATAGTTGTTCTGATGGTTAACCGATAGTATTGTAAAAGTGCCAGCCCCTTTAACCTGGACACTTTGCGGGTCGATATAAGGAGATAATCCCGAAAGCCTGAGGGTTGATGTGCCTGCAGGTAACTGCACCTGTGCTTCATGGGCAACCTGTGCCCTGTCGGGAAAAACAGTAACATGTTTAATATCTGCTTTAACCTCTTTCTCAACCTGGGCAAAAGTTGTAAGGCTGCCCAGTGAGATGACCAATGCTGAAATGAGAATCTTCATCTGGCTAAAATTTTTTATAAAGGTATTAATATTTCCTGCATCACTTCTTAAGCAATGCCGGTCCAAATGAAATTGAAGCTCTTTTAGAAAAGTTGCTGCTTCAATTTATATTACCTGTTATCAAAATCAATGCCGGGGAATATTAGTTCTGGATAAACCATGTTATTCAAAAGCATTGCTTCTTCTTTACCTGCCATGGGACAGCCTGGAACAGGACAGTTTATTATTTTATGCTCTTTTGTGTCTGCGGGCTCCCAACCGAGGATCAGGTATAAGGTAAAGAATCCGATGATATAAGCAGCAATTACATGCCATCCTCTCTTCACCCACTCAATAACGTTTCTGCCTTCGGGAAATTTGTTTGTAATCGCCACACCGGCCGAAGAGCCGAACCATATCATCGATCCTCCGAAACCAACAGAATAGGCAAGCATACCCCAGTCATAGTGTCCCTGGTCGAGGGCTAATTTTGTAAGAGGAATATTGTCGAATACTGATGAAAGAAAGCCGAGAGCAAACGCAGTTCCCCATGATGCATTAGGAAGTTCCTCAACGGGCATCATCGAGGCTGCCATGACAAGGCAGAGAAGAAAAACAGTTCCTTTAATTGATGCAGGCACTTCATGCCATGGAACACGCCTGATAAGCGCGCCTATGAGGATTGCAATCCAGACGCCAAGCGCAGGCATGTCATATACTATATTCGAAATTATAGCTCCGGCGAGTATCAGAGCCACGACTAAAATCTTCATCCAATCTATTTTGACAGTTATAGAAGCATCCTTCTGTATCCTCTGATATTTGTCCTGCTGATGAGCAGCAAACCATGCAAAGAAAAGAAGAGCAACAACTGCAGCAACATACGCATGAAGCACATTGAACGCGCTTACACCGTCAATCCACATCATTGTTGTTGTTGTATCGCCAACAACGCTACCGCTTCCGCCGGCATTACTTGCGGCTACCAGAGCAGCAATATATCCTATATATACTCTTCTTTTAAATACTACGAGTGCAATCGTGCCTCCTATAAGTGCTGCTGCAATGTTGTCGAGAAATGATGAAAGTATAAAAACGAAGATCAGCAACACAAAAGGTCCTTTCCAGTCATCAGGTAAATATTTTGGAAGGACATCCGGAACACCTGATTCCTCAAATATTTTTGAAAGTATTGCAAAACCCAGCAACAAACCGAGGAGGTTTAACAGAATACCCCATTCACCCTGCCTGAGATGCTTGTCAAGAAGCTGCGCGCTCATTGCATTTTCTCCGAAAAGATGCTCAATAAGATGAAAACCCGGATCAAACAAAAGCTTAAAAATGAGAAGTACTGTCAATCCCATTACAGCAACCCAGAAAGTCTGCTTGTGAAAGAGTGCAACACCCAGAAGTATAAGGCCGAATATTATGAATTCAAGCCTCACTGGTCCTATCTTGGGTACACTTCCATCTGCCCCGAAAAGAGTCAAGGGAACCAGGATTAAAAACAAAATGGCAAGTACCTTCCTGCCATACACATTTACGAGCATCGAAATATTATTCATACAAGAGTTGAATTATTTTACAGAGTTATTAAACAAAGCCTTCCAATATATAATATTTTTAAATTTAAGAAGCCGGGAAAAGTCATCAAAGCTCCGGAAGTAACAAACAACAGTCATTATTTCTTCTTAAATCGTTTAAAATTTTTATTTTTGCATCTTTATTTAGATTAAATATATTTAAGCAAAGTCAGTTGCAATTTCTGAAATCAGGTGATGAAAGAAAAAACAAACAGAATTCCAGATTGTTGCAAACAGTGAAATTGAGAATTGATAAATGGAAAATGATCAGGACAAGATATTAAATGATGTAACCTCAGGCGAATACAAGTATGGTTTTCATACTGATATCGAGATGGAGCTCATTCCCAAAGGCTTAAGCGAAGATGTTGTAAGAACAATATCGGGAAAGAAAGGAGAACCTTCCTGGTTGCTCGATTTCAGGCTTAAATCTTACAGGCACTGGCTAACAATGAAAATGCCAGAATGGCCAAATCTCAAAATTCCGCCAATAGATTACCAGGATATTATTTATTATGCTGCACCAAAGAAGCGACAGGTTTTAAACAGTATTGATGATATTGATCCTGAGCTCAGAAAGACCTTCGATAAACTTGGCATTCCCCTTACGGAACAAAAGCATCTGGCAGGTGTCGCCGTCGATGCGGTAATTGATAGTGTATCAATTAAAACGACCTTTAAGGAGACACTTGCAGAGCTTGGCATAATTTTTTGTTCATTCAGTGAGGCTGTCAGGGAATATCCTGAGCTTGTAAAAAGATACCTGGGCACTGTTGTTCCCTATACCGATAATTTTTTTGCAACGCTCAATTCGGCCGTATTCAGCGATGGTTCTTTCTGTTACATTCCGAAAGGGGTGAGGTGTCCGATGGAGCTTTCAACATATTTCAGAATTAACCAGGCTAATTCGGGACAGTTTGAAAGGACACTCCTTATTGCTGATGAAGAAGCTTATGTTAGCTACCTGGAGGGTTGCACTGCGCCAATGAGAGATGAGAACCAGCTTCATGCGGCAGTTGTGGAAATAGTATCAGAAAAAAATGCCGAAGTAAAATATTCAACAGTTCAAAACTGGTACCCGGGAGATAAGGAAGGAAAGGGAGGGGTACTCAATTTTGTGACTAAAAGAGGGATGTGCAAAGGAGAAAATTCAAAGATCTCCTGGACCCAGGTAGAGACAGGTTCAGCGATCACATGGAAGTATCCGTCATGCATCCTCAGGGGAGACAATTCAACAGGGGAGTTCTATTCGGTTGCTGTAACAAACCATTACCAACAGGCCGATACAGGAACCAAAATGATCCATATCGGCAAAAACACAAAGAGCACAATTGTCTCGAAAGGTATTTCTGCAGGAAGAGGTCAAAACAGCTACAGGGGGCTTGTAAAGGTTTTGAAAAATGCATCCAATGCCAGGAATTTCTCACAATGTGATTCCCTGCTGCTGGGTCATGAATGCGGAGCCCACACCTTCCCATATCTTGAAGTGGATAACCAGACTGCAATAGTTGAGCATGAAGCCACAACTTCAAAAATAGGGGAAGACCAGATATTCTATTGCAACCAGAGAGGCATCTCCACTGAAGATGCAATCGGTCTTATTGTAAATGGTTATGCAAGGGAAGTCTTGAATAAACTTCCGATGGAGTTTGCTGTTGAGGCGCAAAAGCTTCTTCAGATCAGCCTCGAAGGCAGCGTAGGATAGTTCCAGATAAATTTGTTATATGCTTAAGATTAATGATTTAAAAGCTTCAATTGCGGGAAAAATTATTCTCAAAGGAATCAGCCTTGAAGTTAAACCGGGTGAGGTTCATGCCATAATGGGACCAAACGGTTCAGGTAAAAGCACCCTGGCATCAGTACTTGCGGGAAGAGAGATTGTTGAAGTGCTTGATGGTTCAGTGGAATATCTTGGAAATGATCTTCTTGAGATGTCGCCTGAAGAAAGAGCTAAAGAAGGAATATTCCTTGGGTTTCAATATCCTATCGAGATACCTGGAGTAAGCATGGTCAATTTCATGAAGACAGCTGTTAATGAGAAGAGGAAGCACCACGGACTCGAACCGCTTACAGCTTCCGAATTTCTTAAGATGATGCGTGAGAAGAAAGAACTGGTAGAGATAGATTCCACTCTTACCAACCGTTCAGTTAATGAAGGCTTTTCAGGCGGGGAGAAAAAAAAGAATGAGATTTTCCAGATGGCAATGCTTGAACCGAAACTTGCCATCCTTGATGAAACCGATTCAGGGCTCGATATAGACGCCCTGAGGATCGTCGCAAACGGTGTCAACAAGCTTAAGAGAAAAGATAATTCATTCATTGTTATTACACATTACCAGAGATTGCTCGACTATATTGTTCCTGACATTGTTCATGTTTTATATGATGGCCGGATAGTGAAAACAGCCGGGAAAGAGCTAGCCCTCGAACTTGAAGAAAAGGGATATGACTGGATAAAGAAAGAGGCGGACAATAACCAATAATGTCATGAGTGCAGAAACAGGAGTAACGGAAAGATATCTTAAACTTTACTATGACAATATAGATAAGGTTGAACGTCAGTCATCTGATATCCTGAACTCCTTCAGGAGCGATGCTTTTAGAAAATTCAGTGAGCTGGGAATTCCAACAAGGAAAAATGAGTTGTATAAGTATACTAACCTCAACACCTTCTTTGACCAGGATTATTCAACCTATTTTATGCCTGATGAATCAGATTTCAGAAAAGCTGAAGAGTTCCGCTGCGACATTTCGGATCTTGATGCCTATGGTCTTATTCTGATGAATGGACATTTCCCCTCTATAAATGAAAAGATAAGGAAGATACCTCCCGGAGTCTGGGTGGGAAGCCTGAATGAAGCTGCAATAAAATTCAGTGACCTGCTGCGGAAACATTATGGCAGGTATGCACATAATGACAGGGATGGATTAATCTATCTTAACACTGCAATGGCTTCAGATGGTATTTTTATTTATATACCGGAAGGAGCAGTTCTTGAGAAACCGATTCAGATCGTCAATCTCGTCGGATCGGAAAACGACATGTTCAACCAGCACAGGAACCTTATAATAGCTGAGGATAATTCTCATGGAGCGGTTATAATCTGCGATCACACCTTGTCTCCTTCAAGGATGCTGACAAATGCTGTAACGGAAGTGTATGTTGGCAAAAATGCCCGTTTTGATCTTGTAAGGATGCAGAACGAACATAATAATGCAGCCAAGATGACGCATACGTTCATTCACCAGGAAAAGGGTAGTTATGCATCGTCGAATAATATCACACTTCATGGTGGATTAATAAGAAATAGTACATATCATCATCTCGGCGGCGAGAATGCTGAATGCAATTCTTCGGGCCTGTTCCTTGCAGATAAGTTTCAGCATATAGATAATTATGTAAATGTAGATCATGCTTTTCCGAATTGTACAAGCAACCAGCTTTTCAAGGGGGTTCTTGATGATATGTCAACGGCAGCTTTTAACGGCAGGATATTAGTTCGTGAGGGTGCACAGAAGACACTCGCTTACCAGAAAAGCAACAGCATTCTGCTTACAGACGATGCAAAGATGGACACAAAGCCACAACTTGAAATATTTGCCGACGATGTGAAGTGCAGCCATGGCGCTGCTGTTGGTCAGCTTGATGAAAATGCCCTGTTTTACCTTAGATCAAGGGGTATAAACAGTAAGGATGCAAAGCTGATGCTGATGTTTGGATTTGCCCATGAAGTAATTCAGAATATTGATATTGTGCCATTGCGCGAGAGACTCGATGATCTTGTTATGCAACGGTTGAAAGGAGAATTGTCGAGATGCGCAAGTTGTATGGTTAAATGCGGGTGAAATGAAGAGTATCCAGGAAATACGAGCCGATTTTCCTATTCTTTCCAGGAAAGTTTATAATAGGGACCTTGTGTACCTTGATAATGGCGCTACAACTCAAAAACCCTGGCCTGTAATACACTCCCAGACTGATGTATATACAAAATATAACGGCAACATCCACAGGGGAGTGCACTTCCTGAGCGATCAGACATCCGAGGAGTATGAAAAAGCCAGGATGAATGTGGCTTCATTCATTAATGCCGGAAAGAAAGAGGAAATAATTTTTACAGCTGGTACAACAGCTTCAATAAATACTGTAGCATTTTCGTTCGGTGAAAGATTCGTTTCTTCTGGTGATGAGATCATCGTCAGCCAGATGGAGCATCACGCAAACATTGTTCCATGGCAGCTTCTCTGTGAGAGAAAAGGTGCTTCGCTTAAGGTAATACCAATTGATGACAACGGAGAGCTGATTCTTGAAGAGTACTACAAACTGCTTTCATCAAGAACAAGACTTGTTGCAGTTGCACAGGCTTCTAATGCCCTTGGGACAATCGTTCCACTGGCAGAGATAATCAATGCCGCTCATTCATATAATGTGCCTGTCCTGGTTGATGGTGCACAGGGAATTCAGCACGGCCTTACAGATATGAAAAAGCTAGATTGCGACTTTTATGCTTTTTCAGGACATAAGATTTATGGCCCTACAGGTATAGGGGTTCTGTATGGAAAGGAAAAATGGCTCGATGAAATGCCACCATACCAGGGTGGCGGAGATATGGTTGAAAAAGTGACTTTCGAAAAAACAACATTCAACAGGTTGCCTTTCAAGTTTGAAGCAGGAACAATAAACTTCACGGGAGCAATAGGATTATCTGCCGCACTTGATTACGTTAATTCAATTGACAGGCTTACAATTGCTTCAATGGAGAAAGATCTTCTCGGCTATGCAACCGCCAGGCTCCAGGCTGTAAAGGGCCTGAGAATATATGGTAATGCAGCTAATAAAATTTCCACAGTATCATTTCTGCTTGACGGGATACACCAGTATGATACCGGCATGATTCTTGACAAGATGGGAATAGCCGTGAGAACAGGAACTCATTGTGCACAGCCTGTTATGGACCGGTTCTCTATACAGGGAACTGTGAGAGCCTCGATGTGCTTTTACAACACAAGGGAAGAGATTGATGCTCTTGCTGAGGGGCTGGAGAAGGTTAAAAATATGTTTTCATGAACAGTATTAACGACATACAAGATTCCATTATAAGCGAGTTCTCGATTTTTGATGACTGGATGGACAAGTATAACCTGCTTATTGATTACGGCAAGGACCTGCCTGCCATTGATCCGAAGTTCAAGACAAAAGATTACCTGATTGAAGGATGCCAGTCAAAGGTCTGGCTTAAGCCTGATTACAACGGGCAGGCTGTCACATTCTCAGCTGATAGTGATGCAATAATTACCCGTGGCATAATTGGACTTCTTATTAAGGTTCTCTCAGGGCGCACACCGGATGAGCTGCTCGCAGCAGACCTTTATTTCATTGACAGGATCGGTTTGAAACAGAACCTTTCACCGACACGATCAAACGGCCTGCTTTCCATGGTACGCCAGATGAAGCTTTACGCCATGGCATTCAGGGAGATGAAGAATAAAACTTAATGATCATGGATCTTTCAGAAAAACTCGAAATAGAATCAAGGATTGCCGGCGTACTAAAAAGTATCTACGATCCTGAAATACCTGTCAATATATATGACCTGGGACTTGTTTATGAAATAAATGTTGATGACGACCAGGTGGCACATATAGCTATGACGCTTACTGCTCCCAATTGCCCTATGGCTGAAGAGCTTGTCGAAGAAGTAAAATACAAGGTTTCAGGAACGAAAGGTGTGAAGGATTGCGATCTGAAGCTTACTTTTAACCCACCCTGGGACAAGAGCATGTTAAGCGATGAGGCAAAGCTTGAACTGGGTTTTCTTTAGATAATGAACCTTCAGAATAAACACGAATTAACTACCCTTATTAAGAACAAGGCAAAGGAAGCCGGGTTTGATCTGTGCGGAATTGCACCGGCCGGCATACTTGAAGAAAATGCTTCAATCCTTAATGAGTGGTGCGCATCCGGAATGAATGCCGGCATGGATTATATGTCACGGAACATAGACAAAAGGGCTGATCCTTCCTCCCTTTTACCCGGGGTAAGATCAGTCATTGTCACAGGCCTTAATTATTATACTGAAAGAAAACAGGGGGGAGGAGAGGTTCCTGTTATGTCGGTTTATGCTTATGGCAGGGATTACCACGAGGTTGTAATGAAAAAGCTCCAAAAGGTAATAAAGTGCATTTCTGAAATTGATGATTCAACCACAAGCAGGGCTTTTGTTGATTCTGTACCATTTTTCGAGAAGCCATGGGCAGTTAAGGCCGGCATTGGCTGGCAGGGTAAGCATTCAATCGTGATTAATGAAAAAACCGGATCATTCTTCTTTATCGGGGTAATTTTAACAACACTCGCGCTTGAATATGATTCACCGGCAGCTGACCGGTGCGGAAGCTGCAACTTATGCATGGAAGCATGCCCTACCAATGCAATAAACAAAAACAGGACAATTGATGCAGGCAAATGCATTGCGTACCTTACGATAGACAACAGGAATCCAGTATCCGATGAGGATATAGAGAAACTTGGAGGCAGGATAATCGGTTGCGACAGGTGCCAGGAGGTGTGTCCCTGGAACAGACACGCAATTCACCACAAAGTGCCGGATTTTGAGATCTCTGAAGAACTCCGCAAAATGACTTCTGAGCAATGGCTTAATCTTTCAAAAGAAGATTATGACCGCTTGTTCAGCCACTCAGCTGTACGGAGAAGAAAATTTGAGGTGTTCATTCAAAATGTAACAAATGTTACAAAATTTCTCAGGGATGGAAATGGCAAGGCTGATGCCTGAATTCATTTATCTTCAATAACAGTAACAACTATTTCCCTCCTGTCCCTGGGCCCGTCAAATTCACAGAAGAAGATATTCTGCCATGTCGACAGTCCGGGCTTGCCATCAATAACAGGTAAGGTTTGTGAAGCCCCAATGAGCCCTGATTTCAAATGAGCATCACCGTTATTATCCTGCTGGTCATGCTGCCATACTCCATGCGGGATCAACCTGTTTAGCAGGCTTATCACATCATTCTGAACCGAATCATCCCAGTTTTCCTGGATCATTATTGCGCAAGTCGAACCGCGTGCATAAACAGAAACAATTCCGGTAATAACACCGCTTTCCTTAACGATGGCAAGAACTTCAGCTGTGATGTCATAAAGGCCCTGCTTCGTTTTTGTATTGAGAATGATGATCCTTTGCATTACCAGGATATTAAGTTATAAAGTTATTCAAAATCCAGGCAAATTCTTATTTTCCAGGTCAAGGCATAACTGCAAATTATTGAATATTGTTTTTACCTTTCTTCTGAATTAACGTCTTTAAGTAAACAACCTGGCAATTGATCGAATATAACCTGATAGAAGAGTGTCAGAAAGGAGACCTGAAAAGCTTCAGGGAGCTTGTAAAAATGACATCCCCCTTTGTTTACTCTGTTGCTTTCAGGATGCTGGGTGAAGAGGAAATTGCCAGGGATGTTGTTCAGGATACAATGATTATTGTCTGGCAGAAGATCGGGAAAATGAAATCTGCGGCGGCATACAGAATGTGGGTCTACAGGATTGTGATGAACAGGTGTTATGATAAATTGCGACAGTTAAAGAACAATCCTGAGATCAGGGGAGATGAAAAGACATGGATTCTATTGTCCGAAACCATTTCTGACAATCATCATAATCAGCTTGAAAACGATGATATTTCATCAGTGCTTAAATTATTGACAGCACGACTGAGCCCAAAGCAGAAATCTATATTTATTCTTTCGGAAATAGAGGAAATGTCACATGAGGAAATTTCCGGAATTACAGGAATGAGTAAAGCTTCCGTCAAAGCCAATCTTTGTTTCGCACGGAAGAACATATCTGAAATGCTTCAAAAATATCTGAAATGAAATCAGATGAAAAATATAGAAAAATTATTGAGGTTTTAAGGGAATCAACCCCGGAGATTAACTGCTATGATGAAATTGAAGAAGCAGTGATCCGTGAAATTTCGAAAAAGCATGTTGTTACAGGCTTTTTCGATTTCCTATTCAGCTGGATATACATCAGATGGGTCAGACGAGCACTTATCACTGCTTCATTTGCTCTTGTCGGGTTTTTCACATGGCAGCAACATTCCATCATCGACCAGATCGGGGAACTTCATGACAGAATAGTGGAAGACAATGCTAAGATTATTGAAAATCCTTCAGGTTCGATTGAAAGAAGACAGATGCTGTTGAAGTATGCCCGCCAGATGAAAGGGGGATTTTATGTGGATGCCGAGGATCTGAATAAAATTCTTGATTCCCTGAACAGTGTCAGTATTAAATATCGTGATCTTGTCCGGATAATTGATAATGATCCTCAGTTAAGGGACAGACTCGATGATATATTAGACAAAAATTCCGGATCAGAAAAAAACAGAAGGCTATGAAAAAACACAATGTTATTCTCCTGGTTGTTTTTTGTTTCCTGATTCTGTTTTCATGTAATGAACCAGAAACTGTAGTTACAAATTACGTACATCGCGATGGATCTGTGACAAGATTGATTGAAATGCGTTCAACCGAAAAAAAATTTGATGTTTGCAATGTTCAGGTTCCATATGATTCAACCTGGCAAATTAAAGATACAATAGAGATCCCGGAGAATGGCAAGGACACCGTATGGGTAAGGAAAGCTGAAAAGGCTTTCATTAGTATTGATGAATTAAATCATGATTATATTCATGATTCAAGTCACAATGCAGCTTTCAGAAGGAGTGCTTCATTTAAGAAAGAGTTCAAATGGTTCCATACCACTTACAGGTTTTCTGAAAAGGTGGACAGGATCATGGAATTTGGACTTCCATTGAATGACTTTCTGACCGAAGATGAAATGAAATTTTTCTATTCTCCGGGTTATGCTTTCGATGAGCCGGAAGATAGCCCCGACAGTCTCCATATCAGAAAGATGAAAGAGGCTGTTGAATCCAATATAGAAACCTGGATTGAAAAATCGCTTATATCTGAATGGATTGGACAGTTTGGCAAGATTGCAGGAGAAGGTGCAGGCCCTGTTGTGAACGAACTTAAAGCCAGAGAGACGGAAATATTTGATGATCTCACGAATGAATACAATGAAAAATTCGACAGCCTCTGGGATGCCGGAATATTACAGAAGAAATATATGGGTTCAGGAAATGCTGAGAAATTTAAAGACATGGCTGATTCAGCTCTTAAGATCACAGCATCTAGTGTCTCTCTCGAATTTGGAGAGTATACATTAAAAACTGTGATGCCCGGCCAGATGGTCGCCACAAACGGATACATCGACAGCAGTGGTGTTGTCCTGTGGCCTGTTATTTCAGATTATATAATTACTGAACCATATGAAATGTGGACGGAATCAAGGGTGACAAATGTTTGGGCATGGGTTCTTTCAGGCTTTTTCCTGCTGTTTGTTATAACAGGCGTGATTATAAAACAAAAAAAAGGCTGATAAAATCAGCCTCTTCCACTTAAACCCAATCAACATAAATTGCATAACTCAAAAACCACTATTTTACATAGTCCTTTAACATGACCATTAATTTCTGTCTCGTGAAGAAGATCCTGCTTTTTACAGTTCCGATCTTAAGACCCAGTTCTTCTGCTATTTCTTTGTACTTATACCCGTCGATATGCATCCTGAAGGGTATTCTGAATTCATCGCTCAGTGAATTTATTGCCAGTTCTATTTCGCCTTCCGAATAGTTTGATTCAGGTGAAATAAACCCCTTGTCATGAGGCTGGTTGATATAATACAAATCCTGGGTACCATCAATAATTGTGTTTTCCTTTACGTTCCTGCGGTAATTATTAATGAAAGTGTTTTTCATTATAGTAAATACCCAGGCTTTAAGATTTGTATAATCCACGAACTTATCCTGGTACGTAATTGCTTTAAGGTAAGTATCCTGAACAAGATCGAGTGCAGTATCACGGTCGGAGGTAAGGCTCATTGCAAATCGATGAAGATTTGTCTTCATTTCGATTAGGCTATTATTAAATTCATACTGTGTCATAGCTCTGTTTTTACTAATTAATAACAAAGTTAAACGGATAATAAAAGATATGCAAGTCCGAAATTGTTTAAACCCGTCTATTCTATTGATACTTCAAATAAGCTAATTCATAAAGTATTAATAGATAAATAATTATAGCATTCTTTCTAAATACTCTATAAATAGAAATGGGCTTGAACCGATTCGAGAAATTCCGGTTCATTGCAATTAAAAGTATATTGTGGAAGAGTTCTTAAAGATTTTGTAATTTTAACAAAAAAACATGAATTTCAATATTGAATTAAAAAACGGCCAGCTGCTAAAAGGATTCATCAGGTCACCAGGTGAAAATCCTGCAGGAGTAATTGCTTTTGTTCATGGGATAGGGGAGCATCTTGGAAGGTACAATAACTGGTCTGAAAGATTCAGCCGGGAAAATTTTGCATTTATTGGTTTCGATCTGCCAGGGCATGGCAAATCAGAAGGGAAGCGGGGTCATATTAAAAGTTATTCTCTTCTTTATGAAATGATCGATATAATGCTGAGAACAATAGACCAGGCATACCCAAACCTGCCGGTATGGCTTTACGGCCATAGTCTGGGAGGAGGCATAGTACTCGATTATACATTGAAATTCAATCCTCCTGTGCGGGGGGTAATTGCTACAAGCCCCTGGCTAAAGCTTGCATTTGAGCCTTCCCAGATAAAAAAGCTGATGGCTGCAGTTGGCAAATCACTGGTGCCGGGGATGACACAATCATCAGAACTTATCACAACATATTTGTCACACGATCAGTCAGTTATTGATCTCTACAATTCTGATCATCTCGTTCATGATAAAGTATCAGCTTCGCTGTTTGCTGGCGCCATAAAGTCGGCAAGATATTCGCTTAACAATGCCGCCAACCTTAAGAAACCCTTGCTTATTGTTCATGGAAGTGATGATATGATATGCTCACCTGAAGGGAGCAGGGAGTTTACTTCAAAAACAAACCTGGCAGAACTCAGGATATGGGATGGAGGATTTCACGAACTGCACAATGAGCCGTTCAGGGAAGATGTTTTCAGGTTTATTCTTGACTGGATCAGAAAACAGAAATAATGGAACTCAGAACCATAATTAATACAGGCAAGTCAGAGGCCAGGATTTCATATTCAGATCCGGTACTTTTTTTAGGTTCGTGTTTTGCATCAGAGATGGGCGCAAAGCTGGAGGAAGGAAAAATGCCTGTACTGATAAATCCCACAGGAACTGTTTATAATCCTGTTTCAGTTATAAACACCCTTGAGTTGATTGTAACAGGCAGAAAACTTTCGAAAGATGACCTTTATTGCCATGAAGGTACATGGCTGAGCTTTTCACATTACACGGATTTCTCCTCGGATGATCCTGCCAGGGTTCTGGAAAAAATAAACAGCAACTCTGTTACCGCTCATTCTTTCCTCAAACAGGCACATTTCCTTTTTATCACTTTTGGCACGGCACGAGTCTTCAGGTTGAATGATTCAGGTATAATTGTATCAAACTGTCATAAGCTTCCTTCAGCATTTTTCTCCAGGGAGTTGTTAACGGTCCGGGATATAGTCGAATTGTGGAATAAGCAGCTTGATATGATCTCATCTGAATTCCCCGGACTTAAAACTATTTTTACAATAAGCCCCGTAAGGCATTGGAAAGATGGTGCGCATGGAAACCAGGTAAGCAAGTCGGTGCTGTTCCTTGCAGTCGAGGAACTTCTCAGCCACCATTCAGCACCTGGTTATTTCCCTGCATACGAGATAGTAATGGATGAGCTGCGTGATTACAGGTTCTACGACCAGGATATGCTCCATCCATCGGGTGTTGCAGTTGATTATATCTGGGAGAAATTTACAGGAACCTACTTCGACGAATCCACAATGGCAATATGGAAAGAAGCATCTGGCATTACCCGTGCCATGAAGCACAGGATTTCATCAGAACGATCTGAAGCGAACAGGAGGTTTGCTGAAAACATTCTTTCCAGGATATCAGGAATTGAATCCTATGCAAAGGGGATTGATTTTTCTGAAGAGAAGAAATACTTCAGAGACCTGCTGAAATAGATAATACATTCCTTAAGGCCAGAAATGCATTTTTGCAACTAATTTGATTTCAGGAGTATAGATTAGTGGATGATCGCTAAAAATTTTGGCATCCTGAACAATTTAGACTGAAAAGGTGTTTAAGGAAAATTTAACCCTGCTATGAAAAAACTATTAATTTTTGTATTATCTGTATTGCTTACTTTAAATGCACGCTCCCAGGAAAACACCGGTACCATCAAGGGGCGTGTTTATAATTCCAAAACAAATGAAGGAGTCCCCTTTGCAACCGTCCAGGTTTGGGGAACTACAAACGGTGTAATAACCGATCAAGAAGGTGCTTTTGTTCTCACAGGGATAAAGCCGGGTTTTGTCGAATTGCGTGTTTCATCCATTGGATTTAACCAATATATTTCTGCGGCCATGATGATAACTCCGAGCAATCACATGAACCTTGAAATTCCTCTTGAAGAATCTGAGATCAGCCTTGGTGAGGTTGTAGTCAAGGCTTCTCCTTTCACAAAAAAGATTGAAACTCCCGTATCAGTACGGATTATCGGGATCGATGAAATAGAAAGGAATCCTGGTGGTAACCGTGATATATCCCGCGTTTTGCAGTCTTTTCCCGGGGTTGCCTCAACACCAGCGTTCAGGAATGATGTTATTGTACGCGGCGGAGGTCCGAACGAAAACAGGTTTTACCTCGATAATGTTGAAATCCCATACTTGAATCATTTTTCAACACAGGGAGCTTCCGGTGGGCCGACAGGGATCATTAATGTAGATTTTGTCCAGTCAGTTGACTTTTTGTCAGGAGCCTTCCCTGCTTCAGAAGGAAATGCCCTGAGCTCAATTCTTAATTTCACTCTTATTGATGGTGACCGGGACAAGATGAAATACCGGGCCACTATCGGAGCCTCCGACCTTGGATTGACACTTAATGGTCCGGCTGGTGAAAATGGATCGCTCATAATGTCACTGAGGCGTTCTTACCTGCAGTTTCTCTTTGGAATTCTGGAGCTTCCTTTTCTCCCTGCCTATACCGATTTCCAGCTTAAATACAAGGTAAGGCTGGATGAAAAGAACGAGCTGACTGTTATAGGCCTGGGCGCAAAAGATGATTTTGAGCTGAATCTTAAGGCAAATGATACAGAATTTCAAAGGTACATTCTCGATTATATTCCTGTCCAGGAGCAATACAGTTATGTAACTGGCCTGGTTTATAAGCATTACCGTAGCAATGGATTTAATACCTGGGTACTGAGCAGGAACTACCTTAATAATGTTCAGTACAAGGATATTGACAATATAAAGACTGACAGCAGCCGGATACTTGATTACCTGTCGGGTGAGGGTGAGATCAAGGCAAGGTATGAGAATACTGTCCTGGGAGGAAATTCTTTAAGATTAAGCTATGGAGCTTCTCTGGAGTATGCTCACTACAGGAATTCAACATACAGAAAGGTTTTCTTTGGGGAGCTCCCGGGAAGTATCAATTATAATACAAACCTTAAGATCTTTAAATATGGTTTATATGGCCAGGCCAGCAGATCATTTCTTGACCAGAGACTTACTCTGTCATTTGGCGTGAGAACCGATGGTAATACCTATAATAATGCCATGTCAAACCCCATTCAGCAATTCTCTCCAAGGTTATCCGCATCATACAAGCTGACACCGGGATTAAATTTCAATCTTTCAACAGGGAGGTACTTCCAGCTGCCGCCTTATACTGCCCTTGGTTATTCTGACCAGTATGGCAATTTTCCAAACAGAACCAATAACTTGAAATACATCAGGGCTGATCATTATGTTGCAGGGATTGAACTACTTCCTGCAGAAAATATCCAGCTTACCCTTGAAGGTTTTTATAAGGTTTATTCGAAATACCCTTTCTCAGTTCGGGACAGTGTGCCTCTGTCCAGCAAAAGTGTTGATTACGGGATCTTCGGGGACGAGGAACTTACCTCAACTTCAGATGGAAGGGCGTATGGAGTGGAGCTGCTGACAAGGTTTAAAGAGTTTAAAAGAACCAACCTTGTGTTCTCCTATACATTTGTGAGGAGTGAGTTCAGGGGAACGACTTCAGGTTGGATCCCTTCTTCATGGGATAATAAGCACCTTCTTAACCTGACATCCACCACCAGGTTCAATAACAACTGGGATCTCGGGATCAAATGGAGGTTTGTTGGAGGCAGTCCGTATACACCTTATGATGTTGAAAGATCTTCAGTGAAGGCATTATGGGATCTGCAGGGCAGGGGGTATATTGATTATTCACGATACAATACGCTCAGGTTAAAAGCTTTTCACCAGCTTGATATAAGGGTTGATAAACAATATTTCTTCGATAAATGGTCGTTGATGATATATGCCGATGTACAGAATGTATATAATCATAAAGCCGATCAGCCTGCCCTGCTCGTCAGGGAAACAGGTGCTGACAAGGCACCACTGACAGATACTTCGGACCCTTCAAGGTATAAGCTTAAATTTATTGACAGCGAAGGGGCAACAGTGTTGCCAACGATTGGCATTATAGTAGAATTCTAAGGTAAAATAAAACAATCGTCATTCCGCAGGCTGCAGACTGGCGATTGTTTTATCAGAGTGGATTACAGAGTTTCGGCCACCCTTATGAATTCAGACGGATCTCTTGTAAGCAATACCTTATCGTAGGATTTACGTGATGCATCCTCCGGCGAATCGGTAAGAATGATCTTTTTGATCATGAGTGTCTTGCCAATATTATTAAAGTAGCCGATCCTTTTCTCTGCAAAATCAAATGCACTTGAGTTCACAATCAGGTACTCAAATGGCTTGATTTTATGTATCTCGACCACTTCAGAAGCAGGTAGTATTCCTCCTGTGAAGATTACATCAAAACCTCTTTTCTTCAAAACATATTTGTAGAAAAGGAAATTGTTGTCAGTCAGATTATCAGAAGTATTTATCATTGCAATTGAACCTCTCTGCCTGGCAGGAGGTTTCAGCTGGCTGTCTTCAATAATTATAATCTGTTTGATGATATTCCTTACAAACTGTTCCTGCGCACGCGAAAGGCTGCCTGTCTGCCACAATATTCTTGATTTTTCAAGCAGTGGATGGAGGTAGCGGGAATAAGCTTCCTCTATACCCTTGTTTTTGATGAACGGTGAGAGCGCTTCCTTAAACAAATTCTCATTGAACCGTATTGCGGACATAAGAATCTTTCCTGGCTGGAAATTTTGATCAAGATCATCATTCCTGCTGCTTACAGTCATTACCTGCTGGGTGAGTTCATCCTCATCCAGCTTTGCTATCTTGGATATTTTCAGGCCGTTGCGGTTCAGATATGCGACATTCAGTATTTTTTTCAATTCAGACTCACTGTACGTTCTTATATTTGAATCAGTTCTGTCAGGTTCGAGAATTTTATACCTCTTCTCCCATATTCTGATTGTATGTGCTTTAATACCTGAAAAATTTTCAAGATCCTTAATTGAAAATACATTAAGACCTTCTTCCATGGCGTTATTATAAATATCAATTTCAGACAATTATCGTAGTTGTTAAACAAACATTCACGCAGGAATGTTTATGGTTTTCATTACATCTTGAAATGAATTTTGTATAAGCTTTCCCCAAAAAGCTTTCACATACGAAAATATACTTTTTTTTTATTTTGAACCCTCAATCATGATTTTTTTTACAATCCTGAGTTCATCACTGAAAATAACTGTGACAAGGTACATTCCTCTCTGGGGGTCGTTAAGAGTAATCCTGACAAGTTGTTGAGGGGTATTGTATTTTTCCCTGAATATGTCCTGTCCTATTATATTGGTGACCTTAACAAGGGATATTTCTTTATCTGACCTGATTGTAAATGTATTGTTGTTTACCGGTACCGGATAGATACTGAGCCTGATCTCCTTTTGTTCAGGCGTATAACGCTGAACGGAAGCTGTCTGATCAGACTCCTTCATTGTTCTCTGGGCTCCGAGATTAAGACTTATAAATACAATAAAAAGAAAGAGTAGAATTCTCCCCATTTAACCAATTTTAGATCTTAGACTTTCCTTTCAAAAACCGTGCTAAAGATAAAAATAAAATTCAGAAACGTCCAATTAAAATATTTGCTTTTTCAAGGTCTTCAGGCGTGTCAATGCCGATGCTTTCCCATTCTGTAACAGCTGTCCTTATGCAATACCCATTTTCCAGCCACCTGTTCTGTTCCAGTGATTCGGCATTTTCAAGAATTCCCGGAGGTAGTGAGGTTATCATTTTAAGTGTTTCAATCTTGTATGCATAAAGCCCGATGTGCTTGTAATAGGTATGCAGCGTGGACCATTTCTGTATCTCAGCCCCTCTCAGAAAAGGAATTACTGATCTGCTGAAATAAATCGCATTTCCGTTAGCTGCTATGACAACCTTCGGATGATTAGGATCTGACAGGTTTTCATCAGGTCTTACTTTCCTTACGAGTGTGGCAATTTCAACAGAAGGGTCTCTGAAACAATCCATCAATGCTTTTATCTGTTCAGGCCTGATGAATGGTTCATCACCCTGGATATTGATTATAACATCCGACTTTATTCCCAGCGATGAAATTGTGCCTGCAGCTTCAAAGCACCTGTCAGTTCCGCTCCTGTGTTCAGATGATGTCATTATCGCCCTTCCTCCGAAATCCGAAACAGTTTCCAGGATCCTTTTATCATCAGTGGCAACAAACACATCTTCAACAGCATTGGATGCCTGTTCATAAACTAACCTTATCATGGGTTTGTTACCAATTATAGCCAGGGGCTTTCCCGGAAACCTCGAAGAAGCATATCGTGCCGGTATGATACCAGTAAATCTTAATGGTGCGTTCATAGTGCGAATTTAAGGAAATTGGGTTCCCCTTGATTCAAAAAAACGTTAAATTCGCAGGATTGAAATTGGAAATGAGAGATTTGCAGAATATTAAGCAAAGATTCGGGATAATAGGCAATTACGAAGGCCTTAACAGAGCCATTGATATAGCTGTTCAGGTGGCGCCCACAGATCTGTCGGTTCTGATAACCGGTGAGAGTGGAACAGGTAAGGAGATTTTTCCACAGGTTATTCATGCATACAGCTCCCGGAAACATGGTCAGTATATAGCTGTGAACTGTGGAGCCATACCAGAAGGAACAATAGATTCTGAATTGTTCGGGCATGAAAAAGGATCTTTTACAGGAGCAACAGAAAGCAGGAAGGGATATTTCGAGGTTGCCAACGGTGGAACAATATTCCTCGATGAAGTAGCCGAACTGCCTTTGTCAACCCAGGTCAGGCTTTTACGTGTACTTGAAACGGGTGAGTTTATCAGGGTCGGTTCAAGCAAGGTTCAGAAAACAAATGTAAGGGTTATTGCTGCATCGAATGTGGATATACCCCAGTCAATTGATCACGGAAGATTCCGGGAAGATCTTTTCTACAGGCTTAACACCGTTCCGATCAAGATGCCTCCGTTGAGAGACAGGGGTGATGATATATTTTTGCTCTTCAGGAAGTTTGCAGGCGATTTTGCCGAAAAATACAGGATGCCCGCAATAAGGCTTGACAATGAAGCAAGGAATGTACTCCTGAGGTATTCCTGGCCAGGTAATGTGAGGCAGCTTAAAAATATTACAGAGCAAATTTCAATAATCGAAAATGAAAGAGAGATCACTGCCCAGGTTTTAAACCACTATCTTCCTGATTACGGAAATACAAAGTTGCCTGCTGTAATAAACAGGGATTTCGAAAATAAGTCGTTCGCATCGGAACGTGAAATCCTTTACAAGATCCTGTTTGACATGAAAAGTGATATGACAGATCTGAAGAAGCTTGTTTTTGATATGATGCAAAATGGCAATACTGATATGGATTTCAGGGAAAGCAATCTTGGGGTGATTAAAAACCTTTTCAGGGAAGTTGGTGAGGAAGTACATACCCATGAAGAGCCCCAGTCCGATCTGCCTTTGCATAACCCTGAGAATCATATCGAGGATACTGAGGAGGTGATAGAAGAATCACTTTCCCTCGCTGGAAAGGAGGTCGAAATGATAAAAAAAGCATTGGAGAAATATAAGGGAAAAAGAAAGCTTGCCGCCGGCGAGCTTGGTATTTCAGAAAGAACACTTTACAGGAAGATAAAAGAGTATGGGATTGAGTCGTAAGATTATTTTAACTGTTATTACGGTACTCTTAATAATTGCCGGAGGCTGTAAGGTTTCATATTCTTTTTCAGGAGCAAGCATTTCAGCGAAAGTCAAGACAGTCAGTGTCCAGTATTTTCAGAACCGTGCCTCTCTTGTTCAACCTTCATTAAGTCAGAATCTTACAGATGCCCTTATAGATAAATGCAAGGCTGAGACCAACCTCAAATTTGTCTCAGGTAGTGGGGACGTTAATTTTGATGGTGAGATAACAGATTATAATACACGTCCCTTAACAGTAGGTGCTGATGCAGCTGCTGCGACAAACAGGTTTTCAATTACAGTACGGGTAAAGTTTACAAATGCTGTGGAACCTGAACTCAGCTACGACCAGCAATTTTCAAGGTATGCTGATTACAGCAGTAATCTTGATCTTTCTGATGTTGAGGATGAACTGTCTGAACAGATCATTAAAATGATCGTTGAAGATGTTTTTAATCAGGCTTTTGTCAACTGGTAAGTGATGAACAGAAATGAATTTCTGAAAATGATGGAAGATCCGCTTTCGACCGGAAGCGAATCGATTACCGGTTTGAATGGTATTATAGATCTTTTTCCATATTTCCAGACAGCACACCTACTTCTATTAAGAAATCTTCAGGATACCGGCGATGTCAGGTTCAGCAGCCAGTTGAGATCATCAGCTCTATTTGTTGCTGACAGGGAGGTATTGTACAGGCTTCTGCAGCGGAAAAAGGAAAATCAAAAGGAGAATCATCCTGAGGAAGAGCATCAGGAGCTATCGGATAACGCAGGTGAAAATATTGTACAGCCAACTGATACACAACCAGACTTAATTCCCGATAAAACCTATGATCTGGACGATAAACCCGGTGAGGGTCATTTTTCAGCACCTGTTGTTACTGAGCTTGAAAATGCTGAACATCATGCATCAGTGCTAATTGATGAACCAGACAGGCAGCAGACTGTTATTGAAAATCCAGTTAGCACTGAAGATCTTGTTCCGGGTCAGAGTGAACAAGATCAGGATCCATCCGGTCTGCGTGTCGAAGATCTTATTTCGGGTATTATGCCTGATATGGAAGAGGCCGAACCAGCAGACAAAACCGGTGAAAGTGATATTTTTACTGATGATACTGATCTTCTTGAGCTTGATGATGAAACTGCACTTTCAACTGAAGTACGGAAGAATGATAGCACAGGAACAACCAGAAGCAGTATTACACAGGCAGAGCTCATCGACAGGTTTATTATTGCAAATCCCCGTATTGAACCTGTGAGAGACAGGACGGAGCAACCAGTAGAGGACAGGTCGGCTCACGGATATGACGGAGGTTTTGTAAGTGAAACCCTTGCAAATATCTACTGCAGCCAGGGTTATTACTCGAAGGCAATAGATATTTTCGAAAAATTAAGTTTGAAATATCCGGAAAAAAGCAGTTACTTTGCCACTCAAATTGAAAAAATTAAAGCGTTTTTAAATAAATAAAAGATGGGCATTTATATTTTTGTATCGGTACTGGTCCTTATAGCATGCGTTCTCCAGGTCTTGATTGTTCTTGTCCAGAATTCAAAAGGTGGCGGTCTGGCAGCAAATTTCACATCTGCGGGGCAGACTATGGGCGTGAGAAAAACAGCTGATTTTCTTGAAAAATCAACATGGACCCTTGCAGGAGCAATACTTGTATTGTGCATTCTTGCAACAGCTTCAATTCCAAGAACAACTACAGAAGACCGTTCGAGGATCGAGAACTCGATACAGAATGCGGTAGATCCGAATGCAATTCCAACACTGCCTACAGCAGTTCCTGACAGCCAATAGAAATTTTATTAAATTGTTTCATACAAAAAGTGTCAGATTGTCACAGTCTGACACTTTTTTTTGTGTTGAAGGATAAATGTTGTAAATTTGTGATTTTCACATTGATACATTAGAATGAGGCCTTAGCCGGGTGGAAAAGCTTCATCCGGATGAAGATATAACAATACAAAATGGCATTAAACCTTTTTTGGCACACATTATGCCAGTGAGCAAGTCAGAAATGTTGTTTAACTTAAAATAATTTATAAAAATGGCACAATTGAAAGGCAAAATTTTAGCAGGTAAGGTTCTTGTGAAACCTAATGAAGCTGAAGAAAAGACCACAAGTGGAATTATTATTCCGGATTCAGCTAAGGAAAAACCTCGTCAGGGTAAAGTTATCCTTGTTGGCGCATCAAAGAAAGATGAAGAAATGGAGGTAAAAGCTGGTGATGTTGTCCTTTATGGCAAGTATGCAGGACAGGAACTGACAATTGATGGAAATGAGTATCTCCTGATTTCACAGAACGATATCCTTTTTATAGCTTAAAACTTAACAACATTTAAAAAAACAGATATTATGGCAAAAGAGATTAAATTCAATATCGACGCCCGCGCATTACTCAAAGAAGGAGTCGATAAACTGGCTGATGCAGTAAAGGTAACCCTTGGACCAAAAGGACGTCACGTTGTACTTGAAAAAAAATACGGATCACCCCAGGTAACTAAAGATGGTGTAACCGTAGCAAAAGATATAGAACTGAAGGACCCATATCAGAATTTGGGTGCTCAGATGGTCAAAGAAGTTGCTTCAAAGACCGGTGACATTGCGGGTGATGGTACTACAACAGCTACAGTTCTTGCACAGGCTATTATCAATGTGGGTCTGAAAAATATTACTGCAGGTGCAAACCCGATGGATGTAAAAAGAGGTATCGATAAAGCAGTTGAGAAAGTTGTGGAAAACATCAGGTCACAGGCACAGGTTATAGGTGACGATCTGAGCAAGATCGAACAGGTTGCCCGCATTTCAGCTAACGATGATGAAGAAATAGGCAAACTTATAGCCGAAGCTATGAGCAAGGTTCATAAGGAAGGCGTCATCACAGTTGAAGAATCAAAAGGTACATCAACATCAGTGGAAGTTGTTGAAGGTATGCAGTTCGACCGTGGTTATATATCAGCATACTTCGTAACCAACCCGGAGAAAATGGAAGCTGACCTTGACAGTCCATATATCCTCATCTACGACAAGAAAGTTTCAACAATGAAGGATATGCTTCCTGTTCTCGAAGCTACTGCACAGACAGGCCGTCCTCTTTTAATAATCGCTGAAGATGTTGAAGGAGAAGCTCTTGCAACACTTGTTGTAAACAGGCTTCGTGGTTCACTTAAAGTTGCAGCTGTTAAAGCTCCTGGCTTTGGCGACAGAAGGAAAGAAATGCTTGAAGACATTGCTATACTGACAGGCGGAACAGTTATTTCTGAGGAAAAAGGCCTCAAGCTTGAGCATACAACCCTTGATATGCTTGGCACAGCAGAAAAGGTTACTGTTAACAAGGAGAATACAACAATAGTTAACGGTTCAGGCGATAAGGAAATGATCAAAGCACGCGTTGCCCAGATAAGGCAGCAGATGTCGACAACAACATCTGATTATGACAAAGAAAAACTGCAGGAGCGTCTTGCAAAACTTTCAGGTGGTGTTGCAGTTCTTTATATCGGTGCTGCTTCTGAGGTTGAAATGAAAGAGAAGAAAGACAGGGTTGATGACTCACTTCACGCAACACGTGCTGCAATAGAAGAAGGAATTGTACCGGGTGGTGGTGTTGCCTATATCCGTGCAATTGCTGCACTTAAGAACCTGAAAGGTGAAAACGAAGACCAGACAATAGGTATTGAAATAGTAAGGCGTGCAATTGAAGAACCTCTTCGCCAGATAGCACTCAATGCCGGAAGAGAAGGTGCAGTTGTCGTTCAGAATGTTAAAGCAGGTAAAGATGATTACGGCTATAACGCACAGACAGATAAATTTGAGAAATTGTACTCTGTCGGAGTTATTGACCCCGCTAAAGTTACCCGCGTTGCACTTGAAAATGCAGCATCTGTAGCCGGAATGTTCCTCACAACTGAGGCAGTTATCACAGAGGAGAAAGAAGATCATCCTCCTGTAGCTCCACAGGGCATGGGCGGCGGTGGCATGCATGGAATGATGTAATAACATATTTTCAATTGATAAAAACAGCCGGGTCATACGCCCGGCTGTCCTGTTTTCAGAAGGTTATTATTTTCATATATTTGCAGCTTATAAATTGCCCGCTTCTTAAATGGACAGGATAAGGAATTTTTGCATAATCGCACATATAGATCATGGCAAGAGCACTCTTGCTGACAGGCTTCTGGAAAAAACCAAAACGATTTCTGAAAGGGAGTTCCAGGCTCAGATCCTCGACGATATGGACCTGGAAAGGGAGAGAGGCATTACAATAAAGAGCCATGCTATCCAGATGGAGCATACTCATAAGGGCCAGAAGTATTATCTCAATCTTATCGATACCCCGGGCCATGTGGATTTTTCATATGAGGTATCACGTTCAATTGCCGCGTGCGAAGGAGCCCTGCTCGTCATTGATGCAACCCAGGGAATACAGGCACAAACAATTTCCAACCTCTACATGGCTATCGATCATAATCTTGAGATCATTCCTGTACTGAATAAAATGGATATGCCTGCGGCAATGCCGGAAGAAGTCAAAGACCAGATTGTTGACCTTGTAGGCTGCGACAGGAACCAGATAATTGAGGCAAGTGCAAAAACAGGTATGGGTATTGAACAGATCCTTTCAGAAATAATTGAAAGAATTCCATCACCGAAAGGAAGTCCGGAAGCACCATTGCAGGCACTTATTTTTGATTCAATTTTCAACTCTTTCAGAGGCATAATAGCATACTTCAAGATAGTAAACGGCACCATCAGGAAAGGAGAAAAGGTAAAGTTCATGGGTACGGGTCATGAATATAATGCCGAAGAAGTGGGTGTGCTGAAGCTTAAAATGTCTCCCCGTGAAATACTGAGCGCAGGCAATGTCGGATACATAATAACAGGCATCAAGAACTCGGCAGAAGTAAAGGTGGGTGATACAATAACCCTCATGCAGAATCCATGCGACCAGCCGATTGCGGGATTTGAAGATGTGAAGCCTATGGTTTTCGCAGGTATTTATCCTGTCGATGCTGATGATTATGAAGATCTCAGGGAATCAATTGAAAAACTGCAGCTCAACGATGCTTCATTGTCATTCATACCTGAATCTTCGGCTGCACTTGGTTTTGGATTCAGGTGCGGATTCCTTGGATTGCTTCATATGGAAATAATACAGGAAAGGCTCGACAGGGAGTTTGATATGGATGTTATTACGACTGTCCCCAACGTATCATATAAGGTGTATTCTACAAAAGGTGAGGAGATCGATGTCCATAATCCCTCTGGTTTGCCTCCATTGAATCATATTGAAAGAATCGAAGAACCTTACATTATTGCCCAGATAATAACCCAGACAGACTATGTGGGTGCTATAATGAACCTTTGCATCGACAGGAGGGGAGTTCAGAAAAACCAGGTATATCTTACCCGTGACAGGGTTGAACTTACCTTTGAGATGCCGCTTTCCGAAATAGTTTTTGACTTTTATGACAAGCTCAAAAGCATTTCAAAAGGATATGCATCGTTCGATTATTACTATACCGATTATCAGAAGGCTGACCTCGTACGCCTTGATATTCTACTCAATGGCGAAATGGTGGATGCCCTTTCGACACTTATCTTCAGGGGCCATGCTTACGATTTTGGCCGGAAAATGTGTGTAAAGCTAAAGGAACTCATACCAAGGCAGCAATTCGAAATTGCAATCCAGGCAGCAATCGGAGCTAAGATTATTGCACGCGAAACTGTTAAAGCTGTACGAAAAGATGTTACCGCCAAGTGTTATGGTGGTGATATCACGCGTAAGAGAAAGCTACTTGAAAAACAGAAAAAAGGAAAAAAGAGAATGCGCCAGATAGGTAATGTTGAAGTACCTCAACAGGCCTTCCTTGCAGTACTTAAGCTAGACTAGTAAGTAATACCTCAGCAAATCAGCTTATAACCTTTCCCATGGATATTCAGGATCTTTACAGAAGGGTCTTTCCTGAGATATTTTCTTAAACGTGTAATATATACGTCCATGCTCCTGGCATTGAAATAATTATCATCAATCCAGATCGTTTTAAGTGCATAATTTCTTTCAAGTATCTCATTCCCCTGCCTGCACAGCAGGTCAAGAAGTTCCGATTCCTTGGTAGTAAGCTTAACGGGCACACCCTTATGAGTAAGTATCTGTTTGAGAGGATCGAAAGAGTAATCACCTATAATATAAGTCTCTTCTTTCTTATTCACATTAGAGCTTACGGTGCGTCTCAGCACAGCTTCGATCCTGTACAGAAGCTCTTCCATCGAAAAAGGCTTTGTTATATAATCATCAGCACCGGATTTAAATCCTTCAATTATATCTTCTTTCTGGTTTCTTGCTGTAAGGAATATTATTGGGGTGTCGGGATCTGAAAGCCTGATTTCCCTTGCAAGGGTCAGCCCATCCATTTCCGGCATCATAATATCAAGTATGCACATATCATATGGTTCTCCAGCGAATGCATCAAGTGCCAGGCTGCCATTCACACATAATGTTGTGGAATAGTTTTTAGCATTGAGATAATTCTTCAGCAAATTACCCAGGTTTGCATCATCCTCAGCAAGAAGAATTTTAATATTGCTCATCGTGTCCTGTTTTGTGGAATGAAAATAATGAATTTACTACCTTTATTTACCTGGCTTTCAACTTTAATATAGCCTCCAAGCTCCTCAACGATCTTCTTTACATAGCTCAGGCCAAGTCCGAATCCTTTTACATTATGTATGTTTCCTGAGGGTACCCTGTAGAACTTTTCGAATATTTTTTTCAGGTCTTCTTTTTTAATACCAATGCCTTTATCTTCAACCGAAATAAATATGCCTTTTTTATTATTCTTTGTTGAAATTGTTATTTCAGGCCGGTCTTTCGAATATTTAATGGCATTATCGATGAGGTTTGAAACTGAATTCATGAAATGGATCTCATCAATCATCGTAAATGGGTTCTCTGCTCCAAAATCTTTGTTTATGACACCCGATTTGTTTGCGATCTGTAACCTGAAATTATTAACTGATTTATCGATAATATTATGGACATCCATTTCATTCAGGTTCATCTTGATCTTTCCCCTGTCAAATATGGCTGTCTGCAGAACCTTTTCCACCTGTATTTTTAGTCTCCTGCTCTCATCAGATATTACCTGTGCAAGATGATCAAGATCTTTGTTTTCTGAAGCAATGGATTTATCTGCCATCATCTGTGAGGCAAGAGAGATTGTAGATATGGGTGTCTTCAGTTCATGGGTCATGTTGTTGATGAAATCATTCCTTATTTCAGAAATCTTTTTCTGCCTGAAGATCACAATGAATGTTCCGGTTGAAAGGATTAAAAGTAAAAGTGTAAACACCAGTGAAAGGAATCCGAGGTTGCCTATTTTTTCAAATTTGTACTGATTCTCCTGGTGACAGTACATTACAAGCTGGTTTTGTCCCGGCACCGGATCATTCGGAAAAAGCTGTATTATGAATTTGTTTGTACCAGGTTTGTCAGTATACCCCGGAGTGCTCCATATGTCACCATATGTGCCCGAAACTATCGCGAATTCGTAGCTTAGAGGTATACCTACGTAGTCCAGGGCGCTGCGTATCTGATGATTAATCTCTTCAACGTCTATTCTTTCCCTGATATCAGGTGTCCTCAACAGGATCTTCTGCATCAGGCTTTCAAGGTAGATGATTTTGTTGCTCACCCTTCCGGAGATCTCAGGGCTTGGCAAATCGGGGATTGGTTCTGTAATTTCCTCGGTGTATAGTTCGCTTGATGAAATAAATATTTTGTGCCCCGAACTTGTTACTGCTATCGGCTGATCAGGATTATTCAATCCATACATTCTGAGGAGTTCGGAATCGGGATGGTAACCCCGTAGTTTTCGGGCCAGGGGTGAATTTGCCGGTACACTTACCGTGATGGAATCAGATTGTGCCGGATCAATTTCCTCAACAATACTTTGTATAAGCTCCTGCTTTTCGAGCTCAAGCACTACAGATTCAAGAGCCTTGTTTGCAGAATACCGGAATTGCTGGTCGGTTATGGAAATAGCATTCCTGATCCAGTAAAGCTGGATAAAAATTAATCCTGAAATAACCAGGAAGAAAAAAACAGCCAGAAGGATAATATTCTTCCGCTTCATACGGTTACAAAAGTACGTCTATTTATTTAATTGCCTATCGTTTAACTCTTTTTAACAGGGTGGCCGGAGGTTCTCTTAACTTTTCATTAAGAGTTAGTTAATTTTAGGTTAATAGAGATAATAAATTTTTTTTTAATGAGAACCTGCCGTATCTTTGTAAAGGATTTAATGACCAACAATATTTGGCACAGAATTTGAATCCATAAATATAGAGGTTTTTTTCATAGGTTAGGTTAGTTTTAGGGTTATCAAAAAAGGAGGCTGCCGCCCGGCAGCCTCTTCTTTTTTGATTTTTTCGTAAATGCTAACTTAGAAAATTAACTTTCTCTACCTTCAGGTTCTTTTCCCAGGCTACATGATAGATATGTTTTCGTATAATGTTTGACTTCTTTTTCTGAAGCCATGTAAGGTCCAGGATAAAAACAGAACCGTCGGTGAACCGGAACAGAGCTTTCTTCTGCTTATGCGGAAGAACAAGTTCATGGATATCGGTCCACTGGAAGGAATGTTTCTTAGGTCTGAAGAAGCCAAACCTGAACTCAATCTTATCATTATCAATTATAAAAAACTGGTTTTTACGTTTTACTGAGCCCATCAGTAAAATCACAAATACGACAATGCTGATAGAAAAGGGAGCTGTTGATACAGCAATATGCATACTCTCTTTCCCCAGGAACAGGTTGGCAAATAAAATATATGACCCAGCCAGGAAGAATAGGCCTGCAAAAATTATAAGCAAAATTTTCCTGCTTCGGGAAAATTCCTCTTCTGCCAGATTAAAATACAAATTCTCCATATTCAGTGGATTAAATATTGAAAGTTTTTATCCTTCACAGAATCAGGATCCATTATGAATGCTGCATTTATGTATTCTGTTTGCCTGAATGAAATAACCAGGTCTTTAGTCTTCATCTCCTTTTCGGGGTCATGTACGACGAAAACATAATCGACATTTTTGAACTTTCCGAGCAGCATGTCATTATCGGTTCTGTTTGATATAAGGGTATATGTGATTCCTGATGTGCCGGTAGCAGCAAAACTGCTGAAAGTCTTACCGTCATCAATCTTTACAGGATCTGAATTTTTCAGAGAAATATGCAGCTTTTTATTTATTGCAAGAGAAATCTTGTAATCTGGTTCAGCGGAAACAAGGCCGATCAGAATAAATTCATCAGTGCCATTTTTATCGAGCCGCAGCCTTGTGATTTTCTTTACATTCTTCATCTGGTTCAGATGACATGAATGCTAAAGGTATAGAAAAAAAGGAATAATACTATATGGATTTGTTTTTTATCCTTTTAAGAGCCTGTCTTGAGGCTTCCTGTTCAGCTTCCTTCTTTGAAGAACCATGCCCTTCACCATATTCCTGCCTGTCGATAATGAGAGTCGTTGAAAAAACAGATTTCTTCAGATTGAAATCATACTCTTCCTTATATGTGAAGATGAGGTTTGATTTGTTTTTCTGAACCCATTCAAAAACGAGACTTTTATAATCAGTATCGTTACTTACTATTTCATTGATATTAAGGTACCTGTTGATAACATTTTTGAGTAGCAGCTTTTTTGTCTTTTTAAATCCCTTGTCAAGGAATACGGCACCTATAAGGGCTTCCAGAGCATCGCCATAAAGATTCCTGGTTGGGTGGGTAACATTGACATTACTTACAAGGATATTATCTATTCCAAGCGATACTGCGAGCTGGTTAAGTACCTCCCTGTTGACAATCCTCGATCTTATTTTGGTCAGGAAACCTTCATTCGCATCTGGAAAGAGGCTGAATAGATGATCGGACAACACTGCATCGAGTACTGCATCACCGAGGTATTCAAGTCTTTCATTATTCACCCTTTTGCCATCGGGCAGGTTAAATGAAGCGGACCTGTGAATAAAGGCAATTTCGTAAAGTTTAAGGTTACCCGGCCTGAAACCCAGGATCTTTTTCAGCTTTGAGCTGAAATCCTTTTTATCAAGCAGGTATGTGCCATTGTTCCCGTTAAAAAAGGACACTAAAGTTCTGCTTTTATTAAAACAACAGATGCGTTATGACCTCCGAATCCAAATGTATTACTGAGAGCGACATTTACTTTTTTCTGCTGTGCCTTATTCAGTGTAAGATTAAGGTTCTGGTCGATATCAGGATCCGGAACCTTATGGTTGATGGTTGGCGGAACAATGTCATGAACGACTGCCATAATAGCTGCAATGGCTTCAATTGCCCCGGCAGCTCCAAGCAGATGTCCTGTCATTGATTTTGTTGAGCTTATATTCAGTTTATAGGCATGCTCGCCGAATACTCCCAGGATAGCTTTGGTTTCAGCAATATCTCCAAGAGGGGTTGATGTTCCGTGTACGTTTATATAGTCAACATCCTTTGGTGAAAGACCCGCGTCCTGGATTGCAAGCTTCATAACATTACATGCTCCAAGCCCTTCAGGATGCGGAGCTGTTAGATGATATGCATCGGCCGTCAGCCCTGTGCCAGCAACCTCTGCATAAATTTTTGCGCCTCTTGCTTTTGCATGTTCATAATCTTCAACAATAAGCGCACCAGCTCCCTCACCGAGTACAAAGCCATCACGTGTTTTATCAAATGGACGTGAAGCGCTGCTGTATTCCTCGTTGTTTGTAGAGAGGGCCTGCATTGCATTGAATCCTCCGATACCCGGTTCATTCACGGCAGCTTCAGAACCACCTGTAATGAAAATATCAGCTTTGCCAAGCTTTATATAATTTACGGCATCTATGATGGAGTTAGTCGAAGAGGCACATGCTGAAACAGTCGCGAAATTGGGACCTCTGAAACCATATTTTATGGAAATCTGACCGGCGGCAATGTCTCCGATCATTTTGGGAATGAAGAACGGACTGAACCTGGGGGTTCCGTCACCTTCAACATAACCTTTAATAGCCTGATAAAAAGTTTCAATTCCTCCGATACCAGAGGCCCAAATTACGCCTACTCTGTCTTTATTGACTTTCTCAAGATCCAACCCTGAATCAGCAATTGCCTCCGCTGTTGATACAAGGGCAAATTGAGAATACAGATCTATTTTGTTGGCTTCCTTGCGGTCAAAATATTTTGAGGAGTCATAGTTCTTCAATTCGCATGCGAATTTAGTCTTGAATTTCTCGGTATTGAAACGGGTGATCATTACTGAGCCGCTGATTCCGTTCTTCAGACCTTCCCAGTATTCATGCAAATTATTGCCCAGAGGAGTCAATGCTCCCAATCCTGTTACTACAACTCTTCTCATAAAGGGGTTTTTAAAAATGCAACTTATTTTGCATTCTCCTCGATATACTTGATAGCATCCCCGACAGTTGAAATACTTTCAGCCTGATCGTCAGGAATTCCGATATTGAATTCTTTTTCAAATTCCATAATCAGCTCAACAGTGTCAAGAGAATCTGCGCCCAGATCATTAGTAAAGCTGGCTTCCGGAGTTACCTCTGATTCGTCTACTCCAAGTTTATCAACTATAATTTCCTTTACTCTTGTGGCAATGTCAGACATAATGATAAATTTTAATTAATATTAATTTTGAACCATGCAAAGAAATATATTTGTACCTTATTTTTCAAATGATTTGATGTTTTTTTCTCATCAATACATCATAAATAATTGAGATATAATTTAATATATCATCAGATTGCACTCTGCTTAAATATCCATAAATTTTTCAATATACTATAAATGAGGAACATAGCTATTTTTGCTTCGGGTTCAGGAACAAATGCAGAGAATATCATTAAATATTTTTCGAACAGGAAAACTGCAAGGGTCAGACTTGTCCTCTCCAACAAACGCGATGCACTTGTTTTGCAACGTGCTGCAGCTCTCAATACAGATGCAATATTTTTCGACCAAAATGATTTTTATGTTACTGGTAAAGTCCTTTCCTGCCTGCGGCAATATGAAATAGATTTTATAGTACTTGCAGGTTTTTTATGGCTGGTGCCTTCCGATTTGATTAATGCTTATAAGGAACGGATCGTTAATATTCACCCCGCACTTCTCCCTCTTTATGGCGGAAAAGGAATGTATGGTGATGCTGTCCATAAGGCTGTAATCCTGAACAATGAACCCGAATCAGGAATAACAATTCATTATGTGAATGAGCATTATGACAGCGGAAGCATTATATTCCAGGCAAAGACACCGGTATTCCCTGATGATACTCATGATACTCTTGCTTCCAGAATTCATAAACTTGAATATGAGTTTTATCCCCGGATAATAGAAGAGCTTGCCCTGAAGTTGCCTCCTGCTACATAGTTTTAAGGAGGCTGAGATTTACATCCCTGATCATTTCAAATCTCCTGGCGTTTGCCTCCGATACAGGTTCGGCAGGAGGGGCAATTACCTTTAGAGGATCGACAGGTGCACCGTTAAGGTAAAACCTGAAGTCGAGATGGGGACCGGTCGATAATCCGGTGCTTCCAACATAACCAATAATATCTCCCTGTTTCACCATCTTTCCTGCGGATATCCCTTCCCCGAACCTGCTGAGATGCAGGTAGGCTGTTGAATATGCGCTGTTATGCTTAATCTTTACCATTCTTCCATTACCTCCGTCATAAGTTGCCGAAATCACCTTCCCATCACCAACGGCATGGACAGGGGTTCCCAGAGGCGCTGCATAATCAACTCCCAGGTGCGGTCTCCTGATCTTCAGAACAGGGTGCATCCTGCTTGTTGTATACCTTGAGCTGATCCTTGAGAATTTTAAAGGAGCTTTAAGAAATTCCTTTTTTAGGCTCTTGCCATCAACATCGAAAAATGATTCTTTTCCATCCTGAATAAAAGGAATTGCAGTATAGGTCTTCCCCGAGCTTGTAAATTCTGCGGTGAGGATTTTTCCGATACCCATTGATTTGTTTTCAATGAATTTTTCCTCGTATACAACTTTGAAGTAATCTCCCTGTTCAAGTCCGAAAAAATCGACCGTCCACTGGAAGATCTCATTAAGTTCGGCTGCAAGTGCCGGAGACATGCCTCCGTCAAGAATGGCATTCCAGAGAGAGGTCGATATTGTACCTTTTGCGTATTTTATCTGGGTAATAACAGGTTTCCTGAACTCTGTGATATTAAGAGAATCGTTAAAGCTGAAAACATATGTTAATGCAGGGTCGTGCTCATAGATCATATAGCGGGCCCTGTGATTGCCGGATTTTTCACAAAGAATTTTGTATTCCGTGCCGGGACGTACCTTCCTGACATCAAAAATATCCCTTGAATTGTAAAGCGCCTTATCTATTTCCTGCATGCTTACTCCATACTTCAGCAACAGGGTTGACAGGTAGCTGTCGCGCTGTATTCTGCCTGTTATAGAATCATATTGTTCTGATTGTATCCCGTAAACTGATGCCGGTTCATTCTTCGCCGCCATAGGCATCGAATCGGCAGACATAATTTCCAGATCATGGTTTGGATCTACACCAACGTTACATGAAGATATCAGTAAAACAGATGATAAGATTGCGAAGGCTATCCCTTTAAATTTCATTGACAGGTTCTCGGTTAGGATTTGACTACTATATTAATAATTCTCTTTGGAACTACAATCACATTTGATATTGTTCCATTTGCGATCCATTTTTTAGCTCTCTCGTCGGCCAGCACTGAACTTATGATATCATCCTTCTGCATGTCGGCAGGAAGCTGGATACTGAATCGCATTTTACCATTAAACGAGACCGGATATTCAAAATTGTCCTCTTTTAAAAATTCTTCATTGTACTCGGGCCAGGGCTCATAGGCAAGACTCTTTTTGTTTCCAAGAAGCTGCCAGACCTCTTCTGCAAGATGAGGTGCGAATGGTGCAAGTACAAGAGCAAATGTTTCCGCGGTTTCTTTGGCGACACTGCCTTTTTTAGTTGCGGAATTAAGAAATATCATCATTGCGGATATAGCTGTATTGAAATGCATTCCTTCAATATCACTTCCGACTTTCTTTATCATCTGGTGAAGTCCCTTCAGGATTTCAGGATCTTCAGTCCCATCAGAAATATTCTTTGGTTCTGAGAAAAAGCGGAATGAGCGGCCAAGGAAACCATGAACTCCCTTTATACCTTTTTCATCCCATGGTTTTGTTGCATCAAGAGGGCCAAGGAACATTTCAAACAGCCTGAGAGTATCTGCCCCATAGCCAGAGACAACATCGTCAGGGTTAACGACATTCTTAAGTGACTTCGACATTTTTGCCACTATCTGCTTTACTTCATTCCCTGTTGCTGTATGATAAAATTTACCTTCCCGTTCTTCAATCTCGTCAGCCGGTACCTTCGCTCCGGTTTCTGTTTCATATGCAAATGCCAGGATCATGCCCTGGTTAAAAAGGCGCTGGTAAGGTTCGTCGGTTGAAACGATACCAAGATCGAACAATACTTTGTGCCAGAAACGGCTGTAAAGAAGGTGAAGCACAGCATGTTCTGCACCGCCCACATAAAGATCGACAGGCATCCAGTATTTCTCCTTTGCCGGATCAAAGATCATTTTATCATTCAGCGGATCAATATACCTGAGATAATACCAGCACGAACCTGCCCATTGTGGCATTGTGTTTGTTTCCCTGCGACCTTTGCGGCCTTTGCCGTCCGAAACATTCAGCCAATCGCCGGCGTTTGCCAGCGGTGATTCACCACTCTCCCCGGGAAGGTACTTTTCAAGTGAAGGCAGCTCAAGAGGCAGGTTATTGTCATCAAGCATTGTAATTTCACCATCTTCCCAGTGTATGACCGGGAAAGGCTCTCCCCAGTATCTCTGGCGGCTGAAAAGCCAGTCGCGGATCTTGTAGTTCACCCTTGGTTTTCCAAGGTTGTTCTTATCAAGCCAGGATATCATTTTTTCAATGCCGGCCTGTTTGTTAAGACCATCCAGCGATATTCCTGTTACCTTATCAGAAGAGTTAATATACTTCCCGTCTTCTGTCCAGCATTCATCACCTGAAACAATACGTGACCTGAGTTGCGGATCGGACACTTCAGGGTCAAGAATGCAGACAACCGGGAGGCCAAACTTCTTCGCAAATTCAAAATCCCTGGTATCATGTGCCGGGACAGCCATTATGGCTCCTGTACCATAACCGGTAAGCACATAGTCCGCAACCCATATTGGTATGCTCTTCCTGTTTACAGGATTAATTGCATACCTGCCTGTAAAAACACCGGTTTTTTCTTTCGCAAGATCAGTCCGGTCAAGATCAGATTTCATTGCGGAGGAGCTTATGTATGCATTAACTTCTTCTGATCTTTCCCTTGTTGTGATCTCATTTATAAGAGGATGTTCAGGGGCGATTACCATATAGGTAGCGCCGAAGAGTGTATCGGGGCGGGTAGTAAAAACTGTCAGCTTTTGTTCCAATCCTTCAATATTGAAATCCACCTCAGCTCCAGTTGACCGACCGATCCAGTTACGCTGCATATCCTTGATACCTTCAGGCCAGTTAAGTGTGTCGATTCCTCTGAGTAATCTCTCTGCATAAAGAGGGATGCGAAGCATCCATTGCTTGAGATTCTTCCTGATTACTTTATTACCACATTTTTCATGTGAACCATCTGAAAGAACCTCTTCATTTGCACACACGATTCTGCAACTGGGGCACCACCATACATGAGCATCATCATAATAGGCAAGCCTTTTTGAATTTATATACTCTTTTATTGCCTTACTTCCCTGGTTGCTGATTTCAAGAGGAATTGTCAATTCCGAAACAGGTCTGCCTTTTTGAAGCTCTTCATCAAACCACGTATTATAAAGGCGTATAAAGATCCACTGTGTCCATTTGAAATATTTCGGATCTGTTGTGTTGATCTCCCTGTCCCAGTCATAACTAAGGCCAAGACCTTTTATCTGCCTTCTGAAAGTATCGCAATTTCTCTTTGTTGTTATTGAGGGATGGGTACCCGTCTGAATTGCATATTGTTCTGCAGGCAGGCCAAATGCATCCCATCCCATAGGGTGAAGCACATTGTAGCCATTCATCCTTTTGTACCTGCTGAAAATATCAGTGGCTGTATAACCTTCCGGGTGCCCTACATGCAACCCGGCTCCGGAAGGGTACGGAAACATATCAAGGGCATAAAATTTCTTCGGGTTTGTTATATCATCAGATGTTTTGAAAGTCTTGTTATCCTCCCAGTATTTCTGCCACTTTTTCTCTATTTCGGTGAAATTATAATCCATTTTTTAATCTGTTACAGACAATGTTAAGGTTGGCAAAAATAATGAAAAAGATCCATGGGGAGTTCTGGCATGTTTCTTTTTTGCTTCGGAACGATCAGTTTTTAAAAAAGATAGGCACTTCTGTTAAAAACAGTTGATTTCATAATCCACCCTTGTTTTATTTTGATAAACGGCCTTTTGGTTATACTTTTGCAGTAACAAACGGTCCCGTAGTTCAATGGATAGAATGACAGATTCCGGTTCTGTTGGTTGAGCGTTCGAATCGCTCCGGGATCACAAAGGAGGATTACCTGTTTATGGTTATCCTCTTTTTTATTCATTTCGATCCTTATTGAAAACCAGGAGCGATGAGAACGAAGGGATGGAGCGTTCGAACCGAACGAACGAAGTGAGTGAGTTCGTGAGCTGGTTGGAGTGGCTGCCAGCGGGTAGCGAACAATCGCTCCGGGATCACCTTGAAAGATTACCAGAAACGGTAATCTTTCTTTATTTAATTAATCCTGAATTTGTAAGAACCAGGAGCGATGAGAACGAAGGGATGGAGCGTTCGAACCGAACGAACGAAGTGAGTGAGTTCGTGAGCTGGTTGGAGTGGCTGCCAGCGTGTAGCGAACAATCGCTCCGGGATCACAGGCAGGACTACCGAAAAAGGTTATCCTGCTTTTTATTGAGTAATCAGTTTTTTACTGGCTCGGGGTCCATTTTGCATGCAGGACATCTTATTAAATCCAGTTTTTGAGGAACATTATCTTAATAACTATCAACAAAATACAGGGTTAAAGTTGAGATTATACAAATTTTAATATGGGATCATAACATGGTTTTCACGAAGAAATATTGATTGAATATTTGACCCTGGATTCTTTCATCCGTGTTAGAAATCTAAAACTCTTTATTCAGATACTTGATTATTAGATAAGTGTAGCACTGTAAAATGTTTTTATGATGGAACCCTCCTGTGATTAGATTTTCTTATCTTTATAGAAACTACCCGGCCATGGAAGAACTGATTATATCTAACCCTGAGTTCAACAGAATGTCATCATCGCTACTGGAGCTTGAATCCGGAATTTTGCTTACTGAGTGTGAGCTGGATACTGTTATTTACGTATATTATTTCTGCAATTAAAAATTTAGATTTTCTCATTCCTGAGGATTTCAATCATACCAACAATAGCTTCAACTTCTGCAATGTCTTTTACCGGAGAAAGTCCTGCAAATGAGCGAGCTGCATTCAGTCCTTCGGTGGTTATATAGTCTCTGCCACTGAGGATTAAATAAAGTATTGCAGATTTTATTGTATTGGCCTTAACCCTGAAGGTAAAAGGACTGCCCCTGGCGGGAAAGATATGGACATAATGGACATTGCTCTTGTGATACTTGACAGCCCAGCGCGAATAATCAGATAAAGTAAGTATCCTGTACCCTGAAGACTCATTGCCGGTCCAGGTCAGAAAATTATCATGATCAAGGATTCCTCCTGCTTTCAGGATGTTAATTGTTTCACTTGCTATTTCTTCCACATTCAATTTCCCGGCATAAACATCCATTACCGAGGTTCCTGTATGTTTTAATGATTTAAGAATTTCATTAGCTGGTATAATACCCGAAACGGCTTCTGCAATAAAATACCTCATATAAATAAGGTGATGCTTCAGGGTATTGAACTGGAGGGGCTCCGGTATTTTATATACAGGCATTTAATTGTATTTATACATGTAAGTTACATAAAACTGGAATATAGAGCATTGTCAAGCTCTGAGCACAAAAAAAGCTGCATCCTCTGCAGCTTTGTAAATTTCATGAAACCAAGTTATTTTTTTGTAACAACCTGGTTGTCGGGTTGCTGGTTGATGATTGCTGCCGGAACAACATTACTTACAGGTTTTGTGCTTTTAAGGTATGCAAAGATTGCTCTCAGATCATTGTTGTCGGCATTTGCAAAATTTTGCCAGGGCATCGGTGGCAGAAGCTGCCTTGAGTTTGCGATACCTTTGTATTTACCTTCTTTCAGCGCTCTTAAAAAGTTCTCCTCGGTCCAGTTCCCAATACCTGTCTGGTCTGAAGTGAGATTAGCTGAAAATGAAACACCCCAAGGTCCTGAAGCTGAAGTGAGATCAGGAACGAACAGGATCCATCCCTGTTTCAGAACCTCAGGATTGCCCTGCATCACAGGCCTGTCTGCGGGGTATCCCGATAACAGGAGTTCCTTTATCAATGACGGTCCCTGCGGACCTACTTCTTTTGGAGAGTGGCAGTCATGACAGCCAACAAAAGTTACAAGATACTCCCCCCTTTGTACAAGTTGTTGTGCTGTCATCTCTTCCGGTTGAGATTTTTCTTTGTCAGTTCCATTGCTATTTCCGCATCCTGCTAACAGAACCATCATAGCTATCAGCATCAAAAATAAAATCAAGTTTTTCATGACTGAATATTTTAATTATACGAGTACTGTTAATTGGTTAACAGTATGACAAAGGCTGCGAAGGAATGTTCAAAATTTAAGAATTATTCTATAACAGTCTGTGAGTCATTGGGTCTGGATGTCGTGGGTCCGGGCGTTATGCTATATGAAATTTTGAGTGGACACCAGGACACCAGGACACCCAGACACCCAGACACCAAGACACCCAGACACCCAGACTGTGATCCCGGGAGAGAACCATGCAAAACAAATTACTCCATATGTGCTTCGCGCATATTGATTTTTGTTTTCAGCTCTCCTCACTCCTGCAAGAAGGGCTCGGAGTTCTGAAAGACAGGATTACAGCCTCATTTTATTCGGCTGTGATCCCGGGGGAAGGACCTGCAACACCAATTGCTTCGATATGAACTGCGCTCATATTGTTTTTGTGTTCAACCTTCCTTCGCTCAGGCGAGCCTGGCTCGGACGGTTGAACACAAAAATCCCGCAGCTGGCGCTACGGGAGCAATTGGTGTTGCGGAGAGAGGGGGATTCGAACCCCCGGTACCCTTTTGAGGTACACACGCTTTCCAGGCGTGCCAGTTAAACCACTCCTGCATCTCTCCCTTGAAACGGGCCGCAAATTACAAAAATATTTCCAATCCTTATTATGACATCTCCCCGGCAAGTGACTTTTTAAGTTCCTCCACAACCTTCTCACGTGAAGAATATTTTCCAAGAAGGAACATCAGCTTTGTGATCGATGCTTCTGATGTAATGTCATTGCCGCTTATTACTCCGGCAGCAAGCATCTGCCTGCTTGTCTCATACAAGCCCATCTCAACACTTCCTCCATGGCATTGTGTAACATTGAAAATTATGCCCCCCCTGTTTATGAAACGGCTCAGTTCGTCAATGAACCAGGGATATGTAGGTGCATTTCCGGATCCAAAGGTTTCTATGATCAACCCTCTTAATCCTTCAGTGTTTATTATTGATCTTACGAGATGCCTGCTGATACCCGGAAAGATCTTCAGTATACCAACATTATTGTCAAACGATCTGTGTACCAGCAAATCTTTTCCTGGTAACGGATACCTGATGAGGTCTCTTGAATATTTCAGGTGCAGGCCAACCTCTGCAAGCGAATGAAAATTCGGTGAGTCAAAGGCATCAAAATGTTCTGCATTCAGCTTGGTTGTCCTGTTTCCTCTTGTCAGCTTATTGTCAAAATAGATGCATACCTCCGGAACTGCCGGCTTGTCGTTCAGAGTTGCAGCTGCTATTTCAATAGCTGTGATCAGGTTTTCCCTTCCATCGGTTCGAAGCAGACCAATAGGCAGCTGAGAACCTGTGAAGATCACAGGTTTTGAAAGATTCTCAAGCATGAAGCTCAAAGCTGAAGCTGAATATGACATGGTATCTGTGCCATGAAGGATCACAAAGCCATCAAAATCAGCATAGCTGTTTTCAATGATCTCGGCCATTCGCAGCCAGACATCAGGATCGATGTTGGAAGAATCTTTTACGGGATCGAAGGAAACAGAATGTATATCATAACCGAGTTTCCTGAGTTCGGGAACATGATCTGTTATATGTCTGAAATCAATCGGAATCAGCGAACCAGATTCGGGGTCATGAACCATCCCGATCGTTCCTCCTGTATAGATAATAAGTATGGAAATTTCCTTACTGCTTTTCATTCACTGAGGTTGAAGAGTTCCGCGGAATTGGAGAACGTTGCTTCTGCAGCTTCTTTCTCTGTCATTCCTTTTATATCTGCAAGTTTCTTGTTTATTATGCAAATATACGAACTCTCATTTCTTTTTCCTCTATGTGGAACGGGAGCAAGATAAGGTGAATCTGTTTCCAGTACTATATTTTTGATATCTGTTGAATTAACAACCCTGTCGAGACCAGAGTTTTTGAAGGTGACAATGCCACCTATGCCCAGCATAAATCCCAGGCTTAAAGCTTTTTCAGCTTCAACAGTGCCGCCTGTAAATGCATGCAGGACTCCCCTGAGTCCTTTTCCCCTGAATTCATCAAGCACAGAAAATACTTCAGGGAAAGAATCTCTTGAATGAACAACAACAGGGAGGTTCATGCTCAATGCAAACTGGCACTGCCTGCGAAATGCAAGTATTTGTTCTTTAATATGGGTTTTGTCCCAATAGAGGTCTATCCCTATCTCACCAACAGCAATGAAGTTGTGCTTCTCATGAAGCTTTTCAATTTCTTCAAGCTGTTTTTCATGATCTTCTTTTACGGATGTAGGGTGAAGCCCTGCCATTGGAAAACAAACTCCCGGGTATTTTTCAACCATTTCAAGCATCGGGTCAACGGAGGTGGTATCAATATTCGGCATGAATAGTTTTACCACTCCGTTGCTTAATGCTCTTTTTACCGTTTCATCCCTGTCATTGTCAAATTCAGGGAGATACAAATGTGTATGTGTATCAATAAGATGCATCAGACTACACCCTGTGCAATCATTGCATTTGCTACTTTTACAAATCCACCGATATTGGCTCCGTCAACATAGTTGATATATCCATCACTCTTTGTGCCATATTTTACACATGTCTGATGAATATTCTTCATAATTGTATGAAGTCTTTCATCAACTTCCTCACGTGACCAGGGAAGCCTCATTGAGTTTTGTGTCATTTCAAGTCCCGAAGTTGCCACTCCTCCGGCATTTGCAGCTTTGCCAGGGCCATAAAGTATCTTGGCTGCAAGGAATACTTCAATAGCCTCAGGGGTAGAAGGCATATTTGCTCCTTCAGCAACGCAGATACAACCATTCTTTACAAGCAGTTTTGCTTCTTCCTCTGATACTTCATTCTGGGTTGCATTTGGCATAGCAACATCGCATTTAATGATCCATGGCCTTTTACATTCGAAATACTCAACACCAAATTTGGATGCATATTCCTTTATCCTTCCTCTCCTGACATTTTTCAGATCCATGATGAACTGCAGTTTTTTGGAATCTATTCCTTTTGGATCATAAATAAACCCGTCAGAATCTGAAGCAGTAACAACTTTTCCTCCAAGTTCGTTCACTTTTTCAATTGCATACTGCGCAACGTTGCCCGATCCTGATATGCATACGATCTTGCCCTTCATGCTGTCACCCCTGGTAGCAAGCATCTCTTCTGCAAAATAGGTTACACCATAGCCTGTTGCTTCAGGGCGTATTAGGGAACCTCCCCATTCAATTCCTTTTCCGGTAAGAACACCGGTAAATTCGTTTCTCAGCCTTTTATATTGTCCGAACAGATAACCTATTTCCCTGCCACCAACACCTATATCACCTGCCGGTACATCTGTGTCAGGACCGATATGCCTGTAGAGCTCAGTCATGAAACTCTGGCAGAATCTCATCACTTCATTATCTGACTTTCCTTTAGGATCAAAATCAGAACCGCCTTTGCCACCACCCATCGGGAGAGTTGTAAGACTGTTTTTCAGAACCTGCTCGAAAGCAAGAAATTTAAGTATGCCAAGGTTCACAGTCGGATGGAGGCGCAACCCACCTTTGTATGGACCGATAGCGCTGCTCATTTCAATCCTGTAACCACGATTGATCTGAATCTCTCCCTTATCATCAAGCCATGGTACCCTGAAGATGATTGTTCTTTCAGGCTCAGCCATTCTTTCAAGGATCTTGGCGTGTTTGTACTTTGGGTTTTCTTCAATGAACGGAATTAACGATTCTGCAACTTCCTGCACTGCCTGGTGAAACTCTTTTTCACCGGGGTTTTTGGCCACAACAGTAGCCATGAAATTTTGTACTCGAGGATCCATAAATATTTTTAGTTAACAAATGAGGTCACTAAAGTAAAAAGAATAAAACTTAATGCAAGCATCTTTTGCATTTCACTTTAAAACTTTAAGAAATTTATGCTATTCTGTAAATATTTCCAGGAAAACACTTCAGGATTCCTTTAAATTCCATCTGAAGGAGAGTGGCTGACAACTTATAAACGGGAAGGCCGAGTGTTCTGCATATACCATCTATGCTGAACTCTCCTTCTTTGCTGATAAGCTCAAAGATGGTTCTTTCATCAGCATCCATATCGGAAAAGAGTGTTTTCTGCACGGGTTGTTTTGTCCTTTCCTTCTTCCAGTTGAGAAAATATTCTATATCTTCCGATGTCTCCACTAGTGAGGCTTTATTGGTCTTTATGAGATTGTTACAGCCCTGCGAATACTGGTCTTCAGGCCTGCCGGGTACTGCAAAAACATCCCTGTTATAAGAATTTGCAATATCTGCAGTGATCAAAGCGCCTCCTTTTAAACCCGATTCCACAACAACTGTGGCATCAGACAATCCGGCTATAATCCTGTTCCTTTTCAGGAAGTTATTTCTTTCAGGCAACGAGTCTGAAACAAAATCAGTAAGAAGTCCTCCTGAAGTAACCATGCTCCTTGCTATTTGCGAATGAAGTGAAGGGTAGATTGTTTTCAGTCCGTGTGCAAGAACGCCTACAGTCTGCAGGTTATACTGAAGAGAAGCTTTATGACATGCAATATCAATGCCATATGCAAGGCCACTTACAATTACGAGGTCGGAATTTCCTGCAGCAAGACCTCCGATAATTTTTTCGCATAATTCCCTCCCTCTTGCTGTTGCACTCCGGGTGCCAACTATGCTCAGCATCTTCATTGAGTTAAGATCACAGTTGCCTTTGAAATAAAAAACAACAGGTGAATCTTCGCATTGCCTGAGCCTGAAAGGATAGTCATCATCGAGATAGAAAAAGGTTCTGATTCCATGCTTTGAAACATAATCAGCCTCCTTTGAGGCAAGAGGGAGGTATGACCTGTCTGAAATATATTTTGCGAGGCCATTGCCAATACCACGGATCTTTACAAGTGACCTGTAAGGTTCTGTAAAAACAGCTTCAACGCTGCCAAGCACTGAAACAAGCTTCCTGGCATTAATGTCGCCAACACCCGGAATAAGCCCCAGGGCTATTTTATGTTCAAGAGATATTTCTGACATGTTGCAGAAGTCCCAGTTATGATAAGTATGTCAGCAATTACCGGCACATTATGAGAAAAATAAAAATCAGCAGCGAATACAGAGGCAATTTAAACAATATTCATCAGAAATAAAAAAGCTGCCGGTATGTTTCCGGCAGCTTTAAAATATTAATTTAAAGGTTAACTACAGAACTCCCATGTCGAGCATAGAGCTTGCGACCTTAAGGAATCCCGCTATGTTTGCACCTTTCACATAGTCAACAAAGCCATCTTCCCTTTTTCCGTATTTAACGCATTGTGCATGTATGTTCCTCATGATTTCATGCAGACGGTCATCAACTTCAGTGCTGTTCCATCTCAGCTTCATAGAGTTCTGAGTCATCTCAAGTCCTGATGTTGCAACACCCCCGGCATTTGATGCCTTGCCGGGAGAGAATAGCAGACCTGCGCGCTGTATTACTTCTATTGCCTGTGGCGTACATGGCATATTTGCACCTTCACATATACAGATACAGCCATTCTTAATAAGCATTGCTGCATCATCGCCGTTCAGCTCATTTTGGGTTGCGCATGGCAGTGCTATGTCAACCTTAACCTCCCAGGGCCTTTTGCCTTCATGGAATTCAACTCCTTCAAAAGCATAGGAATATGGTTTAACTATATCCTGGTTTGAAGCTCTGAGTTCAAGCATGAATTCAATTTTCTTTCCTGATATTCCTTCTGGATCATAAACGTACCCGTCCGGACCTGATATTGTTACAACTTTTCCTCCCAGCTCAGTGGCTTTGAGTGCTGCGCCCCAGGCTACATTTCCAAAACCGCTGATGGCGACCCTTTTGTTCACAAATGATTCACCTTTTGTTGCAAGCATCTCTTTTGCAAAATATACACAGCCGAAACCTGTTGCTTCAGGCCTGATGAGAGAGCCGCCCCAGTTGCTTCCTTTTCCTGTTAGCACTCCTGTATGATCGCCTTTCAATCGTTTGTACATTCCGTACAGGTACCCTATTTCCCTGCCACCAACACCTATATCACCTGCAGGAACGTCGGTTTCCGGACCAATATATTTCCACAGTTCCATCATAAATGCCTGGCAAAATCTCATAACTTCTGCATTCGATTTTCCCTTGGGATCAAAGTCAGATCCTCCTTTTCCTCCACCCATCGGGAGTGTTGTAAGCGCATTCTTGAAGATCTGTTCGAAACCAAGGAATTTGAGAATCGACAAGTTAACACTCGGGTGAAAACGCAGGCCGCCCTTATATGGCCCTATTGCATTGTTAAACTGGATCCTGTATCCAAGATTCACCTTAACATTGCCTTCATCATCAACCCATGGTACCTTGAAAGTTATAACCCTGTCAGGTTCAATGATCCGCTCTATTATATTTGCAGATTCAAACTGGGGGTTTTCATTGTACACTTCTTCAATTGACTCAAGCACTTCTCTGACAGCCTGAAGATATTCAACTTCCCCGGGGTGCTTTTTCTCGAGGTTGTTCATGATTTTGTCAACGTTCATGTCTTTATGTTTTATAAGTAATTACAGGAAAAAAATATATTTCAAAATTGAGATTGTTCAATACAAATAAAAATGATAAAACTCATACTGTCAGATAATACCGTCAGTTCAGGGCATAGGAGCTGAGAGTCCGTAACATTTTTGATTTTTCCTGTGCTGAGAGTGCGCTGATGTAAACAGGAGGATATTTGGCAACGCCATCATTGAATTTCTGATATAATGTGATGCCAGTAATCAGTCCAAAAAAGCTTTTTTCTGTTTTGTATCCGGCATAATTCCTTTTATCTATTTCTATTGAATTCTTTCTTCCCCCGAAGATGCCGGCGCTGAAGTACCTGATCACAATTTTCTCTGTATCATCAGAAAAATAAACGAACTGATAATTTAAAACCATCGGAGTGAGGGCTACAATTATCCATAAGGCAGAAAGAATAAGAGTCCAGGCTGTGTCATTGAGACCAAGAAGCGGGAACTTAATGATCCCTGCAGGATATGCGAGTATGAGGTAAGCCAGGAAGACAACTGTAAAGATAAAAAGCTTGATACGGAAACCGATTATTGTCTTGCTGTTATCGAAAGTCATAAAAGCTTAATTTAATATAAATTTAGCAACATATTTCCAATCTATTACTATCTCCTGCTTCTGAAAAAATCCTTCATCAGGTTGCTGCATTCAGTTTCAAGTATTCCCCCTGTAACTTTTGTCCTGGGATGAAGAAGTTTCTCAGAGTATCTCCTGTATCCTTTCTTTTCGTCAGCAGCGCCAAATATTATCACCGGAATCTGGCTCCACCCGAGGGCTCCTGCACACATCCCGCAAGGTTCAACAGTAACATAGATTGTACAATCTTCAAGGTATTTGCCTCCTATCCAGTCGGTAGCCGCCGTTATTGCCTGCATCTCCGCGTGTGCAGTAGGGTCTTTTAAGGTTTCTGTAAGGTTGTGAGCGCGTGCTATTATAATATTCTTGTGAACTATAACGGCGCCTACAGGCACTTCATGCTTTTCATAAGCTTTCATGGCCTCATCCAGAGCCGCCTTCATAAATGTCTCATGTACCGAACGAACCATCTGTTTGTGTCATAAAGAGAAATCAAAAATACTATTTATTAGGCATAAGGTTTTGGGACATGAAACAAAATTGCCGGGGTCGTAATTTCAAGGTATAGATTTTCTTACTTTTGCAGAGACTTTAAAAAGAATCAAATGTACAGGACAAATACTTGCGGCGAGCTGAAACTGAGTGATACAGGGAAAAAAGTTACACTTTGCGGATGGGTGCAAAAATCGCGCGATCTTGGCGGAATGACATTCATCGATCTGCGCGACAGATATGGAATAACGCAGCTCGTCTTCAATATGGAGGTGAACAGTGATCTTTGTGGTAAAGCGAGGAAGCTTGGACGCGAGTATGTTGTACAGGCAACTGGTACCGTAAGGGAACGGAGCAATAAGAATCCCAAGATGCCCACAGGCGACATTGAAATTGATGTTTACGAATTGAATGTTCTGAATAAGAGTGAGTTGCCTCCATTTACAATTGAAGATGATACAGATGGTGGTGAAGAGCTGAGAATGAAATACAGGTACCTCGATCTCAGAAGAGCGCCGGTAAAGAACAATATTGTTCTCAGGCACAGGGTTGCGCAGGAAGTCCGCAAGTACATGGATTCAATAGGTTTTATTGAAGTTGAGACACCTGTGCTTATTAAATCAACCCCGGAAGGTGCTCGTGATTTCGTCGTGCCCTCAAGGATGCAGCCGGGAACCTTTTATGCATTGCCCCAATCGCCACAGACATTGAAACAACTGCTTATGGTGGCCGGCTTCGACAAGTATTTCCAGATTGTAAAATGCTTCAGGGATGAAGACCTGAGGGCTGACAGGCAACCTGAATTTTCTCAGATCGACTGTGAACTGTCATTTGTTGAAAGAGACGATATCCTAAATACTTTCGAAGGCCTGGCTAAATATCTCTTCAAACAGATCCGCAATGTCAGCTTTGATGAGCCTTTCCGCAGGATCCCTTACAGTGAAGCAATGGAATTGTATGGCTCGGATAAGCCTGATCTACGCTTTGGCATGCAATTCAATGATATTACAGGTATGGTGAAGGGTAAGAACTTTGTTGTATTTGATTCAGCAGAATATGTTGGTGCAATTTGTGCCAAAGGCTGTTCTGAATATACAAGGAAGCAAACCGATGAGCTTACCGAATTCGTTAAAAGACCCCAGATTGGTGCAAAGGGACTTGTATATATTAAATACAATACCGATGGCACTTTGAAATCGTCTGCAGATAAATTCTATTCACCGGAAGATTTGAAAGCATGGGCAGTTGCAATGAATGCAGAACCGGGTGATCTTATTCTTGTTCTTGCGGGAGAGAAAAAGAAAACACTTCAGGCTCTTTCAGAGCTCAGGCTGGAGATGGGTAGCAGGCTGGGTTTACGAAAAAAGGATGTTTTCGTGCCTCTCTGGGTTGTCGATTTTCCGCTTGTTGAATGGGATGCTGAAGAAAAGAGGTTTTTTGCAATGCATCATCCTTTCACTTCTCCTGTTCCCGAAGACCTGCCCCTGATGGAGACTGAACCGGGGAAAGTCAGGGCCAATGCATATGACCTTGTTATTAATGGTGTTGAAATAGGTGGGGGATCAATAAGAATTCATGATGCTGCTGTTCAGAAAATAATGTTCAAAGTGCTTGGATTTACTGAAGCGGAGGCAGAAGAACAATTCGGCTTCCTTCTCAATGCTTTCAGGTTCGGTGCTCCTCCCCATGGAGGAATAGCATTTGGATTTGACAGGTGGGTTGCAATGTTCGGTGGACAGGATTCAATAAGGGATTTTATTGCATTCCCGAAAAATAATTCAGGCAGGGACGTAATGCTCGATACCCCGGCACCCATCCAGGCTAAACAGCTCAATGAGCTGATGATTGATATCAGGAAAAAGGGCTGACCTATTTTTTCAGGGTTATCAGGATAACCCCATTTGCACCCCTTGATCCATAAATGCTTGTCGATGAACCTTTCAGTATCTCGATTGATTTTACCGATTCAGGTGAGATATTATCTATATCCGAGACAACATTGCCATCCAGGACAAAAAGGGGTTGTGTGTCGCTGGTAAATGAACTTACCCCGCGAATGAGTATTTTCCTTCCGTTTACCTGGACTCCCGGTTGTGTGCCGATCATCTCGTATATGGAGCTGAAAACAACATTTCGCTTTTCAACATCTAATTTGTTGACAGGTTCTGTCAAGTTCTTTCTTTCAACGGAGCCATAGCCTATATTGATTTTTTCTTCACTGCCTGCTGACCCGCCAGGAAGCTTTCCTCCATCAACAATGATTATATTTTCTTCCTGCCTGTTTATTGGTGCTTCTAAAAATTCTCCGGATGGTGTCAGAATACTGATAACCATGGCATCCGTTCCTACTTTTAACCTGAAATTTCCGTTACGATCTGTTATTTTGCCCGTATTCGTCTTATCGATGAATATTGTTATTCCGGCTGCAGGGTTGGAATGGGAATCCACGACTCTGCCAGATATCTCTACTTTTTTCTGGGAATATGCCTGTAACATAAAGGTAACAGACATAAAAAGGCAGGCTATAATTTTCATATCCTGATATTTTGCAGCTAAGTTAAACAAATCCCGTAAAAAGATCAATGATCCAGCTCGACAGATCCCACTAATGTGGCTGAAGTAGCACGTTCAATATGAACATTAACATAATCACCCTTGCTGTACCCGCTTAATGGGAAGACCACAACTTTATTCTGGGAAGTTCTTCCGTAATAATTATCATGTGATCTTTTTGAAAAGCCTTCGATTAATACCCGGAGTGTTTTGCCGACATCCTGTTTTTTCGACCTGGCCGATAGTTTATTCTGAAGAGCTATCATCTCTGAAAGCCTTGCAGATTTCACTTCTTCAGGTACATCATCTTTTAGCTTGCGGGCTGCTTTTGTCCCGGGCCTTTCACTGTACTTGAACATATAGGCAAAATCGTACCCGGCCCACTCCATTAATGAAAGTGATTCCCGGTGATCTTCTTCTGTCTCAGTGCAGAACCCTGCAATCATATCTGATGAGATCGAACAGCCTGGCACTAATTCCCTTATTGCTCTTACGCGATCCAAGTACCATTCCCTCGAGTATTCCCTGTTCATCAGCTTCAGGATGCGGGTGCTTCCGCTCTGCGCAGGCAGATGGATATGTTTGCAGATATTCTCATGGCCGGCTATTGTGCGGAGAAGATCATCCGATATATCCTTGGGGTGTGAAGTTGAAAACCTTATTCTCAGGGCAGGATTGATTCCTGCCACCTGCCCGAGCAGCCATTCAAAAGGTTTCCCGTTCCAGTTATAAGAATCGACATTCTGCCCGAGCAATGTCACTTCCCTGTAGCCTTTATCGTATAATTCAGTAGCCTCCCTGATTATTGATTCAGGCTCACGGCTTCTTTCAGCGCCACGCACATAAGGCACCACGCAGTAGGCACACATGTTGTTGCAGCCTCTCATTATCGAAATGAAAGATGTGACACCGTTAATGTCCATTCTTACCGGGGAGATGTCGTCATAGGTCTCCTCTCTTGACAGCAGCACATTTACAGCCTTGTGACCCGAGCTTGCTTCGGCAACAAGACCCGGCAGGGACCTGTATGAATCAGGGCCGGCAACAATATCGATCACTTCACCATTCTCAAGGAGCTTCTCTTTAAGCCTTTCAGCCATGCAGCCTATCAGCCCGATCTTCAGATCATTGTTTTTTTTCTTGAGATGATTTAACTCTCTCAGCCTTCCCCAGATACGCTGCTCAGCATTATCACGGATCGAACATGTATTTATCAGTATCAGCCCGGCATCATTAACCCTTGTTGCAGGTTCATAACCGGCTTCAGATAATATTGACATAACAACTTCGCTGTCAACCACATTCATCTGACACCCATAGGTTTCTATATATACTTTCTTAGTCATTTATCTCCCTCTTGTCATTTTTTATGAAGCCGGCAACGCTTTGAGAAATATGATTAAAATCAATTCAGCAGTTAATAATTATCAATTTCAGACAGGTCATTGCCATACAGGTCATTCCTTCCCGATGCGTAATTATCAATCGCACAAAAGTATAAAGTATGAATGAGGATTGAAAGAATTATTTATTTTTGCAACGAATAAAATACTATAACATATGTCAGGTCATAATAAATGGTCTACCATTAAGCGTAAGAAAGGTGCAATAGACGCCAAGAGAGGCAAAATCTTTACAAAAATTATCAAGGAAATTATAATTGCTGCGAAAGAAGGCGGTCCCGATCCTGACACTAATGCCAGGCTCAGGCTTGCAGTCCAGAATGCGAAGGGAGCCAACATGCCCAAGGACAATATTGAGCGGGCAATAAAGAAGGCTACTGGCGCTGACGCGGAGAGCTTCATTGAGACAACTTTCGAGGGTTATGCATCAGGTGGTGTTGCAGTATTTGTTGAGTGCCTCACGGATAACAACAACAGAACAGTTGCAACAGTGAGAGCCGCATTTAACAAGCATGGCGGTAACCTTGGAACAACTGGCTCATTGAAATTCATCTTTGAACGTAAAGGTATTTTCACAATAAAAAATGATGGCTTCAACCTCGATGATCTCGAGCTCGAAATGATCGATGCCGGAGCCCAGGATTTTGAAGTTGACGGCGACACGCTAACAGTAACATGTGCAATGGAGGATTTCGGAAGCCTCAATAAAAAGCTTAATGAACTCGGTATCGAACCTGATGAAGCTGGGTTGAAGCGCATTCCTACCACACAGAAAAAGCTTGATGTGGATTCAGCAAGAAAGGTTCTCAGGCTTGTTGATGCCCTTGAAGATGATGATGATATCCAGTTTGTTTATCACAACCTGGAAATGACAGATGAACTGGCTGCTGCCCTGGAGGAATAGGTCAGCGGCATTAAATACTGCCGCATGAAAATGTTTTTTCCCTGCCTGGTTTTTCTTATGCTGTTCACATCATGCAGCAAGGAAGAAAGCAATAATTCTTTTGTCTGGAGCAAATCATATGGAGAGGGAGAGGCTTTTTATGTGAAGCCGTTATCAGACAGTGTTTTCATTGCGTGCGGCCGGTCCGATGGGAAACCTTTTCTTGTAAGTATCAACAAAGAAAGAAAAGAGAATTTCGTTATCAATCCTGATATTCCCGGGTCATTCACATCGTTCGTTACCGATGAAACAGGAATGACTCTTGCCGGGAATAACGGTACCAACCTGCTGCTGATGAGGTACAACCTCCGGGGTGAACCTGTCTGGCAGGATACGCTTCATACAGGTTTCAATGTTGAATCTGCCAGGCTCCTGACTGTTAACGGAGGCCTTCTTGCAATAGCTTCACCATTGCCTGATTCACTGGGTAATGGTGATACAGGGTTCATGTTTGTCAGGCTTGATACCACTGGATTGATTTCATTAAGGAAAAAGATAAGTACAGCAGGATATTATGTTTCAGCTTTTGATGCCACACAAGGTTTCAACGGGAATATTTTGCTTGCAATTACAAAGAAGCAGGCAACAACAAAATCCAGGGCTTATGTGGCATCTTATTCGCCGGTTCTTGATAAGATCTGGGAAGCTGAATTGTTCAATAATCCATCGTTCTCATCAGCATGCTTATTTGTTGTAAGGGATGTGTCAGGCAAGATATATGCCGGTGGCAGGAGTGAAATAACCAGCCAGGGCATTCTGACGACAAACTCTTTTTTAACAGCTCTCGAACCAACTGGAATTACAGCACCAGGATGGTCCCAGAAGAAATATACTGAATTCAGCAACGAGGGAAGATCGCTGCTTTTTGATGCAGAAGGCAAGATGCTTATTCTTGACCGCAGGTGCTTCATTGTAAATAAACTCGACAGGATCGACGGATCAGATGTCGGCATAATACGACCATTCAATGCCTGCGCATCAGTTTCAACTGATGCATTTGCTTCAGGCTTTAGTATCGTGGGAGGAAAAGAGTTTGTCTTTGCAGGTTCGCTGGGTAACAGGTTCTTCCTTGGAATTAAAACATTGCAATAATCATCATTCCTGCTTTAATAAAGTTATTACAGAGTCAATAATCTGAAACGATTTATTAATTTTGCGGCATGTTAAAACGTATCCTTTTTGTGATCTTTTTGACTTCCGTGCTTTGTGCAAGGGCTGGTGCCCAGTCTTATGTAAAGACAACGGACCTTTTTAAGAGGGCAGACAAAGAATCAGGCGAGCTTAATATTATCCAGCATCCTGCCATAGATACATTACTTAGCAGGTATATCCTTATGAGCATGCGGGTCTACGAAGAAAATGGTTATTATGGGATGAATGGCTACAGGATCCAGATTTACAGCAGTTCAAACAGGAATGCAAGGGAGGAATCAAGAAAAGCCGACGCGGAATTTGTGAACCGGTTTCCGGATGTGACTTCACGTGTACTATATTCCGAACCGGGGTATTTTAAAGTCAGGGTTGGTGATTTCAGGACCAAAGCTGAAGCAACAAGACTTTTCCTTGAGATCAGCAGGGTTTTTCCCGATGCCTACATCGTACCTGATATTATCAGATTTCCTGAGCTGAACAAGAATTAATTATGAGCGATAGTATAAAACATGAGTGCGGTATAGCAATGATAAGATTGCGAAAACCGCTCGAATATTATATTGAAAAATATGGTGCCTGGAATTACGGTCTCCAGAAGATGTACCTGCTTATGGAAAAGCAGCATAACAGAGGTCAGGATGGAGCAGGGCTTGCAGGCATAAAGCTCAATGTTCTGCCCGGGAACAGGTACATCTTCAGGCAGAGATCAAACCAGACAAACCCGATAAAAGATATCTTCCGGCTTATGTATCAGGATATTAACAGCCTGATGATAAGAAATCCTGAAGGCTTTAAAGATCCTGCATACATTCAGCATTCCGTGCCTTTTGCCTGTGATATTTACCTTGGGCACCTAAGGTACGGCACTTACGGCAACTATAACATCGATTATGTGCATCCGGTGAGCCGTGAAAATAACTGGAAGTCAAAGAACCTTGTTATGGCCGGTAATTTCAATCTCACAAACGTAGGCGAAGTCTTCAGCAGCCTTGTGGAGCTTGGCCAGACACCGGTTGACTTTTCAGATACTGTTACAATACTCGAGAATGTCGGCCACAGGCTCGATGAGGAAAATGAAAGATTGTTCAGGAAGTTCAAGCAGGAAGGATACTCGAAAAAAGACATTACCCCGCTTATTGAAAATGATCTTGATCTTGCATCAGTGCTGAGAAAAGCAAGTAAAAACTGGGACGGTGGTTATGCCATGGCAGGAATGGTAGGGCATGGGGATGCCTTTGTTATGAGGGACCCTGCGGGAATCAGACCGGCGTTTTATTATTTTGATGATGAGATAGTTGTGGTTGCTTCAGAGAGGCCGGTTATCCAGACTGTATTCAACATAAGAACGGATGATGTGAATGAGCTTCCTCCTGCACATGCCCTGATAATAAAAAAATCAGGTGATGCCAGGATCGAACAGATAACAGAAGCAACAGAACCCAGAAAATGTTCCTTCGAGCGCATTTACTTTTCCAGGGGTACAGATAAGAATATTTACCGTGAAAGAAAAAAGCTTGGCGAACTGCTTACCGGTCCGGTGCTGAAGACAATCGACTACGATCTCGAACATACAGTGTTTTCATACATTCCAAATACGGCTGAAAGCGCTTTTTATGGATTGGTGAAAGGTGTTGAAACATATCTTAATACTCTCAAAGTAAAGAAGATAGTTGAAAGTAACGGTAAAATGCCCGAGAGAGAGCTTCAGAAGCTCATTAGCCAGCGGCCCAGGGTTGAGAAGATAGCAGTGAAAGATGCAAAATTGCGGACCTTCATTACTGAGGACAAGGAAAGGAATGACCTTGTAGAGCATGTATATGATGTTACCTATGGAGTGGTAAAGCGCGGGGTCGACAGCCTCGTTGTTATCGATGATTCAATAGTAAGGGGAACAACTCTCAAGAAAAGCATCATAAGAATACTCGACAGGCTCGATCCGAAAAAGATAATAATCGTCTCTTCATCGCCGCAGATCAGGTATCCTGATTGTTATGGTATTGACATGGCCAAGTTGGGCGATTTCATTGCTTTTAAAGCAGCAATCGGTTTATTAAAAGACACAGGAAGAGAATCGCTGATATCGCAGGTCTACGAAGAAACACTAAAAGAGCTGAAAAAACCTGTGGGCGAAATGACAAATATGGTAAAAATGATATACCAGCCTTTGTGTCCTGATGAAGTCTCGGAAAAAATTGCATCAATGCTTCGATCAGATGGTATTAAAGCTGAGATCTCAGTTGTTTTCCAGTCAATTGAAGGTTTACATGAAGCATGTCCTGATCATATCGGTGACTGGTACTTTACAGGAAATTATCCGACACCCGGTGGTAACAAGGTTGTCAACCAGTCGTTCATCAATTTCATTGAAGGGCGTAATGTAAGAGCCTACTGATTCCTGTGGTTGAACCAGGTGAGGAGGAAATCTTTCTTGTATGAGGAAAGATGTCGGTTGATCTTCTCAACATACATGTCTCTTAATGTGATCATTATGCCGGTTTCCTCAACGTTGCCGAAATGGTGGTTTATGAAGGTGCCAAATGTTCTCATTGTCGGAGAAAGGTTCATGTATGCATTTATGAGAGGAGGAATGTTCTCATTAAGGTTCCTCACTTCGCGCGAAAGGATCTTGTAATTTTCCTTGTATCTCCATCCAGTAAAAATTTTCTTCATCTCATCCACGTGAAGATCAATATCGGCAGGATCCTTAGGCACTACCAGCTTATCAGGATCGTCAAAATGTCTTTTCAGGAAATATAGAATCATATTCCTCGCTTTCGGGTTGAAATGAGGATACATTGTAACCTTTCCAAACAGGTATTTGATGTGATGATTGTCGAGAATAATTGCACCGAGCCCGTCCCAAAGATTGTCAAGCGCAAAGAGGCTTTTTCTGCCCATGCTCTTCGACTGGTAATCGGGATGAACAAAAGACCTTCCGAGCTCCATGACATGCGGAAAGTATTTTACCATGAACTTATCGGAGAAATCAAAGTAGGCTGAAGATGCCCATTTTGAAATGTCATAAGTTGTAGTGCCTTTTTCAGGGAAATAGATCCTGTATCCTCCTATAAGCTCCATGTTTTCAGGATCCCAAACAATAAGTTGTTTCTGGGGATCCACAGGATCTGTATCGTGTTCATCAATATCGAGCTCTTTTCCCGTTCCTCCTCCTGCATGACGGAAGGTAAGCTCCCGGACCCTTCCAACTTCATTCATAAGGATGGGAGAGGAATTATTATCAAAGATGTAAACTTCATTATTGCCGTTGTTTGTCTTGCGCAGAAGACGTTCGGGTGTAAGCTCAGCAATGATCTGATCTTTTGGTAACTGGGCAATAATTGGTTTCATATCTGAATAAGGCTGGGAATCCATAGCAAAAATAAAATGCAAGTTAAAATTTTTTAATAACCAAAATTCAGGATATCAAAGATTTAAGTTTATATGTTTCTGTCTTCATCAGCTGTGCCCATTCCACTGGAGTCTTTGATTTATCGAAGGTTTGCCAGGGTACAGGTTTCCCGAACACAAGCTTTATAACTTCATCCTTATTCCTGAACATCTCATCGGGCAGGTACAGCATTTCAATATTTGCACCTATACCAAGTGATTTTCTGAGGTTTGCAAGATTATAAAAAAAGTCGGAATTTCTTCCTGAAAAATATGCAGGAACCACATCGCGTTTATGTTGTACTGCTTTTACAATGAAGCTTTTATGCCACTCAAGATCTGAAATTACACCTTTTTTCTTCCTGGAGCATAATCCTGCAGGGAAGTATAATATCTGGCTTGCAGATTCATATGCTTCCTCAATTTTCCTCACAGCTTCCCGGTCCTGGTTTCCATGCTTGTTTATAGGTAGAAATATTCCTGAAAGGTTTTCAATGTATGTCAGTATGTCATTTACTGGGAATTTTATATCAGGGTAAATCTTAGAAAGAGCGCTTATAAAGACAACTCCATCCAGCCCTCCCAGGGGATGATTCGATATAAAAATATACCTGCCATCGGGACTAATATTTTCAGTACCGTAAGTATTGAACCTGATATTGAAATGTGCAAGAAAAGCATCCACGAGGGCTGAATCCCTTAGGTTGCCGTATCTTATCAGGAAGTCATTAATCTCATCCTGGTGGATCGTCCTCTTAAGATAATTGATAAGGAACCCGGGTATTAACTTAGCAAGTGAAGGATTTTTCGACCTAAGCACTTTTTCAACGTCAATTGGACCGATGCCCTTATCAGGAACTGCATTCATTTTTTTGGCAATAAGCCGTCAAAGTTATTAAAAAGTAAGCCAAAATGTTCCAATCCACAATTCTAATTAACCTGATTTGAATTTCCGGGTTGAGTTCTCATCAATTTTCAAAGCCATAAAACTTATCAACAATTCTGAAAAAAGTGGGTTAAAGTGGGTCAAAGTGGATAAAATTTCATATTTTAGCCTCTAATTTCTCAGGTATCAGATGGCCACATTCATAGGTGATTACAGTTGCAAGGCAGACGTTAAAGGGAGGATCATCCTTCCTGCAGCGTTTAAAAAGCAGATGCCTGCCGGTGCACAGGACCATTTTGTGGTACGCAAAGATATCTTCGAAAACTGCCTTGTCCTGTATTCAATTGAGGACTGGAATGCACAGCTGGAGAAGATCCGGAAGAAAATAAATCCATATAACCGTGAACATAATATGTTCATGAGGAATTTCTTCAAGGGAACAGCTGAGCTGACAATGGATAATAACAACCGTCTGCTGATTCCGAAGAGGATGATGGAAATGATTGGTGCCGACAGGGATGTTGTCCTTGCCGGCCAGGATGGACGTATTGAGATTTGGGCTGCTGAGACATACAGCAGCATTGATATGCCGGCATCGGAATTTGCTGATCTGGCTGAGAAGCTGATGGGTGGAAACAATAACGCAGAATAGCAGAAATGGTTTATCATATACCCGCACTGCTGGAAGAAAGCATTGACGGACTGAAAATAAAGCCTGAAGGGATTTATGTTGATGTAACTTTTGGAGGAGGAGGTCATTCGATGGAAATTCTGAAGCATCTTACAACAGGAAAGCTTGTTGCATTCGATCAGGATGAGGATGTTGCAGCAAACGCCCCGGATGATAAAAGGTTTACTCTCCTGTTCCAGAACTTCAGGTTCCTGAAAAATAATCTTAGATTTTTAGGTATCACATCAATCGATGGTCTGATAGCCGACCTGGGGGTATCTTTCCACCAGTTTGATGAACCTGAACGTGGTTTTACATTTCGCCAGGATGCTCCTCTTGATATGAGAATGAACCAGGCTGGTAAAGTTACAGCAGCCGACTTGCTCAACAAGCTTGAAGAGGCAGAACTTGCCGATATTTTTTTCAAGAACGGGGAGCTCCAGGGTTCCAGGAGGATTGCAAAGGAAATCATTACTGCAAGGAACAGAAAACATTTTGTTTCTGTTAATGATCTTATGGAAGCCATCGGAAAGCTTGCCCCGTTCAGGCAGGAGAACAAGTTTTACGCAAGGGTATTCCAGTCCCTGAGGATTGCAGTTAACCGTGAAATTGAAAGCCTGATGGAAATGCTATTGCAGGCAGGCGAATTGCTGAATCCTGGAGGCAGGATGGCTGTAATAACATACCATTCACTCGAAGACAGGATCGTTAAGAATTTTTTCAGGACAGGCAATTTTGAAGGAACTGAGAATAAGGATTTTTACGGGAATACTGAATCCCTGTTCAGGAATATTACACGTAAGGGATTGGTTCCCGGTGAAGAAGAAATTGAAAGGAACAGCCGTTCAAGAAGTGCACGGCTCAGGATAGCTGAAAAGATCTGAATCATGGCAGAGCAGAAAGAAGCGGCAGGAAAAAAGAACATGACCTTTGTTAAGGAATTGCTCAGCGGGACGATGGTTTCTGAAAAGATAATCCTCGCAAACCTGTGGTATGTTTTCCTTATCACGATGCTTTTGGCTTTCTACATAGCTAACCGCTTTCACGCAGAAAAGATAACACGTGAATCGGCCAGGTTGTCAAGAGAGGTTAAGGACCTGAGGGCAGAATCTTTATCGACTTCAGCCGACCTGATGTACATAAGCCGTCAGTCGGAAGTTTACAGGCTGGTTGTTGAGAGAGGACTCGATCTTCAGGAGCTGAAGACACCACCATACAGGTTACTTGTAAGCAAATAGGATACAGATGGCAGCAATAAGAGATGAAATAGTATGGCGCAGCGGCATTGTGTATGCAGCGGTTGTTGTACTTGCTGCTGCAATACTGGTACGCATACTCTTCCTTCAGACAATTCAGAGGGGCAAGTGGAAAGACATGAGTGAAAAGTATGTCTACAAAACCGACGAGGTGCCTGCAAACCGGGGCGATATACTTACAGATGATGGCCGCCTTCTTGCAAGCTCTGTGCCTTATTATACAATTTACATGGATACCAGGAGTACCGGTATGTCGTCGGCTACATGGTCGAGTGGTATCGGCGGACTTTCTTCGGGGCTGGCAAGGATAATCGGAGGAAGGTCAGCTGAAGGATGGAGAAACGCAATTACCCAGGCCAGGAAAAAAGGCGACAGGTATTTCCTGATAAAAAGAAGAGTTGATTACATGACTCTCAAGCAGCTGAAGCAGCTGCCAATCTTCAGGGAGGGACAGTACAAGGGTGGAATGGTAACAATTGTTGAAAACAGCAGGATTCTGCCAAACAATGATCTCGCAATGCGTACAATAGGTTATCTGAACCTTGGCGATGGGAATGAGGTTGGTATTGAAGGCGCTTTCGATAAACAACTTGCAGGAGAGAACGGCGTCGCAATAAAGCAAAGGCTCATGGGAGGTGACTGGCTGACAGTTGAAGGTCCAGGTACAATTGATTCGAAAGATGGCAATGACATTGTAACAACAATCGATATTGACCTGCAGGATGTTGCACATGCTGCAATGCTGAACCAGCTTCAGAAGCACAATGCACATCATGGTTGCGCAGTCCTCATGGAAGTTGAAACAGGTGACGTTAAAGCTATAGTAAACCTCGAGCTTGGCAAGGATGGCCAGTACCATGAAACATATAACTATGCTGTTGGTGAAAGCACTGAACCCGGTTCAACATTCAAGCTCCCGGCAATCATGGCAGCCCTGGAAGATGGCGTAATAGATACCGGCGACATTGTTGATACCGGTAATGGCACAGTTAAATTTTACGACAAGATCATACGTGATACCAAAGAGGGTGGTTATGGTAAAATTACTGTGAAGGAGGTTTTTGAGAAATCTTCAAATGTGGGCACTTCGAAGATCATCTATGAGCATTATAAAGACCGGCCTAAAGATTTTGTTAACCGGTTATATGCGATGAGACTCAATAAACCGCTTGATCTGCAGTTAAAAGGTGAAGGGAAACCACTTATAAGGTATCCTGGGGATAAATACTGGTCGGGCTTGTCGTTGCCAATGATGTCACATGGCTATGAGGTTCAGATGACACCACTTCAGACACTTACATTTTACAATGCAGTTGCCAACGACGGGAAAATGGTGAAGCCACGCTTTGTTACAGCAGTGATGAGGAATGGGGCAGTGATAAAAAGCTATGACCGCGAAGTGATTGTGAATTCAGTTGCTTCACGTTCAACAATAAGGAAGGCAAAAGCTATGATGGAAGGTGTGGTGGAACATGGAACGGCAACAAACCTGAAAAATGCAAATTTCAAAATTGCTGGAAAAACAGGAACAGCCCAGATAGCTAAAGGTAACGAGGGTTACCGTCGTTCGGGTATTACTTACCAGGCATCTTTTGTGGGTTACTTTCCCGCAGAGAACCCGCTGTATTCCTGCATAGTTGTTGTCAACTCACCTTCAAACGGGGTTTACTATGGAAACATAGTAGCAGGTACTGTTTTCAAGGAAATCGCCGATAAGGTTTATGCAAATAATTTCTACCGCGATTATAAGCTCGCTGAAGAAGATAAAGACAGAAAAAAAGATGTTCCGGATGCAGGCAACGGGTACAGGAAAGATATTGATGAGGTCCTCAGCAACTTCGATGTCAGGTACAAAAGAACCTCCGATAATGACTGGGTGGCTACACGTGAAAGCGGGGATACAATAAGGCTTGCTACAGTGAAGCAGCAGGGTGGGCTGGTGCCTGATGTGAGGGGAATGAGCCTGAGAGATGCCGTTTACCTTCTTGAAAGCAATGGACTGAATGTACGGGTTAATGGTAAAGGTAAAGTGCTGAGGCAATCACCTGAGCATGGTGCAAGGTATAATGAAGGAACAACAGTTTCACTTGAAATGAATATGTAAGATCATGAACATTGATGATATATTAAAAGGTATAAATGTAATCAGCCTCACAGGGAATAAGGTTGATATTACTGATATAAGCTTCGATTCAAGAAATGTAAAATCGGGGAGCTTATTCGTGGCTGTAAAAGGGGTCAAAAGTGACGGTCACGACTTCATTGAGAAAGCTGTTATGACAGGTGCTTCGGCAATAATGTGTTCAAAAGTGCCTGAAAATCTTTCATCCGGAACCTGCATAATAAAAGTTGCTGATCCGGCTGAAGCCCTTGGCATTGCAGCCTCAAATTTCTATGGCAACCCTTCAGGGAAGCTTAAGCTTGTTGGTGTTACAGGGACAAACGGAAAAACAACGATAGCAACCCTGCTGTACAGGACCTTTACAAAGCTGGGCAATAAGTGCGGCCTGTTCTCTACGGTATGTAATTATATAAATGAAAGGGAACTGCCTGCAACACACACTACTCCTGATCCTGTCCAGCTAAACAGGCTGATGGCTGAGATGGTTGCTGAGGGATGCAGCCATGCTTTCATGGAGGTAAGCTCCCATTCCGTTGATCAGAAAAGGATAGCAGGTCTTATGTTTTCAGGAGGCATATTCACAAATCTTACCCACGATCATCTTGATTACCATAAGACGTTTGACAATTACCTGGTAGCAAAGAAGGGATTTTTCGATACGCTATCTTCTTCTGCATTTGCACTGGTAAATGCCGACGACCGTAACGGGAAAGTGATGCTTCAGAACTGCAGGGCAACACATTATACATTCTCAGTCCGTTCTTATGCCGATTTCCGTTGCACCATACTGGAGAGAGGATTTGAAGGGATGAAGCTTAAGATGCAGGGAGAAGAAGTATGGACAAGGTTCGTTGGCGATTATAATGCTTCCAATCTGCTTGCAGTTTATGGAGCTGCAGAATTGCTGGGAGCATCATCGAGGGATATTCTTACGATCCTGAGCGACCTCCATCCGGTAGCCGGAAGACTTGAAATAATCAAATCTGACCAGGGAATAACGGGCATCGTTGATTATGCTCATACTCCCGATGCCCTTGTAAATGTTCTTGAAACACTCAACCGGTCTAAAAAACCTGGCATAAAGCTTATCACAGTTGTGGGTGCAGGAGGAGACAGGGATAAGACTAAGAGGCCAAAAATGGCAGCAATAAGTGCAGAAGCCAGCGATAAGGTAATACTGACTTCCGATAATCCGAGGACCGAAAATCCGGAGAGTATTCTCGATGACATGGAAACCGGAATAACCCCTGAACTAAAAAAGAAGACACTGAGAATTTCCGACAGGCGCGAAGCAATAAGGACAGCAGTAATGCTGGCATCAAAGGGAGATGTTATTCTCGTCGCAGGCAAAGGTCATGAAACGTACCAGGAAGTTAATGGTGTGAGGCATCATTTCGATGACAGGGAAGTATTAAGAGATGTTTTTTCAGGAAAATAAAGATTAAGAGATGTTGTATTATCTGTTTGCATATTTGGAAAAATTGAACTTCCCGGGAGCCCAGGTAGGATCATATATTTCATTCAGGTCTGCGGCAGCCGTCATTACCTCACTTTTCATCTCACTCCTCATCGGGAAGAAGATTATCAATCAGCTTCAGCTGAAACAGATCGGTGAGGTTGTAAGGAATCTCGGCCTTGAAGGACAATACAGGAAAGTAGGTACTCCGTCAATGGGTGGTATAATAATCATCGCTTCAATAATAATCCCCACTCTTCTTTTTGCAAGGCTCGACAACGTTTATGTTCTGCTGATGCTCATCACTACGGTATGGCTCGGGATGATTGGCTTTATCGATGATTACATAAAAATATTCAAAAAGAACAAAGCAGGGTTGGAAGGTAAGTTCAAGATCTTTGGGCAGGTTATGCTCGGACTTATCGTGGGCCTGGTCCTCTTCTTCAGCGACCAGGTTGTGATAGTTGAAAAGGTTAAATACCAGGACCTTTCATCAAGAGAGAGGGTGGAAATGCTTGACCCCTCCACATCGGTCATTCCACAGGGAGAGATCTCAATGGAAAGAAAATCAACTAAAACAACAATCCCTTTTATAAAGAATAATGAATTTGACTATTCCTGGCTGGTCTCATTTATTGATGGAAGCAGCAGGCAGCTCTGGACCTGGATAATCTTTGTTGTAATTGTAATATTCATCGTAAGCGCAGTTTCGAACGGGGCCAACCTTACTGACGGTCTTGATGGGCTGGCAACAGGCGTGTCTTCTATTATAGGTGTGGCGCTTGCCATCCTGGCTTATGTTTCAAGTAACGTTATCTATGCAGATTATCTGAATATTCTGTTCATCCCGGGTTCAGGTGAACTTGTGATCTTTGCGGCCGCATTTGTCGGAGCAACAATTGGCTTCCTGTGGTATAACTCCTTCCCCGCACAGGTGTTTATGGGAGATACCGGCAGCCTTGCACTTGGCGGAATCATTGCAGTATTTGCAATTGTTATCCGGAAGGAGTTACTCATTCCAATCCTGTGCGGAGTATTCCTTGTTGAGAATCTATCAGTGGTTATGCAGGTTGCATGGTTCAAGAGAACAAAAAGAAAATATGGTGAAGGAAGGAGACTGTTTCTGATGGCTCCGCTTCATCATCATTATCAGAAAAAAGGTTACCCTGAATCGAAGATAGTTATCAGGTTTTGGATTGTAGCGATTATACTGGCAGTATTCAGCATTGTAACATTAAAAATAAGGTAGAAGGAAAATGAAGAAGATTGTGATACTTGGGGCCGGTGAAAGTGGTGCTGGATCAGCAATCCTCGCGCAGAAACAGGGTTTCGGCGTGTTTGTATCAGATATGGGTGTGATTAAGGATCAGTACAGGAAGCAGCTCATTGAGAAAAATATTGATTTCGAGGAAGGAAAACACACTGAAGAGAAGATACTTGATGCTGAAGAGGTTATAAAAAGTCCCGGCATAAAAGAAGACAATCCTCTGGTGATAAAGATAAGGCAGAAAGGTATACCCGTGATATCAGAGATCGAGTTTGCAGGCCGGTATTGCAGCGGGAAGACTATATGCATTACAGGAAGTAACGGCAAGACCACGACAACAAACCTGATATATCACCTTCTGAAAAAGGCTGGGATGAAGGCAGCCATGACTGGTAATGTTGGTAGCAGCTTTGCAATGGCAGTTGCCGATGGTGGCTACGATTATTATGTGATCGAGCTCAGCAGCTTCCAGCTTGATGGTATGTTTGACTTCAGGGCTGACATAGCAATTTTGCTTAATATAACACCCGACCATCTCGACAGGTATGGTTATAAGTTCCAGAATTATATCGATTCCAAGTTCCGTATAACAAATAACCAGGGTAAATCTGAATACCTGATCTACTGGGATGGTGATCCGGTTCTCAGGAAGGAGCTGGCTGCAAGAAACCTGCCTGTTACATTGCTGCCTTTCTCAGATGAAATTAAGGAGAACATGGCTGCCTACATTGAAAATGATGAGCTGATTATTGATATCCAACAAAAAACCACAATTATGACTATTCATGAACTTGCGCTTAAAGGGCGCCACAACGTGTACAACTCAATGGCAGCTGCCATTGCAGGCAAAGTTCTTAACATCCGGAAAGATGTCATAAGGGAGAGTCTTGCAGATTTCCAGGGGGTTGAGCACAGGCTCGAACCTGTCATAACTGTGTGTGGAATAAACTTCATAAATGACTCCAAGGCCACCAACGTGAACTCCACCTGGTACGCCCTCGAGTGCATGAAAGAAGACCTGGTGTGGATTGTTGGAGGAGTTGATAAGGGCAATGATTATTCAGAATTGTTCGAACTTGTCAGGAAGAAAGTAAAAGCAATAGTCTGCCTGGGGAAAGACAATAAAAAAATACTGGAAGCTTTCGATGGAAAAGTGCCGACAATAGTCGAAACATCTTCCATGGAGGAAGCTGTAAGATCATCATACTACCTTGCTAAGAAAGGTGAAACTGTACTTCTTTCACCTGCATGCGCAAGCTTTGATTTATTCAGAAATTATGAAGACCGTGGCCGTCAGTTCAAGGAAGCAGTAAGGAATCTATAATCAATGGAAACAAAGGCAGGCTGGTTAGGACGTACGTTCAAGGGCGACAGGATCATTTGGGGTCTTATCGTCCTGTTCATGTTTTATTCTTTGCTTGCCGTTTACAGTTCATCAGCAGGTGTTGCATTCATGAAATATGGCGGAAATACCACTTATTTTCTCAGGAGTCAGTTCTTTATGCTGGTGCTCAGCCTTGCTATCATCGTTATTATTCATTATCTTCCTTACAGGATATATTTCTCACTTGCCGGTGTTTTCCTGATAATAGCAGCCGGGTTGCTTGTTCTTACACTTGCCTTTGGTTCAAGGGTTAACGAGGCAACAAGATGGCTTGTTATTCCGGGAACCGGGTTCAGGCTACAGACATCTGATGTTGCCAAGGTGGCACTTGTGATCTACCTTGCCCGTTCGCTTGCAATATACCAGGACAAGCTGGTGAGCTTCAGTCATGTCACAAAATTCCTTCTTGTGCCTGTTGCAGTTATCTGCTGTCTTATCATGCCTGAAAACCTCTCCACTGCAATGATGATCTTTGGTATAAGCATGGTTCTTCTTTTCATCGGGCGGGTACCTGTTAAATTCATACTTGCGTATATAGGTATTGGCATTGCCGGAGTAATTCTTTTTGCAATGCTTCTGTCAGTTTTTACACACACCAACAGGGTACAGGTCTGGAAGAACAGGATTGAGAATTACTTCACAGGTACAGATAACCCTGATGATGATTACCAGTCAAACCAGGCAAAGATCGCAATATCGACGGGCGGCCTTTTCGGCAAAGCTCCGGGTAAAAGTGTTCAGCGTAATATGCTTCCGCAATCAAACTCTGACTTCATTTTTGCAATAATAATTGAGGAATATGGTCTTCTGTTCGGTGCAATACCCCTCATACTTGCCTATATGATATTGTTGTTTCGTGGAGTAACGATAGCACGGAAATGCGAAACAGCCTTTCCGGCCTTCCTGGTTCTCGGCCTGACCATCATGATAGTGGTTCAGGCGGTACTTAATATGATGGTTGCAGTAGGGCTATTCCCGGTAACAGGACAGACACTGCCAATGGTAAGCTGGGGTAGGACATCAGTTCTTATGATCAGCTTCTCGATCGGTGCAATACTGAGTGTCAGCAGGGTGCTTAATGCAAGAAGTAAAAACGAAGATCTTCCCCAGGGGGAGACTTCTGAAGAAGAAAAAAGAATTTATGAGCCAGCAAAAGCATAGAAAAGTAATAATAAGCGGTGGTGGAACAGGAGGACATATCTTCCCGGCGATCTCTATTGCAAATGCCCTGAAGAAGCTGGATCCCACGATTGAAATACTATTTGTGGGTGCAGAAGGAAGAATGGAGATGGAAAAAGTACCAGCCGCAGGTTACAGGATAGTGGGATTGCCAGTAGCAGGCCTCTACAGAAGCCTCACTCCAAAAAATATCAAAGTTCTGTTCAGGCTTGTAAAAAGCCTCTTCATGGCGAGAAAAATTTTAAAAGAGTTTAGTCCTGATGTTGTTGTAGGCGTTGGAGGGTACGCAAGCGGTCCGGTTCTAAGGCAGGCAGGCAAAATGAATATTCCGACCCTGATACAGGAACAGAACAGCTATGCCGGGGTGACAAACAAGCTTCTTGCGAAAAAAGCTTCAAGGATTTGTGTTGCTTATGAAGGAATGGAAAAATATTTTCCTGCAGAGAAGATAATGAACATTGGGAATCCTGTAAGGGGCAATTTTGAAGATCTGAGTGAGAAACGAGATGAAGCTATGAAGTTTTTTGGCCTTAAACCTGAATTTCCGGTTGTACTGATACTCGGAGGTTCACTCGGTGCAGGAAGCATTAACAACAGCCTGGTAAGCAGTATTGATAAGCTGAGTGATTCAGATTGCCAGTGGTTATGGCAGACGGGTAAATACTACTATACAAATGTAGTTGCACGCATGACGCCGGCTTACAGCAGTAATATTAAGGTTCATGATTTTATAAACCGGATGGATTATGCATACGCAGCTGCCGATGTTATAGTTTCAAGAGCCGGGGCAGGTACAATTTCAGAATTGTGCCTTGTTGGAAAACCTGTCATACTTGTTCCTTCACCGAATGTTGCAGAGGATCATCAGACAAAAAATGCGAAAGCGCTTTCTGAAAGAGGGGCAGCAGTCTTTATTTCAGATAGTGATGCTCCCGTTTTAGTTGATGAGTCTATAAAGCTTGTTGCCGACTTCAGGAAAAGAAGGGAGCTTTCGTCGAACATACAAAAACTGGCACAACGTGATTCAGATATTAAGATAGCCCTTGAAGTTTTAAAGCTCGCAATGAATGATTGATTTTGATAACATAGAAGGTATCTGTTTTGTAGGCATAGGAGGTATAGGCATGAGCGCCCTTGCTTTGTATTTCAGGAAGGGAGGTTTTGAGATAGCCGGTTATGACCGTACCGAAACAGCAATAACGAAGTCATTGCAGGCTGAAGGATGTAAAATTATCTTTAACGATGATCCTTCTTTGTTGCCGCAGCTTTTCACGAGTAAAAACCAGGACGGTAAAATCATCATTATCTATACACCGGCAATACCTGAAGAGAACAAAATTCTGACCTTCTTCAGGTTAAACGGTTACAAAATATTTAAGAGATCGGAAATCCTGGGAGAAATTTCAAGAAAAACCGACACAATAGCAATAGCAGGAACACACGGTAAAACGACAGTTTCTACAATGACGGCCCACCTGCTGAAACAATCAGAAGTTGATTGTTCTGCCTTCCTGGGTGGCATATCGAAAAACTACAATTCGAACCTGTTGCTCGGAAACAGCAGGTACACTGTGATCGAAGCCGACGAATATGACCGGTCTTTTCACAGGCTTTCACCATACATGGCAGTAGTGACTGCTGTAGATGCAGATCATCTTGAAATATACGGAGACAGGGAAAACATGATCCGTGGTTACAACGATTTTTGTGCTAAAATAAGACCCGGAGGTTTACTGATCATAAACAGCGATATTTCTGATAAGATAATAGTTCCAGATAACGTTAAGTCATTTACATACAGCATGACGAGCGATGCTGATTACCAGGCCAAAGATATCAGGATCCCTGGGGAATATTTCATCTTCAATCTCAAGACACCATCAGGGTCTATCGATGATATTAAATTCCCGTTCCCGGGAAAAATAAACATTGAGAATCTGACCGCTGCTATTGCAATTGCTCTTAATTGCGGGGTAAATGAAGATGATATAAGGAAAGCTGTCCTCCTGTTCCGCGGGGTCAGGAGAAGATTCGATATCAGGATCAACGTACCCGGTCTGACATATATCGATGATTATGCCCATCATCCGGAAGAGATCAGGGCTGCTGTAAAATCGGTCAGGGAGTTTTTTCATGGACGAAGGATAACAGGGATATTTCAGCCGCACCTTTTTACAAGGACCCGCGATCATGCAGCCGGATTTGCCCGAATACTAGATGAGCTCGATGAGGTAATATTGCTACCGATATATCCTGCCCGTGAAAAACCTATAGAGGGTGTTACTTCAGGGATCATCTATGACAAGATGAAGTCGGGAAAGAAAAAAATGATGAAAAAAGAAGATCTTCCATTTGCTCTCGACTCCACAAATATTGATGTTCTTATGACTATTGGAGCCGGAGATATTGACACACTGGCTGAACCGATTGAACAAATGTTAAGGAGGAACAGGGGATTATGAGAAAAGTCCTCAGGATATTAGTATTGATCCCGGTATTATACCTACTTATAATTCCGGCACTCTTCACATCCGCAACAAAGGCTGAACTTTGCGGAGGGATATCCATAGATTTGAAAGACTCCTCTGATTATCATTTTGTTACAAAAAAACATCTCCAGAATCTTGTTAATAACAGCAGGGTGCTCGGAAAGCCTTTAAAGGAAATTTCTGTTCCCGAAATAGAAGGAAAGATCAAGTCAATAAAAGAGCTGAGGGATGCTGAAGTTTATACGGCAATTGACGGCACTATACATGTTTATGCCGAACAGCGCACCCCCGTTATGAGGGTTATGCCATCAGAAGGAGGAGACTATTTTGTTGATGAGGATGGTGTTGTATTCCGTAAAAGGAACCTCTATAATCCACGGTTGCACATTGTCGGTGGGAATATCACAATAAGCCAGGCAATGAATAACGGTGTAAGCATATTCGATACAACAATCAAATACACAGTTCTCAGGGATGTTTACAGCCTTGTAAAGTATATAAACAAAGATGACTTCTGGTCAGCACAGATTGACCAGATCTATGTTGACGGCAATGATGAAATTGACCTACTGCCAAGGGCAGGAAGCCATATCATACACCTTGGGACTGTCGAAAATCTTGATGTCAAGCTTAAGAACCTTGAACAGTTTTATGACAAGGTTCTGCCTGAGGTAGGTTGGAATAAATATTCATATATAAACCTTGAGTACAAGGGACAGATAGTATGCCGGAGACGATAACAATAAAATTTAACCAGACTAACCATATTAAGTTATGAGCAAAAAGGAGCAATATGTAGCAGCAATCGACATCGGAACCACAAAAATTGTGGCCATTGTCGGCAAAAAAAATGAGAATGGCAAGATAGAAATACTTGGACTCAGCAAAGCTGTTTCAAAGGGTGTAAAAAGGGGGGTTGTCCTCAATATTGAAGAAACAGTTGAAGCAATAAATACCACTGTCAATGATGTGCAGCAGAGGTCTGGAATACTGTTCTCTGAAGTGTTTGTCGGCATAGCCGGACAGCACATCAAAAGCATGAAGAACCGTGGCTACATTCTGCGTGATTCCTGGGAAGATGAAATAAGAAAAGATGAAGTTTTCAGACTTATAGAGGATATGCATAAGATTCATATCGATATCGGGGAAGAGATCATTCACGTTATCCCACAGAATTTTATTGTCGATAATGAGACAGGTGTCAAAAGCCCAATCGGAATGTGCGGCCGCAGGCTGGAAGCTAACTTCCATATAGTAGTGGGACAGATCGCTGCTGCAAAGAACATTGAGAAATGTATCCGTAAATCAGGTCTCACCGTAAAGGATATGATACTTGAGCCGCTCGCCTCATCAGATGCAGTGCTTACTGATGATGAAAGGGAAGCAGGTGTTGTCCTTGTGGATATAGGTGGTGGTACGACTGATGTTGCCGTTTACTATGACAATATAATAAGACATACGGCAGTAATTCCTTTTGGAGGCAACGTTATAACAAAGGATATTAAAGAGGGATGCCAGATACTGCAGCGTCATGCAGAGATGCTAAAGATTCAATATGGTTCAGCTCTTGGAGATATCGCACCTGATGATAAAGTTGTTTCAATACCGGGAATTGCAGGAAGGGAGCCGAAAGAAATATCTTTCAAAAGCCTTGCATACATTATCCAGTCGAGGATGGAAGAGATAATTGATGCTGTGAATTTTGAAATCCAGAATTCAGGTTATGCCGATAAGCTTGCAGCAGGGGTTGTAATAACCGGTGGCGGTGCAATGCTTAAACACCTGCCGCAGTTGATGAAGTTCAAGACAGCGATGGATGTCAGGATCGGTATACCAAATGAGCACCTTTCAGGCAATGCCCGGAATGAGATTAACCAGCCAATGTATGCAACTGCTGTGGGTCTTATAATGAAAGGATTTGAATACCTTGAAACTTACCACAGGGAGTTCAAAGCCGGCGATACTTCAGAATTTGTGAAGCCAAAAGCCACTGTGAAAGAACGCGAAGCAGTAAAGGATGAGGTTGAATCTGAAGAGATGGTTGAAGCTGAAGTAAGCCACGAGGAGGAGAAAATTCCGATAACGGAGAAAATCAAGATAATGCTTTCACGCATCTTCGATGTTGAAGATCAGTCGATACTGAAGAATAATTAATACAACCTGCAAACCCAACCTGAAAATACCAATTGCTATGTCTGAAGATATCATGAATTTCGATCTGCCTGTTGAGAGATCATCAATTATTAAAGTTCTCGGGATCGGTGGTGGCGGCAATAATGCCGTTAACCATATGTTCGAGAAAGGTATCCGCGATGTCAATTTTGTTGTCTGCAATACCGATCATCAGGCGTTGATAAAAAGCCAGGTGCCCCTGAAAGTGCAGATAGGTGAATCACTCACTGAAGGACGTGGCGCTGGGAGCAAGCCAGAAATCGGTCGTGAAGCAGCTATTGAGAATCTTGGAGATGTAATGGATGCACTCTCGGGGAATACGAAAATGGTGTTTATTACAACAGGAATGGGTGGAGGTACAGGAACTGGTGCAACGCCTGTCATTGCAAAAGCTTGCAAGGATGCTGGATTCCTGACAATTGCAGTGGTAACAATCCCCTTCAAGTCAGAAGGGAAAGTGAGAATAAAACAGGCCATCGATGGTGTAAATGAACTCAAGGATCACGTAGATTCACTTCTTGTAATCAATAATGAGAAACTGCGTGAAATATATGGCAACCAGCCGGTATCCACAGCTTTCGCAAAAGCTGATGACATACTTGCCACCGCAGTTAAGGGAATAGCCGAGATCATTACCGTAACTGGTTATATAAATGTTGACTTTGCTGATGTTGAAACAGTGATGAAGAATTCAGGTGTTGCCATTATGGGTATGGGTAAGGCAGCTGGAGAAGGCAGGGCTACAAAAGCTATTGAAAATGCGCTTTCATCACCGCTGCTCAATTCAAATGATATTACAGGTGCAACAAGTATCCTTATAAATATTTCATCCGGCACAGGTGCTCATGAGATAACAATGGATGAGCTTGGTGAAATTACGGATTACATGTATGAGGCTGCTTCTGATGATGCATTGATAATCAGGGGTATATCGAAAGATGAGAGCCTGAATGAGGAGATCTCGGTTGCAGTTATTGCAACCGGGTTTGAAGCGAACAGCATATTCCAGCCATACAAGAATAAGACTCCGCAGAAAATGGAATTATTGCCTCCTGTCTCAGCTGATAGTTCTTATGTATCCTCAGGGACAGTAATGGATACATTTTCTGTTCATGAAAAAGGAAAAAAATCCATAATAACCGACCTGGAGGAAGAGCAGGGTATAATTGACTTCGGAGTTCCTGATAATGAAGACATGGCTGAGGTTAAAAGTAATGTGAAGTCTGGCTCTACACTGAGGAAAGTAAAACATATGCAGAACCTGCTTAAGAAAGAGGGCCTTTCCAACCAGACAATGAAGGATAACATTGATTCATTTGAAGATGTGCCTGCATACGTGAGAAGGAATATGATGAAGGGTCTCCCGACTGAACTTCCTGAGACCAAGCTATCCAAGTTTACTCTTTCATTGGGCGATAATGATGAGCCTATCCTCAGGGAAAACAATGCATATCTTAACGATAATGTCGATTGATCGTCTGAATAGTAGCAGCCTGCGTGCCACGCTTTCATGAATTATTGTCTATATTTGCCCCTTATGCGAAGAGGCATTTTTATAGCATTGATCTTGTTTTTTTCAGGTATAGTCTCAGCCCAGGATTCTACACTTTCAAAAAGAATATTAAGGCAGTTTACCCTTTCAAAGGATTTTTCAACCGAAGTCGCAGGGACTGTCGATACAGGCTTCATTCTGTTTCACCGGTTCAGGAAAGCTGATGAATATTCACCTGTTAATGCCGGCCTGGGTAATTATGGCCTGCCTTTTTACCAGGTTAACTTTTTTGATCGTGTCACCGATCCGGATAAATTCCTGTACAGTACATTCTATCCCGTAATGTATGTCCCGGAAAGAGCTGTTTTCATGAATACCCAGGTTCCCTTCACTGATCTTAACTGGTCTTTTGCAGGGCCCAGGCAGACTGCCGAACAGACATTCAGGATAATGCATTCCCAAAACGTTAACAGGTTCCTGAACTTCGGGCTTGTGTATGATATTATTTACGCACTGGGAAGATATAATTACCAGCGTTCTGATGATAAAGATTTTACTTTTTTCTCTTCTTATACAGGAAATAAATACAAACTATATTTCTCGGGAGGCATTAACAATATAACGTCTTACGAGAACGGTGGTATTGCAGATTTTACCCAACTCGAAAAGCAGTCAAATACAAGAGATGTTCCTGTAAGGCTTGGCGGAGCCAGCAATGCTGTCAGCAGGCTGAAGAACAGGAGCCTTTTGCTCGTACAGAGATATACTATTGGTTCAGTGGCTGCTGATACTGGGAATCTTAAAAAAGGGAAAGGATTTCCACTGACAGGTACGTTCAGCCATATTCTTACAATTGAAGGAAACAGGAGAACATATTCTGACAAGCTTCCAAAATCAGGGTTTTATGATTATGTATATCTCGACACTTCAAATGCTGTAACATTCGATTCCCTCTCTTCCCGGTTTATTAAGAATAGCTTAAGATTTGATTTTGCAACCGATGAGTCTCGGAAATTCAGGCTCGGCGGTGGAGTCGGGATAAGGAATGAGATTGCAAGGTATTCTCAGATTGTACCTACATTCAATGAAATAACCTATGCCGATACTGCTGTCTGGAACAAGAGCAACAATGCAGTTATCGGGAAGTTGTATAACAGCATTGGCGAAAAGTTCGGTTGGCAGGCCAATGGTGAGCTTTATATTACAGGATACAGGGCCGGGGATTTTAATATGAATGCAGTTATTACTAAGTCTTTTTCTTTTAAGAGCGGTAATGCATCATGGATAATACGTGGAGGCATGTCGAATACACAGCCCTCGTTCTGGTTAACAAGGTGGGGCAGCAATCATTTCAACTGGAACAGGGATCTTAAAAAAACTTTCAGGATTGATGCCGGCTCGGATATCACCTTCCCTGCAGGATTTGGTGAGATCAGATTCGATTATACCATTATTGACAATTATATTGATTTCGATTCAACAGCAATGCCTTCACAATTTACCGGCGGATTATCTGTTGCTGCACTCACGGTTCATAAGGATCTCAGGGCCTGGAAGTTCCATCTCACATCTGACCTTATTTTTCAGCAGAGCAGCAACCACGATGTTCTTGATCTTCCATTTTTCACCATACGATCAGCTGCATACTTTGATAACCGCTGGAAATTCAGATCAACCGGAGGTGTACTCGATACCCAGGTAGGTGCGGATATCACATACCATTCAAGATATTTTGCCTATTCATACATGCCTGCAACAGGCAGGTTTTACCGGCAGGCATTGGAAAAGACAGGTAATTATCCCTTCATTGACCTCTTTCTTAATTTCAAGGTAAAACGCACAAGCGTCTTCCTTATGCTCGATCATGCAAATGCCGGATTGATGGGTTTAAATTATAATACGATACCTGGTTATCCATTGAATAACAGGATGTTCCGGTATGGATTGTCCTGGTCGTTTTATGATTAAAAAATTATTGTTATCTTTGCAGCCTCTTTTTTTAAACAAAAGTTGCTGAATTTGAAAAAGAAGACAATCTATCTCATCTCCGCACTGATCGCTGTTATTACAGTCTCACTTATTACTTACAGGTACCCGTGGAAATCGGAGGTAAAGGCTCAGGGTTTTGATCTCGACTCCATAAAAAAGAGGGGAAAGATCATTGCCATCACTGATTTCAACTCTACAGATTACTTTATCTACCGTGGAGAACCGATGGGTTTTACCTATGAATTACTCAAAGGTTTTGCTGATTACCTGGGAATCGAACTTGAGATTGTTACTGAAAGTAATTTAAACTCTGCTCTTGATATGCTTAAATCAGGTAAGGCAGATATTATTGCTTCAGGTATAAATATTGGCGAGGAACTGACAGGTGATGTGCTTTTTACACAGTATATCGACGAGACATATAAAGTTCTTGTCAGGAGGAAAGCAGGTCATAATCCCGACAGGAAGAAGGAAAAGGAACTGACAGCATCCAGGGAACAGCTTGGTCTTGGTAAAAATGCTATCTATGTTCAGACGGGTTTTTATGATTACAAGATGCTCATCTCTCTTGCATCATCTCTTGGTGACTCGATAAGCATTCTCGATGCGCCGTATGACCAGGAAAAGCTTATTAAATATGTTGCTGAAGGTGTTATTGATTATACCATCTGTGAAGAGAATGTTGCAAGAGCCAATATTTCATGTTATCATTCACTGGATGTAAGCACCCATGCAGGTCCGGTAAGAAAGATAGCCTGGGCAGTAAGAAAACATAATTCTGATACTCTTTTACTCGAGCTGAACAACTGGCTAACTGACTACAGGAAATCCGCAGCATACGCTTTCCTTTACGCTGAGTACTACAGGAATTCAAGATCAGGAATAATAATAAGAAGCGACTACTATGCTCCCATAACCGGCCGTATATCAAGGTATGATGATCTGATAAGAAAGTACAGTAAAAACATAGATTGGGACTGGCGACTTCTGGCATCACTGATATGCCAGGAATCGAGGTTTAACCCGGAGGTAGAGTCTAAAGCAGGCGCTTACGGGCTTATGCAGATAATGCCTGAAACAGCTGATAATCTTGGGATAGACATAACTTTGTCACCTGAAAATAACATCAGGGCGGGTATTAAATATCTTGGTTTTCTTCATTCGATATTCGATGACAAAGTGCAGGATGAAAATGAAAGGATCAACTTCATCCTGGCCTCATATAATGCTGGTCCTGGTCATGTGCTGGATGCTATGAGGCTTGCTGAAAAGAATGGCATGGACCCTGGAAAATGGGTCAATGTACAGTCGTGGCTGCTCATGAAATCCAAACCTGAATATTACAATGATGCAGTTGTGAAGAATGGTTATTTCAAGGGTGTGGAATCAGTGAATTTTGTGAGCGAGGTGATCGACCGATACAACCATTATAAGAATATTGCAGGAGAATAACAACCGATGCAGCCTGTTACAGATGAAGGGGAATACTGTCTCTTTTGATAATTTCAAGCAGCTCATTAAGTATCATGGCTGTTGCACCCCAGATTACATGACCTTCATAGCTGAAGTACCTTACATCATATGTCTCACCCCTGATCTCCATTGGCTTGAACCTTACAGCCGAAGGATCCAGGAGCTTTGTAAGATCAACTGTTATCAGGTATTCAACTTCATGTGAATCCGGATGGAGCTCCGGTAGTTCATTAAACCAGCATATCAATGCGGTTACAAGCATGTTGCTGACTGGTATGAAAAGAGGGGTGAGGGAACCAATGATCCCGGAATTTTCAGCCTTGCAGCCCGTTTCTTCAAAAGCTTCCCTTACTGCTGTTTTAACGAGATCTTCATCAGAGGGTTCCATCTTACCACCGGGGAAAGATATTTGACCCCCATGATGACCAGTGTAATCGGGTCTCTTCATAAGTAAAGTATGAACCGATCCCTGCTCAGGAAAAAGAATTACAAGAACGGCAGCTTCCCTTGCATCTTTCCCGGGGTTCCTTGGAAAATCTTTCAGGAACCTGTCGGAAGATGCCATCTTCCATTGGACTTCACTTCCGGGAAGACCCCTGGCAATGGAGGAGCGTAAACTTTCCTGAAAATGATTACCATGTGATGCCCTTTCCTCACCAAGAGAATTAATCATACCTGATTGCTTTTACCGGAGAAATCCTGCTGATAAGCTGCGAAGGCACCAGTAACATTATAATTATAGCTGCCATCGTACCGGCATTAAGTAATAATATATTATTGATATCAAGGTTGATAGGGATGGTTTTAATGTAGTATGATGCCGGGTCAAGTGTAAATAAGCCCGTTTTCAGCTGAAGCAGGGCAAGACCAATCCCGGTTATGTTTCCTAACAGCAGTCCTTTCCCGATAAGCCAGGCTGCCTGGTAAAGGAATACCTTTCTGATTACATGATCAGCAGAGCCTAGTGCCTTAAGTATCCCTATCATATTGGTCTTTTCAAGGATAAGTATCAGCAGTCCTGAGATCATGTTAAATCCTGCAACAACAAGCATGAGCAGGATGATTATTATTACATTGATATCCTGGAAATTAAGCCAGTCAAAGATCTGCGGATACTTAAGCCTTATGTTTGTTACCTTGAACTTTGTTTCTTCTTCAGCAAGCCTGTATCCGATTATGTCCCTGACAGATTCAGTCATCTGGTCCATTTTGCTGAAATCATCTATAAATATCTCGAAACCGCTTACCTCATCGTTGTTCCATCCATTGAGCCTTTTGATCTGGCCGATGTCACAGAATACGTACATCCTGTCGAACTCCTCAAGGCTGGTTTCATATATTCCGGTTATGACAAATCTCCTCATCCTCGGGGGCTCCTGTACAAACAAGGTGTTTACGGAATCTCCTATATGCAGCTTCAGTAGATCTGATAAATTCTTGGATATAATAATATTGTTCGAAGGTCTTCCAGTATCTGAAGCCATGAAGATATTTCCTTCAGCCATGTTGCTGCCAAAATAGCTCCAGTCAAAATCACTGCCTATTCCTTTCAGAACCACACCCTGGATCTCTTCATCTGTCTTTATTATTCCTGCCTTTGTTGCAAAAACCTGCATGTGCTTCACACCTGGAAGTTGCCTGATCTTTGGAACAAAATCCTGCTCCTGGCTGACCGGGGCAGTCTCGAATGAATTATTTGAGTCGAAGTTTACAATCTGTATGTGAGAGCCGAATCCTGCAACCTTTTCACGGATCTCTTTCTTGAATCCTGTAAGAACTGATACTGCCAGGATCATAACTGCAAGTCCCATTGCAATGCCGATTACGGCAATTACATTAATTGGCCTTGAAAAGGATGCTGCATTAACGCGTCCCTTGATAAGCCTTTTTGCTATGAAATATGGCAGATTCATATCGGGAAAGACACAAAATTAAGTAAATATGCCGATATGCGTCATAAGCTTCATTACAATAATAAAGGTTTAATGAGGTTGTTTTATTACTTTTGATACAATATCAGGAAAATGAAAACAGCCATTATCAGCATTGCAGCGATTATAATTCTTGTCACTTCTGCTGCTTGTATCAGCATTATGCAGAAAAGCTCAGGTCCTGTTCCCGGAGCTCAAAATATTGAGGCTTACAGGAAGATGATCACTGGTAAATCGATTGCTGTTCTTGCAAACCAGACGTCCATGGTCGATGATTCTCACCTTGTAGACAAGCTCCTTTCCGAAGGGATGGATATAAAAGTGATCTTTGCCCCCGAGCATGGTTTCAGGGATCTTGCCGATGCTGGAGATACAATAAAAGATGGCAGGGATCCGGTGACAGGCTTAAAAATAATCAGTCTTTACGGCAACCATGTTAAGCCTACCCCGGGAGACCTTTCCGGTATTGATGTTGTGATCTTTGATATCCAGGATGTAGGAACAAGGTTTTATACATACATCTCTACTTTGCATTACCTTCTGGAAGCCTGTGCTGAAAATAATGTCAGATGTATTGTGCTCGACAGGCCTAATCCAAATGGATTTTATGTAGACGGCAATATTATTGATACTGCTTACAGGTCGTTTGTAGGGCTTGATCCGATCCCGGTTGTTCATGGCATGACAGTTGGTGAATATGCACTTATGCTGAATGGTGAAGGCTGGTTGAAGAACAGGGTAAAATGTGATCTTGAGGTTGTCAGATGTACACGGTACACTCATGATACTTATTATACGCTTCCTGTCAAGCCATCACCAAACCTTCCAAACCAGAATTCTATATATCTCTATCCCTCCCTCTGTTTTTTTGAAGGAACAAATATCTCGGTCGGAAGAGGAACATCATTCCCATTCCAGGTTTTCGGGTCGCCTGTTCTTCCTCACACCGGCTTCAGCTTTACACCACAGAGCACTACTGGTGCTAAAAACCCCCCGTTCCTTGGTATGGAATGCTTCGGAACAGATCTCAGGAACGCGCTTCAGGAAAGGATCGTTCCTTCTCCGGCTATTAACCTCCGATGGGTCATAGATACATACAGGAATTACCCGGATAAGAAAAACTTTTTTACATCATACTTTGATGTGCTTGCAGGTGGTCCCATACTTCGTGAGCAGATAATCTCCGGGATGTCTGCTGATGAGATCCGCGATACATGGAAGGATGATCTTGCAGCGTTTAAAAAGATACGTAGCAAATACCTTCTTTATAAGTAGAAGAGATTAAATGGTTCTTCCAGGGTAAGTTTTCAGCGCTTCAGCCAGTACAACCATTGCGTTTATGAGATCCTCGATCTTCAGAACATAAGCAATCCTGACTTCATCCCGCCCAAGCCCCGGTGTCGTGTAGAAACCCGAGGCAGGAGCAACCATTACAGTCTGGTTCATATAACTGAACTCTTCGAGCAGCCAACGTGCAAATCTATCAGCATCATCCACCGGGAGTCTTACTACCGAATAAAATGCACCTTTTGGTCTTGGGCAATAAACACCAGGAATGTTGTTAAGCGCAGAGACCATATAATCTCTTCTTGCACTGTACTCCCGGTTTACTTCTGCAAAATATTCAGGCGGTGTATCTATTGATGCCTCTGCAGCGATCTGTCCAAGCCCGGGAGGTGATAGCCTCGATTGTGCAAATTTAAGTGCTGTGGAAATGATCTCTTTATTACGTGAGATCAGGGCGCCAATTCTTATGCCGCATTCACTGTATCTTTTTGAAACAGAATCAAGCAGAACAACATTGTTGTCGATTCCTTCAAGGTTCATTGCCGAAAAATGACACGTTCCTTCATAGCAGAACTCCCTGTATGCTTCATCGGAAAAAAGAAAAAGATCATGAGCTTTTACAATGTCCCTGATCTGTTCAAATTCCTGTCTTGAATAAAGATAACCCGTTGGATTGTTTGGATTACAGATTATTATTCCTCTTGTTTTAGGTGTTATCTTCTTTTCAATCTCTGAAACAGGTGGCAATGCAAAGTCATCTTCAATCCTTGAGGTGACAGGAACGATCTTTATTCCAGCTGCAGTTGCAAAACCATTATAATTGGCATAGAAAGGCTCAGGTGTTATTACCTCCTCACCCGGATTCACACAGGTCATGAGGGCAAACATTATTGCTTCCGAACCACCAGTTGTGATAAGCATTTGGGTATGGTCGATGTTTATTCCGATCTTCCTGTAAAAATCTGCCAGTTTGCGCCTGTATGATTCATTTCCTGCAGAATGAGAGTACTCCAGAACTTTCTGATCGAGATTCCTGATTGCCCTCAGTGCAACTTCGGGCGTTGGTATGTCGGGTTGACCTATATTAAGATGGTAAACCTTAACTCCCCTGCGTTTTGCTTCTTCAGCGTAAGGAACCAGTTTTCTAATTGGTGAAGCCGGCATCAGCCTGCCCTTTTCAGATATTGAAGGCATATGGAATAATTATTTCAATCAAGTTCCAAAAATAGAAAAATTAGGTCATATAAAATGCTGATAATAATTAGGTTTAAATTATTTAATTCCATGATGTATGTCATACATCACAATCGGTTGTCTAATACTTTTAAATCCGTCCATCCTTTTATAGATAGCTGATTAAAGCGGATTTAAACTATATTTTTATAATTTTGCGATTCATTTTTACACAAAGAAACTGTAAGAGAATTATGGATATTCCTTCAAAATATGAACCCGGGAAAGCTGAGGCTAAATGGTATAAGTACTGGATGGAAAAAGGCTTTTTCAGGAGCGTTCCCGATGATCGTGAGCCATACACGATAGTTATACCACCTCCAAATGTTACAGGGGTGCTTCATATGGGTCACATGCTGAACAATACTATCCAGGATGTTCTTGTACGCCGCGCCAGAATGAAGGGAAAAAATGCGTGCTGGGTTCCGGGCACCGATCATGCTTCTATAGCAACTGAAGCCAAAGTCGTTGCCAAACTTAAATCGGAAGGTATAAACAAGAGCGATCTTACACGTGAACAGTTTCTTGAGCATGCCTGGGTATGGACAGAAAAGCATGGAGGAATTATTCTCGAACAGCTAAAAAAGCTGGGAGCTTCATGCGACTGGGAAAGAACCCTCTTCACAATGGATGACAAGAGGTATGAATCTGTAATCAGGGTTTTCGTTGATCTGTATAATAAAGGTATGATCTACAGGGGTGTCAGGATGGTCAACTGGGATCCCCAGGCAAAAACTGCTGTCTCAGACGAGGAGGTTATATATACCCAGGAAAAATCAAAGCTTTATTATGTTAAATACAGGATTTCGGGAGAGGAGGGTTATATAACTGTTGCAACTACAAGGCCCGAGACAATCCTCGGTGATACTGCCGTCTGTGCCAATCCTGAAGACCCGAGATACAGTAATTTGAAAGGCAAAAAGGTCATTGTTCCAATGGTTGAAAGGGAAGTTCCTTTTATCTACGACAGCTACGTAGATCCTGAATTCGGAACAGGATGTCTTAAGATAACTCCATCGCATGATATCAATGACTATGAGATTGGATTACGACATAACCTTCCGGCTATTGATGTTTTTAATGAAGATGGTACAATAAGTTCTGTTGCTGGTTTATTTGCCGGTGTGGACAGGTTTGAAGCAAGAAAGCTTGCAGAAGATCTTCTTGGCAAGACCGGACATCTCGACAAGATTGAAAACTATGACAATAAGATAGGCAGATCGGAGAGGACCAGTGCGGTTATTGAGCCAAGACTCTCGGTTCAGTGGTTCCTGAAAATGAAGGAGCTTTCAAAGCCTGCACTCGATGCAGTGATGAATGATGATGTAATGCTTCACCCTTCAAAATTCAAGAATCTTTACAGGCACTGGATGGAGAATGTGAGGGACTGGTGCATCAGCAGGCAGTTGTGGTGGGGGCACAGGATACCTGCATGGTATTTTAACGGGAATGAATTTGTAGTTGCTGAAACAGCGGATAAAGCTCTTGAGCTTGCAAGGGAAAAGAGCTGGAACAATTCGCTTTCATTAGCCGACCTGAGACAGGACGAGGATGTTCTTGATACCTGGTTTTCTTCCTGGCTCTGGCCGGTTACCAGCTTTGACGGTATAAATGACCCGGGTAATAAGGATATCAAATATTACTATCCCACAAACGACCTTATCACAGCTCCGGAAATCCTATTTTTCTGGGTTGCCAGGATGATAATTGCTGGGTATGAATATATGGGAGATAAGCCCTTTTCAAATGTTTACCTGACGGGTATCGTGAGAGACCAGCAGAAAAGGAAAATGTCAAAGTCGCTGGGCAACTCCCCTGAACCACTTGACCTTATTGAAAAATTCGGTGCTGATGGTGTAAGGGTTGGCATGTTGCTTTGTTCACCCGCAGGAAATGATCTGATTTATGATGATAGTCTTCCGGAACAGGGCAGGAACTTTGCAAACAAGATCTGGAATGCCTTCAGGCTGGTAAAAAGCTGGGAAGTTGATGATAAAGTTGAGCAACCCGAATCATCAGCCATTGCAGTAAAATGGATGGAAGAAGTTATTTCAAACACAGCTCATGAAGTTGACCAGAACTTTAAGAAGTTCAGGATCTCTGAAGCTCTCATGGGTGTTTATAAGCTTTTCTGGGATGAATTTTCATCATGGTATCTGGAAATTATCAAGCCTGAATATCAGGCACCTGTAGACAGGAAGACATACCTGGCAACTGTTTCATTCTTTGACAGCCTTATGCGGATCATTCATCCTTTTATGCCTTTTATTACCGAAGAGATCTGGCAGCTTCTTGAGCCAAGGAAAGATGGTGAAAGTATAATGATCTCAACCATGCCATTGGGAAAAAGACATTCATCAGGACTCCCGGCATCATTTGAAAATGTAAAGGAAGTAATAAGCGGAGTAAGGGGTATCAGGAAAGAAAGGAATATACCAGGCAGGGAAAAGATCGAACTTCATATACAATCAGGATCAGGCGAGCTAAATGACCAGTTCCTGCCTGTGTTGAAGAAGATGTGCAATCTTTCTGATATCAGAACTGTGACTGTCAAACCTGACAATGCTGTTTCATTCATTGCGGGAACGACCAGCTTTTATGTTCCACTAGGAGATATGCTTGATAAGGATGCTGAGCTGAAGAAAATTGAAGAAGAGCTAGAGTATCAGAGAGGTTTTTTTGAGTCTGTAATGAAGAAGCTCGGCAATGAAAGGTTCGTTGCCAATGCCCCTGCAAAAGTACTTGAGCTTGAAAGAAAGAAGAAAAATGACGCAGAGCTGAGGATAGCCACCCTCGAAGAAAGGAAAAAGGAGCTTAAAGGATGATCAGGGCTTATAGCCTGCATATCCAGTTATCGGAAGGATGTGTCTGAGGAAATAGTTGCTTTCCACCTTTACAAGTTCCCAGCCATTATTAAGCATCAGGTTCCAGCCTTCACCTGATATGCGGTTTTTTTCGGTACGAAAACCTTTGGCTGTTACACGCAGAAAGCGAAAATTTCCAGACACGAGACAGCCTCCTTTGTCAACAGCGAGCTTGCCCCAGTTATCTGATACTCTCATTGAATTGTAAAGTGTACCAAGAGAATCCACAGGCTGGCTATCCTCTGGCTCAAAATCAAATGAAGGATCTTCAAGCTCCAGGTAAACAACAGCCCTGTCAGTAAATGTTGCTGTAAGCTTGTGCAGCCTTTCCTGGATTGCTGACATTCGCTCTTTTTCCTCAGTCATTATTACAGGAAGGTCGTAGCATAGGGCCAGACTACCGGCAACATCCCGGCAGATGTGAGGCAATTCGATCTTATAAACTTCACAGACAAGTTTTCCCAGGTCAACACTGCCTGTTTGTATGTTCTGCAAGTTGTAACCTGCATCGTAAAGGAGGGAAGCATACAGGGCACCAGTTATATTGCCGTATAAACTGGCGTAGGATGGCATATTATATATCCATTCCAGGAATTCAGTAAGTCTGGTTTTATACTCTTCGTCAGTAGATGAATTTAACCTGAAATCAGTAAATGTTGCGAGACCTTCATACGTTTCGAACATATTGGATTCATCACTATACTGGCTGTAAAACTCCCGGCTTGTACACCTGAATACCAGGGCATCCCTTATTGCTGTGTTCCTTTCTGTTCCGGTGCTGTTCACAGCCTTCTTCAGAGCTTTCCATTCAAGCTTCATCCAGAGCCTTGTTTCATCTTCATCCATATTGGTATGGTTGAAGATCAGGTGTTTTGAACCGTTGGATATCTGCATGCAATGAAAAAGAACATGTATCATCCAGGATGTTATTCTCTTCTCATTAGCCTCGTTTGGAACCGGAACCATTGCATATAAAGTACCTCCGTATATTGCAGGAGCATACATAGTAATGAGTTCATTGGGATATAATCCTGTATAGATTCCATCCTTTTCCTTCAGTAGGCCCTCACTATCGGGTTGATTAGCGTATATCCTCCTTGTAGACCGCTCAACAAGCATCACCGGACCATACAGGTTTTTACCCCATAAAGATCCGTTATCACGGTTACATATCTCTTCCATTTCCCTGAAGTATGCGGATGCTTTTTGGGCGGTGAAATAGGAATCACCAGCCTTATTACTGCATCCCAGAAGCAAAAGCAAAAAAGGTAACAGGATCAGGTTTCTCATACCAAATGCTTTGAGCGGCGAAAGTAAATAAAATATTTTCAATATCAGACATCTAGCGTTGCAGGAAATAAGTTAATTACATACTTTAAACGGCGTTTTCCTGATTTATTATCGATGAGGTCCCACTTGATTGGATTGTTGGACTTGGATTGAGCAATTGTGTTGAATTAGCTGAAAGCCTCTCTTTTGATTATGATAACTTCACTGCGGGAGGGATGGGGATATATGCAACTGTAAAGAAATATCTGCACTCAGCTAAACAGCTTTCATGCTCATATCGAGGCTTTTTATGTGATGGGTCAGTGCGCCTACGGAAATAAAGTCAACGCCACATTCAGCGTAGGCCCGGATTGTTTCCAGCGTGATGCCCCCCGATGATTCGGTTTCAAACCTGCGATTGATAAGACTGACTGCTGCAAGTGTATCTTCAATATTGAAATTGTCAAGCATGATCCTGTCAACTCCGCCGCAATCAAGTATCCTTTTTATATCGTTTATATTCCTGGCTTCTATTTCTATCCGGAGATCAAGATTCTTTTCGGAAAGATATTTTCTTGTGCTCCTTATGCAATTCTCAATCCCGCCTGAATAATCGATATGGTTATCTTTCAGCATGATCATGTCATACAAGCCCATCCTGTGGTTTTCTCCTCCCCCGATCCTTACAGCTTCCTTTTCAAAAACCCTGAAACCCGGGGTTGTTTTTCTTGTATCAAGGATCTTTGTCTTCAGTCCTTCGATCTTTTTTACATACTCATGGGTGCTTGTTGCAATGCCGCTCATCCTTTGAAGAATGTTTAGCACAAGTCTTTCAGCTTTCAGTATCGATTGTACCCTCCCTGAAAGGAAAAAGCCCTTATCTCCAGGCTTTATCTCTGCTCCGTCTTTAATCAGGAATTCACACTTCAGATCCCTGTCAGCAATTTCAAACACCAGGTCTGCTATCCTCATGCCAGCCATAATGCCCGGTTGCTTAATAAAAAGTACGGCATTACCTTTGGCATCAGATGGTATTGATGCAATCGAAGAGTGATCACCATCGCCAATGTCTTCAGAAAAATAACCTGAAATTAGATTGCGGATGATCTTATCTTCCATTATCCGATTCAATTCTGATCTGGTGAATGAGCAACTCCGAATCGACCTTTTTAAGCAGAAAGTACACTCTGAAATCGCCCTTTTCAGTTACAAGGTTGCCGATTGCATAGTGGGCATCGTTTTTTGATCCTTCGTGCCTGATTGTAAAATCTTTTGTAGGGTATTCACGGAAAAATTCTGTGAAGATTGCCTCTGCAGCATTCTTCTTATAAAAATCCTCTTTGTTGAGAAGCAGTAATTCTATTGTGTTGTTCATATATTTTGCAAGCTCAGAGGCATTCCCAGCTTTAATGGCTACTGATATTCCTGCAGGTATCCTTGTTTGTTCCTGACCGGAAACAAGTGCGCTGACACTGATCAGAACTATTGCAAATAAAATTTTGATTTTCATCCGGATCTGATTTAGATTGCTGACTTGAACTGCAAAAATACACATTAAATGTAATAATGGCAAATTATGGTTTTTTGTGTATATATGCAAATGAAAGCCAGTTGCATTCAGGGTTCTGACTTAGAACAATTGAATAAATCTGTTATTTTTGTAACAATATACTTCCAATGAAAATAGCTTTGTTGCAGACTGGTAAAACAAACGACAGGAATATTGCTTCCATCCAGGAAGATTATGCAGCGAGGATAAGAAAGTATGTGGGATTTGAGCTGATAACAGCTGCAGATCTTAAGAATACCAGGAACATGCCTCAGCCGGAGCAGAAGGCAAAGGAAGGGAAAAAAATACTGCAGCTTCTTGGTCCTGAAGATTTTGTGATCCTGCTCGATGAGAAAGGCAGGGAAATGCGCACTGTTGAGTTCTCGGACTTCCTCTCAAAAAGCATGATGATGCAAAAAAAACGCATAGTATTCGTTATAGGAGGGGCTTGGGGGTTTTCCGACGAAGTGTATTCGAGATGCGACATGCGAATGTCGTTATCGAAAATGACTTTCCCTCACCAGCTGGTACGATTATTGTTCATTGAACAGCTTTACAGGGCATTTACGGTAATAAAGGGGGAACCATATCATCATGAATAAACAATTATGAAGAATAACCGGGTCATGTTGTTACTGGTGGTGTCCGGAATCATCACTGTGATACTTGCCATTGTTGCTGAAAAGTTCTATTTCAGTGATTATGAGTACAGCTATCGCACCCGGAAATTCAATAAGATATTACAGGAGAAGGAAGGCATAATGGACTATTGCCTTGAGTCTATGAAACCTTTAATGGCTGAAGAGGATCATCATGGTACCTTTCCTGAAAATTCGATCTTCTCAGTCGCTGAAAAAAACAAGATTACCATTCTTGAATTCCTGGATAATAAGCTTGTTGCATGGTCTGATAACGATTTTGATGTTCCTGCATTTTACGATGACTCTTTATACCGGAAAGGTTTCGTCTTCCTTCAGAATGGATGGTTCCTGCCAAGGACAATTGAATCGGGTAATGAAAAAATTCTTGGATTACTGAGGATAAGAACTGATTATAATCTTGTTAATGATATAATACAGTCAGGTTTCGAGAAGGAGTATTCAGTTCCTGAGAATGTCGGTTTCAGCCTGACTGAAAGCTCTTCAGAGTTCAGGATCTATAACAAATCCGGTGATTTCCTTTTCTCATTGTTGTTTCCCGACATAAAAAAAGCGACGGGCTTCATAATAATCCCTGTTGTGCTCTGGTCACTTGCTTTCCTGTTTTCTCTCCTGATCTGCCTCTGCTTTATCCGCACACTTGTAAGAAAAAATATGAGCATACCTGCTGTAGGTATGGCCCTGGTTTTTTGCGTTTTGGTTTACCTTGTAATCGTGCTGTTCGGAGTTCCGCCAGTCCTGTCCCTTACAGAATTGTTCTCCCCGCATAAATTTTCTATGAACAGCTTTGTACCGAGCCTTGGTCACCTTCTTATATTCGGAGTGCTCAGTACTTTCTTTGCTGGGGTGTTCTTCAGGTTCTTTCCTGTTTCAGAATTGAAAAGTACTGATTCCTGGAAAGAATACCTTCCGGTATCATTGTTCTTCATTACAATAGCACTGCTTATCAGTTATTATCATTTTCTATTCAGGGAATTATTACTGACATCCAACATAAATTTTCTTCCTTACAAGGTACTTGAGCTTGATATCTACAGCATTACAGGTTTTTTGTCTGTCTTCCTGCTTATGTTGCTTCCGGTATTGTTCCTTCTGAAAATATTACGGGAACTTAAGCTTTGCAGCAATGCATTTATCTATTCTGCATTAATTCCGGGGATACTGATGATTGTTGTTATGAACTGGAAGTATCCTGAGGAAATAGTTACAATAAGCCTGTTCTATCTTATTCTGACGACAGCAGTCCGGATTACTGCATTGCGGAATACCGGAAATTTTAACCTTACTGTTATCTATGCTTTCATCTCCGGTCTTTATTTTCTTTATTTTATCGTTACCCTGAGTGAAGAAAAGATCACAGAGAATAATAAGATCCAGGCCGTTTCATTATCCACTGAAAACGATCCCAAAGCTGAAAACATGTTGCTTGATCTATGGCCAGTGATCTCTGCGGATTCTTTGCTCAGGGATATGATGCTCGATGAAAACTTTAACAAAAGCAGCGACGATGTAGGCAGGATTTCGGATTACCTCAGGGATACCTACTTTGGTGGTTACTGGGCAAATTTCGATTTCAATCTCATCCTTTGCAGGAACGATGATCCATTGCAGGTAGGTCCCGGGAATGAGGTGTTCCCGGTCTGCTTCAACTTTTTTGACGAGAGGATTAAGAGGGATGGCCAAAAACTTACTGGTACTGAATTCTATTTTATCGATAATCAGCGCGGAAGGTCATTTTACCTTGGCAGGATCATGTACAGGTCAGGGAATTATGTCCATGGCCTTTTTATTGAGCTCTACGGCGATGTAAATGTATTTCAGCCCGGTTACTCCGCGCTCCTTCTTGATGAAAATTATCATGGCTATGCCAATCTCAGGGATTATTCATTTGCAAAATATATTAACGGAGAACTTGTGCTTCATACGGGGGAATTTCCTTATGATAAATCGGATGAAAAATATGTTGTCAAGTCTCCCGATTACAGGATATTTGTTTCCGGAGGGTTCAGGCATGTTCTGTATAAAAATGGAAATGCCACGGTTTTGATATCCAGGCCTGTAACTAATATTGGTGACATTATAATTTCATTTGCCTACATTTTTGCCTTCCTGCTGTTACTATCAAACATCACAATGATGATAATAAGACGCCCTGTGCTCAGGACGGGAGGCATGTTCAATTTCAGGCAGAAGCTTCAGTTTTCATTTATTGCGATATTGATGCTCTCTTTCATTCTTATCGGGATTGTTGTTGCCTATCTTACAATAGATCAGTACAAGAACCGGCATTATGAGAACGTGAGGGAAAAGCTGAATTCAGTATACCTCGAGCTCGACAGCAGGTTGTCATCAGAAAAGCATCTCGACCAGGATTGGAGGAATAATGCGTATCCTTCATTGAACGATCTTCTCATAAGCCTTTCGAATATTTTCAATACTGATATAAACCTTTACAGTATTACTGGCCAGCTTATTGCAACTTCGAGACCTGAAATCTTCTACAGGGATCTTACCAGCACAAGGATCAATAATACCGCTTACATCAACCTCCGGGATCTTACGATGAGTGAATATTATCAAAAAGAGAAAATTGGCCGGCTTGAGTATTACTCGGCCTATATGCCATTTTTTAATACCGATGACAAGGTCCTTGCATATCTTAATCTCCCCTATTTCAGGATTCAAAGCGTTCTCGCCACAGAAATATCAAATCTTATAGTTGCTGTAATAAATTTTGCATTGATATTAATACTTATAATAATTGGTCTTGCTGTGTTTATCAGCGGCAGGCTTACTGCACCTCTTACAATGCTTGGCGATGGTCTGGCCTCAGTGGAGCTTGGTAAAAAAACTGAGCATCTGAATTACAGGGGTGAGGATGAGATTGGAGAACTTGTCAGACAATATAACCGCATGGTCGATGAGCTTGAAGACAGTGCAACGAAGCTTGCCAATTCTGAACGGGAATATGCATGGCGGGAGATGGCAAAACAGATTGCCCATGAGATCAAAAATCCTCTTACCCCGATGAAGCTCAATGTCCAGCAGCTTTTGAAATCATGGAAAGACAATGCTGCAAATTTCGGCGAGAAGCTCGAGATTTTTGCAAGGAACCAGATTGAATACATTGATAATCTTTCCTCAATAGCATCTGCATTCTCTTCATTCGCTAAAATGCCCGGCGCAAAGCCTGCAGATGTTAATCTAATTGACCAGATCAAAGTTACCCTCGAGCTTTTCAGGGATGTTGAAGGTATATCATTCAGGGTGAACTGGCCATCTGAGAAAAAGGTTGTGGTATTTGCCGACAAAGAACACCTGAATGGCATATTTTCAAATCTCATCAAAAACGGAATTCAATCAATACCTCCCGACCGGCAGGGTGTTATAATTGTTGATGTAAGTGTTGTAAAGGACAAAGCCATAGTCTCGGTAACTGATAATGGTACCGGTATACCGCCTGAACTACAGGGTAAAATGTTTACACCCAACTTTACAACAAAATCATCCGGTACCGGGCTTGGCCTTTCAATAGTAAGAAAATATGCCGAAACCGCGGGAGGAAGGGTTTGGTTCAAATCGGAAAACGATAAGGGGACTGCATTTTTTGTCGAGCTGCCTTTAAAATATACTGTTGAATAACCTTCTGCCGGTAATTGGTTTTTCTCTCATTTCCCATCGATGTTTGAAAGTACCTTACTACTTTGAGGATTGTTTGATAAAGATTATTCAATAATTAATTATATTAGCAGTTCAGATATGCAATTTGATGGCTGTCAGTCTATCTAACCTGTGTAAAAAGCAAATATTCATCCTGCTGATTATTAGTATTTTCAGTGTTGGAGGTTTTGCGCAAACGCAGCTGTCGGGTGATATTGGCACAATTGTAAAAAACTCAAAGAAAATATACAGCAGTACAGCCGTAAAGACAATCGATGCAGGACTTGACCGCGTAACGGTAAACGATATTGCCGATTTCAATGTAAACGATACTGTTCTTGTAATCCAAATGCAAGGTGTTGGAATTACTGTTTCTCCTTTTGGAAGATACCAGACTTCATTCGGCAAGCCGGGATTACATGAGTTCATGATTATCGAAGAAGTTAACGCCCCTGATGAGATTGTTTTCAGAAGCCAGCTGAGAAATGCATACGATGTGGCAGGAAAAGTCCAGGTAGTGAGAGTGCCATATTTCAATTCAGCAGTAGTTACCGGAAATCTGACTGTCCAGCCATGGAACCCTGTTACAGGGAAGGGCGGAGTAATAGCACTTATTATTGGCAGATCGATTGCACTTAATGCAGATATTGATGTTACAGGAAGAGGCTTTAATGGTGGTCCTGCAAGTATAGGTTCAGGCGATTGTAGTCCAACTGATCAATTTTATCCTTCATCATTCACAGGTGCAGGATACAAGGGTGAGGGACTTGCTATTCATGATGAATTCAAAAATTTACTTATTCCAAACTATACAAAAGGTAAGTCCCCAAACTATACTGGCGGTGGTGGTGGCAATGGCAGGTATTCAGGAGGTGGAGGCGGTGCACACCGTGGTGAAGGAGGCAGGGGAGGCTACGAAGATCCAACATGCGCACCGCCTGATCCTGGTGGAGAAAAATCCTGGACCACCGGGATTGACCTGCCAGGAAGGATCCTTTTCGGAGGAGGCGGAGGTGCTTCAACTTCTGCTTCCGGAACCCTGGGTGCAGGCGGTAACGGAGGCGGTATTGTCATTTTAATAACAGATTCCATAAGTTCAGGGGGCGGAAGGATACTTGCAAACGGAGGAAATGGTGCTGACGGGGGTTCTAATGGTGGTGCCGGTGGTGGTGGTGCAGGCGGAACAATAGCTTTAAATTTTACCAAGACAGGCTCAGCAAATATCAACCTTGCCGTAAATGGTGGTAATGGTGGAAACAATACAAGCTTTTTTGGTGAGGGCGGCGGTGGTGGCGGTGGTTTCATATTCCTGAACAAAACGGCTCCTTCCAGCCTCATTACTCAATATGCCTACGGTCAGGCAGGTAACTATCCCAGCAATGATGCAGGTGATCAGGGAACACAAGGGCAGAAAGCAGAGAATTTTTCACCTGTACTTAACGGTTTCCTCTTTAATTCAATTCGCTCTGTTGTTACTGAAAACCAGGTTGATTCAATCTGTTTCGGATCAACTCCTCCAAAAATCACGGGAACCAACCCTGTTGGTGGCATAACTCCTTATTCCTACAAATGGCAGAGAAGAACCAACCTTGATCCCTGGACAGACATCCCGGGCGCCACAATGCCTGATTATCAACCTGTGGTTGAAACTGACCCGGCAATCGATACAATTTATTTCAGAAGAATAGTAAGTGATGCAACACCTGTTACTCCACTTGTTGACTATAGCAAGCGTGTTGTTATTATAGTTCAGCCTCTTCTCACAGGAAATACCACCTCGGCGGATCAGATAATATGTTTTAACCAGACTCCAGTGGAGCTTGTTTCATCAGGAGTCCTGGCTGGAGGGAACGGGAGATTTTTCTATACCTGGAAGCTGAGCACTGATAACGGCTCAAGCTATAATCTTCCTGCAAATGATAACAGTAAGGAAAAGTATTCACCGCTGGCTCTTACACAGGGTACCTGGTTCAGGAGAGTCGTTGTATCTGGACGTTGTATCGACCAGGGCAATGTAGTTAAGGTCACTGTTCTCGATACAATAAAGTCGAACAGGATTATCAACCTGCCTGCAGATATATGCTTCGGATCGACTTTCGATGTTGTAAATGGTTCCTCTACTTCTACCGCAGTTACGCTTGCCGGTGGGGATGGTGCTTACAGGTATAAATGGCAGGGAAGCATTAATGGCTCAGCCTGGGCCGATGCACCAGGCACAAACAACCAGGTAAATTATGATGTTACAGAGCTTTCCGAACGGATGCCTTACAACGAGTATATCTTCCGTCGTGTTGTTTACAGTGGTGCCCTCGATGTCTGCTCAAGCACCAGCAATGCGATACTTATTAAAGATTTTCCTGTCCTTACAAATAATACGATCACTGCTGATCAAGCTGTCTGTTCGGGAATTGCTCCTTCACAGCTTTCAGGTTCAACTCCGCAGAATGGGAACGGCACCTATAAATATACCTGGGAGAAAAGCAGTACGGCGACCGGACCTTGGGTGGAGATACCAGGGTTTGTAAATTCCGATGCAAAGAATTACAATCCCCCTGCTCTTACAGCCGATACCTGGTACAGGCGCACCGTACTATCTTCAGCATGCACTAACACGAGTAATTCAGTTAAAATAACCGTTCACCAGCCTGTTACCAACAACAACATTATGCTTCTTTCAGGTGCAGCCGATACTACAATCTGCAAAGACCAGGTGCCCAACGGCCTTAAAGGACTTTTGCCTGGAGGCGGTACCGGTGTCCCCGGTGATTACACTTATCAATGGCTATTCTCAACAGATAACTCGAATTATAATCCTGTTCCGGCAGGTGGCTCATCCTTAAATTATGTTCCTGCTGCACTTGCTGCAACAACTTATTATAAACGCAGGGTAACATCAGGGATGTGCACTAACACTTCTTCGGCTGTTGTTATAAATGTTCTGCCGCTTATCTCAAATAACATCATAGCATCCGACCAGGTCATCTGCATCAACACTGCTCCTGCTGCCCTGACGGGTAATGCTCTGGCTGGCGGTAACAATGTTTACACCTACAAATGGTACCAGAAAGAAGGTGCCGGGACATGGGTAGAAGCTGCGGGTAATAACACAGCTTCTTCATATGCACCATCAGCTCTTCTTTCACCTGTTAAATACAGGAGAGTTGTTTATTCCGGGAACAGCTGTTCGGATATTTCAAATGAAGTCAATATTACGATGCATCCTGCCCTTCCGACAGGCACAATAAAGAATTTACTTGATACAACAATATGTGCAGGATCAAAAGTGCAGCTGAAAGTTAACCTCACTGGGAGCGGTCCATGGAATGTGACATACAAACAGGATGGTGTTAGCGGATCTGTAAAAAATTCAACAACCTCATCGATGGTTATTGATGTAATACCCACAATATCTGCATCATCGCAGAATTTTCTATACACATTAGGGAAAGTTACTGATGCAAATGGTTGTGATGCACCATTGCTCACCGGTTCCAAACATGCAACGGTATATAAGGTGCCTGTTGCCCAGGTTGAACAGGATAAATCTGTATGCGGACCGGCAGCAGATATAGCTGCAACTGCAAGTGTGGGTACAGGTCAATGGACTTTCCCTTCATTTGTAGTTACCCCGGCAGGAACAAATCCTGCAGTGCGGGCAGTGATTGATACAACTGTTTTATCTTATAAGACAACAGGAAAGATAACAGGCAGGTTTTCCTGGGAGGAGACCAACTGGCAATGCAAATCTTCAGACTTTGTGGACATTACTTTTTACCGTCAGCCTGATCATATCAATGCAGGGAAAGATACCCTCCTTCACACTATGGACCAGGTTTTCCATATCGAAGCAGATTCACCGAAGGCATGGGAAACACCTGTATGGTCCACGATTACCGGAAGCGGTGTTGTTGATGGCAGCAACATAACAGGACTTTCAAACGGATTGAATACATTTAAGTACAAGATATTTAACTTCATAGAAACATGCTTCCTGGAAGATGTTCTTAATATTGATGTAACCGATATTGAAATACCAGAGGGATTCTCTCCGAACAATGATCCTGGCGGTTATAATAATACTTTTGTCGTTAAGGGCCTGAACCTTATCGACCAGGTAGCAGAGCTTAAAATTGTAAACAGCGCAGGAGCCGAGGTTTTCAGAACATCCAATACTGACGGTGAGACATGGACTGACTGGGATGGGAGGGATTCACATGGTAATGAGCTCCCGGAAGGAACCTATTATTACCTGCTTAAGATAAGATCGCTGAATACAGATAAAGTTGATCCCAGAAGCGGTTATATTATACTGAAAAGATATTGAAAGAATGAGGAGACGGACCTGGATACTGACTTTATTCATCCTGTTCTTCACCAGAGCTGAAGGACAAAATGCAGATTCGGGGATGATACACCTCGGATACCCGGTATACAGCCAGTATCTGCAGAACGGTTTAATGATCAATCCTGCCTATACTGGTACCAGAGGAGCCCTCAGTACATTTCTTTCATACCGAAGGCAATGGATGAATATGCCAGGTTCTCCTGTTATCCAGTCAATGTCGTTGCATACGCCTATGAAAAACGACAGGGTTGCTCTTGGAGTTCTTGCACAGTTCATGCAGTATGGAAGAACCCGTTCGGGAAGCGTTTATGCCAGCTACGCCTATCATGTGAGAATGGGTAGCGGCAAGCTCTCACTAGGTATCAAGGGAGGCTTTGACAAATCTTCCACTGATTATTCAGGGATCGTGCTTACAACACAGGGTGACCCGGTTTTCTCATCTAATGAAAAACCCTACTTGCTTCCAAACATCAGTGCAGGCGCTTATTATTTTAATGACAAATTTTTTGCCGGTGTAGCTGTCCCGGCCTTCCTGGGATATTCGAAGTCATCATCAGGCGAAGCGCAGGTATTTCATAGCTTCAGCAACTATGATCTTGTATTCTCTGCAGGTGCCCTTATTACCTTTTCCAGCTTTTTTAAATTCAAGCCTTCAGTTCTTGCAGATTACTCCCTTAGGAATTCAGGAATAAACCAGCTTGATCTTAATGGTAATATAATTCTTGCAGACCTTCTGTGGCTTGGCGGATCATGGAGATCAACAGAACAGGTAATGGTTGGTATTTTACAGCTGCAGGTAAACCCTCAGCTTATGTTCGGATTTTCTTATGATTATCCTGCCGGGCGGATGAAAACATATAAGACAGGAGGTTCGACAGAGTTTATTCTGCGATATGAATTCGGTTACAGGGTAAGTGCATCAAATCCAAGGTACTTCTAGCATGATCAAAAGAATATTTTTCATATTGACATTATCAATCGTGCTCCTGCCAGGCCTCAGTGCACAAACGCCCGCATTGTATGAAGTCTCCCTGATGTCATTCAACAGGAACGATTTTAGCGATATTTCACCTGTTATATTCAAGGATGGCATTCTCTTCTGTTCCGACAGAAGGTTCAGCTCTGTTGTTGACAGGACATCATACGATGGCAGGAGACTCTACAACTTTTATGTTACACGTGCTAAAGACAGTACAAAATGGGAAGCCCCCGAAATTGTAGATAGCGAAAGAAAGACTCTTTTTAACAATGGTCCGATGAGCATAGCTCCGGATGGCAAAACGGTATATTTTACAAGCGAAGTTGAAACAGGCAGGGCAGCAGTGAGAAAAAAGTTCCGTAACCGTAACGGTATATTTATAGGCGAGCTCAGCGGTACACAGATTACAGGGATTAAGCCTTTCAGGTACAACAGTCCGGATTATGAAACTGGCCATCCTTCAATAAGCAGGGATGGGAAATACCTCTATTTTGCGTCTGACATGCCTGGTGGTTCCGGTGGTTCCGATATCTGGTACTGTGAAAATGTGAATGGTGAATGGTCGAAGCCTGTAAACATGGGCAACCGTGTCAATACATCTTCAAAAGAGAACTATCCTTATATGCATCCATCCGGTAAGCTGTATTTTGCATCCGACAGGCCGGGTGGCAAAGGCAGGCTGGATGTGTATGCAACAACATTGTTCAATGGCGTATGGGATACGCCTGCAGACCTTCCGGATCCGATAAATTCATCTTCAGACGACTTTGCACTTGTTGCTTCCGATAATCTTCAGGACGGTTATTTTTCTTCAAACAGGAAAGCTTCTGATGATATTTTCAGCTTCAGGTCAACAATCATAAGAAAGCTTTCATGCGATGAACTTGTGGAAAACAGCTTCTGCTACAGGTTCACCGAGGAAAATGCTGTCAAGTTCGATACTCTGCCTTTCCGCTACCAGTGGAAATTCGGTGATGGAGAGGCGATGAGCGGCGCTATTGTCGAACATTGCTACAAAGACCCGGGGGTTTATGTGGTTCAGCTCGATGTTGTTAATCTCGTAACCGGTGAAATTTTGTACAATGAAAAGACAGACACACTCATAATTGAGAAGGCAGTCCAGCCTTATATAAGCTGTCCGGATATTGCAAATGCCGGCGACATAATACGGCTCGATGCATCTGAAACGAACCTTCCCGGCTGGGACATTGACAGGTATTACTGGAACTTTGGAGATGAAACAGTTTCAACGGGAGAAAAAGTTAATAAATCATTTAACCGTCCGGGAACCTATAATATCCAGCTGATAGTCAGCTCAGCCCGCTCTCCCGAGGGTACAGTGATGGAGTCATGTGTTTCAAAAAATATAACAGTCATAACCGCTCCCTGAAATGAATTTAATTAAATTTGAGATCAATGAATTTCAGTAGAGCGACATATAGATCTTTGCTTATGCTGGCAATGGCAGGCCTGTTCTTCATCCAGGACATCACTGCCCAACCTGTCCCCGGGAAAGACGAAAACATACCTTTTCTTGTTACTTTTGGTAAGAACGGGAAGACCTCATGGGGCGACGACAGTTTCTATTCAGTTTGGTTTTTTTCAATCTCAAAAGATTACACAAAACCTTTCTATATACGTGTTTTCGATCCTGATTGCGGCGGTGAACATGATGAGATACAGGGTGAATTCAATACAAGAACCATGTTCTCTGTTTATGGCGGAGCAGGTGTTGATCCCGACAGGAATGAAGAATCACGCGGCGATGAGAAAGGACTGAACTATAAAAAGGGAAACCTCCTTGCATCACGGGTGTTCGGCAAGGAAGCAAGAACAGATAACAAGTACCATATATTCGGTCCTTTTAACCCCACTGATGGTGATTTTAACCTTAAGTGGAACAGCTACATGTTTAAAATTGTGTGTGAAGGGATCGAAGGTGATGATGGTAACCTGTACAGGTACTTCCTCAGCAGCGACCCGAATAACAATATACCTATTGACGGAGCCAATGCTTTTACTTACAAATACATCTTCAGGATGTGGAATGATTTTAAGAGCGTTGCTCATATCTACCCTTATATCGATACTGGCATTATTTCTGTGAAACAGAGTAACTTCGACTGGGATAATGATGGCAAAATTCTTGTCGTTTCAAGATACAAGCAAGGGGTCCCTGTTCCAATCTCTTCCGAAGATAACTGGGAAAACTCAGTTATACCGGTCGAGCCCGAGGAGATGAATTCCTCACTTGACTTCCAGTTCCATAAAAAGCAGGGTGATCTTGTAAAAAACAATAACGTTGTTATTACAACAAAGAACCAGAGGGATGAAACTATGCCTTTCTACAGTTCACCTATCGGCGGTGTTCCGGTATATGTACCGAAGACAAATATCACAAAACTAACCCCGCCTAAAAAGTAAGCTGTGATGAGACCCAGTGACCTGATCCGGAAATTCACAACAATCATTGTGTCAAGTCTGCTATTCTCAGGGTTACTGAACGGTCAACGTTATACTTTCAGGAATTACGGCTATGAATCAGGTCTTCCCAATGATTTCGTATATACAATAAATCAGACTGATAACGGCTTCCTCTGGCTGGGGACTGGAAATGGCATTGTCAGGTTCGATGGCTACGACTTTTATAAAGTCAATTATCCTGATTCACTTTCTAACAGGAATCCGAATACAAGCATTAAAGACAGGAATGGAGCAATATGGTTTGGTTGCAGCGATGGTTCAGTATTCTATTTAACAGGGAATGAGCTGATGCAGCTCGCTATCAATAATACCCGGAGCATAAGCCAGCTATTACAGGGGCCTGATGGAATGATATATATAATACCACAAGGCAGGGCAGTATGGAGGGTGAATCCAGACAATCCTGCACAGGTTGATGAATTATTGATTCCCGATGATCTGGTTTTGTTTTCAGCTTCTTTTTCAGGCAACGGAAAACTGGTTATGGGATCGCAGGGATCGGTTGTAATCTGCGAACTTCAACAGGATACAATAATAGTTGAAAACAAGCTTGAAGGTTTCGATTATTCGACAGTATCTGCAGTCTGCCAGCTGAAGGCCGGATCGGCAATGATTGCCGGCACGGAAGATAACGGACTATATATATTAAAGGGCAAAGATGGAATTTATGAATCTACCCGCCTGACTTATAATGATGACTGGAATTACCTGAGTGTGAAGTCCATAATGTCTGACAATGAAGGAAGAATATGGGTTTCAACCTTCGGATCAGGTGTTGTCCAGTTCAGCCTGACTGACGATTATAAAATAGATAAGGTAAATTTTTATAATTCAGAAAATGGACTTGCTTCCGATGATTCGAGGGTTGTCTTCCGTGACCTCGAGGGTAACTACTGGATAGGCCTTTTCGGCAAAGGAATATCAATGCTCGCTTCCTATGCTTTTGAATTCCATGCCCCGGGCCAGAACACTGCGCAAAATGATATAATCTTTATAGATGAATATAAAGGAAATTTTATCCTTGGCACACCTGACGGGTTTCATTTATTCGATGTCAAAACAGCAAAGTCCGTCTCATACAAAAATCTCACTTCACATCTTGGCGGTGCTTTAATTCTCTCATATTTTCTTGATGACCAGGGTAAACTATGGATCGGAAGCGACGGTAAAGGTCTGTACGTTATGAATACAGACGGAACTGTAAGAATGTTCCATCGCTCTGGTGATACAGGATTTGACCGCATCAACAATATAAATATCGATGACAGTAATATCTGGTGTGCCACTACTAACGGTGTCCTTGTTCTGGACAGGCAGTCAGGCCGGATAACAGGCACATTCAACAGCAATAATGGGTTGCCCGGTAAAAGTATAAACGTTATTCTGTGTGATAAAAGCAATGCTTATGTGGGAACAGAAAGTGACAGGCTGTATATAATAAGTAACCTTGAAGTGAATTCCGCAGGGTGCCTGATGACAGGAAACACTCTTAACAGGATTTATGACCTCACTATCCAGAAGGGTAGCGGAAAGATATGGGCGGCCACTTACGGAAATGGTATTTTTGCCTGTGACGGCGATTCAGTCATCAGCATGAATACTTCGAACGGTCTTTTTTCAAACTACTGCAACAGTATTCTTTCCGATTCGCGGGATAATCTCTGGATCGGCCATGCAAATGGAATTTCAAGGTACAACAGTGCGAAGCAGCATATAATTACTTACGGGGCAAGCTATACCCAGGGAGGCACATGCAACCCTGGCGCTATTTATGAATCTGACGATCAGAGGATACTCATCGGAACAACTAAAGGAATTGTCATTTACGACGCCAGGAACGATATTGCTGATAAGGTTCCTCCTTTCAATAATATCACATCTGTAATAATCAATGATGTTGATTATGGTTCCAGGCCTCTCATCTCTCTTAAGTACGGCAAATACAGGATCAGGATAAAATATTCGGGTGTGAATTTCAGCGATCCGGAAAAAGTATATTATCAGACATTCCTTGAAAATTATGAACCAGGCCCTGCAGCCATGACTTCTTCAAGGGAAGTGTCATACATGCTTTCAGATGGCAGGTACGAGTTCAGCCTGGTATCGGTGGGTGAAGACGGGACCTCCTCAGAATATTCAGCATCGTTAACTATAGTAATTGCCAAGCCGCTTTACAAGAAATGGTGGTTCATATTACTGGTCATTGCAGCAATAGCTTCTATTGTTGTAATGATAATAAGGCAAAGAGAAAAGGCACAGAAGAAAATCAGGGAGTACCTTGAAAACGAGCTTCATAAAAGAACAGAGCTTATTGTCCGGCAGAAGAATGAAATTGAGATACAGAACCTTGAAATTACCGATAGCATAAATTATGCAAAACGGATTCAGTCAAGCATCCTGCCTGAAGTCAACAAGCTGAAAGAAAATTTCAGGGAAGCCTTTGTGATCTTCCATCCCAGGGATATTGTCAGTGGTGACTTTTACTGGTTTGACAAGCTCGATGAAGACAGGTTCATTATTGTTTGTGCAGACTCCACCGGTCATGGTGTGCCGGGTGCCTTCATGTCAATGATCGGCTCAACCCTGTTGCAGGATATTGTGACAAGAAAGAAGATTTCAAAGCCATCACAGATCTTAACCATGCTCGACAAACAGATATTTTCAACGCTGAACCAGAATGTCGATCTGGGTGTATCAAATGATGGCATGGATATGGTAGTTTGTGAATTCAACCTTAAAACGCATCATGTAAGGTTTGCATCCGCCATGAGGCCTATCATCATTGTTGTTTCAGGTGAGTCCTTCTATATTAAAGGTAACCGTTCATCAGTAGGAGGTGAGTCTGTTATCGATAAATATTTTGATGACCAGGAATATTATCTCAATGAAGGGGACTCAATCTACCTGTTTTCTGATGGGTTCCCTGACCAGTTTGGTGGTACTGATGGCAAGAAGATGAAGATTGCAAGGCTGAAGAAAGTGATAGAGCAGAACTCGAAGCTGCCGATGTGGGAGCAGGAGAAGATGATACTGAAGTTTTTTGATGAGTGGAGGGGAAGCTACGATCAGGTTGATGATGTTCTTATGATGGGCATCAGGGTCTGAGCTCAGTAAATTCCGTTTGTGAAAACCGGTATCTCCTTTGTTGTCACGATATTGCTCTTGTTCTTAGACCTGTCAACAATATAAAATTCATAGATGATTGTATCTGAAGGAGCATAAAACAGGTACAAAATTGTAACTGCAACTGTTCCCTTAACAATCTTATTCTGACCTTCCCTTTCAATATATGGTATCCTGTATGAAGATGGTCTTAACGGATCATTTGGCAATGCCGGAACTATCACACCACCCTGTTTCCTGTAAAGAGACAATCTGAGATCATTCGTATCATTTTCAGCCTTGTCAGGAGGATGAAGGCCTACATCACCATCGCCATCCTCGAAATAAAATTTGAGTCTTCCACCCTTGGCGCGATTGCCCAGAATATCGATGGTATCGAATATCTCGAAGTTTCTGAATTCAATATGAGGCACCGTTGATAAAGTCTCTATCTTCCTGCACGAAGCTGCGAGGACGATCAGAAAAGCCAACAACAACAGTTTTTTCATAGTCTGAGCAATGTTATTTAAACAAATGCCGGATCAAAATGATCACTTCTTTCTGAAGAAAATCCTTATTGGCACTCCTGTAAAGTTATACTTTTCTCTCATTCTGTTTTCAAGATATCTTCTGTAAGGTTCTCTTACATATTGCGGAAGATTACAGAAAAACGCAAAAGAAGGCGTATAAACAGGTAGCTGGGTAACATATTTTATTTTTACATACTTACCTTTAAGTGAAGGTGGCGGATTGTTGTTGATTATTCCCAACATAACTTCATTAAGTTCTGCAGTACTAATCTTACGGGTTCTGTTATTATTTACCTCATCTATCAGTTCAAGTATTTTATGAATCCTCTGCTTGTTTGTTGCTGAGATGAACAGCACGGGATAATCTACAAAAGGTGCAGTTTTTTCCTTTATCTCCTTCTCGACAGCAGCTGCAGTGTTCGATTCTTTTTCCACCAAATCCCACTTATTAACCAGAACAATCAGACCCTTGTTATTCTTCATTATAAGTGACAGTATGTTCATGTCCTGGGCTTCAATACCCCTCGTTGCATCGATCAAAAGGAGGCATATGTCGGAATTCTCAATGGCCTTTATCGCTCTCATCACTGAATAGAACTCGACATCTTCGCTGACCTTTCCCTTCTTTCTTAATCCGGCGGTATCGACAAGGAGGAAGTCGTGATGGTATTTATTATACCTGATATAGATTGAATCTCTCGTTGTACCGGCAACAGGTGTAACAATATTCCTTTCTTCACCCAGGAGTGAGTTCACAAGAGATGATTTTCCTGCATTAGGCCGGCCGACAATAGCAATCTTTGGTAGCTCGGGCAATTCTGATATTTCTTCAGGGGGAAGGTTCTTTACAACCTCATCGAGAAGGTCGCCTGTCCCGCTACCGTTAATTGAGCTTACAGTAAAATATTCGCCCAGGCCCAGCCTGTAAAATTCTGCTGCATCTGCAATTCTCTCATTGTTATCGACCTTGTTGACAACAACGATAACCTTCTTATCTACCTTCCTTAGAAGTGCGGCCACAGAACTGTCGAGAGGATGAATGCCTGTAGTAACATCAACGAGAAAGAGAATCATATCAGCTTCTTCTATTGCCAGCAATACCTGCTTGTTTATCTCTCCTTCAAATATATCATCGGAGTTCTGTACATACCCCCCGGTGTCAATTACTGAAAAATCAATCCCGTTCCAGTTTGCTGTGCCGTAATTACGGTCGCGGGTGACACCGCTTGTCTCATCAACTATAGCTTCACGGGTACTTGTAAGCCTGTTGAATAATGTTGATTTCCCGACATTTGGCCTTCCAACAATCGCAACTATCCTGCTCATAAAGAAATATATATAATAATATAAATAATAATATATATAATAATATTAATAACCGAATCTTTTGAGGACGTTGGGTTTTTCCCTCCAGTCTTTTGTAACCCTGACATGAAGCTCAAGAAAGACTTTCTTCCTGAAGAAATCCTCCATACCGAGCCTGGCCTCAGTTCCTACCTTTTTTAACATAGATCCGCGATGCCCGATAATAATTCCCTTCTGGCTGTCCCGGGCTACATGAATGAGAGCGCTGATCCTCAGCAGGTTTCCTTCCTCGCTGAAGCTTTCAATTTCTACTTCAACAGAATAAGGAATTTCTTTCTGGTAATTAGTAAGAATTTTTTCTCTTATTATTTCAGAAGCAAAAAACCTTTCATACCTGTCCGTCAGCTGATCCTTGGGGAAATAAGGCGGGCTTTCTGGCATCTTTTGAAGGATGGCTTCGAGTAATGAATCGAGGTTAAAGTTCTTTATAGCTGAAACAGGTATTACCGGCGATGACGGGAATACATTACGCCAGCTCTCAACAAGCGATTCAAGCTCAGCCTGGTTTGAAAGGTCGATCTTGTTGATGGCAACAATTACAGGTATTCCCGAATGTATTATTTTCTCAATGTATTCACCCTCAAAAGCTCTCTTCTCGGTTACATCAGTAATATAAAGTATAAGGTCTGCATCAACAAGCGCTGATTTAACAGAATCCATCATAGATTCCTGCAGGGTATATTTCGGTTTTAAGATTCCGGGTGTATCAGAATATACAATCTGGAAATCATCGCCGTTTACTATGCCAAGTATCCTGTGACGTGTAGTCTGTGCCTTGGGAGTGACTATTGATAGTTTTTCACCAACGAGGGCATTCATAAGTGTTGATTTGCCAACGTTGGGATTTCCCAGAATATTTACAAAACCTGACCTGTGATTCATTTAAAAAAGACCCCTTTTTAGCATGCTGATTTCTTTTTCTGTAAGGAATCTCCATTTTCCTCTCCTTACATTTTTCTTGGTGAGCCCGGCAAAGTAAACCCTGTCGAGCTTCCGTACATGGTAACCCAGCGCTTCGAACATTCTTCTTACCACACGGTTTTGCCCGGAGTGCAGCTCTATACCTACCTGAGACCTGTCGGCCGGATCAGCATAGGAAACAGCATCGGCAGCAACTATAGACCCCTCGACATCTATACCTTCAGTGAGCTTTGTCAGATCGCTTTGAGTTACGGTATTGTCGAGATGAACATGATATACCTTTTTTCTTTTGAATTTAGGATGAGTAAGCTTTCCGGCAAGCTCTCCGTCATTTGTCAGGAGAAGAACCCCGGTAGTTGCCTTGTCAAGGCGGCCAACAGGATAAACTCTCTCGGGAAAATCTTTGCCAAGGAGATCCATTACTGTTCTGTCGGCATGCGGATCTTCGACAGTTGTAACATAATCCTTGGGCTTATTCATCAGGATATAGACCTTCTTCTCAGCTGTTAATCTTTTGTTTTTCAGCCTGACATCATCGCTGTGGGATACCTTTGTTCCAAGATCTGTAACCACCTTGCCATTAACAGTAATTGATCCATCCTTAATAAGTTCATCGGCATCACGCCTTGAGCACACACCACTGTTGGCAATGTACCTGTTAAGCCTTATTTTTTCCGGATCTTTGGCAGCAGGGACTGACGCCTGAATTCTTTTAACCGGGACCTTTCTTCGGTTCTCCATAAGTGTTAATTCTCAGGGTGCAAAGGTACTACAATTAACGACATTGTGTGGAGTTTTTTTTGCACCTTTGTATTCTTTAAACTTTGATTATGGCGCTCATTAAATCAATTTCAGGAATCAGGGGAACAATAGGTGGAAAAACAGGTGAAAGCCTTTCACCGATTGACATTGTTAAATTTTCAGCAGCATATGGGTCATGGCTGCTTTCGGCAAAAGGCACAATAGCAAAAGTTGTAGTTGGAAGGGATGCAAGAAGATCCGGGACAATGGTTAGCAATCTTGTGATCACAACATTACAGAATCTTGGAATATCTGTAACAGACCTGGGCCTTGCAACAACACCTACTGTGGAGATAGCAGTTACAGGTCTTCGAGCAGACGGCGGTATTATTATAACTGCAAGTCACAATCCAGCAGAATGGAATGCACTTAAGCTTCTGAACAGCAAAGGTGAGTTCCTGTCTGCAGCTGAAGGTGAGAAAATACTTTCTATTGCCGCCACTGAAGATTTTGTGTTTGTAAGTGACGAAAAACGAGGAAGTGTCACAATTGATAATTCATGGAATAGAAAGCATATTGACAAGGTACTTGCACTTAAAAATGTTGATGCAGCATTAATTAAGGCAGCAGGTTTTAAGGTTGCAGTCGACTGCATCAATTCAGTCGGAGGTATCATTTTGCCGGAGCTGCTTAAGGCACTTGGGGTTGAAACAGTGCATGGGCTTAACATGGTTCCTGACGGCAATTTTGCACATAACCCCGAACCTCTTCCGCAGAACCTCACTTCTATATCTGACCTTGTTGTGAAAACAGGATCTGACCTTGGATTTGTGGTTGATCCTGATGTCGACAGGCTTGCTGTAATATGTGAGGACGGAACGATGTTCGGTGAGGAGTACACCCTTGTTTCAGTTGCCGACTATGTGCTTAAAGGTACGCCAGGCAGCACTGTCTCAAATCTGTCATCAACTAAGGCATTGAAAGATATTTCGGCCAGCCATGGATGCAAACACTATTCCTCGGCAGTTGGAGAGGTGAATGTTGTTGAAGAGATGAAAAAACGAAATGCAGTGATCGGGGGCGAGGGAAATGGGGGAGTGATCTACCCCGAAATTCATTATGGCAGGGATGCCCTTGTTGGCATTGCATTGTTCCTGTCACATCTTGCGAAGAGCAGGATGAAATGCTCTTCTCTCAGGAAAACTTATCCTGATTACTTCATGGCAAAGAAAAAGCTTGCACTGGCAGATAATGCTGATTTTAATAAAATTATCAATGCTGTGGAAAGCAAATACAGGGATAACGAGACTGATCTCCGTGACGGACTCTGGATTGCTCATCCCGGAGGGTGGGTTCAGATCAGGAAATCAAACACCGAACCAATAATGCGCATTTACGCTGAAGGAAGAACGGCGGATGAGGCAGACAGGCTCGCTGAGGATGTTATCTCAATTGTTAAAAATCTCTAATAAAAACCTTTTTTAAGGGGTGCCGGAATAAACCGGGTCTTATGGATGTCTTATTGACGAAAAGAAGATCATTGACGGTTTATTAAAGGCTTTAATACTAATCAAGACATCTTATTTGAACAATAAATAGCAATGCTGATGAAAAGAACAGTAATAATCTCAGGAATAGTTGTCGTAGTTGCGATAATCGTCCTGATTGTTGTAAATGTCGTAAGGTCGAAAGGAGACGTAACGAATCTCTATGCTGAGGCAAAACAGGGAGCATTCGATATAATTGTGACGACAACCGGTGAACTGCAGGCAAAAAACTCTACAGATATAAATGGGCCTGAATTCACCCAGAGCAGGAATATCCGTGCAGTTGATATCAAGATAACCGACCTGGTGCCTGAAGGTACTGAAGTCAAAAAAGGCGATTATGTTGCAACTCTTGACAGGACAACCTTCGATAATAACCTGAAGGATGAAGTTGAAAGGCTCACAACGGCTGAAACAAACCTTGAGATGAAAATGCTCGATACAGCAGTTACCCTGAGTAACCTTAGGGATCAGATCAAGAATTACAGGTTTTCTGTAGAAGAAGCACAGATAACTCTGCAACAGTCAAAATATGAGCCTCCGACAACCATACGCCAGGCTGAGATTAATCTTGATAAAGCATCGAGGACGCTTGATCAGGCCATAAGAGGCTATGCCCTCAGGGTAGAACAGCTCAAGTCAGATATGAGGACTCAGCGCAATAATCTTACTGAGCAAAGACAGAGAGTCAGTGACCTTGAAAACTTACTGAAGAATTTTGTTATCACAGCGCCTTCAGATGGGATGATAATTTATAAGCGCGACAGGACAAATGCAAAAAGAAAGGTTGGATCATCAATTAGCCCCTGGGATAATGTTGTTGCAACACTTCCCGATATGTCATCGATGATCTCAAAGACATATGTGAATGAGATAGATGTGAGCAAGGTAAAAGTTGGTCAGCATGTTGAGATCGTTGTTGATGCTTTCCCTGAAAAGCAATATACCGGGCAGGTAGTAAGTGTTGCAAACATTGGCGAACAGTTGCCCAGTACTGACGCAAAAGTGTTTGAGGTAGTAATCGAAATGAATGAATCAGATCCTATTCTCAGGCCATCAATGACAACAGGAAACAGGATAATTACAAAGACTATTGAGAATGTTACATATATACCGCTTGAAAGCGTTCAATCAGGTGCGGACAGCATTCCGTTCGTTTTCCTGAAGAACAAGAAGAAACAGATAGTGGTTCTTGGTGAATCAAATGAAAACAATGTGGTTGTGGACCAGGGTATTGAACCCGGCACACTATTATATCTGAATACCCCTGAAGAGCCTGAAAGCTTTGAACTGATAGGACAGGACCTTATTTCTGTAATTAAAGAGCGTGACAGGCTGAGGAAAGAAGAAGAGGAAAAAGCAAAAGAGCAGGCGCGCAGAACCATGATGATGGGAAGTGGAATGAGACCAGGTTTTGGCGGTGGTGCTAATGGAGGATTTCCCGGTGGTGCTAATGGTGGATTCCAGGGTGGCGCAAATGGAGGACTCCAGCGTGGTGCCAATGGTATGAACGGTGAAAATGGTGCGAATGGCGAATTCACCGGAGGAGCCAATGCAGGCGGCGGGGGAATGAATATTACACCTGAAATGCGCCAGCAGTTCCAGAACATGCGAAACTCAGGGGATACCGCAGCAATGAGACAGATGATGAGAAACGGACGTCAGTCTGGTGGCCAGCCAGGACAGTTCTCGGGCAGGGGACAGCAGCAGGGCGGCCAGCAGTTTACAGGCAGGCCTGCTCAGGATGGACAACAACCTGAAGGGCAGAATCGCCAGTTCCAGCAGCCTGATCAGCAACCGGCTCCACAGGTTCAAAATAATTAACAATATAACTGAAAAGATATGTTCAGGTTCATACTCAGGTACTTCCACGACATTGAGATTGCTGTTGAATCAATAATATCCAACAAGCTAAAATCAATGCTGACAGCTTTAGGTATAATATTCGGGGTTGCGGCAGTCATTGCAATGCTTGCGATCGGCAAAGGAGCCAAGCAGGAGATTATGGAGCAGATGAAGATGGTTGGAGTCAACAATATTCTTATTAACCCGATCATTCCCGATAAATCTTCATCTTCTGAAGAAGAAGGAGAAAAACAGCAGAAAAAATTCTCAAGGGGACTAGACCTTCTCGATGTGGAAGCTATTAAAGAAACACTCCCATCTGTAAAGAGAATAAGTCCGGAGATTTCTTTCAATTCCACAGCCGTTATGAATGGAGTTAAATATACTGCCAAGCTTGTGGGTGTGTCAAACGACTATTTTCAGTTGTATAATCTGCCGCTCATCAGTGGTGCATTTTTTAATGATTACCAGGAGGTAAATGGCATCCAGGTATGTATTATTGGCGCCAATATCAGGGCTAAATTTTTCAGCAAGGTAGATCCTCTGGGGCAGTATATTAAATTCAATGGTATATGGCTGAAGGTAATAGGTGTGCTGCAAAAGACAAATGTCAGTCTTACAGGTTTTGAGGAAAAAGGTGTCAATGTATACAATGATAATATTTACATTCCGATACAAACAATGCTTCTGAGATACCAGAACAGGGCATTGCTCAATACAAAGCTTGTTTCCGAGGCAAGTACTTCTGTACAGATTTTCGGTGGCGGTGGCGGCGGACCAATGAACAGGATTGTAATAAGCAGCTCTGATGCTTCCACTGATACAGAAACAAACTATAACCAGCTCGACAGGATAGTAGTCCAGGTAGAGGAAACTGAACAGCTTACATCAACAACAGAGATACTCAGCAGGATGCTTGCAAGAAGGCACACCGGAGTCAAGGATTTTGAAATTACAGTGCCTGAACTTCTTCTCAAACAGCAGCAGAGAACTAAAGACATCTTTAATATAGTGCTTGGCGCTATTGCAAGCATCTCCCTTATAGTCGGGGGGATCGGCATCATGAACATTATGTTTGCCTCAGTGATGGAAAGAATTAAGGAAATAGGAACAAGAATGGCAATAGGTGCAAAAAAGATGGACATCGTTGTTCAGTTTTTGTCAGAAGCTGTTCTTATCAGTGTTACAGGTGGATTTATCGGGATTTTCCTCGGTGTTATAATGGCTAAGCTTATAGAACAGATTGCAGGTATAATGACAATAGTTTCCTTCTTCTCGGTATTTATAGCATTCGGCGTTTCGGCGGCTGTCGGAGTAATATTCGGCTACTCTCCTGCCAAACGTGCTTCCGAGAGAGATCCAATCGAATCACTCAGATATGAATAAATTTTTTGCGATGAAGAAAGTATATTTTTTCTCTGCCGTTGCAGCATTATTAATTTCCTTTATCCAGGCAAATGCCCAACAGGTAAGACAGCTGACACTCGATGAAGTTATTAAAATAGCGGAAGAGCAATCACCCAATGCATTTATTGCCAAGCACAGGTTTCGTGCCAGCTACTGGCAGTACAGAACATTTGAAGCTGAATACAGGCCTTCGCTGACTCTCACGGGTACAACACCCAACTACAGTAATGCTTATAACAGGGTCTATAACGCGCTTACCCAATCCTACGAATATGTGCAGACTGAGAACTTCCAGTCACTGGGCTCACTGGCTTTATCCCAGAATATTGGTCCTACCGGTGGTTCTATTTCATTACAGTCCGATCTTACATATGAAAAGGATTATACAAAAGGTAAGGAACAGTTTGTATCTGTCCCTACAAGTATCAGGCTTGTTCAGCCGATACTGCAGTATAATGACCTGAAATGGAACAAAAAGATTGAACCGGTTCGCTTTGAGGCAGCCAAGAAAACCTTCCTTTCCAGTATTGAGACTGTTCATCAGACTGCAGTAATGAACTTTTTCTCTCTGGCTCTTGCACAGATCAATCAGCAGATAGCCGAAATGAACTATTCTAATGCCGATACTCTTTACCGGATTGCAAACGGAAGATACGAGCTTGGCACAATCTCAGAAGATGAACTCCTTCAAATGCAGCTTTCATGGCTAAATGCCGAAACTGAAAGGAAATCGGCAGCTATGAACCTTCGCGACAGGGAGATCAGGCTGAGATCATTTCTCGGGTTCAATGACCAGGTAAGATTAGAGCTAATCCTGCCAAATTCAATTCCACAACTGCAGGTTAGTCCCCAGGAAGTCTTCGACCTGGCAATGCAGAACAACCCTGAAATACTTCAACAGAAGCTTACTGTTTTGCAGGCGCAAAGCAGTGTTGCCCAGGCAAAGGCCCAAAGGGGATTGAATGCAAACATAATTGCCAACTTTGGTTTGCAGGGAAGGCAGGAGAACATTGAAGACGCATACAGGTATGACTACCTTAACAGGAACCAGGGAGTCAGGGTTTCTTTCTCTCTCCCCATCCTGGACTGGGGTCTGGGCCGCGGTAGATTCAAGATGGCACAATCAAGCCTTGAGCTTGCACAGGTGCAATCACAACAGGCAATAACTGACTTCGAGCAGAACCTTTACCTCGATGTTGAACAGTTTAACCTGCAGTCGTACCAGGTTGCTACCGCAGCTAAATCAGATACTGTGGCAATGAGAAGGTATGAGGTTACCAAGCAGCGTTTCCTTATTGGAAAGATTGCTGTACTTGATCTAAATGATGCCGATACAAGGAAAGACCAGAACAGGAGAGCTTATGTTCAGGCTCTCCAGAGCTACTGGAACTATTTTTACAACTTAAGAGCTCTGACACTCTATGATTTTATAAACAGGAAGCCTATAGAGACTGATTATGAGCAACTTGTTCAATAATTAATGATAAATAGACTATAATTAAATATGAAAGGGGTTATGCCCCTTTCTTTTTTTACCGGTACTTTTTTCAGAAGAATTTGATATTCTTATTAATTAACTGTTTTTGTAAAAAATTAATATCTTTGCGACCTCCATAAACTGGAATAATTGAATTATTGATCATATAATTTTCAAAAGTCAGTACAAATGCAGAATAAAAATGCTGTCCTCATTCTTGCTATAACCCTGGGACTGGTATGTATTTACCAGCTTTCTTTTACAGGGGCAACTTACAAGGTACGCAAAGATGCAAAGGAATATGCGCAGGGAAATCTTGTAAAGGAAACCCAGTATATTGATTCAGTAGCTTCATTGACAAAAGATCAGTGGAGTTTCCTGGGATACACATTCAAAGAAGTACAAAAGAAAGAGTTGAATCTTGGTCTTGACCTCAAGGGAGGTATGAACGTGATTCTCGAGGTATCTGTTGAGGATATCCTCAGGGCTCTTTCGAACTATAATCCTGATAAGACATTCAATGAAGCTCTTTTGCGTGCAAGGGATCAGCAGAAACAGAGTCAGGCTGATTACCTTACACTTTTTGGCAGGGCATTCCAGGAAATTGATCCTAATGCAAAGCTTGCTTCAATCTTCGGAACTGTTGATTTAAGGGACAGGATCAACTTCAATTCAAGCAACCAGGAGGTTCTTGATGTTCTCAGCCAGGAAGTTGATGGCGCTATCCAGAATGCATTCAATATTCTTCGCACAAGGATTGACAGGTTTGGTGTTGTACAACCTAATATTACGCAGCTAGCCACAAAAGGAAGGATACTTATCGAGCTTCCGGGACAGACAAACCCTACAAGGGTCAGGGAGCTTTTACAGGGAACTGCGAATCTGGAATTCTGGGAAACATACGAGAATGGTGAAGTCATTGGATATTTATCACAGGCAAATGATCTTCTAAGGGAGATCCAGGCAAGCAAGGCTTCTTTACCTGTTACAGAGCAGCAGAGCTCATCAGCTGCTGATACTTCAAAACAGGCAGAGAATCTTCTTGACCTGATCGGAAAAGATACTGCAAATGCAGCAACAGCAGATACACGCGAATCATTCAATATGCAGAACCCATTATTTGGTGTGCTCAACCCGCGTGTTACTGCTGAAGGCCAACCTATCAGTGGTTCAATGATCGGGCTTGCACTTGGAAGAGACACTGCCAAGGTGAATGCAATGCTGTCAATGAACCAGGTAAGGGCAATATTCCCCCGTGACATTAAATTTGCATGGAGCCAGAATCCGCATAAATATGATCCTAGCAAAACATTATATGAACTTCATGCAATCAAGATAACAACAAGGGACGGCCGTGCACCTCTTGACGGAGATGTAATTACATCTGCAAGGACATCCTCCGGAACAACAGGTTCTGAAGTGGAGGTCAACTTTAACATGAATGCAGAAGGAGCCAAGACCTGGGCAAGAATGACAAGGGAAAATGTCGGTCGTTGCATTGCTGTTGTTCTCGACGGTTATGTCCGTTCATATCCAGTTGTTCAGGGTGAGATCTCCGGCGGAAGCACTCAGATAACAGGCGATTTCACAATTGAAGAAGCCGATGACCTTTCAAATATTCTCAAGTCAGGTAAGCTTCCGGCACCGGCAAGAATAATTTCCGATACAATTATAGGCCCGACACTCGGACAGGAAGCTATTAATGCAGGTTTGATCTCGTTCATAATTGCATTCTTTATAGTACTTCTTTATATGATCTTCTACTACAGCCGCAGTGCCGGAACAGTAGCAGACATAGGCCTTTTTACTAACGTATTCCTCATCTTCGGTGTCCTTGCTTCACTGGGTACAGTACTCACGCTCCCCGGTATTGCAGGTATTGTGCTTACAATGGGTATGTCGGTCGATGCCAACGTTCTTATTTATGAAAGGATCAGGGAAGAGCTCAGGGGAGGTAAAGGTGTCAAGCTGGCTATAGCGGATGGTTATAAAGGTGCATTGTCGGCAATTATGGACTCTAACATTACCACCCTGCTTACCGGTATTGTTCTTTATATATTCGGAACAGGTCCTATCAAAGGTTTCGCAACAACTCTCGTTATAGGTATCTTCACATCTCTCTTTTCAGCAATATGGGTTACAAGGCTTATTTATGAATGGCTGCTGAAGAAAACAACAAATCTCAGCTTCTCCATCAAGATCACAGCCAATATTCTTAAGAATACCCATATCGACTTCATTGGTAAAAGAAAGATGTTTTATGCCATATCGATAGCTGTAACAGTTATAGGTATTGGTTCACTCTTTATAAGAGGACTTAATCCTGGTATCGATTTCAGCGGTGGAAGAACATATGTCGTCCGTTTTGACGAGCCGGTAAGGACTGATGTTGTTGCAGAAAACCTGTCAAAGGTATTTGGGGAAGCTCCACAGGTTGTTACGTTTGGCAGCAACAACCAGGTAAGGATAACAACAAAATATAAGATAAATGAGACTGGTGTGGATGATGATGTTGAGAACGCTCTCTATGAAGGTCTCAGGGGAATGGTCGGACCGAATGTAACTAAAGACCAGTTCCTTTCAGATTACAGGGTAAGCTCGGAAACTGTAGGACCTACAATTGCTGCTGATATTAAAACAAAGGCGATCTGGGCTGTACTTTTATCCCTTGTAATTATGTTCTTCTACATATTTATAAGGTTCCGCAACTGGCAGTATGGTTTGGGTGCAATGGTTGCACTTGCCCACGATACAATGATTGTTATCGGTATATATTCGCTTCTATGGGGTATTCTTCCCTTCACAATGGAAATTGACCAGGCGTTCATTGCAGCTATACTTACAGTTATTGGCTATTCTGTTAACGATACCGTGGTGGTGTTCGACAGGTTAAGGGAATTCCTTCCACTACACAGGAAGAGACCTGTAAAGGAAGTAATTAACCTTGCAATGAACGATACCCTCAGTCGTACGCTTAATACAGGGGTTACATCTATACTTGTGCTTATTGCTATGTTCTTCCTGGGAGGCGCAACAATCAGGGGTTTCCTCTTCGCTATGATAATCGGTATTGTTGTTGGAACTTACTCTTCAATATTTGTAGCTTCTTCGATAGTATACGATACCACAAAGAAAAGAGGTATCAAATATTAAAATCAAATAATTTGAGCCTGTATCTGACATCTGATACAGGCTTTTTTATTTTTACCGGCCCACATTTACACTAACTTTTCTACCTTTGTCATTGATAATAACAGGAGATAAAAATGAGCGGACAGGAAATATTTGTTATCGTTTTGGTTGTTCTCCTTCTTTTTGGTGCCGACAAGCTTCCTGAAATTGCAAGGACTTTCGGTAAGAGTATGAGGGATTTCAGAAGAGCCACAGATGATATCAGGCGGGAATTGGAGACCAGTACACAGGATATAAGAAAAGATCTCAGCGACGTTACATCTTCAATCAAATCAGATGTTAACGAGCTTTCACAGAAGATTACAAAAGATGTGGATGAGGTCAATGAATATATCAAAAAGGATGTTAATGAGGTATCCTCATCAGCAAAGAAAGAGATGGATGAGCTTTCGGCAAGTATCAAAAACGATATTGACGGTGTAAACAAGAAGATTGAAAATGACCTGAATGAGGTTAATCAGAATATCCAGAACAATCTTGGCGAGGTTAAAGACACCATCAACAAGGCTGATGAATATGATCCCAACGATCCGTATGGATTGAATGAAGAAAAGGAAAATAAAAATCCTTATATGAGGGATTCCCAGCCCTGATTATTTAGCTTATGACATGATCACTACTTCCGGTATCACAAAATCATACGGACATTTAAAAGTCCTTAAGGGAATAGATCTTGAGATCAGGGAAAAAGAAGTGATATCAATCGTGGGAGCGAGTGGTGCAGGTAAAACTACACTTCTTCAGATAATTGGAACACTTGATCGTCCTGACTCAGGTACAGTATTTTATAAAGGAACAGACATCAGCAGCCTTAACAGCAAGGCTCTTGCATCGTTCAGGAATAATAATATCGGATTCGTATTCCAGTTTCATCAGCTTCTTCCTGAATTCACTGCCATTGAAAATGTTTGCATACCTGCATATATTGCAGGAAAAGGACGTTCTGAAGCAGAGTCAAAAGCAAAGGAGCTCCTGGGTTTTCTTAATCTAACTGAAAGACTTGAGCACAAACCATCAGAGCTCAGCGGCGGTGAGCAGCAGAGAGTGGCGGTCGCTCGTGCACTGGTAAACAGCCCGTCAGTTATACTTGCTGATGAACCATCAGGCAATCTCGACAGTGAAAATAAAAACGAGCTGCATAGACTGTTTTTCCGCCTCAGGGATACTTTCGGCCAGACAATAGTCATTGTAACCCATGACAGGCAGCTGGCAGCAATGTCTGACAGGATCATTCAGATCAAGGACGGCCTCATAGTAAAGGAATAGTTTTTCCTCATAATGTGATTTATGAAGCTGAAAAGATCCGAGCTGAAAGAATTCCTTGAAGAAAAAGTTGATCTTTACAACAGAACTTCATTTATCGAATCTGATCCTGTGAGCATTCCTCACAGTTTTAAATCAAAAGGGGATATTGAGATTTCAGGTTTTCTTGCAGCCAGCATAGCATGGGGCAACAGGAAAATGATATTGCGGAATGCAGGCAGGATGATGGAGCTTCTTGATAATTCTCCTTACGATTTTATTCTTAATTCAACCTCTGCTGAACTCGACAGTGTCGGGAAATTTGTTCACAGGACTTTCAGCTCTGTTGACCTGGTATATTTTCTTAGAGCCCTGCAAAATATATACAGGAATCATGGCGGTCTTGAGGCAATCTTCAGCAGGTATATGACGACAGATTCAATGCAGCCTGCCATTCATGAGCTTCATAATATATTTTTTGAATTACCTCATTCCGCGCGTACTGAAAGGCATGTTTCAGATCCCTACAAAGGTTCTGCTGCAAAGAAAATAAACATGTTCCTTAGATGGATGGTGAGGAAAGACAACAGAGGTGTGGACTTCGGAATCTGGAATGCAATTTCCCCATCCATACTTTCCTGTCCGCTTGATGTTCATTCGGGTGGCATTGCAAGAAAGCTGGGACTACTCAAGAGAAAGCAAAATGACAGCAAGGCTGTTGCCGAGCTTGATTATTTCCTGAGAAAGCTCGATCCTGCAGATCCTGTGAAGTATGATTTCGCATTATTCGGACTAGGTGTTTTTGAAAAATTCTGAAAGATGATATTCCTTGTTTTTGTAATCTGGAGGTATTTTACTAGTTTAAGCTTTCATTATTTTACATTTGGCAGATAAAGATCATATAATTGAAGAGCTCAGGAAGAAGCTGAAGGAGTCTGAAGAAAGGGAAGCTGTATTGCAATCCCAGTACCGGGAATTCAGGCTTCATCTTGATAATACCCTTCTTGCAACGGTTGAGTTCGACAGTAACTTCTGCATCAAAGGATGGTCTCTGAATGCTGAGAAGATGTTCGGCTGGAGCAATGAAGAAGTCATTGGAAAGATGTTAAGCGAGTTCCGGTTTGTTCATGAGGAAGATGAGAATAAGATTCAGGAGATCATTGATGATTTCAAATCTCTGAGGAAAAACCAGAGCCATAGCATAAACAGGAATTACAGGAAGGATGGCACAGTAATTACTTGTGAATGGAACAATTCATTGCTCCATGATGCTGATAATAACATTATCTCTATTATCTGTTTTGTCCAGGATATAACCAGGAGAGACGAGCTTGAGAAGAAACTTTCCCATTCGCATGACCTCATGCAGTATATTATTGAGCATAACCGCAGTGCTATAGCGGTGCATGACAGGGACCTGAGATATATTTATGTGAGTAAAAGATACCTGTCTGAGTACAATGTTAAGGATGATAATATTATTGGCAAGCATCATTATGAGGTATTCCCTGATCTTCCACAGAAATGGAAGGATGTTCATCAGCGCGCCTTGAAGGGTGAAGTGTTGAGCGCTGAAGATGATCCTTATACAAAAGCTGACGGAAGCATTGAATGGACCAGGTGGGAATGCAGACCATGGTATGAGAATGACGGAACCATAGGAGGCATAATAGTTTACACTGAAGTTACGACAAAGAAGAAAGAGGCTGAGCTCGAGCTTCTCAGGGCCAAGGAAGCAGCAGAACAGAGCGATCATCTGAAGACAGCTTTTCTGCAGAATATGTCGCATGAGGTAAGAACACCTTTGAATACTATTGTCGGCTTCTCACAACTAATTTCCGAATCTAACATTGCCGATCCAAACATCAGGTACTATTCCGAGATGATATCTGCAAGCAGTGATAAGCTTATTGGAATCATCACTGATGTTCTTGAGATTTCGGAAATCAGGACAAACCAGATCAGGACAACGCTTACCAGGATCGATGTGCTTTCAGTTGTAAACAGGATATCAAGGGCTTATAAGGCGGTAGCTGAAAGCAAGAAAATAAAATTCATATACAGGCAGGATATTCCGGGTACTACCCTTGAATTACTGACTGACAGGAACAAAATAGAAAAAATATGCAGTCACCTGCTTGATAATGCAATCAAGTTTACAAGCGAAGGTTCAGTAACGTTGTCTGTTTCTGTTAAAAAGGGAGATTTTGTAATAGTTGTGGAAGATACCGGTATTGGCATTGCTCCTGAGCTTCAGAAAATAATTTTTGAACCTTTCAGGCAGATTGAAACTGAACCCAGTCGTACATATGGTGGAAATGGCCTTGGTCTCCCGATAGTAAGGGCATATACCGAGTTTCTCAAAGGCACCCTTGACCTTGAATCGGAACCAGGTAAAGGAACTACTGTCACATTAAGAATACCACTGGCTTCGTGTAAATCTCACCCGGTTCAGGATGAAGGATCCAGGCTCAGGTTCCCGGGGGAGATACTCATAGTTGAAGATGAGTACAGCAGTTATGTATACCTTAAAGAACTGCTGAAGTACCTTGATGTGAAAATACTTCGTGCAGTCAATGGAGAGGATGCTGTTAACCTGTGCAGGAGCAACAGCAATATTTCTCTCATACTTATGGATATTAAGATGCCTGTGATGGACGGTAATTCTGCCGCGAAGATCATAAAAACGATCCTGCCTGATGTCCCGGTGATAGCCCAGACTGCTTTTGCTCTTGAATCTGAGAGATATGAATATCTTAACTATTTTGATGAACTTTTGACTAAGCCGATCAAAAAGGATGTGTTCAGATCTTTGATCAGCAAGTATTTTGATCTCAACAGGAGAGCAAATGGGCAACAGTCATTTCAGGTTTAAAAAATTTACAATTAACCAGGACAGGAGTGTATTCAAGGTAGGCACTGACGGAGTCATCCTTGGCGCTGCTGCTGATATTTGCGGAACATCAGAGATTCTCGACATTGGCGCTGGTACAGGTCTGATATCAATAATGCTCGCACAAAGAAGCAATGCCAATATAACTGCCATTGAACCGGATACGGAATCTTTCAGTCAGCTTAGTGAGAATGTAACCGGATCTCCATGGAATGACAGGATTTCGATTTTGAATACAACCCTGCAGGAATTCAAAACCGGGAAAAAGTTTGACCTCATAGTATCAAATCCTCCCTATTTCATATCATCACTGAAGAGCCCTGATCCCCGGAAAAATGCTGCCAGGCATTGGGATCTTCTGCCACACTCAGACCTGGTAAAGTGCGTTTGTTTATTGTTATCCCCTGGAGGAAAATTCCAGGTAATAATGCCCCGGAATGAAGGTCAGAAGCTGGTGGCTGAAGCCCTCTCTCATCTTCTCTTCTTAAACTCAGTACTGAATATTAAACCCGGGCCGTCATCTGAGGTGAAAAGGATACTTCTCACATTCAGCTTTCACAAAACTGATGTCCTTGAAAATAATCTGATTATTGAAGCAGGAGAAAGGCATAAGTATTCTGAGGATTATATTAATCTTACTAAAGATTTTTACCTGAAATTCTGAGCCATAGAATATTTCTTTCAATTTCCTGTTAAATGTGCTGCAAGGAATAATCAGGGCAGTTCTGAAAAACTTGATATATTTGTTTAAGCCAATTAAACCTGACCATTTTCTAATGCTGGCACCCGATCATAAATACATTGAAACTCCCCTGATGAAGCAGTATTACAGCATCAAGGCAAAACATCCTGATGCCATTTTACTGTTCAGAGTAGGTGATTTTTATGAAACTTTCGGTGAGGATGCCATACGTGCTTCAGAGATACTGGGTATTACACTGACAAGACGTGCAAACGGTTCTGCATCGTTTGTTGAACTGGCAGGATTCCCATATCATGCACTTGATACATACCTGCCCAGGCTTGTAAGGGCAGGACAGAGAGTTGCAATCTGTGAGCAGCTCGAAGATCCAAAACTCACAAAGAAGATAGTCAAACGCGGCATAACGGAGCTTGTTACACCTGGTGTTGCGCTGAATGAGAATGTTTTGAATCACAAGGAGAACAATTTTCTTGCGGCTGTGCATATCGATAAAAAGATTGCAGGTGTAGCATTCCTTGATATTTCAACAGGTGAATTTATTACAGCTGAAGGAACTCCTGAGTACATAGATCAGATCCTCAGTAATTTTCAGCCCAAGGAGGTGCTTTTTGAAAAAGCAAAAAAGGATGAGTTCACCGAATATTTCGGCTCAAAATATTATACTTACAAGCTTGATGACTGGATATTCACTACAGAAGCAGCAAATGACAGGCTGTTAAAGCAATTTGAGACAAGCTCGCTTAAAGGGTTCGGCGTCCATAATCTGCAATACGGCATCATAGCAGCCGGTGCAATCCTGTATTATCTCGATATTACAAAACATGAACAACTCGGTCACATAACAGGCCTGTCAAGGATTGAGGAGAACCGGTATGTATGGCTTGATAAATTTACAATCAGGAATCTCGAGGTTTTCAGCTCTCCCTATGAGGGTGCAAGCACTCTTATTGATGTTCTCGACAGGACTATATCGCCAATGGGTGGAAGGTTGTTGAAGAGGTGGCTTTCTCTTCCATTAAAGGAGATCAAACCGGTAACCGAAAGACTTGATATTGTAGAATATTTCCTGCAGAACAGGAGTGCAAGTGAAGATGTGTCAGGCCTGTTAAGAGAGATTGGTGATCTTGAACGGCTCATCTCCAAGATAGCAGTTAACAGGATCAATCCCCGCGAGGTTGTGCAGCTTAAAAGGGCTCTTAAAGCCATAGAGCCTTTGAAAGATGTATGTAGTAAAAGTGGTTGTCATTCACTTGAAACAATAGGTGAACAGCTGAATCCTTGCAGATCAGTGTGGGAAAAGATTGAAAAGGAGATAAACCATGATCCTCCCGTACAACTAAATCGTGGAAATATAATTGCCAGGGGAGTTTCAGCCGAACTTGATGATCTCCGTTCAATACTCTACAACAGCAAAGAATATCTTGAGGATATCCAGGACCGGGAGAGCAAGCGGACAGGCATTACATCACTCAAGGTAAGCTTCAACAATGTTTTTGGTTACTATATTGAAGTAAGAAATACGCATAAAGATAAGGTTCCACCGGATTGGATACGGAAGCAGACTCTTGTTAGCGCCGAAAGATATATAACAGAAGAGCTTAAGGAATACGAGGGAAAGATACTGGGAGCAGAGGAAAAAATACTGGACCTCGAAACGAAGCTGTTCAATGACCTTGTGCTTTCAATTATCGAGTTTATTGCACCTGTGCAGCTTAATTCAGCAATAATAGCAAAGATTGATTGCCTGCTGTCATTTTCAGTTGTGTCAGGAGAAAACAGGTATACCAGGCCCGTTCTAAATGATACCAGGATTCTTGATATTCATGATGGGCGCCATCCTGTTATTGAAAAACAGCTTCCTGCCGGTGAAAGTTATGTTCCAAACGATGTTTTTCTCGACACGGAAGAACAGCAAATAATAATACTCACTGGTCCGAACATGTCGGGTAAGTCAGCATTGCTCAGGCAGACAGCACTCATCGTTCTGATGGCCCAGGCGGGCTGTTATGTGCCTGCTTCGTCAGCAACGATTGGCATTGTTGACAAAATTTTTACAAGGGTGGGAGCGTCAGATAATATAAGTCTTGGCGAATCCACTTTCATGGTTGAGATGAACGAGACTGCAAGCATTCTGAATAACCTCTCCGACAGGAGCCTTATATTGCTTGACGAGATCGGAAGGGGAACAAGCACATATGACGGAATTTCAATTGCCTGGGCGATAGTTGAGTATCTTCATGAAACGAAGCTAAAGCCAAAAACAATATTTGCAACCCATTATCATGAGCTCAATGAAATGGAGAATTCATTTGTGAGGGTAAAGAACTTCAATGTATCAATAAGGGAGCTTAACAATAAAGTTATCTTCCTGAGAAAGCTGAAAAGGGGAGGTAGTGAGCATAGTTTCGGGATACATGTTGCCAGGATGGCCGGTATGCCTAGAAGTGTTGTTACAAGAGCCGACAAGATACTTGCTGAGCTTGAACAGAGCCATGAAAAGAAAGAGCCGGTAAAATCAGTTTCGGGTATTGCTGAACACAGGGAAGGAATGCAACTGAGTTTTTTTCAATTAGATGACCCGGTGCTTAAACAGATCAGAGATGAGCTGCTTGGTGCTGATATTGACAATCTTACGCCAATAGAAGCCCTGAATAAATTATATAGCATAAAAAAGTTGCTGAAATAAAAAAAGTATAATTTAGCAGCAATTAACCTGACCGTTTTTGGGAACTCTCTGTTTTGATAATAAGAAGGTTGTCTTCATCCTTTCGACTTTACTCTTGTTGTTTCTCTTTGAATGGAAGAGTTCCGGCCAGGTAGCGGATACTATTTCGGGTGATCAGAAGGGAGAGGAAAATACTGCAGCTCCTGATACCAACTTTACCTTTGAAAAATACGGGGACTTCCTTAAAAAAATTTCAGACAAATCAAGGTACATTGTTGTTCCTCTTGATGAGTTTGCAAATACAAGAGATAATGACAAGGTAGTTATCGGCTTACGCCATGATGTAGATAATAGCCTTGAACATGCTTTTAATTTTTCTGAAACTGAGTACAACCTGGGATTCAGATCAACCTACTTTATCCTGCATACTGCTCCTTACTACCTGCAGAATGCAGGAAATATGGCATATCACACTGAAAGTATACTGCCTATTCTAATGAAAATGCAGGATGAAAGACATTTTGAAATTGGCTGGCATAATGATCTTGTGACACTCCAGGTTGTGTACAATATTGATCCTGTAAGCTTCCTTCATTCTGAACTGGCCTGGCTCAGAAATAACGGACTCAGGCTGACTGGTACGGCATCGCATGGTTCACCATACTGTTATACATACAATTATCTGAATTACTACTTTTTCGAGGAATGTGCCCAGCGGGTGGTTCAGCCTTTTGTTAATAATTTAACAATAACCCAAACGGAAAAGATAATTACATTGGCAAAGGGAAAACTGACTGATTTTGGCCTTAATTATGAGGCTTATTTTCTCGACAACAATAAGGCCTTTTCCGATGCAAGCTATGTAAATGGTGTGAGATGGAACACCGGAATGTTGGATCCTGAGAAGCTTAACAAGGGTGACCGGGTCATAATTCTTGTTCATCCTTTCCACTGGCACAAAGCATCAACTTACGCTGGCATTGAATCTTTCAGTCTTCCGGGTCAGAAGAGCGCCATAATTGATCCTGTGAAGAATACTGTAGTTGTAATAATGCCTGCAGGTACGCCACTTGGTTATTTTCAGCCTGTTTTCAGGTTATCGCCGGGCGCATATGCAAAGGTTTCCGGCTCAATGCAGTCATCAGGTATAACGCAGCAGGATTTCACAGCACCTGTTACTTATTCGGTTTTTGCTGAAAACCGGGATGTGGTAAAAGACTGGACAATACGTGTGTTCAACGATATAATTATGGCCGAACCCGGGGTGATTGAGAAGGAAAAGATGATAGCTTATCCTAATCCCACAGACGGGATGATAAATATTGAATTTTCAGACATCCCGTTATCTGATGCTGAAATTGAAGTTTTCAATATTAACGGACAAAAGATTCTTTCCGAGAAGGTCAACGGAAGTGGTAGTTTTGTTATGCAGATAGATCTCTCCAACCAGCCCGCCGGAATGTATTTTATCAGGAATTTCCTGACAGGCCGGAGGATGATGATCGTAAAAGAATAGGAATATTAATATTCCGCAGGCATATTCAAGATCTCTTCATAACTGAAAACAGGCCCGTCTTTACAGACGTACACTTTCCCTACGTTGCATCTGCCGCATTTGCCAAACCCGCATTTCATCCTGTTTTCAAGTGTTGTGAATATGTCCTTATCACTGAATCCTAATTTTTTAAGCACCGGCATGGTAAATTTTATCATCACAGGAGGTCCGCACAGGATTGCTATTGTGTTTTCTGAAGATGGAGCCACTTTCTCGAGCACAGCAGGAACAAACCCTATCTCACCCTTCCAGTCAGGAGTCTGGCCTCCCGGGTCGACAGTTGTCACAAGCTTTACATCAGGTCTTTCTTCCCATTCCCTTAGTTCATGTTTGTACACAAGGTCGGTAACGCTTCTTGCACCGTATATGATTGTTATATCCTTGTATTTTTCACGCAGATCGAGTGTGTTCCAGATGACACATCTCATCGGGGGAAGTGCTATGCCTCCTGCAATGTAGAGAAGGTTTTTTCCTTCCCATTGTTCCACAGGAAATGTATTGCCATACGGTCCCCTGAAACCAACAGTATCACCTATTTCAAGCGAAGCAAGGGAGTTGGTTACTCTTCCTGCCTTCCTGAAGGTGCATTCAATATAATCTTTTCTTGTAGGAGACGAGGCAACGCAAAAGGTTGATTCACCTTCTCCGAAAACGGAATATTCTCCAAACTGGCCTGCCCTGAAGGAAAAACCTTCGGCATCGGCAGGATTTTTAAATTTTAGTCTGAATGTCCTTACATCAGGAGTCTCCTCGATGATATTTTCAATCTCCATCAGGTAAGGCTTGTAGATATTATTGTTTGTGCTCATCAATTAAATATTTTGCAATGTTTCAAGCTGCTCGGAAATGTTCATGTCAACAGGGCACCCTGCAGAGCATCTTCCGCACCCTACACAGCCGAGGGTGCCGTTCCTTTCCGGCATGTAGGAAAATTTGTGCATAATTCTTTGTCTCCATCTCTGGCTCTGTACATGGCGGGGATTATGACCTGAAGTATGCAGAGTGAATAAACCGAAGCCGCATGAATCCCAGCTTCTGTAACGAATACCGGTCTTTCCTGCTGATTCATCCTGTATATCGAAGCATGCACAGGTTGGACACAAATATGCACATGCACCGCAACCGAGGCACCTGAGTGAATTTGCCTTCCAGAAAGGATGCTCGAAAGATTTTTCAAGCCTTTTTGTCACCTCTCCATGGCTGAATTTTGTCGGGATATCTGCAATTACTTGTTGTTCACCGTTATAATCAATGAAAAATTCTACTCTTTTTTCAATAAAAAGTGAACCTTTTTGTGTTATAGGTTCTGCTATGTAATCACCTGTTACGGTTTTTGAGAATAGGATGTCACAACCTTTCTTTGAGTCAGGACCGATCCCGACAGATGTGCAAAAACAATACTCGTCTGCCTTGTGACAACCAAAGCTTATTACTGTGAGCTTCTCCATCCTCTTCTGGAAAAAAGGGTCGGTAATATCCCAACAGAATATACTCCGGAGTATTTCAAATGCTGCTGTATCGCATGGATGAGCTCCCCATAAGACTACCTCAGGCAATTTCTCAAGATCAATATCGCCGACAGAACTTTCTGTTTTGGAATTCGTGTATGTCATCAGATTCTCAACCTTCGGGAAAACAAGGTTTTTAACTGAAAGGGTTGATCTTGTGTGATCGAATGTTATTTCCTGGAAAGATGGATTATACCTGAATTCCACTTTATTACCTGCTTGAACTGGGGCGTAAACCTTAATCGCTCCCGAAAGCTGGTTATAAAGTTTTTCAAGTGAGTCTTTCCTTATTATTTTCTTTGAAGTTTCCATTATATTATGAAGCTTTCTTTATCATTAGGATCATAGGTTGAAAGCACAGATGCCATCTTTTCTGAAGTGCCGGCAGAAACTTTGAAGTATCCATATACCTGCTCAGACAAGTGCATCGTAAGAAGGTGGCATGGTATTCCGACAGGACATGCCCTGCCGCATTCACCACACTCTATACACCTTCCTGCCAGGTGCATTGCCCTGAGGATATGCCATTCCATGTTTCCATGTATGTCTGCCTTGACAGGTATCCATTGAGGCTGGTTAACTTCAACGGCGCATCTTGTGCAGTAGCACATGGGGCATGCCTGCCTGCAAGCATAGCATTTAATGCATTTCGACAGCTCTTTCTGCCACCAGTCAAATCTTTCCGCAGGGCTCAGTTTCAGAAGTTCATTCAGCTTTTCTTTTTCATTTGCAGGAAGCGACAGATCAGATTTCTCTATTACTGATTGCATTACTCCTGGGTCTGCGATCTCCAGGAGAGAGCCGTCAGCAGAGATCCCGAGTACAACTATATTATCGGCTGTTACCTGGTGCTCTGATATGAGAACCATAATGCTGCGCATTACCGGTAGAGTGGCAACAATTGCCATTTTTCCCGAACTCTTCACCTCTTCTTTTGTGAGGTAAACAGCAAGATTCATAGTGCAGCGCTCATCATACATCAGTATGCCGGCTTTTAGGGGATCTGTAATAAAGGCAGGCCTTGCAATACCAGTAGGACCGGCTTCATAACCGATAACTATCTGCACCTTTCCGCTTTCAAGAAGCTCTTTTGCCCTGTTTACGAGGTTGTTCATATTATTTCCTCCTCAATTTTTTTATTCAACATATCCTTGTAGGAAACATATGGACCCATTTCCCTGAGCTTTGTTACAGTGTTGTTGACAACCTCTGCCCATTTAGCACCTTCAGCGGCAGATACCCATGAAAAAGTTACCCTGTTAATATCTATTCCCATGAAATCCATAAGCTCCCTGAACATTATCCAGCGTCTTTTGGCATGGAAGTTACCTGATGTATAGTGGCAATCATTCGGATGGCATCCTGACACGATGATTCCGTCAGCGCCGTTCGCAAATGCCTTTAGAAGAAGCATAAAATCAATGCGGCCGGTACAGGGGAATCGTATTATCCTGACGTTCGAGGCATACTTAATACGGCTTGTGCCGGTGAGGTCAGCGCCAGCATAGGTACACCAGTTGCACACAAATGCCACGACTTTTGGTTCAAATTCTGACATATTTTCAATTAAAATTCATTAAGTAAAGCAACAACTTCGGCGTAAACCTGCTTGTTGGAATATCCATGCAAATCGATTGATTTGGAACGGCAGAGAGCCACACAGGTACCGCAACCCTGGCACAATCCTTCATTTATTTTTGCAACTGTTTTAACAACTCTTCCATCGCGTGTTTTGAATTCTTCTTTTTCAATAGCCTGGTAAGGGCATACCGACTGACAAAGGAAGCATCCGACGCATGTTGAATATACGGGAGGAGCTGTCCGGTTAACTGTGGCGACAAGAGGCTCTCTTGTAAGTTCGCTCTGAGAGAAAAGAGCAGCAACTTTCACTGCAGAGCCTGAGGCCTGTGATACTGAATCAGGAATATCCTTGGGATTCTGGCAGGCGCCGGCAAGGAATATACCTGCTGTATTGGTTTCAACCGGCTTGAGCTTCGGGTGGGCTTCGGCAAAGAACTTATGTGCATCGTATGAAACATGCAGTTTCTGTGCAAGTTCTTCAGCCCCCGGGTTAGCAATACCTGCAGTTGCCAGGACAACCATATCGGCTACAACCTCCACCTGCTGTGCTCCAAGGAGTGTATCAACCCCTTTTACGATAAGTTTTCCATCTTTCTCATATATTGTCGATACCCTGCCTCTCACATAGTTTACATGATCCTCCTCGATTGCTCTTCTCACAAATTCGTCATAGTTCTTGCCTGCCGATCGGATATCCATATAGAAAACATGTGCATTGCCTTCATGAACCTTATGCTTGTAGAGCATGGCATGCTTAGCAGTGTACATGCAACAGATCTTTGAGCAATACGCAATTCCCTTGGCAGGATCGCGCGAACCGGCACATGCAATAAATACTATATTCTTTGGTACCTGGCCGTCTGATGGTCTTCTTATCTCTCCTGCGGTTGGTCCGGATGCTGAGGCAAGCCTTTCGAACTGGAGACCATCGATTACATCCTTATACTTACCATAGCCATATTCCGGGAAGAAATCCGCATGTTTAATATCGAAACCGGTAGCAATAACAATAGCCCCTATTTCAAGATCGAGGATCTCATCGGGCTGATCAAACCTGATTGCCTTTGTGGGGCACACTATCTCGCAAACCTTGCACTTACCCTTAATATAATAAGTGCAATGCTCCCTGTCAATAACGGGCTTATTAGGAACAGCTTGTGGAAAAGGTATATATATGGCAGGCCTCATGCCCATGCCCTGTTCAAATTCATTCGGTATTTTCTTCTGAGGGCATTTGGTCGTGCACAAACCGCAGCCTGTGCATGTCTTTTCATCAAGGCTTTTAGCTTTTTTCCTGACTTTAACCTTGAAGTTGCCAATGAAGCCTTCAACGCTCTCCACTTCTGCATAAGTATAAAGAGTGATATTGGGATGCTGGGCAACTTCGACCATCCTGGGTGTAAGGATACACTGTGAGCAGTCGAGGGTAGGGAAGGTCTCCGATAGTTGAGACATGTGTCCGCCGATTGAAGGAGAACGCTCAACCATAACAACCTTGTGGCCTGTGTTGGCTATATCGAGGGCAGCCTGGATACCCGCTATGCCGCCACCTATCACCAGTGCTGTTTTAGTTACCGGTACCTTAATAGGTTGCAGGGAGGTATTAAGCTTAACTTTTTCAACCTGTGTTCTTACAATGTCAATTGCTTTCTGCGTTGTGAGATCATTCTTTTCATGAACCCATGAGCAATGTTCCCTGAGGTTTGCCATCTCGCACAGGAAAGGATTTAATCCGGCCTCTGCACATGCCCTCCTGAACGTGGGCTCATGCATCCTTGGGGAGCATGCCGATACAACTACACCTGTAAGATTATGCTCCTTCACTGCTTCCTTTATAAGGTTCTGCCCCGGATCCGAACACATGTATTTATAATCGGTGCTGTAGGCAACATGCTTAAGCTTGCCCATCGATTCCGCAACCTTCGCACAATCTACAGTTGCACTGATATTTTCCCCGCAATGACAAACAAAAACTCCTATTCTTGCCATCTTATATTCTTAACTGATTTTTACTTCAACAAAATGTCTTTTAAGTCCAATCTTCTTCGGTGAAAGCCCAGCTGCAAGACCGATTGCCTGAGTGATAAACAGAACAGGAATGTTCAAATCCCGGCCTTTATACCTGTTGATGTCAGGACGTCTCATGTCGAGGTTTGAGTGACACATAGGGCAGGCCACTATTATTGCCTCGGCTCCCCGCTGTTCAGCATCCTCAATAATATTGCCCGAAAGTCTGGATACAACATCAGTTCTTGAAATTGACAATCCGGCGCCGCAGCACTCTGTCTTGAAAGGAAAATCGATGCAGGTAGCTCCCAGCCTGGTCATGGCATTATCCATTGTCTGAGGATCTTCAGCCCTGTCATATTTAAGGATCCTGTTCGGCCTTACAAGAAGACAGCCGTAATAGCATGCAACCTTGTGGCTGAAATCTTTTACTTTCTTTTCACCGATGACTGGCATAATGTATTTATCGATCCATTCGATCACATTGAGAATCTTTATGGTACCGCGATAATCCATTTCAATCGCTTCGGAAATTGTATTCCTCAGCTCAGGATCGGACTTCAACTCATGCTGTGTTACAACAAGCCTGCTGTAACATGCTGCGCAAGGAACAATAAGCTCGTCCATGCCATTTTTTTCAGCAAGTGCAAGTATCCTTGCAGGAAGAGCCAGTGACAATTTCTTGTTCAGATTATGAGCAGCGGTTGCTCCGCAGCAGTTCCAGTCCGGAACTTGTTCAAGCTTCAGTCCGAATAACTCTGCGAGGGCAAAAACCGATTCATTGTAGTCCCGGGCCGAACCATTCAGAGAACATCCGGGGTATATGCCTGTTTTCATCTAATTACTGTTTCTTGTTCTTTTGAAAATACGGGAGAGGTGTGCCCTGTCCTTTATCATATCAGGTATAAAGTGAAGCTTTCCGCGTGAGATCATCTTGGGCGCAAGGGCAATATCCTGGGTAAGCTTCAGCGATTGACGTTTATAGTCGATAATAAGACCCAGCTCAAAAAGTCGGCCGGTGAGTCTTATGGAATTCAGGAATGACTTGTGGAAGGCAATTATATTCTTTGCTTTTTTATTTACTTTCTTCTCTGCCACAGACCTTTGCCTGAGGAAGTCCATCATTGACGGGATATCAATTTCCATCGGGCACCTGCTGAGGCACATCTCACAGGTGAGGCAAAGCCAGATTGAATGCGACCGCAAAATCCTGTCGTCATTTTCAGGTGACTCGGTTTGAAGCAGCCTCATTACCATGCTCGGGGCAATATCCATCTCATATGTAACAGGACATCCTGCAGTACATTTACCACACTGGTAACACTTCTGCGGGTGTACCTCAACATGTTGTTCAAGCTTGTAAGCCAGTGAGTTTCTTTCTGTATGTGAACCTGAATGGGACATTATTGTAAGTTTATTCTATGCTTGAGAAAAGACGAAGGAACTGTACTCTTTCAAATGTGGCGGGGTTGCTGATCTTATTGCTGCTGAGCAGACCTTTAAAATCACTTATGCTCCTGAAATTGTGTTTTTCCATCCACAGGTCTATGTTTCTGACCATTTCAGGAATCAGTGAAAAATGATCATGCTGTTTATAAAAGGCAGATGCCATATGTACAACATCAGCCCCCGCCAGTATCTGTTTTATGACACTTTCATGATTATGTATTCCTGTTGAAGCGGCAATATTGCATCCTAACCTTCCTGAGAGAAGGGCAACCCACCTCAGGGTATGTGAATATTCATGCTCATTGCTGAATATGTTCGATGCCGAAACCTGCAGATTGTCTATATCGATATCAGGATTGTAAGGCCTGTTGAAAAGTGTCAGGCCCTTAATCCCTGTCTGTGAAAGCTCATGCAATGTTTTTGCAAGAGAAGAAAAGTAAAAACCTGTCTTGAGTGATACCGGGATCGAAACATATTTCAGGACTTCACGTATAATATCTTTATATGCTGTCTCATTCTCAATCGATGATCTTGTGAAGTCGGATGGAAGTATATAAACATTGAGCTCAAGCGCATCTGCACCGGCTTCCTGAATACGACGTGCGAAAAATTGCCAGTCAGTACGGCTGCTGCAGTTTATACTTGCAATTACAGGTATAGAAATTTCATTTTTGGCTTTCGTAATTAGATCAAGGTAATGTTTAAGGGTATGATCCCTGGCATATCCTGACAAGTACTCAAAGGCTTCATCATAATAATATTCCTTTGTACTTACTATTTCACTGAATGTCTTTTGCCAGGAAGCAATATCAGGATTGCCGGAATTGATAAAAGCTTCTGTTTCGAACCTTATCTGCTCTTCGAATATCGACTTCAGAACAACAGCTCCTGCACCACAGGAATCTATGTTCCTCAGGTTTTCTATTGAAGAGGTAAGGCCTGAACTACCGACGATTATGGGATTTCTGAGGTTTAATCCCATGTACTTACATGAAAGATCAGCCATTTGCGAAAAGATAAGCCGTAAATATAATTACATATTTTAAGCTTCAAAATGATTTTCAGGCTGTCGCTGAAATTTGGAATGTTTAAACGGAAAAGAGGAAAAAGGACTCAGTTAAATTCTTAAAGGTAGGTCCTGAACTTGTCTCCAAGCTTGAAGTAAGTATATCTTCCGGCATTCTCCCCGGCTATCCTCAGGGAGTCACCCGAGGTCTCATAGGTACTGTGCTCACCTGATATCTGTGAAAAATAAACATCATGATTTTTACCATCTTTCTCCTCTAATATGACATGAGCAAGGTTTTTGTGTATGTCGGACTGGAGGGATGTGTTGCATAAAGGGCAGAAGAATTCCAGAATTTCGCCTTCAGCGATTTCGAGCGAAGGATGTCTTGTACTGCTGTAATTACCAATTTCAGGATGCATCAGCACAATGCCTGATTGCTTTTTCTGGTTCTTCACCTTGAATATTAAATGCTCACCAACTCGTAAATGGCCGCTGCACTTTGGGCAAATGAAATTATTCATTATGGTTTTCTTATGCAACTAAAACAAGAAAACGCACTGATAGTTTAATGCTTCATAAATGGAAGTCATCAGTTCTAAACAGCTTCTTTATGATGGATATTCGTTATTTTGACGCCGCATCTCTCAAGAAAGTTCCTCGTTGACTGGATATCATTGAAGATGTACACAAGGTCATTCCGGAGATTCAGATTACCATCGCTGGAATAGAGTATTACATAGTCATCCTCTATTATTACGGGGTTTGTATTTAACAGGATTTCAAGTTGGTCAGACCTGAGTAATTCACCAATTAATTTGTTGTCAAGCGATTTTATATTGTCGAGCTTTTCATTTTTACAGGAAAGAATTACCTTGTTTTTTTCAGAAAGCTGTATTGCGGCTTCAATTGCTTTATCGTTACCCCCTATGATCAGTATGTTTTTGCCGGATATCTTTTCTGGCTGAATTAACCTGCGTCCAACTTTCAGTTTATCTTCACCCGGAATATTGAGCTTGTTGCGATTAGTCCATAATCCCGTTGCAAGAAGAACATTTGAGGTTGTAAAATTCTGGCCATCTGAGGAGATTACGGTAAAGTAGCCGTTTAGATTTATAACAGATTCAACCTTTGAATATTCCTGAAGAGGTATATGATATTTGAGTATAAGCTGATGCCACAAGCTGATTAGTACATCTTTAGAGCCCTTCCTGAGAATAACTTCTCCTTCGAGGGGTATGTTAAGAGGTTCACTTAAAGAAATGCTTTCTTCACAGTGGCTGATTATTGCACCAGCAAGTGTGTCCTGCTCAAGGAGAATGAACCTCATCTCCTTGCCCTTTGCTGCAATTGCAGCTGATATTCCTGCTGGTCCTGCGCCAACTATTACCAGGTCATAATCAGCTTTATTCTGGCTTACAAGTGACCTGGATATCTGCTCAACAGCTTCATTTCCAAAGTTAATCGCATCATTCATTGTCTGGCTTCCTGCAAGTTCACCTGTTAGGAATATCCCGGGCACGTTTGATTCATAATCGTGAAACGGTATTTTTATGGAAGGCGGAGATGGTAATCTCATGCTGGTACCGTTATCACGTGAGATCCAATAAATATCCTCAACAGGATTGCTTTTCCCTTTTCTTAAAAGGTAAACGAATACGGAACCGGCAATGGAGATTATCAACAGGATAAAAACAGATATATTCAATATTGAAGCATTCATTATACCGGAATTTATGATTGATAAATCTGGAGAATATATGATGGTAAAATAATGCTTATAATATTGTAATATATAAAGTTAGGCTTAGACTTTCATTGGTGGATTAAAGAGAAATGAAGATTAGATTAAGATTAGATTAAGTTTAACAAATCTTATAATTGATTAAATAATAAATTATTAAGGAAATTACTGCAATACGGGTTTAATTGTAATGAAAAAGTAAAATAGTAAAAATTTTATAAGAATGTTTTTGTTTTAGTATTTATAATATATTTGCGCCAAATTATAAACGGTGAAGAAGGTTTCCTGTATATATCCCTTCATATTAATTCTGATCCTTTGTTTAGGACGTTCAATTTCAATAGCTTCCTCCCTGAAAGAAACCGGTGAGATTAGCATCTCTCATCAGGACTGTAATTCTAATGAATTTCAACTCCAGGTTTTTAAAAGCAATGAAGTAATTTTTGAAAGGCACACTGAGCGTGCAGAGCCTGTTGTTGTGGCAGGTCCTGTTCAGAACAATGTTGACCTGAAATACAGCAGTTATTTCCATATTCAGAATGTTATATATTCTAAAAAGAGATGTTCTCTTATTTCTCATTATTGCTCCTATTCTTCGGCAGCTGTTAATAAAAGCTATCATGCCGGCATTCTGAGGATTTGATTTCCTTATTAAGACCTGAAGAACAATCATGGATCTGTCCGGAACGGAATTGGTATGAAATAACAATGCCTGTTCGCAGATTAATAAGGTTTTAATATTTACAAATCAAATTTTAGGTTAGCTATGTTCCTGTCAATATACTCATTAGTACAGCCTGTTGCTGAACCAGGCCGCATAACATCATGGTTTGATCTGATTATGAAAGGTGGTGTGATAATGATACCAATATTTCTCCTTTCATTTATAACTGTTTACCTGTTCATTGAAAGATACTTCTATGTCCAAAGGGTTACATCTATAAATCCTGTAATCGTACAATCTGTGATACAGGAGCTCAATGAGGGTAATCTTAACAAGGCGAAGGTTTTTGCTCAGTCTGATCAATCATCTATCGGAAGGATTATTGAAAGCGGACTTGTAAGGATCGGCAGGCCTGTAACTGAAATTGAAAGCAACCTGGAATCAGCAACAAACCTCGAAATAACGAAAATGGAAAAGAATACGGGGTACCTTGGAATAATTGCAGGTGTTGCTCCGATGCTCGGATTTATAGGAACTATCTCGGGCATAATAAAAATATTCTATAGTATTTCTCTTGCTGACAATATAAGTATAGGCATCATTTCAGAGGGTTTGTACCAGAAAATGATATGCAGCGGAACAGGCCTGATTGTGGGAGTTATTGCCTACTCTGCCTATCATATTCTTCAGATGAAAATCGACAGGTACACAATAAATGTCCAGGAAAACCTTATTAAACTTCTTAATGCCTTGTACAAATGAATATCAGAAGGTCCAGGCATTTTAAGCCAGAAGTCAGCACATCATCACTGAATGATATAATGTTCTTCCTTCTTCTGTTCTTTCTTATTATTTCAACGTTGAGCAATCCTAATGTTATCAAGGTCCTGCTTCCTACATCAAAAGCAGCACAGAACCTCACTAAACAGCAGGTGAGCCTTACAGTTACGGCAGACAAGAGATATTATATTAACCAGCGCGAAGTTGTTTTTGAGCAACTTGAATCTTCAATTAAAGATCAGATTCAGGGAATTGAAAATCCTACGATCATTCTGAGGTTCGCCAAAACATTAGATGTACAGGATCTTGTAAGTGTTCTTGAAATCGGTGTTCGCATGAATCTGAAAATGGTAATGGCTACAGATAAATCCTAATACTTTAAACAAATAAATTATTAATTCTTAACAAATGATTCTATGATTAGTTTACCAGGTGCAAGCACCTTTGAAATTATCGCTATTTGGAGCGTTCTCGGCATAGCCTTCTTTGGTCTGGCTTATGCCCTGATGCTGAGGAGACAGGTTCTGTCTCATGACAAGGGAAACGAAAGGATGCAGATTGTGTGGGGAGCCATCAGTGAGGGTGCTGATGCATATCTCAGGAGACAGCTCAGAACTATCGTACCTCTTATTTTTCTTTTTACAGTTGTTTTGTTCTTTTCAGTTTACATTGTTCCTCCGACAGAGGAATCAAAACTGAGATTTGCAGGCCATTCGGAAGAATCATTGAAGCTTATTATCGGTTTTGGCCGGGCTATAGCTTTCGTTATGGGGGCCTGCTTTTCATTGATGGTTGGACAGTTTGGCATGCGAATGGCCGTACAGGCTAACGTCAGGGTTGCTTCCGCTTCCAGAAGAAGCTTTGGGGAAGCTCTTAAGATTGCATACCGTGCCGGAACTGTTACCGGGATGCTTACAGACGGTCTTGGCCTCCTCGGGGGAACTCTTATCTTTATAATATTCGGTGTTGCTTCTCCTGATACTCTTCTTGGTTTCGGTTTTGGAGGAACCCTTCTTGCCCTCTTTATGAGGGTTGGTGGAGGTATTTATACCAAAGCTGCTGATGTTGGCGCAGACCTTGTTGGTAAGGTTGAGGCAGGCCTGCCTGAAGATGATGAGCGTAATGCTGCGGTTGTTGCGGACCTCGTCGGTGATAACGTTGGAGATTGTGCAGGTATGGCTGCAGATATCTTTGAATCTTATGAGGTTACTATTGTTTCAACTCTCATTCTAGGTGTTGTTCTGTTTTCAATGACACACGAGCTCAGCTGGATCATCTTTCCTCTTCTTGTCAGAGGTGTCGGCGTACTTTCTTCAATCATTGGAACCTACCTTGTTCGAGGTAAAAAGGATGCCAAAAATGCAAAGGAAAATGATGCGTTGAAATCCATCAATAAAGGTTTTTATACTTCAGCAGCAATAAGTATTGCAATGTTCGGATTAATTGCTGCTTTCTACCTTCATGACTGGAGGTCATTTTTGTCGGTAGTTACCGGTATTGTTCTTGCAATTGCCCTCGATGAGATTACAAAACATTTCACTGATGGACATTACCGTCCTGTAAAGGATATTGCAAAAAATGCAAAAACAGGATCTGCAACCCTTATTCTCAAAGGATTAGGATATGGTTTTGAGGTCTCTGTATGGCAGACAATAGTTATCGCTCTTACAATTTTAGCTGCCCTTGTAATTTACTGGGGTCAGCCGGTTGTATATGTGCTTTATGGTGTTGCAATGACAGGTATCGGGATGCTTACTCTGACAGGTAACAATGTGGCAATGGACGCATTCGGGCCTATTGCTGATAATGCAAATGGTGTTGGTGAACTGTCAGGCCTTGAGCCTGAAGCCCGTAAGATTATGGATTCACTGGATGCAACCGGAAACACAACAAAAGCGATTACAAAAGGGGTTGCAATCGGATCAGCAGTTATAGCCGCAGTCTCATTATTCGGATCGTTCATAACAGATGTAAGTAAAGTGCAGGTTCAGATGGGTTTTCCTGAATCATCACAGCTTATTGAAACAGGAATAAGGATCTCAGTGCCAATGGTCTTCATCGGTTTTCTAATAGGCGGAGTCATTCCATGGCTTTTTTCATCATTGACTATAAACGCTGTTACACGCGCTGCTGCTATGATCGTTGAAGAAGTAAGACGCCAGTTCAGAATACCGGGTATTATTGAAAGAACCAAAAAGCCTGATTACCAGAAGGCTGTTGATATCTGTACTGTAGCCGCACAGCGTGAGTTGATTCCTCTTGCATTAATTTCAGTTCTTTCACCGATTCTAATCGGAAGCCTTCTTGGCGTTGAAGCTCTGGGTGGTTTTCTAGCAGGGGTAATACTCTCCGGTCAGATGCTTGCTGTTTTCATGGCAGGAGCAGGAGGCGCCTGGGATAACGCAAAGAAGACAATTGAAGACGGCTTATACGGAGGAAAAGGCTCTGAAGCACACAAGGCTGCAGTCGTGGGAGACACAGTCGGTGATCCATTGAAAGATACCGCCGGTCCAGCGCTGAACCCAATGATAAAGGTCATCAACCTTGTTTCTTTGCTTGCTGCACCTGTCCTGATCGCTTATCAGAAACCTGGCAATGTATCTGCCGGAATGATAATAACAGGCGTAATCTGTATAGTAATCATCATCGGCTCAATAATCTACTCCAAACGCGGAGGTTTTAAGAGGCACTCTTCAGATTTAGAAATCTGATCAGTTATAGGGGAGAAGAGACCTGTTCTCGGGTCTCTTTTTTTATTCAGTTTTGACAAGCATCTTGCCTTTGTTCAATCCGCTGAAAAGGCCAAGGAATGCTTCCGGTAACCTCCCGAATCCTTCGATTATTGTTTCTGTATATTTTAACTGCCCCTTTTCAAGCCATTCAGACAATTTCTCCCTCCCTTCAGGAAACCTGCTTGCATAATCATTTACAATAAATCCTTTGAGCAATACGCTCCTTGTAAGGATTATAGACATTATAAAACTTCCGGCAGGCATTCGGGTGCTGTTATACTGTGATATCTGTCCGCATAATGCGATTCTCGAATGTGGAGCCAGGCTTGCAGCTACGGCATCCGTAATTTCACCCCCTACATTGTCAAAGTATGCATTTACTCCTTGCGGACATATTTTTGCAATCTCCTTCCTGATGTTTTTCGATGTTTTGTAATTGACAGCTTTTTCAAAGCCATATTCAGTCTCAAGCATTCTGCATTTTTCATCACTACCGGCAATGCCGATCACCCTGGCTCCCATAATCCTTGCTGCCTGTCCTGCAACAAGTCCCACTGCGCCGGCAGCGCCTGATACCACAACTGTATCACCGTTTACAGGTTTACATATATCAGTAATACCAAAATAGGCTGTAAGCCCCGGCATGCCCAGGATTCCAAGATAATAACCGGGAGGGAACCTATTTACATCCACTTTAATAACATTTTTTGAATTGGCAATGCAATATGTTGCCCATTCAAGCTGGCCGGTCACATAGTCACCGGGTTTTATGTTGCTGTTCATGCTTTCAGTAACAAGTGCCACGACACCTCCTGAAACTGGTTGGCCCGGTACCCACGATGCTGCGTACGATTTTGTATCATTCATCCGGCCTCGCATGTAAGGATCCACTGAAATATAGACTGGTTTCAGCAGTAGTTCATCCTTCTTGAGATCATTCAGATTCACTTCTTCGGTGCTGAAAACATCCCGATCCGGTAGCCCATAGGGCCTTTTTACAAAAATGTACCTTGTTGCTTTCATATGTTTTTAATTGATACACAGATCATCAGGTAAATGGATTTAATAACGTAAATATAAATAATAGTGCCGATGAACACGCTAATCTACAGTTATTTCCAGCTAAATTGTTATTGAACAATTTCACTCTGAAAGATGTCATTCCTGTGTGTTTGCAACTTTCTGGTACTGTTTTGATGTTTAACTAAATTTCTAATGTTATGAAGTATTTCAGGAATATCACCATTTTGATCTTTGCTGTTATGGTTCTGCTTCCCGGTTGTGCATCAATGAAGAAGTCTACAAAGGGAGCCGCTATCGGAACTGCAGCAGGAGGAGCTATGGGCGCGGTCATAGGAAGAGCATCGGGTAATACCGGTCTTGGAGCAATTATCGGCGCTTCGGTCGGAGGTGCGGCTGGTGCAATCATCGGAAGGCAGATGGATAAACAGGCCGACGAAATAAAAAATACGGTTCCTGATGCCAAGGTTGAAAGAGTGGGAGAAGGGATAGTTGTCGAATTCAACAGTAACGTTCTATTCGGCTTTGATAAAGCAGATGTAACTGCTGATGCTCAACCAACACTCGATAAGCTTGTTACAGTTCTGAACAAGTATCCTGACACCAATATCGAACTTCAGGGACATACCGACGACAAGGGATCTGATAAGTACAACCAGGCACTGTCTGAACGGCGTGCAAGATCTGTTGACAAATACCTGGAACAAAAAGGAATACCCGCAAAAAGGGTGAAGATTAAAGGTTTTGGAGAAACAATTCCCAAATATGATAATACTACTGAATCAGGCAGGGCACAGAACAGGAGAGTGGAATTCCTTATTACTGCCAATGATAAGATGGTTGCCGAAGCGAAAGAGCAGGCAGGGACTAAATAACAATATTAACCTAAAAAATATAGCTATGAAGAACATAATTTTATCATTACTGGCTTTATGTTTTATTACAGCGTTAGAAGCACAGGAAGGTATCCGTCCGGGGGTTGTTGCCGGGTTTAATCTTCAGAATATCAATGGTACCAACGAGTTGGACAAGAAGCTTCAAAATGACCTTCTTCCGGGTTTTCATGCAGGTGTGAATGTGCTTATGCCAGTTGCACCGGAGATATATTTCCAGCCGGGAGTACTTTTTTCTACAAAGGGTACCAAACTGGGCAACAATGAAGAGAGGAAAATCAACTACATTGAAGTGCCTTTGAATATCCTGTACCGAGGGCAGCTCGGTAACAATTATATCCTCGTCGGATTCGGTCCTTATGCGGCTTTTGCAGCAGGAGGTAAATATACTGTTGCCGGTATAGATAGTAAGCTCAGGTTTACTGATAAAATTGCTTTATGGGATCCACGAGCACTCCGGAGGTTTGATGCCGGTGCAAATATCTTTGCGGGTTACGAACTATCCGCAGGATTATTCTTTACTCTGAACGCCCAGCTTGGTTTGCTTAAGATAAATCCTGACCTGGCAATTCCTGATGCACGGTCCTGGAAAAATACGGGTTTTGGCCTATCGGCAGGTTACCGGTTCTGAATTTATGCCAGGTAGCTGTTAATAGCTTTCCTGGCATAATTAATTATATATTATAATATATATAATAATATATATATAAATATATATTATGTTGGGATTTTTGGTTGGATGACATAAAGTAATTTTGTTCATTCACTTACTGCAATTCCCTGAAATGGCTGCCAGACACTGCTTTCCATGTTGATAAAACCGTATCCCGGATTAGAGTTCTCCCATTATTTAACATTAAAAAATGACGATATACAGGTTGAATGTAATCCAAAAATGATCAAAAGCCTCGGACTTTAATTCATTATCCGGGACTTTTGTTTACATTTAAACAATCTGTATCATGTCACTATGAGAGACACTAAAACCAGGAATGTAATCAAGGTGGTGCTGCATATTTTTGCATGGACCATAATAACGCTCTTACCTTTTCTTATTGTTAAACAATGGAATGTCGGAATAAAATTCCTGAAATTTTATCATGTCACAAACATTGTAAGCGCATTAATATTTTACATCAATTACCTTTTCCTGTTCCCACGCTTTTATCTTAAAAGGCACCTGAAAAAATACTTTGTATCTGTTATCCTGGTTATATTCATGTTCTATTATTTGTCGGGTTTCGCGAGCATGGCGGTATTCAGATCGATCAATAATACTAATACTCCAGCGATTGCAGACAGTGATTTCAGGGAGTTATTCAGGTTCAGGCTATGGGATTTTAACATGCCCAGGTCTGTAAAGCAGATGCAGATTTATAATTATGTAATTACAGCTACAGCGCTGATCTTCCTATCAGGTGGCCTTCGTGCGCTTGAAAGACAATCGGGAGTTGAGCGGATGCAGAAGGATCTTGAAAAGGAAAAGCTTAATTCGGAGCTTGCTTTTTTGAAAAATCAGATAAGCCCTCATTTCCTGTTTAATACCCTCAATAACATCTATTCACTTATTGAAGTCAATGCTGAAGACTCAAGGGATGCAATATTAAAGCTTGCAAGGCTGATGAGATACCTGCTGTATGAATCCCAGGGTGATACAATGCTGAGTAAGGAAATTGATTTCATGTCAGATTACATAGATCTGATGAAGCTCAGGATGGTTGAAAAAATCCGGCTCTCAGTTGACTTCCCGGATAAATATGAAGATTTAACAATCCCTCCGCTGCTTTTCATCCCGTTTATTGAAAATGCTTTCAAGCATGGCATTTCGTACCGCGGAAAGTCGTTTATTGAAGTAAAGCTTGAAGCAAGGGATTCGGAACTTAATTTTACATGTACGAACAGCAAAACTGCCAGGTCGATTTTGGATAAAAAACAAGGCATCGGTCTTGACAATGTGAAAAAAAGACTACAGCTTTTATTCCCGGGGAAACATGGACTTAACATCAATGAAACCGATATGGATTATAATGTTAATCTCAAAATCATGCTTGCCTGATGACACGGACTATTGCAATAGATGATGAACCCCTTGCCTTACAATTGGTTACAGGGTATATAAACCGTACCTCGGGACTTAATTTTGTTGGCGCATTTGATAATCCTGTTGATGCTGAAGAATTCCTGTTGAACAATCCGGTTGACCTGATATTTCTTGATATCCGCATGCCGGATATGTCGGGGATTGAATTTGCGAGGAATAAAATGAAAGGACCTAAAATAGTATTTACTACTGCATATGAAAAATATGCCCTTGAGGGTTACAAGCTTCAGATTGTGGATTACCTGCTCAAACCTTTCAGCTATGAAGAATTTCTTATGGCTGTTACAAAAGCACAAAGGCTTATAAAGCTCGAGGATAAAGCGGCTGGAATGTCCGAAGTGAACGCCGATTTTCTGTTCCTCAAATCTGATTATAAGATAAGAAGGATAAACTTTAACGACATACTTTATATTGAAGGTTTAAAGGATTATGTCAAGGTTTTCACAGTAAATGCATCCAAACCCTATCTTTCCCTTACATCACTAAAACAGATGGAGGCAAAGCTGCCGGAGGGCAAATTCATGCGTGTACACCGTTCATTTATTGTCAACCTCGGGAAAATTGATACAATCGAAAGAAGCCGGATAATATTTGGTAAAGAATATATCCCTGTCAGTGAACAGTACAAGGATAAATTCCAGGAATTTCTCGACAGGAACTTTCTTTAAAATTGAGAGGGTAGTCAAAGACTACCCTCATTTTTGCAGCGACATACTTACCAGAATCTAATCCTTCACGCATCTTATACTCTTCCCGCCTGATTTATATGTTGTTGCATTATAAATTCTTGAATCATGACTATCAAGTCTTCTGTACCAGGCATTGTTTGGCTTATGATTTGCCGCATCGTCAGATGCTGTCCAGAAGTATAATAATGAGCCCAGTCCGGTGAATGAGCCATTGACCCACATGCGATATCCTCCCGGAAGTGCGGTAAATCCTGAAGAATTGTTACCATCCCAGCCCACATTTGTTTTCATTTTTGTACCAGCACCAACACCTCTCCATCCCCAGAAGTCGAGACTGTCAGCCGGCACTCCCAGATTTGCTTCAAGCACCCTGAAGTCTCCATCCTCAGGCACATGCCATCCCTGTGGACAAAGTTTGTTGGTTCCAACAGCATACCAGTTATAAAGTCCCCCATAAACATTCCTGTTTGCTGCACTGTTGAGGTACCATGAATATGCAGGTGTGTGAACTGTATCCTGGGCAACCCACTGAGAAGCATTTGTGATATTGGCAATAGGAGTGTTGTCATTCAACCTGGTTGTCTTGAGGTTTTCGGCCATCCATACCTGGTTGCCAATTAATACTGTTCTGTAAATGTTCCCATCCACGTCGGCAACAGGAGTAATAAAGGTGATTTCGTTTCCATAACCTGTTCCCGTGCTGTTGGTAGCATAAGCTCTCAGGTAATATACGGTTCCATTCTGCAGGTTTGTGATGTTGCTTGTAAATGCACCAGTGCCTGTGCCGTTTGTTGTATGATCGCCCGTAACAAGTGGGTTAGGAGATGTGCCCCAGCATATGCCTCTTGCCGAGATCCTTGAACCACCATCATATGTTACATTCCCTCCTGTAACTACTGTTGTAGGAGTAACATTTGTAAGTTGTGTTGTTGTCACTACCGGAACTGTAGCAGAAATTGTGCGGAATGTAACCTGGTTTCCATATGATGTTCCGACCCGGTTTGTTGCATATGCTCTCAGGTAATATGTTGTTTCCGGGTTTAATTCGGTAATGTTACTTATGAATGCATCGTTACCAGTGCCGTTTGTTGTTTTTTGATCCTCAATAGTAGGATTCTCAGATGTGCTCCAACAAACTCCTTTAGCTGTTATATCTGCTCCACCGTTATTTGAAATATTTCCTCCTGATGTGGCTGTTGAGGCTGTAACTGCAGTGACTGCAACAGTTGTGAGAGATGGTAAAACAGATGCCTCTGTGGTAAAGAACTGTTGCGAACCATATGCCGTACCGGAACTGTTTGTAGCATAAGCACGCACATAGTATGTAGTTCCGTCCTTCAGACCTGTCATTTCACTTGTAAATCCATCATTTCCTGTACCAACGTTTGTCCTGCGATCTGCGATTGTAGGATTCTGTGTAGTGCTCCAGCAGAGTCCTTTTGCTGTGATTACAGCTCCCCCGTCACTTGTGATATCACCACCTGACCTGGCTGTCGTATACATTATGTTTACTATTGGCCGTGTTGTCACTATAGGGACTCCTCTTGTTATTGTTGTGAATGTTACCTGGTTCCCGTATGAAGTGCCGCTTGCATTTGTGACATAAGATCTTACGTAATAAGTTGTTGATTCTGCAAGTCCGGTTATAGTGCTTACAAATGCTTCAGTTCCGGGGCCCTGGTCCGTCCGGTTATTGTCGATTGTGGGATTCTCCGTAACATTCCAGCAGACACCTTTTGCAGTAACAGGGGATCCGCCGTCACTTATTACCTGTCCGCCTGATACTGCGGTTGTAAGGGCGATCGAAGTTACGGGAGAAGTAGAAACAGTTGCATTACCGGCAGCTGTTTTGAATGTTCTTTGTTCGCCATATGCTGTACCGCTGCTGTTCACTGCATATGCCCTCACATAATAGGTCGTGCCAGGCATGAGTCCTGTCAGATCCGTTCCGAAGCCCGCAACTCCTGTACCCTGTGTTGTATGTAAATCAGTTATTGTCGGATTTTCGGTGAGGCCCCAGCACAAACCTTTTGCTGTGACTTCTGAACCACCATTGCTTGAAATATCTCCACCTGTTGTTGCAGTTGTCTGGGTTATTGCTGTGACAGCTCTTGTTGTCACAGTGGCTGCTGTTGCTTCAGATGTTTTGAAGGATAGCTGGTTGCCGTAAGCAGTACCCTTCCCGTTTGTTGCATAAGATCTTACATAATAGGTAACACCAGGTTGCAATCCTGTGATGTTAGCTGTGAACGGACCGTTTCCCGTGCCGCTTGCTATAAAACTGTTTGCAGTGGTGGGGTTTTCAGTGGTAGCCCAGCAGATACCCCGTGCGGTTATATCTGATCCTCCATCATTTGTGATATTTCCTCCCGATACTGCAGTTGTGAATGTGATGCCGGTAACAGCATTTGTAGTGAGTGAGGCAACCGTGGCAGCAACAGTATTAAAGGTTTCCTGGTTACCATATGCCGTACCTGCTTCATTAGTGGCATATGCCCTTACAAAATAGGTCGTATTTTCAGTAAGGCCTGTAATATCTCCTGTAAAAGCACCACTGCCCGGTCCGGAGCTCATTGAGCTGCCCGACAGATCAGGTTCTTCTGAAGTACTCCAGACAAGACCTTTATCACTTATAACTGCTCCACCGTCATCTGTAATATCACCTCCCGAAATTGCAGATGTGGTTGTTATTTCAGAGGTTGGATTTGTTGTGAGTGTTGGAAGAACAGGATCTTTCTTGCAATCACTTAAAGTCAGTCCCGACAAAATGCTTATCAGCACAAGAAATCGTGTTAAATTTTTCATATACAATATGATTTGATAATTATTGGTTAAGGATTTTAATAAAAGTCTCGACAAAGGAATCAGAAAATAAATTTCGTCATAATTGATCCCTTGTTCATTAAAATAAGATTAATAATAGCTTAATACTGTGTAAAGATTCTGATGAAAAAGCAGACAAACCATGCGCGTTGGGGAGGATACCAAAAAAGTATTTCCGCATCTCTTTTTATAGGTGTATCAAACAGTTAGTAATTCATCTGTTAAAATGATTTAAAATGCAAAGCTTAAACTTTTAGAATACAATTTAATAGTTAAATTTGGCGGCGGCCGGGAGTATGTTTTTGATGAATGGAAAAAAGTGAGTAGTTTTAAGGGCCTAAAAAATTGATGTCATAATAAATTCATATACAATGAGTGAAGAAAAAGCAAAAGTTGCTATCGGGTGCGACCCGAACGCAACAAATCTGAAAGAGATAGTAATAAAGCAACTTAAGGAACAGGGCTACACTGTTGAAGATTTTGGCAGTGATGATCCTATCTATGCTAAGGTTGCCTTCCAGGTAGGTGAAGCTGTAGCAGCCAAAAAATTTGACAGGGGAATATTACTTTGTGGTACCGGAATTGGGATGAGCATTGCTGCAAATAAAGTTCCCGGTGTTTTCGCTGCTCTCTGTTCAGACACATATTCTGCTGAAAGAGCAATTAAAAGCAATAACTCAAATGTTCTTGCCCTGGGGGCGTTCACAACCGGCCCGGAAGTTGCCAAGCAGATCGTCAAGGTCTGGATGGATTCAAAATGGCAGACAGGAACAAGTTCAGAGCCTAAAGTTGCATGTTATGCCGATTACGCGAAAAAACATCAGATCTAATCAGCCATAATACGACATACCTTAATTTAAGAGATGAATAAAAATGAGCTTTTGCAGCTGGAAAGTACAGCGCTAAGCATCAGGCGTAATATATTACGGCTGATAAAAGCAGGACAAACAGGACATGTGGGCGGCGCACTTTCTTCAGTCGAAATCGTAACAGCCCTGTATTTTAAACTAATGAATGTCGATCCCAAAAATCCAAAATGGAATAAAAGGGATCGATTTGTATTATCAGCAGGACATAAGTGCCTTGTTTTATATGCAGCACTTGCAGAAAAAGGTTTTTTTGACAAGTCTGTGCTTGATACATACGGTGCACTCGATTCAAAGCTGCCCGGTCATCCAAACATGCACAAGCTTCCAGGCGTTGAAACAAACACAGGAGCTCTTGGACATGGTTTGTCGATTGCAGGTGGCATGGCGCTTGGATTTAAAATGGACAAATCAACCTCAAAGGTATATGTACTTATGGGCGACGGGGAGCTTGCAGAAGGTTCTAACTGGGAAGCAGCCGCTGCTGCATCGATGCATAAGCTAGATAATCTTGTCGTATTTGTCGACAGGAACAAGCTTCAGATAAGCGGCCCCACTGTAGATGTGATGAGCTATGAACCTCTTGAAGACAGGTGGAGGGCATTCGGATGGAGCGTCAAGACAATTGACGGGCACAATCTTGAGACTATTGTAAGCTTAGTTCAGAGTACGCCACTTGAAAAAGGCAAGCCTACAGTATTTATTGCAGACACAATTAAATCAAAAGGATTGAGTTTTGCTGAAGCAAAAGTAAGCTATCATTACTGGAAAACAAACCCTGAAGAGATGGCGCAGGCTGAGAAAGACCTGGATATGATAGAGTCAAAATTGAAGGAAAAACTCGGATAGGAAATCATGATTAACGAATTAAAAGATCCACGGAAAACCTACGGGGATGCCGTGATTGAAGCAGCTGAAAAAAATCCTGATGTTGTAGTTCTCTCTGCTGACAGCAGCTCCGGATCAGGGCTGGGAGGTTTCCCGGGCAAATTCCCTGACAGGCATTTTGAATTTGGTATAATGGAACAAGGTGTTATCGGTTTTGCAAGCGGGCTTGCAACCACTGGCAAGATACCTGTTTTTGCAGCCATTGCACCTTTCGTCACCGCAAGACCATACGAAATGTTCAGGAACGACCTTGGTTATATGAACCAGAATGTTAAAGTCGTTGGAAGATGCTGCGGACTGACTTATGATACACTTGGTGCTACACATCATTCAATTGATGATGTTGCAATAATCAGGACAATACCCGGAGTTACCATAATTAATCCCGGTGATCCGGTTACAATAAGAAAAGGAGTTCATGCAATGATCAGTCATGTAGGACCTTGTTATATGAAGATAGGTTCTCCCAAAATGCCTGTTCTGTATCCTGACGATGTTGAATTTATCCTGGGGAAAGGGATCGTGATGCAGGATGGCAGGGATGTTACCCTGATTGGAACAGGAACAGTTTTAAGCAAAGCAGTTGAAGCAGCAAAGCTGCTTGAGAATGATGGCATAAGCGTGCGGCTTATTGATATGCATACTGTTAAACCTCTCGACCGCGAGCTTGTGCTTAAAGCTGCCAGGGAAACCGGCAGGATAGTTACAGTAGAAGAACATTTCATTGCAGGAGGGCTCGGAAGCGCAATAGCAGAGATACTGAGCCAGGAATACCCTGTAAAGATGAAGATGATCGGGATCGCAGATAAATATGCGAGCAATGGTCCATATGAAGAACTGCTTGCGCAACATGGTCTTCAGGGTCATCAGATTGCTGAAACAGTTAAGAAATTTCTAACCACCTAAATAAACTGACTAACTCTATGAAAAACTTTGGCTCTATGAAAATGTTCCTCTCGCTGGCGATACTCTTTGCCGTTGTTGAGGTAATCATTCTGGCTACCGGTAATGGCGGAAATCCAGTTTCAGGATTTATTCTTTTTGCAATGTTTTATGCACTGGCGTTTACAGTTCAGAAAACTGAAAAGCTGAAAGGACTTTCATTCACCTGCCAGATATTTGCATTTGTATCTTTTGTTTTGTATTTCCCGCAGCTTTTCACAAACTGGGGGTTTGATACCAACAAGCTTATTGTTCCGTCGATCCAGGTAATAATGTTTGGAATGGGAACCAAGCTTAGCATTGCTGACTTTATTAAGGAACTGTCAAAACCATTCAAGGTAATTGCAGGTACGTTAATGGTCTATGTTCTTATGCCACTTGCAGCCTTCATTATTATTAAGGTATACAGCTTTCCTCCTGAAGTAGCGGCTGGTATTATCCTTCTTGGAGCATGTCCCGGTGGAGCTGCCTCAAACGTTATGACTTATCTAGCAAAGGGCAACCTGGCTCTTTCAATGACTGTCACAACACTTACAACACTTTTATCGCCTATTATAACACCGTTAATGATGCAGCTTTTTGCAGGCGAGCTGATTGTTGTTGATACAGTTGAAATGATGATAAGTATTATAAACATCATCTTCATTCCCGTATTTGCAGGTATTGTCATCAACAAGATACTCTATGGCAATCTGACATGGGCAAAGAAGAATTCGAACATAGCCGTTATGGGAGTTATTACTTTCATCATAGGATTTGCACTTCTCTTTGTAACTTTCCCTGCTGCTGTAAAAGCTCTTCAGACTGGACTTATACTTGTTGCATGGTCAATTACAATAGTTAGTATAGTAATGATTTACATGCGTCGTACAAACGGACCGGCCAACTGGATGGACAAGGTTCTTCCAAAAATCTCACTCACTGCAATTATGCTTTACATTGTTGTGGTAGCAGCTCATAATAAAGAGACTCTTCTTTCAATAGGCCCGGCTTTGTTTGTTGCAACAATTCTTCATAACCTTCTTGGTTATATCAGTACTTTTGCAGCATCCAGAGCTCTTGGTTTCAGCGATCGCGATACAAGAGCCCTTGTAATGGAAGTTGGTACCAAGAATGCCGGCCTTGCAGTTGGTCTGGCTTATGATGTTCTTAAGAGTACAGCAGCCGCTCTTGCGCCACTTATCTTTGGAACCTGGATGAATATTTCTGCATCATCGCTGGCAACATTCTGGAGTACACGGGAGCCCAGGCCTGAAAAAGTAAAAGTTAAAAGCGCAGCGTAAGTGGTTCATTATAAGAGTTAAAAAACATTAAAAATCAAGAATATTACTTAACTTTAAACCATTATACTTAAATTTGAGAAAGTCGCGATGATCATGGATGATGACAATTGTTACATCCATGATCATTATTGATTACAACTAAAAATAACATAACCTGAACTTTAAATCTTAACTCAATCAACATGAAAATGAAAAAGTTTTTTTATTCGGTATCATTGCTTCTTACAGCATTGGTGCTTTTCTCAGCAACTGTCAGTGCTCAGCCTACATCACTGACCAAAGACGAGATGACATATTATACATCACTTTGGACAGGTGAGCGTTTTCCTGATGGCCGCCCGAAGGTTTCTGATGACATTGTTAACAGGATGCGTTACGTGTCAGTAACTGAAGCATGGCAGATACTGAACGGCATGAGCGACAATACAGAGCAGGGAGCTCCGGGCTTTGGTGCAAGAGCAACCTATTCAAATCATTATTATGGTGAATTCAAGCAGATGAGAGACAATGTTGTAATCTGCGGAAGAGCATCAACAATTCATTTCCTGCCGTTCCGTCCTGACCTCAATGGACTTATCCAGGCTCAGGGAACAAAAGACGGACGCGGCCGCGGACAGTATACATGGGGAATAGACCAGCTTCAGAAAGGTGATGTATATGTTGCAAACGTTTGTGAAGGAATTCTCGATGCATCACACGTTGGAGATAACCTGGGGACAACAATATGGACCAAAACGGGGAATGGCGCAGTTATAAGGGGTACTCTTCGCGACCTTTATGGCAATATGGCTGTCAATGAAAACTTTAACTTCCTTGTAAGGGATTTCAGGCCACAGGCAAATGCCAATAACCTTGTAATCGGTGTTAACTGCCCGATCCAGATTGGCTATGTAACAGTAATGCCAGGTGATGTTGTTCTTGCGACACGCGAAGGTGTTGTATTCATTCCGCCTCAACTTGCTCAGAGGGTTGTTGAATCATCTGAAAGAACAAGGATGCAGGATGTATTTGCACACGAAGGTGTCAGGCAGGGCAGGTTCACAGCCCAGCAGGCTGACGGTGGCTTCACACCCGAGATGAACCAGGAATTCAACAAGTGGCTTCTCGACAATGCTGAAACAATGGGTAAATTCTTTGATGATCCTAAAGCAGCTCCATCAGCTGAGTTTATAAGGAATTATGTTAAGGAACGTGAAACTCAGCAGCAGCAGAGAAATCAGCAGCAGCCAGCACAGCCTCAGCAGCAGAATCAGCAGAGACCTCAGCAGGCACCACAGCAGGCACCACAGCAGGCACGTCCAAGGCAATAATACATAGATATCAGGGTCCGGGTATAATAATATCAATATGAACCGCAGGCATGTTCTGAAATCTCTTGCGATAGGAGCTATTGGAGTTGGTTTCGCAGGATGTTCAGGATCGATGGGAAAGGGCACAGATCCAAATGCGCCAAATCTTATCGGTCATGGCAAGAAGGCAACATTTGAGAAAGTCCTGAAGCCATCAAACGTTAGCCTTGTGAAGGGGAATGATGCGCGTGATAACACCTACAAAAGCCTCATGGCTATTGAAGATGAAATCATGACATCTCTGCAGGGGAAAAAACGGATTCTTATAAAGCCGAACTTCGTTGTTGTTACCAATCCATTATGTGCAACAAATGTTGAGGCAGTAAGAGGTATTCTTGATTTTATAAAGCCACGTTTCAAAGGTCCTATTGAGATAGGAGAAGCCACTGTATCCGGAGCCAGGAACAGCGGAGTTGCTTTACTCGATGCGAGTGAAGGCACATTCAAAGGCTTTAAGGATTATGGTTACCTGCCACTTGAAAAGGAATATGATGTTAAGCTAACAGATCTTAACCTGGAGCCACACATCACCCATTATATATTTAATCCAGCAGGAAACAGGCCTCAGCCTATCAGGATAATATCCAAATACCTTGATGCTGATCAGTATCTGATTTCAGCAAGTAAGCTCAAGACTCATAATTGTGTCCTTGTTACAATGTCACTTAAGAACATCCTGATGGGTGCTCCTAAGAATGATTACAAGACACAGAATGACAAGTTTCTGATGCATGCATGGAATCCGAAGTCGGTAGTTCTTGAGGCTATGACAAAGGACCAGGTTCTTCATTACAACCTTTTCCAGATATCTCAGCTTACTTACCCTGATCTTGGCGTAATTGATGCATGGCAGGCAATGGAAGGTGATGGTCCTGTCGACGGTGCACCTGTCGATACAAGGATGGCACTTGCAAGTGTTGACCCATTGGCTCTTGATACCATAGGAACTAAAATTATGGGATTCGATCCGACACAGGTGCTATATCTTTCTTCAATGAATGAGGCAGGAATGGGGCAGGGTGATTCTGATAAGATCAATGTACTTGGAGCGAATCTCAATGATAACCTGTATAAATTCAAGCCCCATAGTATGCTAATTGAGCCCTATGGTCTTGGATAATAGTAATTGTTACTGGATAGAAGCTTTTTAAAAATAACTTAATTAATGTTAAAAACCCGGGCCGAAAATGGAAGTTGAGGTGAAAATTCGATAAATTGGCAAGGGAAAAAATCTGATTTCAAACCAGTAACCTGTTTTTATTAAAGTAAATGAAGTCATAACTTATGAAATCATCTAAAGATCAATTACTTGTTGGCAGACGTGGTGCTCTTAAATTGATGGGACTCAGCTCAGCAGCCATGCTGGCCGCAGGTTTCAGCGATGTAGCTGCTGCTGAACCGAAGGACTTGAAACCTAAACTCAAGCCCGTTATCAGTGACGGTCGAAGCACAGTAACTTTTACAACGGGGACTGACAGAAAGCAGATGTTGTATGAAGTTATAAAGCCTTTTGAAGGTGAGCTTAAAGCTCAGCTTAAGAAGAAGCAGCTTATAATCAAACCAAACATGGTTGTTACAAATGTTACTCTGTGTGCAACCCATGTTGATGCACTCAGAGCTCTGCTTGAATATCTGCAGCCTATCTATAAAGGTCAGATAATAATTGCAGAATCTAGCTCACAGGCAAATTCAGCTGATGGTTTTAAGAATTATGGTTACCTGGATCTTGCAAAGGATTTCAATGTTAAATTCGTAGATCTTAATTCCAACGAAGAAGGAAAACCGGTATTTATCCTTGACAGGAACCTGCATATGGAAGAGATAAGGGTTTCTGAGATGTTCATGAATCCTGACAATTATTTCATTTCTCTTTCAAGGTTAAAAACCCACAATGCTGTTATTATGACCGGTGGTCTGAAAAATATGGCTATGGGGGCTCCTCTCTTCAGACCGGGAAATGAAACAGTGAAACAGATTAGCTACAAGCGTAATATGCATTCAGGAGGATCACGATTCCTTCATTACAACATGTACCTTATGGCACAGCATGTACGTCCTGATTTTACGATTATCGACGGTGTTGAAGGCATGGAAGGAAACGGACCTATCAGTGGTACTCCTGTTGACCATCGTATTGCTATGGCTGGTTTTGATGTTTTGTCTGTTGATTCAATGTGTGCCAGGCTGATGGATGTTCCCCTTGAAAATGTGGGATACCTTAATTATTGCGCTGCTGCAGGCATGGGTAATATTGACAGGTCGAAAATCGACATCATTGGTGGTACACCTGAGCAGCATGTTAAGACTTATAAAATGAACTCCAATATAGCCTCGCAGATGGAATGGAAAGATCCACTCCAGCTTCCGAGGCCGGGAGCGCCTGCACAGCAGCAACCTGCACAGGGACAAAATCCTGCACAGCCTGCTGCACCGCAGAGACAATAAAATAAAGAGGAGAGGTATGCCCGGTGCATATCTCTCTTTTTGAATAAATAAAATTTGGCCAGGGCTATGCCATGGCATTGATTATTAATTATAAACAAAAGCATAATCGTGAATAATATTAAACTTACACTTAACACACTCTTATCAGCACACGACAACAAAGAAGGTCTGGCAGCTGTTATCAAGAACGAAAAAAAATATGTTGACAGGGTACTCAATACCCACGTTACAGCTGATGAGTACAGATTATTTAAAGATGTAGTCAAATATGTCGGAGTAACTGAGAACTTCCGCGAAGTTGTTGACTATTTTAAAACTCCCGACGGACAAACACCTGCAGGGTTTAAGCATGAACTTGTTCTTACTGAGAATAATGTTCTACGCGTTGACCTTGTTCGCAATATTTCATACGATAAAAATGGTTCAAGGAGACCAACAAAGCTTCTTTTCTCCGCTGACAGCGCTAACCCTTATGAAGTTGGTCCTATAAGCGATATGATCGCAAACCTTACATGCAACCCGGGTATCATCTATGATCTTTTCATCAATAACCCCAAGGCAAACATCGGCAATAAATTCAAAACCCGTGATGAGGTTATGGAAGAGATCGGAAGAATACTTGGTCCTGGTTGCGATATCTCTGTTGAGCTTAATAACCCGTTCTCCGATTCTATGAACGAGATACTTGAGGAAGCTGCCAAATTCAAGGAAATGCTTTCCAAATACCGGGTTGTTATTAAAGTTCCTCATACAGGACCTGTCAATAAGGACAATGTCAGTCAGCTTCTCCAGGGAGATAAGAAGTTCCAGCTTCCTTATGATGGCGGAACCACAAAAGATAAATTCAGGGGGCATAACCTTGCATATATGCTTCAGGAACATGGTTACAGGATCAACTTCACACTGATGTTCGAGCCTTACCAGACAGCGCTCGCACTCCAGGCAAGACCTTATTTCATTAATGCATTTGTGAGACACCGTCTTGTTGCAAGCCAGACAATGCAGAGCCTCCTTGCCAAAAATTCAATTGATGAGCTGAAGAAATTCTTTATTGAAAAGGATTACCTCGCACCTTCAAGTGAAATGAGCGCCGCTGATGTCAAGAAAATGGCAGAACGCATCCTGAGGTACAGGAACATTGATAACCATGAAGGGGCTGACGGACTCGACAGTGTACGTCACAGCCTGAGAGTTTTGAGAAATTCAGACCTGCCTGATACAAGACTTATCGTATGCAGCATGGAAGGAGAGGAGAACTATCCTGATCTTGACAAGCTTCTTGCTGAACCTGAATTTGTAGATATGGCCGACAGGGTAGTTATCACAGCTGAACCCCAGTATCTTGCAAAATTCACCACAGCTCCGCTTGTTATTTCATACCAGAGGAGATTTATGAACGCTGCAAACGGTCAGAAATAATTGAATAAATAAATTTCATCATAAAAACCAAAACTTAAACCAATGGAAAAAAAATTAATGGGAGTGTTTGCACCAATCACCACTCCTTTTGATGAAAAGGGCGAAGTTGCATACGATAAGCTCAAAGACAACATGAAGATCTATGCCAAATCCAAGCTTCATGGCTATCTGGCACTAGGCTCAAATGGTGAAAACAAAAGTCTTACAAACGAAGAGAAAGAAAAAGTTCTTGAAACAATTATCAAAAACAAAAGAGCTGACCAGGTTGTAATGGCGGGTTGCATTTTCGAATCAACAAAAGAGACTATTGACTTTGCAAGAAAAGCTGAAAAGCTTGGAACAGATTTTATTACACTCCTTCCTCCTTCATATTTCAAAAAGGAGATGACTGATGCAGTTCTTCTGAGATATTTCACTGATGTAGCAAGCGCTGTAAAAACTCCATGCCTTGTTTACAATGCTCCTCAATTCTGTGGCGGTACAACACTTTCAGTAAGCCTCGTAAAAGACCTTGCCAAACATCCTAACATCGTTGGTGTAAAAGACTCATCTACAGGTAATATAGAAGGCTTCCTCTTTGCAGTAAGAGATTTCTTTAATGTTATGCCTGGTTCTGCCAACTTCTTTATGAATGGCCTTCTTATGGGTGCTCCGGGTGGCGTTATTTCACTTGCAAACGTATTCCCTGATCTTACTGTTGAGCTCTATGATCTTACAGTGAGCAAGAAATATGAAGAAGCATTTAAAATGAACGAAAGAATAATCCAGCTCAACAAGACTGTCTCAGGTACAGGCGGTGTTGCTGCTGTAAAATATGCAATGGATCTTGCAGGCCTTTACGGAGGTAATCCAAGACTCCCACTGCTGCCACTAGGTGATGACACTAAAAAGAAAATTCAGGATTATCTTAAAAAAGAAGGTTTAATATGAAAAAAGTACTCGTAAACGAAAAAGTCAGCCCCGATGCACTCGATATTCTGAGAAAAGCTGGTGAGGTTGTTTATATGCCTTCAGGCGATCATGATGAATTCAGGAAGCTTGTTAAGGATGTTACAGCTGTGATGCTCGATACAACAATAAAATTCACTCCCGAACTGATGGATATGGCTCCTAACCTTAAGGTTATCAGCCGCACAGGTACCGGTGTCGATAATGTCGATGTTCCTGCTGCAACTGAAAGAGGTATCATGGTTCTTCATACCCCTGATGCCAATACTGTTACTGTTGCCGAACACACTGTTGCTCTCATTGGTGCTGCTTCAAAACATCTTCTTTTCCTTGATGCAGAAACAAGGGCAGGTAAATTCAAAACAGCAAGGCGTCTGTATCTTCCTGTTGACCTTGATGGCAAGACACTTGGCATTATCGGTTACGGACGAATCGGGAAACAGGTTGCAAAAAAATGCATTGGTGCTTTCAATATGAAAGTTATCATCTACGATCCATTCATCGACGACAGTGTTGTTGCTCCCGGAGTGACAAGATATACAGATGAAGAGGCAGTTTACAGGGAAGCTGACATTGTATCGCTTCATGTTCCGCTTACAGATCTTACAAGATACCATGTAGGAGAAAAACTCCTTTCACTTATGAAACCTTCTGCATATCTTATCAATACTGCAAGAGGAAGCATGGTGGATGAGAAATACCTTTGCAAGATGCTTGAAGAAGGCAGACTTGCAGGTGCAGCTTTCGACGTTCTTGCTAATGAACCCCCTGTTGATGGTGAAGAATTCCTCAAAAACCCCAAAACAATAGTCAGTCCTCACAGCGCTGCTCTTACAAACGAATGTACTGTAAGAGTTGCATGCGAAGCTGCCCAGGGAATTGTTGACTTCCTTGAAGGCAAAAGGCCGAAATCAATTTTCAACAGAAAAGGACTTGGTCTTAGCTAATTCAAATTAATCTATCATTTAAAGGAATATTTAAATTTTTAATAATAATGAGTACAGAAAAAAAATACGATCTGGTAGGATTTGGCGAAGCAATGGTCAGATTTACCGCTCCCGATCATCAGAGACTTGAGCAGGCAAGCCACCTTCATGTAGCTATCGCTGCAGCAGAGCTTAACTGTTCAGTGAATGTTTCAAAACTTGGTTTGAAAACCGCATGGGTTTCAAAACTAGTTGACATATGGTCAGGACAGTATATTATCAATAAAGGTAGAGAGCATGGGGTTGATATGTCGGGGGTTAAGCTACTTCCTTTTGATGGTAAGGGTACTGTAAGGAATGGTCTTTGCTACCTTGAAGTAGGTATTGGTCCCAGGGCCAGCAAGCAGATCTACGACAGGGCTCATTCAGCAATCAGCCAGATCAAACCCGGAGATCTTGACTGGGAGAACATCCTCAGCCAGACAAGGTGGTTCCATACTACTGGTATCACCACAGCAATCTCCGACAATGCAGCACAGGAGGCAATAACATCGCTCAAGATCGCCAAGAAGCTTGGTGTCACAACAAGTTTCGATCTTAACTTCAGGTCGACACTCTGGACATCAGAAAAGGCTATCAAGGTTATCAAAGAGGTTATGCCCTATGTTGATGTAATTATCGGCAATGAGGAGGATTTTGAAAAGATGCTTGGTATCAAAGCAGAAGGAGGAACGGAAGCTTATGCCGATCTTGATCCTGCAAAATACAAAAACGTTGCCAATCAGGTAGTAAAGATGTACCCGAATGTCCAGGCTGTCGGAACAACACTGCGTCATGTCAGGACTGCTCTTCTTAATGATTGGCAGACTGTTATGCTGTACAAAGGTAATTTCTATGCATCAAGGAAGTATGAGAATCTTGAGGTATGGGACAGGACTGGCGGCGGCGACAGTTTTGCATCAGCTCTTATTTGCAGCATGCTTGAAGGAAGGGATCCTCAGGAAACCATAGAATTCTCTGCTGCTTATTCTGCACTTTGCCATGGCTTTATGGGCGACTGGAACTGGGCAACCAGGGCTGAAGCCGAGAAGGTTATGAAGGGTGGAAGTGCAAGGGTTGTGCGTTAATTATTAGCTATACTATTTATCATTTTCGGATTTCGGATTTCTGAAATTTCAGCTGTCTGAAGAGACCGTTATGTGGTTTTGATGACTGAAAATTTAGTAGTTCGGAATGAGCCATATCATTACATAATGGTTCGGATTTCTAATAAATCTAAACAATTTATTATATAACTATTTATTACTAACCAAACAATAACTTTTCAACTATGCGAAAATTAATAACACTGCTTGTATTCCTGCTCTTTGCGGGTTTACAAGTTGCATTTGCTCAACGAGCTGTTACTGGTGTGGTAACAAGTTCAACTGACAATTCCGCTCTGATCGGTGTGTCTGTTGTTCTTAAAGGGACCACCACCGGTACGACAACTGATATCGATGGCAGATATTCGATAGCAGTTCCTAATGATCAGACTGTCCTGCAATATTCATTCATCGGCTTCACTCCCCAGGAAGTTACCGTTGGTGGTCAGTCAACAATAAATGTAACTCTTGTTGAGTCAGCCCAGATGATGGAAGAGGTTGTAGTAACAGCTTTGGGTATTTCAAGAGAATCAAAGAGTCTTGGTTATGCAGTAGCAAATGTTGACAGTAAGGTTTTACTGGAAAGCAGGGCACTTAATGTAGCGGAATCGCTTGATGGCAGGGTTGCAGGGTTGAACATCAATGTACCTACCTCCGGAGCTGGCGGTAGCGTGGCTATTAATTTGCGCGGAAGTGGTAGTCCA
>DATGYZ010000028.1:0-10959 GCA_035297425.1 Bacteroidales bacterium | reverse complement strand
GTTATTTTAATTACAACGAAAAAGAGTTATGTAACTCCCGTATCTTCAGATGAACAGGATAAAACTATCAGGGAGGTTAAAGGCACTGTCAGCAGGGAGGATGGTTCCCCTTTACTTAACGCTGCTATACTTGTTACGGGTACTCAGGCAAGGTCAAGTTCAGATGAATCAGGCAGCTTCACTCTTTCAGATGTTCCCACAGTCTCCCGTATCATTATATCAGCCCGGGGATATCTCACACAGCTTCTTAAGCCTGAAGCCAGGTTGGCAGTAAAAATGCTAAAAGACCCTGACTACAAGGAGTCAGGAATAACAGCAGTGTTCAACAATTACCTTGTTGTTTTAAATGGAAGTATTTCAGATAGGCCATATTCTTATTTAAGTAATATCATCCAACCGGATCAGATAGCCAGCATTAGTGTTATCCGTGGGGATGATGCAGCTAAGAAATATGGAGAGAAAGCCAGAACCGGTGCTGTGGTCATCATTACAAAAGATAAGGCGAAGGAAATGGGGATTTCGGTACCTTTCCGCCGCAGCAAACCGGAGGATTTTCCGACTTTCAAGGGGAACAGTCACAAAAGTTTCACGCAGTGGATTCTTGAACAGCTCAAGTATCCAGCCGAGGCTGAACAAAAAGGAATCCAGGGAAGGGTGTCGGTCTCATTCGTTATCGAGGCCGACGGATCGGTTTCCAACGTAAAAGGCTCAGGTGATCCTTTGCTGACCCAGGTGGTCGCAGACCTGGTCAATTCGTCGCCTAAATGGGAACCCGCAGCAAATCCTGAAGCAAGACAGCCATTCAATACAACAGTCAATCTTAAATTCCAGCTCCCTGACCAGATTACCCCTGATGATGTTTTTGTTGTAACAGAGCAGATGCCAATGTACCCCGGGGGTGACGCTGCATTGCTCGATCAGATCAGAAACACTACTAAATATCCTCAGGATGCGCTTGATCAGAAAATAGAAGGAAGGGTGATAGTGCGTTTTGTTGTCACTGCAAAGGGTGCAGTTGAAAGCGCTACAGTGCTGAAAGGAGTACATCCTTCGCTCGATGCCGAAGCACTCAGAGTTGTGTCATCACTTGGAAGGTTCATGCCCGGTTCGCAGGGAGGCAAACCGGTGAATGTCTGGTATATGGTGCCAGTAACCTTCACGCTTCCAGGCAAAGAACCAAACTTCTCACAATCAACCACAGGTGATGCTCCGTCTGATACCGTTGATCAACAGCCTGAATATCCGGGTGGTGAGCGCGAAATGTTCAGGTTCATTGCAGAAAACACAGTATATCCTGAGGAAGCAAAAAACCTTAAGATACAGGGAAAAGTAATTGTCCGCTGTGCGGTAAAGAAGGACGGAACCGTGGACAGGATATCAGTCCTCAAAGGTGTTGATCCTCTTCTCGATAACGAAGCAGTTAGAGTGGTCAGCCTGCTTAAAGGTTTTCGCCCCGGCATGAAAAACGGCGCGGCTGTGGATTCCTGGCTTATGATACCATTGACATTTACGGTGAAGTAGCCTCCCCTGATCACGCCTTTGATTATACAAAAGGAGATCACAGTTTTTGCAGGAACCTTCCCCTCCCGCTTCAGGGGAGGGGAACACAAGGGGAGAGGTCGCCGGAGGAAGGATTGCTCGCTTCGTCCACCGTACCCTTTGCCAGAAACGGACGAAGCTCTCGTTCCTCTTCGGGGCTTAACAAGGGAAAAGCGCTGACCACGCATACTAAAGGAGAACACAGTTTTTGCAGGAACCTTCCCCTCCAGCTTCAGGGGAGGGGAACACAAGGGGAGAGGTCGCCGGAGGGGGGATTGCTCGCTTCGTCCGCCGTACCCTTTGCCAGAAAAGGACGAAGCTCGCGTTCCTCTTCGGGGTTGCTTAACAAGTCAAAAGCCAGCCATGCTGCCGCATGGCTTCGGCTTTTTTGTTTTCCTCTACTTCCGGAAGCAAGCTTCCGTCGTGCGGAAAACAAAAAAGCCGGGCACTTCGTGCCTGGCTTTTTCCTTGTAGCGGAGGGAGCGCTATTTTCTGGTTGTCAGTACTGATACAACAAATTTACAAAACTATTCACTACCCCTTGTAAAATAAGGCATTTGCGGATTATCACTTGTAAAGACATGTTAAGAATGGTTAACAAAAAACAAGCATTTGCTTCCAAAATGCTTCCAATTTTTTCTAGATTTGAACCGACTAATTTTAATCTATGGCAACCGCACGGTTATTCTTATCGCAACCATATAAAAACGGGGAAGACAAATCTGATAAAAAAGTTCTGAATCCAAAGGAAACCCGGATCTATATCTCAATAATTATTGATCATGACCGGATCATTAAGATCAGGACACCTCATACAATTCTGCCAAAAGACTGGGATTTCAGTAAACAGGGAATGAAAGACAGGCTTGCAGGAAGTATGGAGTTCAATCAGAAGCTTCAGAATCTTCGCAAGCTTCTGCTTGACATGTATGATAAAGCAATCGGTGAGCATCCTGATTATGATGATAAGGCGGTCGCTTCATTAATAAAAGAGCAGGCTGAAAATATCGGCAAACCGAATAATTCTGCTGCGAAAGGGTTCTTTCCTATATTTGACGAGTTTCTTGAGTATGTCGGCGGGGAGTTAACTCCAGGAACAGTAAAGAAGTTTAAGACCCTTAAAAAAAGTCTTGAAGCTTTCTCCACTACAAATAAACGTTACACCAACCTGTCTTTTTCCATAATTGACCATAAATTTAAGGATGACTATACATCGTACCTGAGGGAGCAACCAGCCAGGGGACGGCAAAAGAACCGCCCTGAAGGTGAACAAACAGGATTATTGAATGATACAATCGGAAAGTACATAGAGTCGCTTAAAACATTCTGCAGATGGGCAGAGGAGAGGGGCTACAATAAAAACACAACCTATTCCAAATTCTCCAATGTAACCAAAGCAAATAAGAAGCGAAAAAAAAGGGCAAGCGATATTGTCACACTAACTTTACAGGAACTCTATAAACTATACAGGCACAACTTTTCTGATAAGCCCCATCTTGATCGTGTCAGGGATCTGTTCTGCTTCGGCGCATTTACCGGCCAACGCTGGGCAGATATCAACAATTTTGAAAAGTCCCAGCTCAGGGATGACGTCTGGTGCTTTGTGGCTGATAAAACAAAGAAGGAAACCGAGATTGACCTGACCGGGTATGCTGCCCCGGCAATGGATATCCTTAAGAAATACAAATTCAAGCTTCCTGAGATGACCCTTAAGAATATGAATGATTATATCAAGGAGGCTGCGGAGGAGGCAGGCATAAAAGAAGAAACATCTATTAAGCGGTATGTGGGTGCAAAGGAGATAGTGATAACCAATCCAAAATATAAATTCGTTTCCAGCCATACAGCCCGGCGAACCTGTGTTTCCATGCTGTTAAATGACTACAATATCAATGTTGTCCACGTAATGGAGATAACGAACCATGCTGATTTAAAAACATTGATGAAGTACATAAAAAAGGACAGGACAGCTCGGCGTCAGGCAGTTGAAAGAACTGCGCCGGTGACAAAAATGCTGCTTGTAACTCATAAAAAAGCAGTATAACAAAAGAGAGTTGACAGACGTTTGTTAATAACTTTTTATCTGCCTGATTATCATATATTTCAATTAATTTCCTGTTGGAGTTGCCCTAAACACAGGGAAAAAATGTTTCTAATTGTAACTATAACTAGTGACAATTAAACACAACTTCAAAACCATGCATTTCTGGTTATTAACAACCAAATTTGTGTACTTGAGATTACTTTACTTTTGCCTGTGAACAATAATCAAACAACGATGAAAATTGACTATAATTCACAGGAAAATGAACGAATGGACGTTCAGAGGGTGTTGAATGGTGCTGGTGATATCCTGATTGTAGTTAGGAGAAACGATCTTATGGAATTCGCACAAACATGTGCTGATCTGATTAAGAAGAGTCAGGAGAGGAATGAAAGATCAAAGAACGAGTACGAGTCCGAACAGCCAATGACTCAACCCCAGGCAATAAAATTTCTCGGTAAGTCCCGCCAGACTCTTATACAGTGGAGAAAGAAGGGGATCATCCAGGCCTATCGACTCAATGGCCGGATATATTATAAGCCTTCAGAGTTAACGGCAGCACTTCAAAAACTAGGTTGAAATGGACGGTAGACCGGTTAAGGGTCGTCCATACAAAAAATCATTAGCAGTAACGGAGTTGGAAGCTCTTGCAATGCAGGCAGCAAAAAGGAAGCATCCTACTTGCCCCCATCTGGCTCGGAGAAAGTTCAGGGACGACACAGCAAATGGACTTACTGCATGTATTGTAGCCTATATTACACTTAAGGGTGGTTGGGCTTCAAGGATAAATAACCAGGGAACCTTCAGAAATGGCAGGTATACACGCTCATCTTCAAAGAGAGGATTAGCTGATGTGATGGGTACATGGAAAGGTCATTCCCTACACATTGAGGTGAAGATCCGTGATAAGCAAAGTATATATCAGCAGCTGGTAGAACAGGAAGTTATCAGGTCAGGAGGATATTACTTCGTTGCACGTACTTTCAGTGAATTCAGGAAATGGTTTGAAGAGCTGGAGGTGAAAGATGGCATCAATTGATCTTAATTCACTTCCATCTGATGGGAAAACCAAGGTAATCTTTGATCCGGCGACAGCCGAAGTTGAGCTTAGAATAAATCCATTCCAGGATGTACCCGAACCTCCGGCTGTGATAAAAGTAATTGAAGGATCTGATGTAATTCCTTCCTTTACCCGTGGAAATTTTAGCCTAATCATGGGCAAGGCTAAATCCCGGAAAACATTCTTTTGTGCCCTGCTTGTTTCATCATTCCTTGCTAAGAATAATGAAAAATTCCGGGCTCAGCCCCAGGAAAAGCCGAAGGTTCTATGGTTCGATACAGAACAGAGCAGGTATCATCTTTATAAGACAGCAAAGAGAATAAAAGATATGGTCGGCGATGTGGCTATAATGAACCTGGAGATGTTTGCATTAAGAACCAGGAACACTTCAGAAAGAAGAGAATTCATTGATTACGTTATAAGGAAGAATGCTTCAGCTGGTCTTGTCATCATTGATGGTATCCGTGATCTTGTTAACGATATCAATTCGGCTCAGGAATCTACTGAAATGGCTACGACTCTGCTCCATTGGACAGCTCAACAGGATACTCACATAATAAACGTACTTCACCAGAATAAGGCTGATAATAATGCAAGAGGACACCTTGGGACTGAATTAACCAACAAAGCGGAAACAGTAATCAGTATTACAGCTGATGATTCAGTAAGCATTGTTGAGGCAGAGTATACGAGAGAGATGAGCTTTAAAAAGTTTGGCTTCAGGATTAATGAAGCTTCTCTTCCAGAACTGTGTGATACACCTTTTGAAAATAAGGAGAAGCCAGCAAAGACAGATCCTAATCTCCATCATGACGAAAAGCATTTCAAGGTGCTTAATGAAATTTTCAAAGCGAATCAAAAGCTGAAATACAATGAACTTTGTCTTCAGATTAAGATCGGATTCCAAAGAAATGGATTGAGCTTTGGAGTAAATCGTTCACGTGAGTATCTGGTTTATTATAAGACAAACAAGTGGATTGAACAGGAAGATGGTTCTCAATTTTACAAATATACAAGAGCAGTATTTTGAAAGTACGTTAGTACGTTACGTTAACACCCATATATAGGGTGTTAACGTACTTAAAGTACTTTAAAAGGCAGATTAAAGTACGTTAAAGTATTTATCGTACTTAAGAGTGCAACTATCATGAACATTAGGACAACTGAGATATCACTATTCGCTAGCTATTTCGATAAGAAACCTCATTGCACAATGTCTTTTGAGCTATTTTGCTCGGCAGTAATTTATGAAGAATTCAGAGATGCGGTTAATGAGATTCGGTCATCAGAGAATAAAGCAGAGCGTGACAAACTTAAAGCAATTCTTCCGGCAGTCACAATTTCAGGGATATTTGCGGAAAGAAAATCGGAGTGTCTTATAAAGCATTCGGGGCTTATCTGCCTGGATTTTGACAGCAAGGATAATCCATCAGTTAGTGATTGGGAAGAAATTAAGAAAACATTATCTGAGATAAAGAATGTTGCCTTCGCAGCTCTGAGTGTTTCAGGGAGAGGATGTTTTGCAATAATCCCCTTAGGGTTCCCTCACCGGCATCTGGAACAATTTAAAGCTCTTCAAATGGATTTCACCAGGTTAGGTCTTAAGATAGATAAAGCTTGTAGTGATGTCAGCAGGCTAAGAGGGATGACGAGTGATCCAAAAGCCTGGTATAATCCTGAAGCCAGACCCTACATGAAGGTACCACTTCAGGCTCAAAGAAATCGCGTAAATTCAGTTAACTCTCGTGATAATGCTTCCCGCATAATTGACAAGATTGTCTCTTCCGGTATTGATATTACTTCATCTTATAGTAACTGGTATCAGATAGGAGCAGCCCTGGCGTCTGAATATCATGAATCCGGTAGAGATTATTTTCATAGCATCTCACAGGCTTATCATGACTATAACTTTTCGGAGTGCAACAGACAGTATAATGCTTGCCTCAAAAATCATGGAGGATATACCATCGGTACCCTGTTCTACTATGCCAGGCAAGCAGGAATTCGATAGGGTACTGAAAGAATAATTGCTACTGACCTTCCAAAATCGGCTATTGGTTGAATATCAGACTTGTATCTTTTTCAAAAAGTCCAAAAATCGACATACATGCGACAGGTTTTGAAATTTTCCTGATTATGTCACAATATTGAGGGTAAATGATTGAAATACACATTATTGTGATGTGACAATTGTTGGCGATTAATGAATTCATTCTTTCCCGTTCATTTTGCAAATTAATTCTAATTCATAACTTTAATTTTCTATAGGTTACTGATAACAGATTTTATTAAAGCCATTTATGGAACTATCCGAATCACAATGGAAAGCCATTTACAAGGTTGGTGCTGTAACAACCGTTCTGGTATTATGCGGAATTGTTCTGGATATGATCACAGGTACAATTACTGGTGGAAATATTTCTGCATTGCCTCAAACTGCTGCTGAGAGATTCAATCAGCTTAAGGCAAGTCCTTTACTGGGACTGTATAATCTTGATCTGCTGAATATAGTTAACCAGATAGTTCTGATTCCTTCCATATTTGCTCTTTATGCTGCCCACCTGGATACAAATAAGCCAACAGCTATGCTTTCATTCATCCTGTTTCTGGTAGGGACAACGGTATTCGTTACAGGAAATACTGCCTTGACAATGCTGGATCTGAGTCACAAATATTTCGGTACTTCTTCTGACGAACTAAGGTTACTATTATCAGCAGCCGGGGAAGCAATGCTGGCAAAAGGATCTCATGGAAGCTATAGTGTTTTCATTGGATTTGCCTTACCTACCTTTGCAAATGCTTTGATGTCATGTGTCATGCTAAGGGGGAATGTTTTCAGTAAAGCAACAGGCTATATCGGTTTGATTGGCAATATCCTAATGATAATCTACATTATCCTGGTAACATTTCTGCCTGCTGTTGAAAAGATGGCAGTAATGTTTGCTATGCCGGGAGGCCTCCTGCTCATGGCCTGGATGGTAATGTTCACAGTGAAACTATTCAAATTAAGTAAAACGCAATCATAATAAATGCCAGCAATTGCTCACATAGGAGTCGGATTCGCAGCTAAAAAGCTTGCTACCGGAATTTCAGTTATATACCTGATTATAGCCGCTGAATTAATTGAAATCGCATTCTTCGGCTTTATGGCAGCCGGGGTTGAATCCATGCCTTTGCCGGATAAGCCTCCTTTTTCTCCATATTCTCATGGCGTTTTTTCTGGAATAATCTGGTCATTAGCAGCGGGGTTATTTACCTGGTTAATAAGCAGGAATAAGAAAACAAGCATTTTTATAGGTCTGCTCGTTCTTAGCCATACGATTCTGGACATCATAGCTTCCCCAAAATTGGCTTTTTACCCTACAGATACCAAAGTCCCGGTATTTTTTGACAATTCACTGTCTGTCGGATTTGGACTCTTTAAAAACAAAGCTGTGGCATTGATTTTTGAATTCGGCGTATTACTATCAGGACTCCTAATTTATGTACTTAAAAGGAAATCCGAGATGTTGCAATCTACTATCAAATAATCTCCGAAAACAGTTGAGTCAATTAATTATATTGTAATGGAAGACAGAATACTGGTAACTTATTCAACTTGTACCGGTTCGACAAAAGGTGTTGCTGTAGCAATAGCCGGAACTCTTTCAGAAATGGGAGAAAAAGTTGATGTTATTGAGATGAAAGATGTAAAGGACTTGTCAGTCTATAAATCTGTAATAGCTGGAAGTGCGATTCAGGCAGGTAAATGGCTTCCTGAAGCAATTGAGTTTTTAAATAATAACAAGGATGCTCTCCAAAGAAAGCCTTTTGCAGCTTTCCTGGTTTGCATGACCCTGGCGATGTCGAAGGGTGACCAGTACAAAACCACTGTTTCCGGTTGGCTTCAGCCTGTAAGGAATATAGTGACTCCTTTAAGTGAAGGCTTGTTCAAAGGAGTCCTGGATATCAAAAGAATTCCTTCTTTTTCCGAAAGGCTTAAATTTCGGATAAGTCTAATGACAGGTATATGGAAAGAGGGTGATCATCGTGACTGGGATTCAATCAGGGACTGGACAAGAAAAACAAAAGAGCTTATTTGCTGAAAGCCATTTGATCGCTATTTTGTTCTGTTAGAATTTAACTTTTGAATAATTCCTTTGTCTTTAGTCAGTTCTTAACAAATGAAGATTACCATGACAAGAAGAACCTTAATTATCTGCGGGATATTGTCCTCCTTAGTCTATTTAAGTACAGATATTATCGGAGGTAAACTATGGGGAAATTATAGCTGGCTCTCCCAGGAATTCAGTCGCCTGAGTGCTATCGGAGCACCATCAAGGCAGATTCATCTCTTACTAAGTATTCTCTATTCCTTGCTAGTTGTTGCTTTTGGGACTGGCGTCTGGTTGTCAGCTTTCAGGAACAAATTTCTACGGGTTATTGGATTAGCTTTTATAATCTATGCTATTGGAAATTGGATGTGGCCACAATTCTTCCCTGAAGATCTTTCTCAACCTGTAAGTGCTATAACCAATACAATGCATATTGTTCTAACAGTTGTGACCGTCCTGACCTGGTTGCTAATCCTGGGATTCGCCGCTGCAGGATTCAGAAAATGGATGCGGCTATACTCAATTTTTACACTGCTAATAGTAATCTTGTTTGGAGCTTTGGCAGGATCCCAGGGCGCTGCCCTGGCAGCAGGACAACCAACCCCGATGCTTGGACTAATGGAACGAATCAATATCTATAGTTTTATGACATGGCTGGTAGTTTTTGCAATAGTCTTGTTGCGCAAAACCCATGGTGACCACAGCAACATTTTTCCCATTGATTGATCATAAATTCATTAAAAATTTGATATTAAATTAAATATAACCTGTTTACTTATGAATAAATCGATGACACTCTTTGGATGCGGTCCAAAACTTGCACTAATGTGCCTCCCGTATATAATTCTTTCTCTTTCAGTGATGTTTGTATATCCTGAATTCTTTAGTATAGGTGTTCTGGATAATATGCCGGTCAAAATGGCAGGATTTATCTGGCTGGGACTTGGATGCACTTTCTGGATCTATTCAGCAATTTATTTTCTGAAGAACTTTAAACCTGGGGAATTGATCACCTCCGGACCTTTCTCGCTTTGCAGAAATCCTATCTATGCTTCTATAATAGTATTCATAATACCTTCCTTGGCATTGATTTTTCATTCCGGCTTGTTATTTACAATTGCAATTGTGCTATACATAGGATTTAAGCTTTCGATTCATGGTGAAACTATTGTACTCAGAAGAATCTTTGGAGAAAAATATGAAAAGTACGAGGAGTCGGTAAATGAGATATTCCCATTTCCAAGATTCCTTACAATAAGTAAATAAGGCTTTTATACAATGTCAATATTTCGCAGGAAGGCCGGAATTATTTCATCAACAGCACTTGGAATCATATTTTCCATGGCAGCAGCTTGCCTTGCCTCCTCAGCATTCTGGCCTGGGAAGGATCTCAATTCACTCAACTTATTTTCAAATATATGGCTGATAAAGATTTTCAAGCTTCAAGCTGATATTATTATAAATCAAGATAGCCTTTCGGGAATCAATTGGTTTGATATTTTAATACTAATCCTTTTCATAATAACCTGTCTTTCTCTACTTGAAAGTGCCAAATACAGCTATAAAGTCTGGTTTCTGATTGCCTGCTCACTACTTATTATTGGTATAATTGTATTCATTGTAACTAAGCTGGCAGGTAGAAGTTCCTTCATGGCATCCGGGCTGATAATTTCTTCAATATTCTTTACTGGCCATTTTCGTAAAAAACTAACCGCATTTACCGGAATCCTCGCAAATGTTTTTCTTCTGACCGGAGATTTCTCTGTAGGTGCAAACATAAGAATATTCACAATTCTGTTTGCTGCCGGATACATTCTTCTGATCATTTGGATATTTATGATCACGAAAACACTTCTCAAACGCTCCGAAATACCTTATACTAGTCCTCTACCTCCGGTTTCTCCAGGGATTTGACCAGAATGAATATTTGGCAGCACTATGATAATCTGAATAGCTTGAATACCCCCAGGTATCCTTTTTGGGACATTCAGGCTGAATTAGTTCATTCTTATCACACGAATCCAGATACTTATCACTCCTGGATATAAAAGGATCAAGCCAGTCTGCCTTCTCCTTTGCCCATTTGATTTTTGAAGCGGACTCCTCATCCATTTCTCCTCTGCTGCTTAAGAAATCCTCAAAAGTTGCGATATAATGCCGTAAGATCTGTGTCTTATGAAACTGCTCGGCCATTCTGAACAGTGATTTGAATTCCTTCTTTT
>DATGYZ010000027.1:0-78822 GCA_035297425.1 Bacteroidales bacterium | reverse complement strand
GATAAGTTTGATTTTCTTTCCAAGTATGGCAGAAGGGCATTTGATGGTGTTTATTATGCAGCCTTGTTAAACTTCAAAACACAGCTCTCGATAGGCAATAACTATCCCGATCCGGCTAGTCCCAACGACGGCGTGAAGATTTCAAACCTCATGGCTCCGGGTTATCTTATCGGCGCACTTGGACTAGATTACAAGCCAAATCCTTATTTCAGTGCCTTCCTGGCTCCGCTTACTGCCAAATTCACATTCGTGCTTGATGAAGAGCTCTCGGCAGCCGGTGCCTTCGGCGTAGACCCCGGAAAGAATGTGAACACCGAAATGGGTGCATACCTGAGAATGATATATACGCGCAATAATTTTAAGAGTGAGTTCCTCAAAAACGTCTCGTTCACAAGCAAAGTGGACTTCTTTACAAACTACCTTAAAAATCCTCAAAACATAGTCGTAAACTGGGAAAACCTTATTGCCATGAAGATTAACAGGTTTATTTCAGCCAGCATCAACACCCAGCTTATTTATGACGATAAGATAAAAGTTCCTTTTGACAGGAATGGCAATGACATGATCGAACCGGGAGAAGCTGTGGGATCAAAAATACAGTTCAAAGAGATTCTTGGTGTCGGGTTTTCATATAATTTCTGATACATTAATTAAATTACGTACCTATGAAAATTATTAGTGAATTTAAAGCTTTTGCTATCAAAGGGAACATCCTAGACATGGCGGTGGGTATTATCATCGGAGTTGCCTTTGGCAAGATAGTTTCATCGGCTGTGGCTGACATTATAATGCCTCCGATCGGATTGCTTGTAGGGGGCGTGAATTTTACAGATCTGAAAGTTGTGATGAAAGCTGCAACTGAAACAACTCCGGCTGTAACATGGAATTACGGCAATTTTCTTCAGTCTGTTTTTGATTTCCTGATAGTCGCATTCTCTGTTTTCCTTGTAGTAAAAGGGATGATGCGGTTTAAAAATAAAGCAGAAGCAGCGCCGGCAGCACCTGCAGCTCCTTCAAAGGAAGAAACACTTCTTGCTGAAATCAGGGACCTTCTTAAGAACAAATAGGACAGTTTATGAAAAGACCTTGAGCTTACCAATGAAGCTCAAGGTCTTTAATTGCTTCATTAAACCTGCCGGTTTATAGCTCCCGCAGGATTATATCACTGAACCTTATCTTATTGCCTCCGCCTTTATGGATCTGCAGCATGATCCTGCCTTTGCCTTTACCCACCTGCTGATCAAGCAGCTCTGACATTAGTGCCCCATTGAGCCATGTGATTACTGAATCGCCCTTAACTCTTATCCTCATCTCGTTCCAGTCTTCCCTTCTTAGTATATCTTCCTTCTCAGGATGTAATTCAGTCAGCCAGCCTCTTCCATATGATTCATAGATGCCTCCGGCATTATTGCCATGGGGTCCTATCTGAACCTGCCACCCTGCTATGTTTATACCGGTTGTTATGTATGAACGGATAAAGACTCCGCCGGTCCCTGTTGTCTCCTGCCTGAACCGCAGGGTAAGATCAAAATCATCATAATATTTCCGGGTGCCCAGGTAACCATATTCCTTCTTCGGACCATTTTTACATACTATTTCACCATTTTCAACATACCATAATTCGGAACCGAAGACCTGCCATCCAGCAAGATCATTTCCATTAAAAAGAACATCCTGTTTCTGCTTCCGCGGCAACTCTTTTATTTTTATATTCCTGAACCATATCCTGCTCCCCTTGTCATGCAAGGCAAAATGCCCGTTGCGGGAGAGTCCGTATTCAGGATAATCTTTTAACCTGCCACTCTCTTTCCTCTTAAACCAGTCATCAGACCATGCCTCAAAGCCCAGCACTTTCTCATCGTTAAGCCGGTACTCAACATTACCGTTATCGAAAATAATTTCAGAACTGTTCCATTTACGGGGTTTTGTTAGCACCCTGCCGGTTGAATCCGGGGCATACATCCAAAGATCTCCTGCGGTTTTTTCCCATTCTTCATGCCTGCCAGGAAAGTTCACCTCATCAAACAACTGGTACTCCGGTCCGGTGGAGTAAGGAACTCTGTAACCGGGTCTCTCAAGTACATGGTACAGGAATCCACCGCTTCCTGCCTCTTCTATCTTCCAGTCGAACCTCACTATAAAGTTTTCATATTGTTTTTCAGTAATTATACACCCTGTACTGTCGGCACCTGTGCCGGATGAAATTATCATGCCCCGGTCAACTCCCCATGTCGTCAGTGCTGATGCTTCACCATTAAAAATGCGCCAGCCCTCCATGGATTTCCCGTCAAAAAGCAATTGCCAGCCCTCACTTAGCTCCTGTTCGGACAGGACATTATTTTCTTTACAGGAAGTTAACGCCAGAGTTGATAACATTATCACCAGCAGTGCTTTAATAAATATATTTTTGAGCATTAATAAAATATTCTAAATGGCCACCCTGATCTTTGAACCTGACAGGCTTATCATATGAAGCTGTTGAGACAGAACCTAAAAGGTACAAAATTTTTCGAAATCATGTCCGGCTTATTGCGGAAAAATTAAATTTGTCTGATTTTAACTTAACATATGTCAGAAAGTAAGAAGGCAACAATAATCGGGGCAGGAATCGGAGGCATTGCAACTGCTGTGTTCCTTGCAAAGAAGGGTTACCAGGTCGGTATTTTCGAAAAGAACCAGTCAGCAGGTGGAAGATGTGGTCAGCTTATAAGAGATGGTTACCGGTTTGATCTTGGAGCAACAATGCTGATGATGCCGGAGACATACTCAGAAATATTCAAAGCCCTCGATATCCCTCTCTTCGAAAACGGTGATGTAGAAAAGCTCGACGAACTGTACAAAATATATTTCGACAATAACGATACTCTCGAGTTCACAACAGACTCTGCGAGAATGGAAAAGCAGCTTGAGAAGATTGAACCGGGAAGCTTCAGGAGATCTCAGGAATATGTTTCAAAAGGTTATGAGATTTTTAAACTTGGAATGACCAGGCTGGTGGGACGTAACTTCTATAATTTCTTCCAGTTTGCAACCCCTTCCAACTTAAGCCTTCTCATCAGGCTGAAAACATATGTATCCCATTGGAAGTATGCCCGCAGGTTTTTCAAAGACAAGCACCTGCTTATGGCATATACATTTCAGAATATTTATGTCGGACAAAGCCCGTTCAATTCACCTGCATTGTTTTCGATGGTCCCCGCTGCTGAGCTCACCGAAGGATCGTTCTTTCCCAAGGGGGGCATGTACAGCATAGTTGAGAAGCTTCTTGCAGCGGCTCAGTCAGCAGGTGTAAGTATTCATTATAATTGCGCAGTCTCGAAGATCAATGTCAATGGAAACAGGGCCGAAAGCATTACCCTTGAGGACGGAAGAACAATAAGCTCTGACATCATTGTTTCAAATGCCGATCTTCCTTATGTATACCGAAGGCTGCTTCCTGATAAAAACAGATCAGCAAGGATTGACAGGTTGAACTACTCATGTTCGGCAATATGCTACCATTGGGGACTTGATAAGACATATCCGCAGCTTGCCCATCATAATGTTTTCCTTTCAGATGGTTTCAAAGAAGGCCTGGATAATATTTTCATTGAAAAGACAGTAAGTGACACACCCAGCTTTTATGTGCATGCACCTGTAAGAACAGATAAAACAGCTGCACCTGAAGGTCATGAGGCTTTATCATTTATCGTTGCTGCAGGCCATACAGATAAGTCAAAAAAACAGGACTGGAATGCACTTAAGAAAAGTACAAGGGCGGCTTTGATAAAAAGGCTCGAGCAGGCAGGTCTCGAGGATATTGAGCGACATATTAAGTTTGAAGTATGCTACACACCAGAAAACTGGGAAAATGCCTGCAATATAACAAGAGGATCAGTATTTGGAAGTGTTGGCCACAACATACTTCAGATGGGTTGGTTCAGGCCTCATAACAGGCATCCGAGGTACAAGAACCTTTACTTTACCGGTGGCAGCACTCATCCCGGGAATGGTATACCAAACGTACTTCTGTCTGCAAAGCTTACTTCAGAAAGAATAATGAACGACAAATAAAATTTCAAATGGACAGTAATAAGGAACTTTTCCTTGGCATATATGAAAAGCTCGACTTTCACAGGATAAAGGATCATCCCAACATCCTTATTGCAGCAGGATTCTGGGAAGAAGACAGATATTGCGCCGCAAAAGCATGTTACAAGTTCATGAGAGCTGTCGATGATATGATCGATAATCACAAAGCTGCATACAAGCTGATAAGCTGTAATGAAAAGGATCATTTCCTCGAAGGGGTGAATAAGTGGCTCGACATGGCAAACAAAAATTCAGCCGGCGGTAATCCCATAAAGAAAGAGCTTGAACAGACAATTCAAAGGTTCAGGATCCCCATGTGGCCTATGGAGGCTTTTGCCAGGTCAATGATCTATGACATTAATAATGATGGTTTTGCAACGCTCGATACTTTTCTTGAATACTCAAATGGTGCCTCGGTTGCTCCTGCTTCCATCTTCGTTCATCTCAACAGCATCAGAAAAGTAAACAGCCATTATGAGGAGCCTCTTTTCGATGTAAGGTGGGCTTCAACACCCTGTGCTGTATTCAGTTACCTCGTACATATCATACGCGATTTCCAGAAAGACCAGCTTAATAATCTCAACTACTTCCCTGATGACCTGATCAGTAAAAACGGGCTTACACGAAAGGACCTGAGAGAGTTTGCCGAAGGCAGATCAGTAAATTCTGATTTTCGCAGGCTTATACACACTCTCTACGAAGTTGCAGATGAATACAGGGAAAAAACGCTTGGTGTGATAACCAAAATAAAACCGCTGCTGGAACCCAGGTACCAGCTCAGCCTCGATATCATCTTCAATCTTTACATGATGGTATTCGAAAGAATTGACCTTGAGAAAGGAACCTTTGCAACACCCGAACTTAACCCTACAACTGATGAGACAAAAAAGAGGGTTTATGACACAATCATGAAGTTTGAAGCTGTTAATTAGCCGTTCTGAATTTCTAAAATGCAGATACAACTCCCACGTTGAACCTTCCCGATTTATCCCCAGAAAACTGGTAAGTATATTCCGAAACGAGCCTGACATTCCTTCTAAGGATATATCCTGCATGAAGAGTAGCAGAGTTATAATCGATAATGTCATCGTCTGAATTTACATAGTTTAGCAATCCTGTAAGATACCAGTTGCTCATATCACCTTTGGGTGAGAAGATGACTTCTCCGAAACCACCCTGGGTCATAATATCCCTGCCAAGGCCGGGATCTGAATCACGACGTACAACATACTGAATATTCAGAACCAGCTTTTCATTCAGGTTTATCACAAGATCAGGGCCTGCCATCCAGATGCTGTTCACATCTCCACCCGGGATATTTTCTTTTCCAAGATAGCCGAACACACCCAACGAAACCGGTCCAGCACCCTGCCTGATCCTCAGCATCACATTTTTGTATTTGTCCCTGTCAAAAACCCACTCATCGTTCGACGATCCGATCCCGTTACCATTCAACACTTCAAGCACAACATCAGTCCCTGATGAGAAACCTTTATCAATTATTATACCCTTGTCATACTTAAGGTTGGCGAACGCGCCTCCCGGGGTGGCCTCATATATCCTGTATGGTTCGAGGGTGAAGCGCAGCTCTCCCTTAAATAGGGGATCGGAAGCCTGGAACTGTCCAAGGAACAGGTTTATTCCTGATCCGAGCAGGTCGTGGTACATCAGGAAGGCATCTTCAATACCTGCCACCTCGCCACGTTCATTGAAAAGGAAATAAAAATAATACGACAGCTTTTCGGATAATTCTCCACCCGACAAAACCTTAAGTACAAAGGGTGAAGCAAAGTCGACTGCTTCATTTTTGCCAAAATTAAAAGTGGCAAAACCATCGAGCCTTATTGCAAGAGGGAGTTCCCTCAGCAATGAAAGTTTCTCATCACCTGCAGGGACAAAGTACCTGGGAGCTTCATATTCTGTCATCCTGAAGCCGTTTCCGGCAAATTCATCACCAAATTGCTTCAGCTGTGGAAACACAGGTGAATGACATACCTGGCAGCTTATCTGGTACTTCCGTGCAAATGCAGGAATTGAGAATACATCGAGGCTGGAAAAAACAACAAGTGTTGTTAATAAAATAACAGTAATCAAATTGTTCCTTCTCATATCGGGTAATTATTTGATTTTATTTAATCAATTTCAGGGCAGAATTGTAAGTGCCGTTGAATGTTCGTTCACTTTGATTATATCAGATTCTTCAGCAGGAACTTTTAAAAGGTCGGCAACAGGTTTTACAAGAAGCTGGTAGTTAAGCTCTGCCTTAACCTTCAGCTCGCCTGGAGCAGCATCATAAGGAATGCGGAAGGTGAATTTTTCAACTTTTGTCTGCCTTGGCTCGATCCTGTAATCAGTGCCAAGCTTTGCAGTGTTCCATTGCATCATTGTCATAACACCGTCTGGATCAAAATATGGCATGCGGAATATCCTGTTTCCTGAAGGTATCCCGTCTCGCTGAACTCCTTTGAAATCACTGATGCCCAGCGGAACCGCCAGGTCGGTGTATGCCAGGTAGTCTCCTGATATTGTATATTCTTCACCTTCGAAACCTTTTTTGTCAACATTGAGGTGGTAAACCTTCCCTTTTGCATCTGTTGCCTCGACATTAAGCCAGGCAATCCTGTCCTCAACCGAACCTGTAGGGAACTTATGGCCGGTCTTCTGATTGAAAAGTGCAACTGTAAAAACAACAGTTTCGCCGGGTTCCGCCTCGCGGAGGTCAGGTTGTATCCTGAGCTCTATTGTTCCCCTCACCTTGCCCGGATCATGCGCGCCATGGAAAAGGTGGAGACGTGCATCATCATAAGGTTTTGTCATAATTGCATTGAGGAACGGACCGCCTGCAGGCATGTGGCAATCCTGGCACCTGATGCCTTCCTTCGCATAGGGCCCTTCTTTCCATTCGAGCTGTGTGCTCTTTACCCATACTCCGAAAGGATTCTTTTCGTTATGGCAGTTACCGCAAAATTCTGTCGTCCTGAAAAACTCATTTGTCACAATCTTGTGGGCAGGTGACTCTACAGCCGGCTTGCGACCTGCGTACTTTGTCATCCCCGGTTCTATCAGGTAGCTGAAATTGAAAGGCGGATCGGATGTCGCTGACTGTACAAGGTGACATACCTCGCATGAAACGGATTCGTTGGCCATACTTTTTTCAGCCGGACGGGGAGGTGGCAAAGGACTTCCCATAAAAGCAAGGGGAGTATGGCAACCGTTGCAGCCATCAACGGGGCCTTTCAGGTCGGGCTTAGCATTTGCATGAGCTACGGCAAGGTCGAAATACTCAATCTCATCCCAGTGATGTGTGTAGGCCTGCGACATCATTGCCTGGGTCCATTGCTCGTATATTGCCGGATGGCATGTCTTGCATTTTTTTGCAGATTCAAAATCCTTGAATTTGTATTTCCCCTTCGGGTCATCCTGGGGAACGGTGCGAAAAGCCAGCAGTATAAGGACAGCTGCTGCAATAAGTATATAAACAACCCGCAATTTTCTCATACTGATAAATTTGACATAAAAGATACTGATTTTTCCTCACATATGAAATGACTTCTTCAACGAGATGATAAATGCAATTGTTTAATAAGAAGTCAATAACACTGAAACACAAAAAATTGCGTATTTTTGTTTTATTCTGTCTCTCTGAAATGAGAATAATAATGCCCCTGAATTTATGCAGAAGCTGTTCAGAGACATATCGTTCAAGACAAGCAGGCTGGTAACAAAAAGCTATAGTACCTCCTTCTCAATTGCAGTCAGTTATCTTGATCGCGACATCGGGGAGGCAATTTACAGCATTTATGGCTTTGTGAGGTTTGCCGATGAGATTGTTGATACCTTTCATGATTATGACAGGGATACACTCCTAACCCGTTTTGAGCGTGATTATGATGAAGCAATAAGCACAGGCTTAAGCCTGAATCCTGTTTTGAATTCCTTCCAGGAAACAGTGAAAAAATTCAATATCCCGGACGATCTTGTGAGGTCTTTTCTTAAAAGCATGAGAGCAGATCTTGTTAAATCCGATTACATGTCGCGCGAGGAGACCGATGAGTATATTTATGGTTCGGCCGAAGTTGTGGGATTGATGTGCCTTATGGTATTTGTGAATGGCAGCAAGTCGCTGTATGAAGAGCTAAGAGAGCCTGCACGGAGACTTGGGGCTGCTTTCCAGAAAGTCAATTTCATCCGTGATATAAAAAATGATGTTGAACTCCTCGACAGGAAGTATTTCCATCATACCGTGGGCCGGGAGTTTACTGAAGAGGTGAAGAAAGTAATAATTGATGAGATCTACGACGATTTCAGGCAATCGTGGAAAGGAATCCGCAGGCTTCCGCAGGGATCAAGAACAGGTGTCCTGATAGCTTATTACTACTACCTGGCGCTTCTCAGAAAAATAGAAAAAACTCCTGCGGCAAAGCAGTTTGAAAACAGGATAAGGATACCGGATTATATTAAGTTTCTGATACTGGGCAAAGCTGTTATGAAAAATAAATTAAGACTTGTCTGAAGATGCATGAGCCACTTGTAATTCTTGTTGATGAGAATGATGAGCAGACAGGTACTGCCGGTAAGCTCTTTGCTCATAAGAAGGCACTGCTTCACAGGGCTGTTTCGGTTTTTGTTATAAACTCAAGGGGTGAATGGCTGATCCAGAAAAGAGCTCTCGACAAGTATCATTCAAAAGGCCTTTGGACTAACACCTGCTGCACTCATCCTTATCCCGGCGAATCTGCTGCGATTGCCGCCTTGAGAAGGCTTGTTGAAGAGATGGGCATGACATGCGACCTCGATTACCTTTTTTCATTCATTTACAGGGAAAAGCTCGACAGTAAACTAACAGAGCATGAACTTGACCATGTATTCCTGGGGAGGAGCGACGAGCTGCCGAAGATCAACAGGAAAGAGGTTGAAGACTGGAAATACATAAGCTTTGATGATCTCCACAATGATATCCTCATAAGCAGGACTGCATATACTTACTGGTTCAGAAAAATCTATGAGAAGGTCAATGATCATATTATCAAAAAAGATTACAGATGGTCGCTCTGATATTTATTGCAGCATTTTTCTTCATGGAATTCATTGCATGGTCGAACCATAAATATTTGATGCATGGGTTCCTTTGGGTCCTTCACCGCGACCACCATGAGAATTTCACCCGTGGCACACGCAAGCGGTTTGAAAGAAATGACCTTTTCTTTATAATCTATGCCACACCTGCAATCTACCTTATCATTGCGGGTATTACAAAAACATCACCCTACATGATAGCTGCCGGAGCAGGGTTCAGCGCTTACGGGATTACTAATTTCCTGGTCCATGATGTCATGTATCACAAAAGACTTCCTATTTTCAAAGAGATTAGAAATCCATATTTCCTTGCAGCAATGAAAGCGCATGAAGCACATCATAAGCCCAAATCTCAGGAAGATTTCAATATTTTCGGCTTGCTGATCTTTCCGGGGAGATTTTTTAAATAGTACTATGTCGCTTTACCTTGCAGTTGAACTCTGCGTCCTCGCCATACCATTAGCCCTGAGCTTCGATAAAAAAGTAGCATATTACAGGTACTGGAACCTCATTCTCCCTTCAATAATAATGACAGGGATCATATTTGTAACAATAGATGTATGTTTTACCTCACGGGGAACCTGGGGCTTCAATCCTGATTACCATTCAGACATTATGATCGCCGGCCTGCCTCTTGAAGAGCTGCTGTTCTTTTTAATAATCCCCTACTCAAGCCTGTTTATTCACTTTGTTTTCATCTCATATTTCCCGGTAACCATTATTAGAAGCGACATTACGAAGTTCATTTCTTTCGGCCTGGTAGCCCTTATGATCGCCTCAGCGATAATTTTTCATGGAAGGATCTATACTTTTTTCTATTCATTGCTTACAGCAACAGTTATTTTACTCGCAATGTTTGCAGGAGTCAGAATTTTGTCTGTTTACTATTATTCGTTCCTGATAATAATGGTTCCATTTATTATCGTAAATGGAATTCTCACCGGCAGTTTTGGCCAGGGTGCTGTTTTCTGGTACAACGCAGATGATATTTCAGGGATCAGGATACTCACAATTCCTGTGGAAGATGCCATGTTCGGGTTTAACCTGGTGCTTGTAAACCTTATTGGAATTGAAATAATGAGGAAAATGTTAAAAAGATGAAAAGCAATTCCACCAGGATAAAACATATCTCACCGGCTGAAAAGTATACAGTCCCGATCCTGGTTCTGTTCTACACTGTGGGAGCCTTTGGGATGTCATTTCAGCTTACAAGACAGCTTTTCATTACAATGATCCCCTATGTTATACTTGCAAGCACCATACTATGTTTTATTTTTCATGAAAATGGCTGGAGCACCAGGACAATAATTACCTTCCTGCTTATTGCATTGATCTCATGGATTATAGAATATGCCGGGGTGAAAACGGGAAAAATATTCGGCTCTTACAGCTACTCTTCAGCACTCGGACTATCAGTTTCGGGAACACCTTTAATAATAGGTATTAACTGGTTATTTCTTGTCTACTGCACTGCTGCAGTTACCACGAATATTAAACCCTGGTTTTTCCAGGTTATAAGCGCCTCTTTACTCATGGTAGCCTATGATGCAGTCCTCGAAATCTCAGCGCCATTCTTGAATATGTGGAAATTTGATGCCGGCAGGGTTCCATGGAACAACTTTGCGGCCTGGTTTATACTGGCTTTATGTTTTCACATACTCCTGAAACTTGCCGGAATCAGTATTGCAAACAGGATTGCCCGGTATGTTTTTATTATCCAGTTCCTGTTCTTTATTATAGTATCGGTAGTGGTAAAAAACCTGTAATGAGTATAGAATCATATCATAACCCGGTTATTTATGGATTTTTCAGACTTTATACGAAAATAGCACTGAAGATGCATTTCAGCCGCATTGTTATGGAAGGAGATGTTGCAGATGAAAATAAGCCGGTGCTCGTGATATCAAATCATTCGGGATGGTGGGATGGTTTCTGGATAATGCACATGAACTCTTTGCTGTTCAAAAGAAAATTCCATTTCATGATGCAGGAAGAACAGCTCCGTAAAAACTGGTTTTTTATGAAGACAGGAGGTTATCCGGTAAAGAAAGGTTCAAGAAGCATCCTGGAATCCATCAGCCATACAGTCAGACTTCTTGGCGAAAAGAATAATATGGTTCTGATGTTTCCCCAGGGAAAGATAGAATCGGGTCACAAAACAACCTTAAGGTTTGAAAAAGGCATTGGGAGAATACTTCCTGCAATCAAAACACCTGTACAGGTATTATTTGTGGCATGCTTCACAGATTACTGGTCATTTAAAAAACCTTCTGTTTTCATTTTTCTCCGTAATTACAAAGGTACCGGTGAATACCCAGGAATTGAATCAGCATACAACAGCTTTTATACCGAATCATTAAACACATACCTGGTCAGGAATTTGTCATGATAGTTATAGGGTATATCATTCTCGCATTTACAGCCATTCAGCTTGTTGTTGCTGTTGTTAATCTTTTCACAGTGACACATCTTCCATATACCGGAATAATTACAGACAAAAAAATTTCAGTGCTTATACCTGCAAGGAATGAAGAGATTAACCTGGGAAACCTCCTCCCGGACCTTTATTCACAACCTTACAGGAACATAGAGGTTATTGTATTTGATGACCTGTCTGATGATGGCACTGCCTCAATTGCTGAAAGCTTCTCAAAAAAAGATGCACGCTTCCGGCTTATCAGGTCGAAAGGTCTGCCCGGAGGCTGGCTTGGAAAAAATCATGCATGCCATTCCCTTTCGCTGGAAGCAACAGGTGAGTATTTCCTGTTTCTCGATGCTGATGTAAGGGTTGGTGGGAACCTTATCGGAGATGCAATGAGCTATTCGGAAACCAGTTCATGCGACCTGGTTTCTATCTTCCCGATGCAGCTGATAAAGACATGGGGTGAATGGATAACAGTGCCGGCAATGAACTATATACTTGTCACTCTGCTCCCACTGATGCTGGTACGATATTCCAGGTTCTCTTCTCTTGCTGCGGCAAACGGTCAGTTCATGTTTTTCAAAGCCAGGGCATACAGGGAAACATTCCCGCATGAGATGATGAAGAATAACAAGGTAGAGGATATTCTCATTGCCAGGTATTTTAAAAAAACACGAAGAAAAGTATCATGCCTGCTTGGTGATGAAAGAATATCGTGCCGCATGTACAGCTCACTTGCAGAATCGGTCAATGGCTTCTCGAAAAATGTCATTGAATTCTTTGGTGGTTCTATCCTGCTTGCAATACTGTTCTGGGCTGTGACTACTGCAGGGTTTCTTGTTATACTTTATAATTTCGGTACTGCGGTTTTCATCGTCTACCTTTCAGCTTTCTTTTTGACAAGGATTGCTGTTTCGTTGTCGGGTAAACAAAGTATATTTAAAAACCTGCTGTGCACCCTGCCGATGCAATTATCGATGGGATTGTTCATTATAAGGTCAATTAAGAGCAAATTATTCGGAACATATATATGGAAAGGAAGAAATATAAGCTGATACTGGCTTTACTGCTGATTATTTCTGCTCCTGCAGCTGCAGACAGCCGTTCAGATATTTATAATGCGTATATCACCAGCAGGATGGAAAAATGGAAAGAAGTGATTGACAGAATGGCATCCTCTTCTTCTAAAAGCAATTCATTCATCCTTGAGCTAGTAAATTATCAGTACGGTTATATCGGTTACTGCCTTGGTTTCAACATGGAGAAAGAAGCCTCAAAATACCTTTCGCTGGCAGAGAAAAATATAGAGATTCTTGAAAAAGCTGGTTACCAGCCGACCATGACGAACGCATACAGATCGGCATTCTATGGATTCAGGATATCGCTCAACAAATTATCGGCACCATTCAACGGACCCAAAAGCCTGAACTACGGCAAACGGTCAGTTGAACAGGATGACAGTAATTACTTTGGATATATCCAGATGGGAAATATATATTTCTACATGCCTGCCACATTCGGAGGCTCGAAAAAATCAGCCTTCGAATATTACAATAAGGCCAGAAGGCTTATGGAAAAGGATCCTTCACTTGTTAACGGCAACTGGAATTACCTGAGCCTTCTCGTCACCATCGGGCAGGCTCACACCTACCTTGAGGAGTATGATCAGGCCAGGGTTGTTTACGAATATATTCTGAAAACAGAACCTGGCTTCACCTATGTAAAGAATGAATTATTACCTGCACTTGTTGCCAAAATGAAAAAATAAAGGATGAACAGAAATGTACTTATTGCAGGAGCAGGTCTTGGCGGAATTGCACTTGCTTTGCGCCTTGCAAAAAAAGGGTATACCGTAAAGATCATTGAAAAGAACGACAAAGCCGGGGGCAGGCTGAATCAGCTGAAGAAAGACGGCTTCACCTTTGATACGGGACCTAGCTTCTTCAGCATGTCGTACGAGTTTGAGCGTTTTGCACAGGAATGTGATATCAGGCTGCCTTTCAGTTATTACTCTCTCGACCCGCTGTACACTGTAAGCTTCAGCAATAACCCCAGGACCTATTTCCTATATAAGGATATCGGTAAACTTGCCGAACAGTTCAAAGATACAGAGCCTGATTTCGCCCGGAAGATGGAGAAATATCTTGAAAAAGGAAGGCAGCTGTTTGAGGATACAATGGATGTAGTCATAAGGAGAAACCATGATACGCTGCCTGAGTACATGATGAACCTGATGAAAGTTAACCCGGTACACCTTCCTATAATCTTCCGTAATTTCTGGCAGCAGGTATCTCATTATTTCACTTCAGAAGAAGCGCGCCAGATAATTTCCCTGGTTTCGTTCTTTCTCGGCCGCACTCCTTTTGATACAGCATCAGTTTATACACTTCTCTCTTACACTGAATTCCGCCACGACGGCTACTTCAATGTCGAAGGAGGAATGTACAGGATAGTTGAAGGACTTGTTGAGGAGCTCCGGAAGGAGAAGATAGAGATAATCTATAATACCGAGATCACCGGTTATGAGCATGAGAATAATACTCTTAAATCGCTTGTTGATTCAACTGGCAGGAAATGGAGCGCTGATATTTTTGCGGTAAATGCCGATGCAGCAGTGTTCAGAGGAAAAATATTGGGGAGAAAGGAGTTCTCGGAAAAGAAACTTGATTCGATGGAATGGACGATGGGATCTCTCACCATGTACCTTGGCGTTAATTGCAAGCTGCCTTCGGTAAACCATCATAACTACTACCTGGGAAGTAATTTCAGGGAGTATGCCGACAAGGTTTACAGCGCATCTGAGATTATGGAAAAGCCTTATTATTATGTCAATGTCCTTTCCGGTACCAATCCGACATGCGCACCTGAAGGCTGCGAAAGTCTCTTTTTTGTCTGTCCTGTGCCGGACCTTCGCTACAAAAAATCGTGGCATGACAAAGATGCAGTTGCTGACAGCCTGATAGACGATTTTTCTTCAAGGGTGGGCATTAACATAAAGGATAAGATTGTTTCAAGGACCGTTTATACCCCTGTTGACTGGCAGCAGCAATTCAACCTCCACAGGGGAAGCGGCCTGGGCCTTTCACACAAGATGTTGCAGATCGGAGGTTTCCGCCCGAAGAACCGTGATGAGAAATTTAAAAATCTCTACTATACCGGGGCTTCGACAATACCCGGGACAGGCCTTCCGATGGTAATCATCAGCTCCAAGCTTACTTTTGAGCAGATTGAAAAATATGCAAGCAGAGGTCTAAGCTAAGAACGATGAACGATGAACGATGAACGATAAACAGCTGATAAATGTTTTCTGGTTCAGGCGCGATCTCAGGCTTTATGACAATACCGGCCTTGATGCAGCCCTTAAGGATCACCTGCCTGTTCTGCCATTGTTCATCTTTGATGAGAATATTATTTCAGATCTCACTGTAACAGATGCGAGGATAAGCTTCATTTATGATTCTCTTGCAGCAGTTAACAAGGAGCTTACGAAGCTTGGCAGCAGCCTGTGTGTGAAGAAAGGTGAGCCTGGAGAGATATTCGAAGAATTATCAGAGAGCTATAAAATTCAGACAGTTTTTGCTAACAGGGATTATGAGCCATATGCCATTGAGAGGGACCAGAAAGTAAGCAGTCTTCTTAAGAAAAAAGGCACTGGTTTCCTGAGCTTTAAAGACCAGGTTATATTTGAAGAAAAGGAGATCCTTAATTCTGAAGGTAAGGCATTTACAGTTTTTACATCTTACAAAAACAGGTGGATCGAGAAATACAGCCAGGTAATTAAACCATTATCATCAGGAAGGCCACGAAACAATTTTATAAAATCATCATTCCGTTTTCCTTCATTAAAAGAGACTGGCTTTGAGAAATCAGATATAAGGGTCAAAAAATATGATCTTTCATGCATCGAAGATTATGATAAGTTCAGGGACTACCCGGCCGAGGATAAAACCACCCGGCTGGGTCCTTACCTGAGGTTCGGGACCGTAAGCATAAGGTATATAGCACAAATTGCGGCTGAACGGAACAGAGTATTCCTCGGAGAGCTGATCTGGAGGGAATTCTTCATGCAGATAATCTATAATTTCCCCGGGGTAGTTACAAATAACTTCAGGGCCAGGTACAACAACATTATTTGGCGGAATAATGAATCAGAATTCCTGAAATGGTGTAAGGGAGAAACCGGATACAGGCTTGTTGATGCCGGCATGCGACAGATGAATGAAACAGGATATATGCACAACAGGGTAAGGATGGTTGTAGCTTCGTTCCTGTGCAAGCATCTTCTTACCGACTGGCGTTTTGGTGAAGCATACTTCGCTGAAAAGCTGAATGACTACGAATTGTCATCGAATAACGGGAACTGGCAATGGGCTGCGGGAACTGGTTGCGATGCAGCACCATATTTCAGGATATTCAATCCCGAAATACAAGCCATGAAGTTCGACAAGGATGATGTTTACACCAGCAGGTGGCTGGGTGCCGGATATAAAGTGCCTCAAATAGTGGATCATGCCCCTGCAAGGGAAAGAGCCCTGCAGGCATATAGATCAGCTTTACAATAAGCTGATTTTCTGTTTACTACACTGCAGCGGTACATAAAACAAAAAAAGAGTTACATTTGCAGCCTTGCAGAGAACAAAATTTTCCTGTTAACGTTTTTTGTATGATTTCGAATTCAATTACTGCAACAATGGCTCTGTATCCCGAACCCCTGACAGAGATGGACGGCAGGCGGCTCTATTATACCTTCATTGCCGGTGCAAGGAAGGTGCTTGAGCACCAGATGGAGTTGAACAAGATCAATGTATTCCCGGTGAATGATGGCGATACAGGAACAAATCTTGCATCCACCATCCGTGCTGTAATAGATTCTCTTCAGCCACACAAATCATATAAAGTGACAGCCGACAGGATAGCCGAGGCTACCCTTGAAAATGCAAGAGGCAACTCGGGGATCATTTTTGCCCAGTTCCTTTATGGCATGAGCTGCGAAACAGCAAATCTCAAAACAATAACATTAGCCGAGTTCGCCAGCAGCGTCAAGAATTCCGTGAAATACATTTATGATGCTGTAGCCAACCCTGTTGAGGGAACAATGCTGACAGTGATCAGGGAATGGGCGGATTTTATTCATGAGAACAGCCGGAAGATCTCAGATTTCAACCAGATCTTTATTGATTCATATGATGTTCTGACAAAATCTGTTTCGGAAACAAGATCAAAGCTGAATGTCCTTTCAAGAGCTGATGTTGTTGATGCAGGCGCGAGGGGCTTTGCCCTTTTTATTGAGGGGATACTCGATTTCATAACCCGCCGTAATATACGCGAGCTTATTGCTATACGTTCAGAGGCGGCAGTATTCAGCAAGATGGAAGAGATCATTCCTGAAAGTGTTCAGTTCAGGTACTGCACCGAAGCTCTTATTAGAAAATGTACAATAAACTCTAATGAGCTGAGGGAAACTCTTTCCCTTTATGGCGATTCGATAGTTATTGCCGGTTCGGACAAGATGAGGAGGATCCATGTTCATACAAACGACCCTGCAGCCCTTTTTGAAAAGCTCAGGCCCTCCGGTATACTTGCTTTTCAGAAAGCCGATGACATGGTAAGGCAGAGTGATGCAGTATATAAACGCAAATGGGAAATTGCACTTGTAACAGATTCTACTTGCGATCTTGAGCAGGAAATTATTGACAGGTACCAGATAAACTTCCTGCCTATTAACATAAATTTTGGCGAGAACCATTATCTCGATAAAATAACTATCCAGCCGGAGCATTTTTACAGGTTACTTTCTGAGACTCCCGAGCATCCCAAGACAGCACAGGTGAATGAGAAAGCTTTTATAAACCTTTATTCCCACCTTGCCTCACATTATGATTCAATAATATCAATTCACCTCAGCGATAAGCTAAGCGGCACATGGAACAGCAGCTTTAAGGCTGCCCAGGCTATAAGCAAGGAGTTCGGAAAGAACATTACTGTCATTAATTCAAGGAACATTTCAGGGGCGCTCGGGCTTGTGGTACTTCGTGCTGCAATGGCTATTGAACAAGGCTACTCTCATGACCAGGTAGTCAATATGGTGAACATCTGGTCAAGGAACCTCAAGATGTTCATCAGCGTAAAAACAATGAAATACCTTGTTAAAGGAGGCCGCGTTTCAGCTGTTAAGGGTATGATTGCACGGATGCTCAATATAAATCCAGTACTCACTATAGATCAACAGGGTCGGGCGGTTGTCTGCGACAAGGCTTTCAATCATAAAGCAAGCATGGATGATGTAATTAAGCACATCTCACGCGAAACATCGGGCTTGAAGATCTGGAACTATATTGTTCTTCATTGCAACAATCCTGAGGCAGCCGAATGGTACTCTGGAAAGATGGAAGCTATAACAGGCATAAAACCAGCTTCCGTTCTAAACATCTCTCCTGTTATCGGCGCACATACCGGGTTCGGGGCTGCTGCTGTTGCAGTGCTGCCGGAATGAAACCATATTGTGATTTTTAGCATAAACATCACTGCCTCAATTTAATGATGTGGCACATTTATTGCATCATTTCATGAAAAAGCACAGGAATTATGAAAAGATATCTGGGAATTATAATAGCAATTATGCTCACATGGGCCATCCCTTCAATGAGCTATTCGCAGCAGTACTTTGATAATAACACCAAACTCGATAAAAAAGAGAAAAAAGATGCAAGGGAAGCACAGTTGCTTGCAAACTTCAAGGCAATTGACACCTTACTCCAGAAAGGAGCATATGTACTCGAGGCTGAAACTTTAAACGACAGGTATGGTAACTATGTACCTGTCACTTCAACCCTGAACTTTATAAAAGTAAGCTCAGGCCAGGTTGTACTTCAGACCGGCGCAAATGCGGCCATAGGTTATAACGGTGTTGGAGGTGTAACGGCAGAAGGCAGAGTATCGAACTACAGGGTGTCAAAGGATGAAAAAAGAAAGACGTTCAGTGTATTTTTCAATGCAATGACCAATATCGGAACTTATGATATCTATATAAGGATAAATGCAGATGCAACAGCCATTGCAACTATAACCGGAATGACAAGGGGAAGCTTAACTTACAAAGGAAACCTTGTGGCTCCCTATAATTCAAGAATATTTAAAGGCCAGACTACAATCTGATAATCTGACATTTCTGTAATAAATCATTGCGCTGAGTTTTTCATTGTCTGTGCAGGGATGTATGCATAATGCATGCGTCCCTGCTTGTTTTTTGCTAAAAAGCCTGAACAAAGATTCAATAGCTCCGTTAATTAAATATCTGGAATACAACATTTTCTGATTAAAAACAACTAAACATTCAGCTATGTCGAAATATTACGCAAACGGCGCTGTATGGGGCTCAGCTACATCAGGCAGTGAATCATATGAACCTTTGATGAGGGGAGACCGGGTAGATGTTGCAATTATAGGAGGCGGCATTACCGGTATAACCGCTGCCTTCAATCTTGTTAAAAGAGGGCTGAAAGTAGCTGTGATTGAGGCGGGCAAAGTAGGAATGGGATCAACTGGTTCATCAACAGGCAACCTTTATGTCCCCACTGGGAAGTTTCATACGATCCTTTCCAAACATGGACAGAAAACACTCGACGAAGTGATCAGATCAAGGTCATCGGCCCTGGAATTTATTGCCGACAGGGTGGCGGAGTTCAGTATAAATTGCAGTTTCCATAGAGTGCCATGGTATTACTTTGCTACTAAAGAGAAGGATGCCAGGGAGATTGATAAGGAAAGAGATGCAATCAAATCTTCAGGTATGGAGACGATCGATAATGTGCCTTCCGGTTTCCCTTTTCCTGTAAAATCGGTTATCAAAGTTGAAAACCAGGCACAGTTCAACCCGTTGCAGTATGTAAAGAAGCTTGCAGCATCAATAGCCGGCGAAAACTGCAGGATCTATGAGAACAGCCGTGTTACAGCAGTTACTGATGGCGATCCATGTCTTGTTGAAACTCACATGGGCGTGATAACTGCAGGAAAAGTGATTCATGCAACACATACTCCCAAAGGTATTTATGCAGTTCATGCCATGATGGAAGTTTACCGGGAATATGCTGTTGCTGCAAGGCTGAATGTGCAACTTGAACCAGGTATCTACTGGCTGAATGACGAAAATGAGAAATATTCAATCCGCACTTATACCAATGAAACAGGTTCTTACCTCATTGTGCTCGATGATAAGCATAAGACTGGCCACAAAGAGGATACCACAACAAGCTTTGCAAAGATAGGGGATTATATAAAATCTGTTTTTAATACAGAAGATATTATCTACCGGTGGGCCGCTCAGAACTATTCTCCTGCCGATAACCTGCCTTACATAGGCACGAGTCCGTTGCAGAAGAACACATACATTGCAACAGGCTTTGAAGCTGACGGGCTGGTTTATGGTACAGCTGCCGCAATGATAATCTCTGATATTATTACAGGAAGGCTGAATTCATCCTCTGCTGTTTATGATCCGAAAAGATTCACCCCGGCTGCCTCAGCTAAAAAGACACTGAAGGAAAACCTGGACGTAATTACACATCTTGTCAACGACTATGTTATTAAGGAGCCTGCTAAGCTTTCATCCATTATGAGGGGCGAAGGCAGGATTGTTGAAATAAAAGGGAAGATGGCTGCAGCATCACGGGATGACTCAGGCAATCTCCAGATTGTATCGGCTGTCTGCCCGCATCTTGGGTGCCAGGTTCACTGGAATATTGCAGAGAAGAGCTGGGACTGCCCTTGTCATGGCAGCAGGTTTGCAGCCGACGGCAGTTTTCTTGAGGGACCTGCATTCAGCGACCTGGAGAAATTCCCTCAGGAGTGACAGATGCACGGATCCTCCTTATTTTCGGTATTGTAAAATAAAATATCGACCCCTCGCCAGTACCCGATATAACCCAGATATTTCCATCGTGCCTGTTCACGATACGCTTGCATATTGCTAGTCCGATACCTGTGCCTGCATATTCAGTCGGGCTGTGAAGCTTCTGGAAGATGCGGAAGATACGGTCTGAATACTGGGGTGCAATGCCGATTCCTGTGTCTTTTACAGAAAACTCATAATATGCTCCTGTACTTTCAGAACAAATAGTGATCCGGGGACTTTCCTTGCTGAACTTGATAGCATTTTCAATAAGGTTCTGCATAAGCTGCATCATCTGGTTTTCATCAGCCTCGATAACAGGCAAATGGCTGCTGTCGATTACTGCCCTCCTCTCTTTGATTACAAGCTGGAGGTTGCTCTTCACCCTTTCAACAATCACATTCATATCAACATCCTGGAATTCCCTTCCCATTGTCTGCACCCTTGAATAAGCAAGAAGCCCGTTTATAAGGCTGTACATTCTTTTCGCGCCATCGACTGCAAAATTGATATAATCGTTGGCATCCTTATCCAGCTTATCCTTATAACGGTGCTGGAGGAGCTGGCTGAAGCTGGATACCATCCTGAGAGGCTCCTGGAGATCATGGGAGGCAACATAAGCAAATTGCAGAAGGTCGTTATTTGAGCGTAGAAGCTCTTCGTTAAGCTTCATCAGCGTGGCTTCAGTTCCCTTCCTCATTTCAGTAACGTCCATGCAGACACCTGCAAAAGCCGACGGAAATCCTTCTTCATCTTTGCTTAAGAGTGCGCTGGCAGATATATAGCTGTAATCTCTCCTGGGGTCTTTAGTCCTGAAAACAACCTTGCATGGAGTACCGTTAATAATAGCCTCCCTGAATGAAGATTTTATATATTCCACATCCTCCTCATGAATGAGTTCTGATATCTCAGTCACGCTCCCTTGTCTTTTTCCACCTGTATTCAATATCCCTGCAGCCCTTTCATCCCATGTAAGCATCGATGCTTTAAGATCCAGGTCCCACAGACCGATCTTTGCGTTTTCAAGAGCTATGTTGAGTTTTCTCTGGGATGCTTCAAGATCTTTCATTGTATTTTTCAGCTGAAGCTGCTTTTTGCGCAATCTTTCCCTCGCCTTGACCTGCTGTGTTGTTTCAATAACAGCAATGCTAATGCCTGTGATCCTGCCTGACTTATTTTTTATCGGGGTCCAGTTCTCACTCCAGGATCTGTTGACATCAGGCTGAGCTTTTGTCTTCCCTGTAATTTCCACATTCAGCTGTGCTTCACCGGTTTCAAGGATCTTTGCTGCAATTGCTTTCGTCATTTCAGCCAGGTCTGGGACAATATCCTGGACTCTCTTTCCGATATGTTCCGAAGCAGGAATACCATTTATTTCGGCAAGCCTGTCATTAACTCTTACGAACTTCAGGTCAAGATCGAGAACACATAACCCGACAGGAAGGCTGTTAAAAAGATCCTCAATTTCCAGAAGCTGGTTTTTACTTAACTCAGTATTTTCAATTAACTTTTCCTCTGCTATCTTCCTCCGTGTGATATCCCTTGTCACACCCCTGTAACCGAGAAATTTCCTGTCTTCGCCAAAAACCGGTGTGCCATTACTTTCAAGGTAGATCTTATTCCCTTTTTCATCAACATACACTGATTCGAAAAAACTGAATGGCTGAGGGTCAGAAATACTTTTTTTAAACATTTCCGAGAGCCTCAGTTTTTCCTCAGGAGGCATATGATCAACAAGATAAGTTCCAACCAGATCCTCAGAATTGATGCCCCAGTTTTTTCCGCGGCTGCAGAATTCAAATTTGCCCTGGTCGTCAATTTCCCATATCAGATCAGGAAAAATCTGAAGAATATCATCATACTTGTCATTGCCGGATGCTTTTTGTACTTCTTTCATTTGCCGGATGTTCCGCTTGGTTTATCTGTTGATACAGGAGGCAATTTAACGTACCTGCATTCTTTATAACAATTTAGCAAAAACTATTTTAAATCCGTTGCTTTAACTGAAAATAATGAAAAAGCATTTCAGCTGGCGTTTAAGGGAATAAAGCGGCGGGCGTTGGAGAGTTAATTTGTTGACCCACCAGGTTTCGAACCTGGACTCTTCAGAACCAAAATCTGACGTGTTGCCAATTACACCATGGGTCAATTGATCAAAATGATTGCAAAATTATGAAAAAAATCAGTAATTGCTATGGGGCAGGATTAAAAGCTTACTCAAAAGCTGCTAAGATTGTTTCATAGAATGACTGGTCGATGATCATCGTTCCCTCTATTTTGAAAGGGCACTCAATGAGTGATCGAAGGATGTATCCCAGTTCGGCCATGTCATCATCATCCTCCTCAAAATACCATGTTACAGAAACCTTTGAAGAGACATCCTGTGTCTCCGAAAGTTGCTTTAAAAGCAGGAATATAAATTTTGTGGATGATGTATTTATGAAATCAAAACCAAGGTCAACTCTTGTCTTGCCATCAGATATTTTCACATATTCGGTGATCCAATCCACGACGGGCAAATAGAATTCCCGGGGATTGTCGGGGATAGATCGTCCCATTATAAGGATCCTTCCCTCACCCAGTACTATCCCGGGCGTCCTTCTGCTAGGTTCGGCAATATATGGCTTTATCTGCATCTAATGATAACTCAACGTAATTTACGCATTTTTATGATGCCGGTCCCCTTCAAAAAATAAAAATGAAAAAACTAGAGATGGATATTCTGGTTAAACAGAGTTCTTTCATTTTCCTCCCACAGGGTAGGATGTTCTTCTTCGAATCTTTTTACAATCTCTTTCATTATCGTTGTACGCAGGAATTCAGATTTATTCTTTATCCTGAACCTGTTGCAATAGATCCCAAGCGCCTTTGCCTCCCGGCTGTTCAGCATCAAAGATAACCGGTTATTCCGGCGCAGCTGTTCCTCTTTATTTAAACTGTGTCTCACCCTGAAAGTAATATGCAGACTAAATTAGTCAAACAGGAATTGCAGTATAAAACAAGTTTTTAACAAACAGATCATGATATAGGATAAGTCGCTGATTTAGGCCATGTTATAATATTAACAACTTGAACCAGGCTTTATCATATAACGTACTGTGATTTAAGGCTTGCATCTTTCTCAGGATATTTTCTATCTTCGTAGACTTATTTAGAATACTGTGCTGATTGTTAATTTATTCAATATAACCCCGGAATGTTCTCGCTGATTATTGCATTCCGTGCTCAAAAAACCTAACAACAATGAAGAAAACATTATTCCTGATCCTTTTACTTATAATGTTTATGGATCAGGCATTTACACAAAACAAAGAATGGTCGCTCGAGGAGTGTATAAGGTATGCTCTCGACAATAACATTCAGATCAGGCAGCAGGGCATTCAGACAAAATACATGAAGAATGCACTTGACCTTGCAAAGTTCAGTATGCTTCCGACAATAAGTGGCTCTGCCTCACACAACTATTCCTTTGGCCGTGCACTTGACCAGACTACCTACGAATACACGGAGAATGAAAAGATCCTTTCAGAGAATTTCTACCTTGGTGGCAACCTTACTCTTTTCAGTGGACTGCAGAAGTACAATACAATAAAAAGAAGCCGGTTTGATCTCCTTGCAAGTGAAGAAGACCTTAAGAACATAACAGATAATGTTGCTCTCAATGTTGCGTTATACTACCTCCAGATTCTCCTGAACAAGGAAATAGTAGCTGCAACACAAAGCCAGCTTGATATTACAATGCAGCAGATAGAAAAAACAAGAAAGCTTGTCGATGCCGGCAGTGTAGCGAGAGGCAATCTCCTGCAGATAGAAGCCCAGGCTGCCCAGGAAGAGCTTCAGCTCATTAACATCAAAAACCAGCTTGAAGCATCTGTGCTCAATATTACCCAGCTGCTCGAGCTACCTTCACCCGACGGCTTTGAAGTAATTGTGCCTGAGATTCCTCTTGATACAAATGCTGTCGTATCGGGTTCCGTTAGTGATATTTTTAATACCGCAGTTCTGACAAGGCCTGAAGTGAAAAGCTCCGAATTCCGCCTTCAGTCAAGCGAATATGACCTTAAAATTGCAAAAGGTGGAAGAAGCCCGAGACTTACAATGAGCAATTCATTCAGCACCGGTTACTCGGATATCAGGAAGAAAATTGTGCCGACAATTCCCCCTTCATACGAAAACTATCCTTTCGCCGATCAGATTAATGACAACATCAACTATGGAGTTGGTTTTTCACTTAATATCCCTATTCTCAACGGTTGGCAGGTTAACAAGAATATCGCAAATTCAAAGCTTGCAGTCGAAAACAGCAAGTACACCCTCGAGGGGAGCAGGAAACAGCTGTATAAAAACATCCAGCAGGCCTATGCCGATGCTTCGGCTGCCCTCAAGAGATATGCTGCAAGTGTTAAAGCTGTAACATCAACAGAGGAGTCATTCAGGTACACCGAGCAACGATTCAATGTTGGAATGATCACACCTATCGATTACAATGCATCGAAAACTCAGCTTCTTAATGCCCAGTCAGACATGTCGCAGGCTAAATACGAATACATATTTAAAACCAAAGTTCTTGATTTTTACAGGGGTTTACCACTGAACCTTAATCAATAGACACACACTATCCGCAATGAAAAACAATAATATCCTGAAGTATCTTGTAGCAGCCGTTGTTATACTCATCATCTTTGCCATTGTAGGCAAAAAGCAGGGATGGTTCGGCAAAGCACTTACAATCAAAGTAGCTGTAGAAAATATTGAAAAAAGGAAGATCGTTGAAACAATCACAGCAAACGGAAAGATCCAGCCTGAAAGAGAGGTGAAGCTTACCCCTGATGTATCGGGCGAAATTGTTGAACTCACAGTTAAGGAAGGCGACCAGGTTGAAAAAGGTCAGCTATTGCTCAGGATCAAACCGGATGTTTACATTTCACAACGTGACAGGGCTAATGCCAGCATCAGCTCGGCAAGGGCCAGGCTTTCGCAGAGTGAAGCCCAGTTTCTGCAGGCAGAGCAAGCCTTTAACAGGAACAAACAGCTTTCTCAGCAACAGACAATCTCACAGGCAGAATTTGAACAGGCTGAATCGACATACAAGGTTGCCAAGGCAGAAGTCGATGCTGCCCGTTTCGCAGTTGTAAGCGCCGAAGCTGCCCTGAAGGAGGCCAATGAAAACCTTACAAAAACATCAATCTATGCACCAATGTCCGGTACCGTTTCAATGCTTCTTGTCGAGCTTGGAGAAAGGGTGGCAGGGACTAACCTGATGGCAGGTACCGATATGCTAAGGGTGGCTGATCTTTCAAGAATGGAAGCACAGGTTGAGGTTAATGAAAACGATATTGTGAGAGTGAGTGTGGGTGATACTGCACTGATAGAAGTGGATGCATACCTCGACAAAAAATTCAAAGGTGTGGTGACTGAAATTGCTAACTCAGCAAGAACAGCCGGAACATCTGCCGACCAGGTAACAAACTTCGATGTCAAGATTCTTGTACTGCCTGAATCATACAGCGTTCTTAACGGGACAGGAGGGAAAAATCCTTTAAGACCGGGAATGTCATGCACTGTTGATATCCAGACAGAAACAAAAAGTGGAATTCTCTCAGTGCCCATCCAGTCTGTAACCACCCGTACCGATACCACAAAACTTATTGTCACTGATGAGGACATACGCACTCTTGTATTCACTACCGATGGCAAGTATGCATTTGCTAAGGATGTTGAGACAGGCATTCAGGACAACAGCTATATTGAAATACTTTCCGGAGTATCTGAAGGTGAGAAAGTAGTGGCTGCACCATTCAGCGCAATAAGTAAAAAACTCTCTGACAGCACTCTTGTTGAGATTGTAAACAAGGATGACCTCTATTCTGTTGAATAGACTATGATACTTTGTATTGAAACTGCTACTTCTTTATGTTCGGTGGCATTGTGCGATGGTTCCACGGTTGTCTCATTGAGGGAAAGCAACGACAGCAAGTCGCATGCTTCAATGCTCACAGTATTTATTGACGAGCTGCTTAAGGAAGCCCGGATAAAACCAGCGGAGCTTGAAGCGGTGGCAGTCAGCAAAGGTCCAGGGTCGTATACTGGCCTGCGTATCGGTATCTCGGCAGCTAAAGGAATATCTTTCGGGGCATCTGTCCCGCTTATAGGTATTGAAACCATCACCTCGATGTTTCACGGCTTCATCAGATCTGAAATAGAATACAATGCATCGCGTCTTTATTGTCCCATGCTCGATGCACGCAGGATGGAAGTGTATTATGCTGTGTACGACAGCACCGGCTACCAGGTTAAGGAAATCTCAGCCGATATTATGAATGAAAACTCATTCAGTTCATTCCCGGAAGAAAAAGAGATAGTTCTGTTTGGTGAGGGTGCAAAGAAACTTAAAGATGTGATAAAAAAAGACAACATTATCTTCAATGATGATTTCAGAATTTCGGCATCACATTTGTGTTTTCCTGCACATAAAGCTTTTAATGCTGGAAAATTCGAAAATGTTGCATATTTTGAGCCCCTGTACCTGAAGGATTTCATTATTACAAAACAGAAGAAGAATATTCTCTGATAATTGAGCAGGAGGGATATGATGGGACGAATACTTTTTATTTCATTGTTATTGATTTTCAATTGCTTAACCTCAAAAGGCCAGATTAAAACATACAAGCCCGGGGAAAAGGTTAACTATACGATACATTACGGAATTCTTACCGGGGGATCTGCTTCACTCGAGATCAATAAAGATACTATGTCGGGAATAGAGGTGTGGCATTCTAAGATGGTTGCCCGCACAACAGGTTTTACCGATGCTCTTTTCAAAGTGCTGGATATATATGAGACTTACATTGATCCTTCCACACAGCTGCCTGTTAAATCGATAAGGAATGTCAGGGAAGGCAGATATAAGAGGTATAATGAAGTTTTATTCGACCATAAAACAAGAAAGGACTCGGCTATTCTCACAAGCGATCTTACGGGTGTGCATATTGCTGAAAAGGGCATTCATGATATCCTTTCCTGCTTTTATTATTTCAGGAATGCCATTATGCCTGAGGCGGATCTGAAGAAAGGCGACATCGTAACTATTATGACCTGGTTTACAGATGAGCTCTACCCAATCAGGTTGAAATATTACGGGACTGATGAGATCAGGATCAAAGACGGAAAGATAAAATGTCATAAGTTCAATCCCGTTACAGAAAAAGGACGATTGTTCAGCACAGAGGAGGGCGTATCTTTCTGGTTTACGGCGGATAAGAATTTTTTACCAGTAATGATCCGTTTTGATATCTTTGTAGGATCATTTACAGTGGAGATGACTGACTATGAAGGGCTGGTCTATCCCCTGGAATTTAAAAAAATAAAATAGAGAAATATTAATTTTATGGCAAGCACTGCAGATTTCAGAAACGGTCTGGTAATAGAATTCAACAACGATCTTTATTCAATTGTCCAGTTTCAGCATGTAAAACCCGGAAAAGGACCTGCTTTCGTAAGAACAAAGCTTAAGAACCTCAAAACAGGAAGGGTCATTGATAACACATTCAATTCAGGTGTAAAGGTTAACGTGGCAAGAGTCGAAAGACGTCCGCACCAGTATCTTTACAAGGATGATATGGGATACTATTTCATGCATCTTGAAACATTTGAACAGGTCCATGTAAATGAAGATCTTATTGACAATGCTGAATTCCTGATAGAGGGGATCAACGTTGAAATTGTTGTTCATGCCGATACTGAGACCGTACTGACAGTAGATCTTCCCCAGTTCGTTGTTCTTGAAGTTGTTTATTCCGAACCCGGACTAAGGGGCGATACTGCAACAAACACGCTCAAGCAGGCAAAGGTTTCAAACGGTTCGACAATAATGGTACCACTCTTTATCAACGTTGGTGACAAAATCAGGATAGATACTGGCGATAAATCCTACGTTGAAAGGGTGAAGTCTTAGGTATTCAGCTTCATGGCAGAAAAAAGGGATCCAAAAGGCAAAGTTGAGAGTTTAAAACAGACTCTTAAGTGGCTCTTCGATATAACGGATGCCATCAATGAAAATAAGCCTGTAAGCGATCTTCTTTTAACATTTGAGGATATTCTCCGCAACCAGTTGAGCATCGGCAAGGTGATGATCATCAAGACAACACCTTCCTGGGAGTGTATACTTAACAACGGTTTCAGCACTAAAATGGAAAAGCTTGACTGGAAGCCCCAGGTTAAGCCATATCTTTTAAGCATGAAATCTTTTGAATCCCCTCCTTCAGCCATTGGCCTCGAAGGAGTGGATATCATCATTCCTGCAATAAACTACGATGCTCCAATAGGTTTTGTATTCATTGGCAATATTGAAGCCGAGGATAAGGGATTGAGCCCTGTTGTAAAACACCTCAATTTCATGCAGACGATCTCGAGGATAATTCTCAGCGCCATAGAGAACAAGAGACTCGCAGAAGAAAACCTGAAGCAGGCAGCGCTCAGGAAAGAGCTCGAGCTAGCGGCAAGGATGCAGAAGATGCTCATCCCAAGCAATGAAATCATGCCTGATACACCCGAGATAACCCTGAACGGATTTTATTTTCCGCATTATGAGGTTGGTGGAGATTATTATGATTGTCTTAAACTTTCCGATTCAAAAACCGGCTTTTGCATAGCCGATGTTTCAGGAAAGGGTATCTCGGCTGCAATACTGATGTCGAACTTCCAGGCAAGCTTCAGGGCACTGATGACTGCCGATATTGACCTTGTTGCACTTATCCACAAGCTTAACACAATTGTACTGCTCAATGCTTCAGGAGAGAAGTTCATCACTTTTTTCGTTGCCCGTTATGATCACCGCAACTGCTCTCTTGAATATATAAATGCAGCACATAATCCACCCGTAATTTATAATACTGAAACAGGAGACATTCTCCATCTCAAAGCATCATGCGTGGGACTGGGCATGCTCGATGACATACCACGTGTTGACAGGTCGGAGATCATAATAAACGGTTACTCAAAAATTGTATGTTATACCGATGGACTTTCCGAACTGAAAGGTGCTGATGGAAATGATATCGGCACAGGTGAAATAATAAGGCACATTTGCAATAAGGAGAATGTTGAAGAAAATATCATCGCGATGATTAAAGATCTTGGCATACCAGGCAATCCATCTACCTTCGATGACATATCAATACTGGCAGCTGACCTGAAGCATGTATGTCGATGAATATCAGCTGACCCGTATCAGTGAATAGTTCTTCTTCCCTTTCTGAACAAGCAAATACCTGTTATTGAGAAGATAGCTGTTATCGATCTTCATATCGGCATTATCGATCTTAAGCTTGTTGATGCTCAATCCTCCTCCCTGCACAAGTCTCCTGAGCTCTCCTTTTGAAGCAAATATATTTGAATGTTCTGCGCAAAGATCTGCAACAGTAACTCCTTCCGACAAGATGGAAGAGTTTACATCAAATACAGGCACTCCTTCAAAGACAGACAGGAAAGTACTCTCATTCATCTTCTTCAGCGACTCTGTAGTACCCCTTCCAAAGAGTATCTGTGACGCCTCAACAGCACCCTCGTACTCTTCGCGTGAATGAACCATAACTGTCACCTCTTCTGCCAGTCTTTTCTGCAGAACTCTCTCATGAGGAGCCTTGCTGTGCTCTTCAAGAATTCTCTCAATCTCATCGCGGCCGAGAATTGTAAATATCTTTATATACCGGGCAGCATCCTCATCTGAAACATTGAGCCAGAACTGGTAGAACTGGTAAGGGCTTGTCTTTTCCGGATCGAGCCATACATTCCCGGATTCAGTCTTCCCGAACTTTGAACCATCGGCTTTGGTTATGAGCGGGCAGGTAAGTGCGAAAGCTTCGCCCCCGTCTTTTCTTCTTATAAGCTCAGTGCCTGTGACAATATTCCCCCACTGGTCCGAGCCTCCCATTTGAAGACGGCAGTTATTATTCCTGTAAAGATGAAGGAAATCAGTACCCTGGACAAGCTGGTACGAAAACTCCGTGAATGACATCCCCTCTTTTGCTTCAGAGCCGATTCGTTTTTTCACTGAGTCTTTCGACATCATGTAGTTAACAGTGATGTGTTTTCCAATATCCCTGATGAATCCCAGAAAACTGTAATTCTTCATCCAGTCATAGTTATTTACCATGAGAGCCTTGTTGCTTCTGCCGGATGTGAAGTCAAGGAACTTTGAGAGCTGCAGCTTTATTGCCTCCTGGTTTTTTCTCAGGGTATCCTCATCAAGGAGATTTCTTTCTTCCGATTTTCCTGACGGATCGCCAATCATGCCTGTGGCCCCTCCAACAAGGGCTATAGGAGTATGTCCGGCCCTCTGGAAATGCACAAGAAGCATTACCTGCACCATATGACCAATATGAAGTGAGTCAGCGGTGGGATCAAAGCCAATGTACCCGCTGATCTTTTCTTTATTCAGCAACTCTTCAGTTCCCGGCATGATATCGTGGATCATGCCTCTCCATTTTAATTCATCTACAAAATTCATAGCTTACCAGTTGAATAAGGTGCAAATATAGGAAAATTGTCTTGGTGTCTGGGGGTCTTGGTGTCTGGGGGTCTTGGTGTCTTGGTGTCTTGGTGTCTTGGTGTCTTGGTGTCTTGGGGTCTTGGGGTCTGGGGGTCTGGAGGTCTTGGGGTCTGGAGATTTCAGATTACAGGGTCGGGCTTCTTGATAAACCTGTCGAAGCTGTTGTCAAAAGCTCCCTCTCCTATTATAGGGAAAATTGCCGGCGCTATATCTGAAATAGGATTGTAAAAATATGACTGCTCGATCTTTTCTCTTGGAAGAAACTGCCTCTTTGTATCAATGACATTAAGAACAACGAACAGTACACTCATAATGAGTACCGTTTTTAACAAACTGAAAGCCATGCCGAAAACCCTGTTAATAAAACCAAGTGAAGCCTGTTCAATTATCCTGTCTGCAATGATGCCAATGAAATGGATTACAACAACTATCAGCAGGAATGTGATGATGAAAGCAATGATGCCCACATATTGCCCTGTCATGTCAAAATAATCATAAAGTTTGCCGGCCGTAAAGGATGAAAACCTGATTGCTCCCCATATTCCCAGCACGAGTGCTGCAAGGGAAGCCAGCTCCTTAACAAAACCATTGATAAAACCGCCTACAACAGAGAGGATGAGAATAATTACAATTACGGCATCAATCCAGTTCATCGAAAGAAATTTGTCCTAAAGATAACTAATTATACAGGAATTTGTTTTTCTTCAGAAAGAACAGGAGTCTGATTATTCGGGTACGTTGTCAAGGAAAAAACACCATATTCTGATCCGGGCCCTTCCTGTCTACGGATGCATATCCACAGGGATAATTTATGTATTCATCGGTGTTATTGCCATACTTTCATTCCTGAGGTTGAGAGAAGGTGGTGCGGATGAAACCCGCCTGTTTGCACTTTTAAGCCATTACATGGCAGGAAAGGTTCTTATTGGAATAATCCTTTCAGGAAGTTTATGCTACGTCATATGGCGCTTCTACGAGGCCTACGCCGATCCTTATGGTTACGGAAAAGATTTTTCGGGTCTTGCAAAAAGAACGGGAATAACACTCAGCACCATTGCAGACATTATGATAATATTCTCAGCTTTCAGGTTCATTCTCGGGATGGGTGATACTGAAGAAAGCCACCAGCTTGAAAACCTCAGAGAGATGACAGGTAAAGTACTGTTAATGGATAAGGGTTCGTTATTCATCATCTCTGCAGGTGTGGTCTACATGCTTACTGCTGTAATCCAGCTATACTATGGTACCACCCGTGGATACAGGGAAAGACTCGAAGTTGAGGAATTCAGTCAGTCGAAGAGAAAGCTGGTCCATTTGCTGGGACTTTCAGGGTATGCTTCCAGGGGAATCATACTTGCGATCACAGGTTATTTTTACATTGTTGCCGGATTGCAAAATGATGCCAGTCTGGTTGTTGATACAGATAAGGCGTTTGATTTTATCGGGGATAACATTGGGCATTTGGCTTTCATAGTCGTTGCAGCAGGAACGATCTTTTACGGACTGTTTATGTTCATTCTCGGCACAGCATATGACATTGACCGGGATTGATTCAATGCAGGAAAGTAACATCCCCTATCTTTTCAAAATATGAGCCATCTGCGTATTGCCCTGTCACCTTCCACACATATACACCCTGTATGGCAAGGTTCCCGGGACCAAAATATCCATCCCATCCTTTGTATATATCCCTGCTCTCGTAAATGAGCACACCCCAACGGTTAAATACCTGGAGGTAGTAATCTGTAACGTTGGTGAAGAAAGGCCTGAAGATCTCATCAGTGAGACCCCCTTCATTCCAGTAGCCGCCTGTGGGACCTGTCTGGTTCCACCTGAAGGCATTCGGGAACCTGATTTCACCAGGTTTGTATTCTACTTTTATCGCCGACCTGTAAATCGCCGAATCAAGGCATCCGTCAGCTGATTGTACCTTAAGTGAAACAGTATAGTTCCCCTCATTATCATACTTGTGCCAGGGAGCCTCTTCGGAAGAAGTCTTTCCATCACCAAAGCTCCACAGCCATTGTGATCCATAAACCGAATAGTTTGTAAAAATAACAACCTGCGAATTGTTAATTACTTCAGGCGGGTAAACCTCGAACATTGCTGACGGACCCTGGTAAACTGTCACAATGTGCCTGGCGATTGATTCACCGGCATAGTTAGTTGCAGTAAGTTTGACAATGTAATTGCCCGGCACATGGTATGTATGGACTGGTTCCTTCTCCGTGGAATAGGTCTTATCGCCAAAATCCCACACCCATGCCTTCCCATATACACTCATGTTCCTAAAATGGACAGTGAAAGGAGAGCATCCTGCCGTATCGGGGGCAAATAATGCTAATGGCAGCGGAGGTAATTTGACATTGATATGTATTGTATCCTTACCACGGCAACCGTAGATGTCAGGTATTGTAATATAAGTAATAACATGTTTCCCTTCTTCAGCTTCCAAAGGATTGAAAACTGCACCACTAACACCTGTACCCGACCAGCTCCCTGGAGCTGGTGTGGCCTCAAGTGTTACGGGTGGATCGGTAACAAACAAGTCCTCTACTTCTTTTATCATTGTTACTGGAGGAGGCATTACGGTTATCACAGTACTATCCGCATCACTGCATCCGTATTTGTTTGTAATCCGGTACCTGATGGTGTGGTTACCAGTACCGGCAACAGATGGATTGAACCTGCTTCCTGAAACACCTGGACCTGACCAGCTGCCACCGGCGTCATGTGCCGTCAGAACAACAGGGCTGCTTTCAATACAAAGAGTATCGACTTTATTGATTGTGGCATCGGGGTAAGCAACTATAAGAATTTTAGCCCTTGTAACAACAGGTGGATGATCTCCGTTTTCAGAATCAGCCGGAGGTCCCGGAATGCCGGGATCATCATAAGGATTGCAATAGTTCCAGTTTCGAAGCGTGACCTCGAAGTATTGTCCTATGAGCTTATCTGCATCAACATTAATAATTTCAGAATAAACACCGGATCCGGCTACAGGTCCTGGCAGAGTGATAACTGAACTTTTATGAGGGAATGAAGCGGTTGAGCCATTGATCTTCACGGGAGCTCCTGTCATTGTATTGTCAGTGCCATAGATCCATTGTATCCAGCGGGTATAAAGGTTTGGTACATCCTTCTCCTGTGGAGGAACGCAGTTGAACCTAGTAAGGTCACGGAACCTTACATTAGCACTGTTCCCGAAACAAACAGGGTAGATCTCAGGGTCTATATGCATATCACCGCCATTATGATCATCGTCATCCCATACGGTGACAATCTGCTGCTGAGTTGACGATGAGCACACGACACCGTTAACTATCAGGCTGGCCCTGGGTCGATAGTTGCACTTATCTCCCTTTGAAGTGTAGGAGTGTGCAACGGCAACATGGAAAGTCCCGGGGGCTAACCTGACTGCTGGAACCGTTTCGATGGTTCCGTCATCCCACTCAAACTTTATCCCGACAGGTGAACCGGCATCATTCACACCAGTATAGCTGACATTCCAGCTTACAGTCACAGGCGAGCATAACTTATCCGGAGTTATGTTGTTCGCCTTGGCAGTTATGGTACAATCCTGGCCTTTAACACCTGCAGATATCAATACTAAAAACAATGAGATCAGAATTCTCATGATTTTTCCCCTTTATTTTTAACTGCAGACTTGTACTCCTTTTACGAGGAAACAGGCCGGAAGGTTACAGTTGGGTCTGGGGGGTCTTGCAGGTCGTGCATGTGAAGCAGGAATGTTGTATAAGGCAGGTGCAGGAATGTTGTATTAATGCATAAGGCGTAAGGGCGTAAGGGTATAAAGGTGCAAGGGCTGTAAAGGAATTTAAGAAAGTAATAGCAGGTCCTGGCACGAAGAACGATAAACGGGGAATGAAGAACGATAAACGCTGAATGCTATACGAGGAAAGGTGCCATTGCTTTTTCCAGCTGTTCCTGCGGGAAGTCGCCTGATTCTATCTTTCCATCAACACTGATCCAGCAGCACCTGTAAATACCGTTGAAATGACAGTTACCCTGATCGTTGCAGAAATATCCCAGATCATCATAAACTATTCTCATCTTTCTTCCTGTTTCACGATCAATCACAAGTTCGCCGATTTTGTATTTCTGTCCCATTTCTATATATGTTTAGGGTTATGATTCATATCTATTATTGCTCCAGATAATTACCCGATAACAACGCTGCGCCACTTGCAAGTGCAATTGCTGAACCGGCAATCAACCCGATGGCAGGATTGCCTGTCAGGAAAAAAACCAAAGAGCCGAAAAGAATTGAAATGGAAATTATTAGAAAGACTGAAACGCCAAGAATAAGATCTTTCTTTGTTTTGCCCGGAGTTATCATTTAATGGTTTTAGGTTCGCAATACAAAGAAAGGTGGATCTCACACCAGCTACATTAATTCTAAATTCATTAAAAATTAAATCTAAATTAATGAGCATTATTTAGGAGATTCCTGGCCCTGGACAAACCAGAAAAAGAGCAGAGAGCTGTAAGCAAGCCTACAACTCTCTGCTATAATTATAAAAAATATTTAAACGGGTAAAAGCTTAAAAAACAAAGGGAGTAAAAGTCTCAAATTTTATACCCCGGTCGCGTAGTACAATTGTATCTGTAAAAGAGTGCACTGTAGGTCCGAAGTTTACTGTATAATTCAGGTGCATCACATCACGCTTTATCCCGCCCCACATATCACCATCAGTTACGTATTCTCCGCTTCCGGATACAGTGTATGTCGGTGTGGTGTTCGCGACAGTGGTAACATTTATTCTTCCGTTATTGTCAACATTGAGCTGAAGATCAAATGGAAGATTAGTCAGGTTTCCTTTATTCCTCGTTGTTAGAGAAAGTTTAACAGCATTTAATGAAAGACTGGTCATGCTGACAACCTGGTCGTTTTCAACATATTTTTTATGATAAAGCATAGTTGTGTCGAGCCCACTGCCAGTGGCAACATCTCTTCCCCGGCGTAAATAATTGCCATGCCAGGCATTGATATATTTGACAGCAAAAAGAACATAATCCTTTGGTACTGTAACCCAGTTTGAAGGCTTAAGAGGATTCGGATTTGTCATTGATGTTTTACCTCTTAGAATTGAATCGGCATTGACAACATCAGTCATTCGTAGGGGAATGACGTAAGTATTCCTGAGCGAAAGAGGATCAGCAAAAAAAGCATCAGTCAAGTGCACACTTATTCCGCTTGACATATCACCAGGTTTGATCACAATTTTATTGGAAGGATCAAGCTCATAATAGTTTGACGGCATAGGCAGTACCAAAGCCCCTGCAGAATTTCCGAATTTCACGTTTGTTGGCAATGAATTGTCAACAACAACATTGATTGATACTTCTTTCTTGTTGACATACACTCCGCCCATTGTTGCAAAAATCTTGAAATTATGGGCATTATCTCCGGAGTTGTCTACTATATAATCTTTCCCTAATTCAATCGTCCTGACTGGTGTCTGGTACGGAAAATATACTGTTGTATAATCAAAATCCGGGAAGACGTTTTCCTTGTTCTCGCACGAAACCAGGAGCAAGAACACTATTATTGATAAAAAGATTATCTTCTTCATTTATTCGATTTTTAAAATTATTAAACCTACCATCCTGAATTTTGGGATAAATTTGATTTCAATACTTCCTGATAAGGGATGGGCCCGTAGTACATATTGTTTGAGAAAGGCCTTTTTTCAACGATACCATAAGTATAAGTAAGATTATCAGCTGAAATATTTACGCCCTTGGCAGGTTCGGTTAAGTCAGCTTTCCACCGGCGCAAATCCCAGAAACGAAACCCTTCAAAACACAATTCCAGCCTTCTTTCATTACGGATAAGTTTTCTCATATCCTCAGTTGTACTAATTGAAGCGAGATAGTTATCTGGTTGCGAAATTCCGGCTCTTCTCCTGATTTGCCCTATCACATCTTTTGCTGAGAATGAGAAAGAACCCCTTCCATTTGGTCCATAAGCTTCATTTGCAGCTTCTGCGTAGATCAGGAATATTTCAGTGTATCTGATTTTAGGTACATAATGAACTTTCGTTACCTGGGATGCAGGGTTCAGGTTTACATCTTCACGACACAACTTTTTCATGTAGTATCCTGTTCTTGTAGATGTCTTTATATAATTCACCTGGTCACCTGTTGTTGAGCCTTCATTTATAGAAATTGTTTTAGTGGCCAGAACAGATCCATTATAGACGATATATTGAGCTAATCTGGGATCGCGTCCGGCATAAGGATTTGAAGCATTATAACTCGCACTAGAATGGGTAATAGGATAGCCATTTAACATTGGAAATGCATCAACAAGGTTCTGAGTTGGATTGATCCTTCCATTACCAAAAAGTGAAGGAGGAAATGCATTCAGTTCAAATGAGTTGGATACACCTTGTTTTGCACCTCTCCATAACATCTCTTTTTGATCGACCCTGTTCGGCAGGTTTATAGCATCAATATTGGCTGCTTTATAGAATACATAGCCATTTTGATCAATATTGGCCGGAAATCCGAGAAGATTAATGACTTCACCTGCATAGGCTGCAACATTTGCCCATGTTGTGGTTGTTCCTGCAGAATAAGCAGGGCTTGCAGCCAGCAATGCAGCTTTTGCTCTTATCGCTTTAACGATACGTCCTGAAATGCGCTGGTTCATAAAATTGCCAAATACCCTGTTATAGTCTTCCATAGAAACTCCCGCATATTTAGCCGGCACCTGGGAAATGCTTGTAAGATTAACGTAGTCAAGCGGAAGCAATGCCTCAGCGGCAGCAAGATCACTATAAATCTGTTGCATACATTCTTCAAATGTGTTCCGTTGCTGCTGAAAACTAGAGTTTACATCAAAGTCAGTAGTAATGATAGGAACACCTAACAACTGGCCGGCATCATTATAACCTCCATGGGCCTGGAGAAGATAATGATAGAAAAGAGCCCTTAAAGCATAGGCTTCTCCCTGATGCAGATCGGCATAAAGTCTTTTTGCATCAGCGCTTGTATATGACCAGTTAATTTTACTGTTCTCCCCAAGAAATTTATTGAGGTACATTATGGCAGTATAGGAGTTCTTCCATTGCTCCAGAGGGTTGTTCTGGGATGACCACATACCTGTACCAATTTGAAGTATTGGGTTGAATTTATCATTCGATACCGCATCATCTGTAGCAACTTCGCTGAAGGAATAGCTGTTCAGTGGAAGACGCGTATATGCATTGATTATCAGACCATCGGCAAAATTGGGGTCTTCATAGATTCTCTGAAATGTGCTATGATTATCATCAGCCGGTGTGAGCATTTCTTTTACACACCCGGCCTGGGTCAACATAGCAATAAATATTATCAGACTGTATATTTTACGCATAGCTTTGTTTTTTAATTGATTCACAATCGTTAAAATTTAGCGCTTAACCCGATGTTATAGTAACTCATCTGTGGAGTGTTTCCAACAGTCAGGTCGAGAATTTTCCTGCTTTTTGATAAAGTATACAGGTTTGAACCATTTATATAAATTTCAAATTCCCTGATGAAAGAATTTCCAAAGAAGTTCCTGGGAAGATTACAGGAAAGCTGAATTTTACTCAATCTTAATGCGTCCGTTGAATAGAGCCAGAATGTACTTGTCTGGTTATTATTGGTGTTTGTAATTGAACTTAACCTCGGATAGGTTGCAGTTGACGCAGTAGCAGGAGTCCAGCTGTTAATGACTTCCGATGAATATTTTACATCTCCGTCAATCCAATAGTAGCTGCCGGATTTAATATCATGTCCGCCGCTGTTTCCAATACCCTGGACAAAAAGCTTAATATTCCTGTAACCAACAGAAAAATTCAGAGCATAGTTGAAAGGAGCCTCATAACGGCCAATCATCTTTTCATCCTGCTGATTGATAATTTTGTCGTCATTCTGATCTTCATACATCAGGTCTCCAGGCTTAACAGCGCCAAAAGCCTGTACAACCGTAACATCACTAACGTCTGTAAAGAAACCCTTGCTTACAAGACCGAATATTGCATCTGTAGGTTTGCCAACACGGTTGCGGTATGTATCTGCTCCATATAATTCATCCCTGATGATTGCTTCAGATGTTATATAAGAAGCCATAATTCCAAGGTCATAATCAAAAGCTGCTACCTTCTTCCTGATATTCAAAATCATGTCGAAGCCACGGCGCGCATCACTGTTATAGTTGGAATAAGGAACAAAATCACTCAAATAACTCGGGTATTGATTGAATCTTTGAACGGGCAGATCATCAATTCGGTTTGTGAAATATGAAGCATTCAAAGTCACCATTCTTTTGAAGAATGAACCCTCGAGATCGAGGCTGATCTCTTTTCTTTTGGCAAATCCAAGATCAGGACTTGCTCCATATCTTGAAGCAGTTGCCTGGTAGGAATATGTGCCATCATACCAGCCGTATGACTGGCCATTGCTGAAGTAGGTTGGATCATAAAGGAAGTAGTTCGATATTTCCAGGTCTTCATTAATGATACCTGCAGAAGCTGAAATTTTTAACTGATCTATAAAGCCTGCATCCTTCAGGAAGGCTTCATCACTAATAAGCCAGCCAATACTTGCAGTCGGCGAGAAGGCAGTGCGGGTACTTCCGGGCAATTTTGTGGAGCTCACATATGCGCCACTGAAATCAAACCAGTATTTATGTTTGTAATTATATGCCAGTTGCAATCCCAAATTAGAATTCGTTTGCGTTTGATAAACACCATTACGGTTGATACCATAGTAATTAGCGAGTACAATTGCAGCAAGATTATGAACTTCATTGAATGTTCTTACATAATTGAACTGTAATTGTGTTCCGATATTATTAGCGTTAGTTGTAGCTCCAACGTTTTGGGTTCCTGTCCGGGCATCAGTACCATATTTTGTAAATCCTGTTATTGAATCACCAACTGTACTCCATATAGGAGTATAGGTAGAATAAGTGTTATTTATTGACTGGTTATAAGAAGTTACAAAGTCAAGAAAGATCTTGGTTTGAAATGATAGACCTTTTACCGTATTGTCAAGGTCAAAATTAACAGCATCTGAAACCTGGAAAGTACGGCTAACGTTAGTATTATAACTGTTTGACAGAAGGTCCGCGAACGGGTTTGTCTGGTACTGCTGTGTTCCTCCAAAGATATAACTGCCATCGACTATGTTCTTGCTGTTCTTTGCAAGAAGCAGAGCGGATGCGTTTGAAGTTGCACGGCTTATTAGGTCCATAGGGATCAGAGGGGAATACTGCCAGGGCAGGATGTTTGTACCCTGTGCCCAGTAGTTGCTCAGCGCTGCACTACCGCTTATTGGTGCAACATTGACCAGTCCTGTTTTATTACTACCCACTATCAAAGATCCATCGATGGTGCTCGTTATATTTTTATTGATCCTGATATCAACGTTAGCCCTAATATTAAACCTGCTATTCCGCTCATTATCTCCCTGGCCTACCTTTAATAGTGAGGAATTTGTTGACCAACCGATATTGGAATAGAATTTTGCATTCTCATTGCCTCCCGTAAATTCAGTTACCACATCTGTATTATACTGATATTTCTTAATGTACTCGGGAGAGAAATAATCAACACTCGGATACCTGTACTTATTGCCCGAACGGTAATTCTCGATTGTAGCATCTGTATATGCTACCGGGTAACCATCGTTTATACGTGCCTGGTTATAATAAGTCATGTAATCAGCCGACCCTAAATAGCTGGGCAATGCCTTTGGTGTAGAGATCCCGGTATTTACAAGAACGTTTATCTTACGGTTGTTAGCTTCGCCCCTCTTTGTTGTTATGAGCACAACACCTTTGGCAGCAGTGCTACCATAAAGTGCGACAGCATTCACTCCTTTAAGATACGTTACCTGTTCAATCTCATCCATTCTCACATCATTGTAGCTCCTGGCAATGCCATCTATCATGATAAGCGCGCCATCCATGCCCCAGATGTTATTGAACCCTGTTAAACCACCCGTCTGGCCAGCCAATCCGCTTACCACATCACGTCCATAGTTAAAGGGCAAATAATCAGTTGGATTAACAACATTTACCGATCCCACGAGATCTTTACTGTCTACCTGCTTAAAAGCAACATTTACTTTCCTTTCACCCAAATCGGGATCCAGAACAATGTTATTGAACCCGGTACCAACCTGGAGGGTTTTCGATTTATATCCCTTTGCTGTAACCAATATTGAAGAGGTGGCCTGAACAGTGATACTGAATTTTCCTGATTGATCTGTATACTTTACTATTCTGCCTTCATTTCCAAATACCGCAGCATCTGCAACCGGGTTTCCATTAATGTCAAGAACAACTGATTCAATTGTAACTTGCTTAACACCTTGCCCTTTCCCGCTTACCGGCAGGAAAGTCAGTATTACACAAATAATTCCTAATATCTTTAAATATTTCATTTCAAGCTTTATTAAATTATGAAATTATGGTTGTCATCTGTGATTAATAATTTATCACAATCCAACAGCGTCAGTTTTACCATCCCGGATTTTGTCCAAAGGTTGGATATATATTAACTTGATTTGTTGGCAACGGCAACCAGTAGTGCTTGTTATCAACAACCCGGGTGATCACCACCCTCTTTGTCATGTTAATTGGTTTCTGTGTTACACTGTTACGGTCAAAGTCAATCGCTGTCTTAAGACGATATTTCATATCGGTAAGCAGTAACCATCTGCGCAGATCACAGAAGCGAATATTTGCTTCACACATTAATTCAACAGCTCTTTCTTTTATCAACATGTCCATGAAGTGCTGCTGAGTATCCAGGAACCTTGCATCCACATCAGGTACCGTAGCTCTTGACCTGACTTTATTTACTGCTGCTGCTGCTGTGAGGTTATACCCTGGTGCTGTAGCACTTGTTGCATTTCCATAACCCCACAACACAGACTCAGCATACATATAATAAACATCTGCGAGACGCAGGTATGGTGGATGCACTCTCCTTCCAATATTATCAGTTGCATTACCGGTAAGGTTAACAAATTTACAGATCATGTAACCGGTTCTGTTCCCGGTACCTTCGTTTCGATAGTTTCCGCCATTTTGAAGATTGGCGAAACGGGCAGCAGGGTTGCCAGCAGCCTGGATAACACGAACGCCATCATAAACAATAAATTTATAAAAACGAGGGTCACGGTTAGCCCATGGATCGGCAGCATTGTATCCTGATCCTGCATCGAAAATACCAAGACCATTCGACATTCCAAAATACTCAGCATAATCAGCTGATAAGCTTACACAGTTGCCAGCGCCGCCAAGGACTGAAGGGAACCATACTCCGCAGATATCGCCTGTACCTCCATATAACGGAGTTGTAAACAAAGCCTCTTCATATCCGGGTATTTTAGTGTTAGTGTTCAGGACATAAAAGTTATCCATGTAATTAGCCCAGCTTGCCAGCTTATAAGGTGCTTCACCACTCTCACATAAGGCAAGACATTTGGCAAATGCCGCAGCAGCCTGTTTACACAAATCCTGATCATAAGCTGCAATACCTTTTGAATCGCGGTTCATCAGTGGGCTGGCCGCATATAGCAAATTTTTACCGAGAAACGCATATGCAGTAGCTTTGGTTATCCGCTGCTGGTTGTTTCCCAAAGTAGCCTGGCCAACTACTGTATTATCCCAGTTTGCAGGAAGCAATTCAGCAGCCTGTGCAAGATCTTCAGCAGCTTTGGCGGCTGTCTGCTGATAAGTCAGTCGCGGTAAATTAAGGTTTCCGACAGTTAAAACTTTATCTATATATGGTAGTCCGCCAAAGAACTGCATAAGCTGGAAATGGAAAAATCCACGGAAGAACAATAGCTGTCCTTTGATGATATCTTTTTCCTCCTGAGTGGCTGTTACGAGCTTGTCAAGATTCTGTAAACCAAGGTTAGCTTTACGTATACCATACCATGCTCCGTCCCACATTGATTTATTACCCCAGTTGTCGGAGTTGGTCCAGTTACCTCCGCTGCAACCTCTTAGATAGCTTTGGCTCCATCCGTTACCATTGTACCAGCACCAGTAATCACCATTATCCATATGTGTGGTCATTCGCCAGTCATTATTTGCTGTTGCTATAACCTCATCTGCAAGGTTCCAGTCAGCATCATAAGTTGCCTTGGTGTAGTCAGGGGTACACATATAAAGTTCCTCGGTGAAACCCTGGAAGCTCATGAAGGTGCCATATGCTTCAGTATCGGAGATACTAGCTTCAGGCGCTTTGTCAAGATATTCGGTGCATGATTGCATTCCTGTTCCCAGGAAAAGGATACATGCCAATATTATACTTTTGAAATATATTTTCATTGCTTTTATGATTTACAAAACAATATTAACTCCCAGATTAAACCGGCGCACTGTCGGGTAGGCACCTTGTCCTGCATTTCCACCAAGACTTGATTCACGGTCATCAGGCAATTTAGTCCATAGTAACAGGTTGTCTCCATTGAAAAAGACTTTCAGGGATTTCAATCCCATCTTCTGTATGAACTTATCCTCAAACGTATATGCAATCTCGGCATTCTTCAACCTGAGGTATGAGCCATCGTAAGCATATTTGTTACCGGTACCATTTAATTTACTCACATAACGTGGTATATAAGTCTCAGCATTGGGGTTATCCTTCGACCAGTATGTTCCCTGTTCATATACACAATCAAGCTGGTTACCGAAGCTCGTCAAGCCGACATAACGGGTTACATTGTTAACCCCATAAAACAGCACGCTAAGAGAAAATCCCTTGTAGTCTAAACCCAGTGAAGTGCTGTAAGTATTTTGTGGCCTTTCAGGATAGCCATTGGGAGCACTGTCGTATGTGTCAATTACACCGTCGCCATTAAAATCGACGATGTTATAAAAACCTGGTAGTTTTTGATTGTCCTGTGCATTCCATTGTGTGCTTCCGTAAACTTCATCCCAGTTATTGTAAAATTCGCCAAGCAGCTGGGAACGATACTGACCAATCTGGAAGCCTTCTGTTTTTTGATACGCAGCAAGCAGTTTGGGCTGATCCTGGGCAATTACATTATCAACAGCATGTGTTATACTTGAGTTTAGAAAAACCCTCATCCCGTTCATAAAACGCTTATTCAATCTAAGCTCTACTTCGTATCCCTTTGTTTTTGTTTTACCAAGGTTTGCTGATGGTGCTGAACCTCCAAAATAGTTGGGTATCGCCTGCTGACTGCCTGTCATTACAATATTGTAACGATAATCCTGAAAGACATCGACATTCACGGCAACAAGGTTTTTAAGAAAACTGGTTTCCAATCCAAGATTTGATTTTCGGACGGTCTCCCAACGGATGTCAGGGTTACCTATAACGGATTGCCGGTACCATGTATACGGACTCCTGGAACCACTTGTTGCTCCTAACCTTGCAGTGCCTCCATAGGCAAACTGAGAGGCATACAACCAGCGACCGCTTATGTTATCATTTCCTACGAGTCCGAAAGAACCTCTAAGCTTGAGTTTGTCCAGCCAGGTGATGCTTTTCATAAAATTTTCCTGTGAAATGGTCCATCCTGCAGCAGCTGAAGGGAAGAACTGGAAACGATAATCATTGCTGAACTTTTCTGATCCATTGTAAGAACCATTGAATTCAATGTTGTATTTGTTTCCATAATTATAGGTTGTCCTGAATACCCAGTCCTCACGATAGCTAGGGAAGGAACTTCCCGTTGCACTATTGTCACGGCTGAAAAGACCCAGGGCAGTGATTTCATGTTTCTGGATCTTCTTTACATAGTTAAGCCGCATCTCATAGTACAGCTTCCTGTATGTTGATCCATTATTCATCGATTCAGCACCTACAGTCCATGGTGGAATAACATAATCATAATTGTTTGTTCCGGTAGTGTGAAGCCAGGTAACCTGCCCATCCGGCGCAATGTATTTCTGTATATCTCCATTGTCATTAAGACTTTTTGTAGAAACATAGGTGTTATCCATTGCCACTTTACCATTGAATGATAGACCCGGGGTTATCATTTTCAAATCCTGGTTGAGGGTGAAGTCTGTATTAAACCTGGTGGTTTTTGTATTAAGGATCCCTGAGTTTGACATTGTCTCAACTGAATTTACCTGTTGTACCGGCTGTGCAGCCCAATAACCCCAGGCGCCATCGCTGTACTGTACCGGGTAAGAATTGGGAGCATTGCTGTAAGCAGACTGCCACATAGTATATTCAAATCCAGTATTTGTAGTAGTCTGCCTGTCTCCATAAAATCCAGAAATGTTTGCAGCAAGGGTTGTAGTAGAGGTCAGGTTAATATCAAGGTTACTGTGGAAGTTCATAGCATCGTACCCGTATGCAGGAGTATAGCCTTTGCCATTGTCGCGCATATTCATTACGTCACCTTCATGCAAGTAATCAAGAGATGTGAAATATTTAACAAAGGCCGAACCTCCGGAAACTGTTATGTTTTCCTGATTCGACATTGCAAAATCCTTGAATGAGGCTTCCTGCCAGTCAACATTTGGGAATTGTTCAGCTTCCGCAATGCTTGAAGGATTCCGGTATTTATTAAGTTCGGGAAGGGGTGTTATTTTATTCCATGAAGCAGGACTTAAACCTAGCTCATTTTCAATAGCCATGTTTCTTATTGTAAGTGCATCATAAGAATCGAGCTTGCCCGGGAGTTTTGAAGGTACTTTCATCGTTGAATTCACCTTTATGCTGATGTTGGCTTTTCCTGTCTGACCCCTTTTAGTTGTGATCAGGATCACACCATTGGCACCCTTTACTCCGAACACTGCTGTAGCTGAAGCATCTTTCAATACAGATATACTTTCAACCGAATTGATATCAAGACCGGCCATTGTACGTTCAATGCCATCGATCAGTATCAGCGGACCAGCTGCGTTCCAGGTCCCTTGTCCGCGAATATATATCATCGGATCTTCAGCACCCGGAGCACCATTACCTGATAGTGTTATCACGCCAGGCACGTTCCCTGTAAGTGCAGCTCCAAGTGTGGTAATACCTCCTCGCTTCTCAAGTGTTGCGGCACCTGTTTGAGAGATTGCTCCAACAACACTCTCCTTCTTTTGTTGTCCGTATCCAACAATAACTACTTCAGAAATCTGAGTTATCTCAACCTCGAGTGATATTGTGAGATCTGCACCAGCAGTGACAGCCAGTTCCTGAGCCGTATAACCAACAGAAGTAATAGTCAGTGTTGCTGTTCTTGATGGAAGCTCTATTGAAAACTTACCATTTAAGTCAGTGATCTGACCTACAGTGGTACCTTTTACTACGACAGTAGCTCCAATAAGAGGTTCACCTGTTGATGCATCTTTGACCGTGCCTTTTACAACATTTTGCTGGTCTTCGGCATAAGCCTGGCCTGTAAAGGCTAAGGTCATAAAGCAAATCATAAATAATATGCATAATGATATCCTCGTATTGGGTCTGAACCAGACACAAAAGACATTATGCAAAAGCTTTTCATAAATCTTTTTCATGCAATTAAGATAATTTTGACGTTAAATAAGCTCCCCTCAGTCAATTGTAGCAGGATGGGTATTCCTGCTTTAGATTTGGTTTTTCTTTACTCCGTTTCCTTAATAATTGGTTTTCTTAAAATGGTTAAATTGGTTAGTTTGGAAATTTTTTAAAAATAGGTAAACGAATGTTAAATACAACTAATAATTGTTAAAATGACACTTAATGTAAGGATGAACCCTGATCAAAGGCTCACTTTTATAACCCTATGTGCATATTTTACAGTGCGATAAGTATAATTATGAAAATAAACCGTGTTTAGCAATTTATTTTTAGACTTAATATATATAATCTTCGGCATTTCTCTTTCCTGCAAAAAAGTTTTACATTAAGTACTTAAAAATTCATTGTATATAAGACAGATATCACTTTATTATTTAATTGGTGACAATTGCCATGTTTTCACAGTTGAAATCCGGAAGAAAAGCGACTGGCCTGGCGCCCTGCCAAATATTTTGTTATTATAAAATTTTATCTGAGAGAGGAAAAATGAGAAAAATAATTGTCCTTTCATTTGTAACACTTGACGGGGTTATGCAGGCCCCGGGGGGACCTGAAGAAGACAGATCATGTCAGTTTGAGTATGGCGGGTGGGCTGCACCATTTTTCGATGAGGAAGCCAGCCGGCTTATGGATGAACAGCTTAAACCGGCAGACTACCTGCTTGGCAGAAAAACTTTCGAGATCTTTGCCTCATACTGGCCCGATCATGCAGATACCTGGCCCGGAATAATTACCGGTACCAAGTATGTTGTTAGCCGAACAATGAAAGAGACTGACCAGCTTGCCGGTGTCTTGAAGAACACTGTGATCCTGAGAAACATTGGTGATATTAAAGAGCTTAAAAATTCTGACGGTCCAAACCTCCAGGTTCATGGCAGCAGTGTGCTCATACAGCTGCTGCTGCTGAATGATCTCGTCGATGAGCTCTGGCTAAAAATCTTTCCTCTGACACTTGGTAAAGGAAAGAAGCTGTATGGTGGAGGTACAATTCCGGCATCATTCAGATTGACAAACAGCTATTTAACAAAGAGTGGTATAATTTTTGCTGATTATATCCGGGAGGGTGAAATAATAACTGGCACAATCAAAGGCTGATAGCCAGTAAGAATTTATTAACGAAAAAAATTCATTATGAAAAAAATTGCCTTCCTGATTCTGTTTTCCTGTCTCGTAATTTCATGTGAGAAGGATGAAAAGCTGCCCCCTAACCCGGAATGGCTCAATACATTAATTTCCAGCCTGGAAAGCTCACAGGTTCCCGGAATTGTTATTTATGCCTATAAATGGAATGAGGAATACTATTACCAGGTCTCAAATCCGATTTCTTCATGCATCTATTGTGAGATGTACGATTATTCAGGGGTGAAAGTCAACTGGACAGATGCGGAATTCAATGACTTTTTATCAAACGGAAAACGGATAAAAGCTGTCTGGGAAAAAGGTTTCTAAGCCCGGCTCAACCATCTATATCATCTCAAGTTTGTAACATTTGTTACATTTTAAGTTAAATATCTATTCTTAAATTCTGAACAAATGAAATACCTCCTCACAGGTGAATCTACCAGAAGATTAACATTCAGGCTTCTGGATCGATCATTCTTTGAAGAATGGATTGAATTTTTCAAAGATCCTGACTCAGCCAGGTTCCTGGGATTCGCTGATATTGGATCGCCCTATGAACAAAGCACTGAATGGTTTCGCAGGATTGAGGAACGATACAGGAACGACCTGGGCGGGTTAAATGCTTTGATCGATATACAAACAAACAGGTTTATCGGCCAGTGTGGATTACTTATACAGGAGATCGATGGAAAAACTGAAATGGAAATTGGTTACTCGATCATGCCGGAATTCAGGAACAAGGGGTACGCAACTGAAGCAGCTGTCAAATGTCGTGATTTTGCATTTACAAACAATCTGACGGAAACGCTGATCTCAATCATTCATATTGAAAACATCAATTCAGAAAAGGTTGCATTAAATAGCGGGATGGTAAGAACAAGGCAAACAGAATTCAGGAATATGCCGGTGAACATTTTTCGCATTGATAAACCTGCCTGGTCAGACCTGAAAAAAATCTGATTACTCCGTTTCCATTGCTTTTTAAGCTCTCCAAACATTAATAATGCATTTAATGTTAATCAGATAAATGTAACAACTATGCCACAATGGTTACAGGCAGCTCTCTGGGGTTTGCTTGCCGGAACAGCGTTGCTGATCGGTGCGGCCATTGCATATTTCACGAAAGTCAGGGGTAGATTGGTTGCGGCCATTATGGCTTTTGGAAGTGGCATCCTGATCTCAGCTTTATCCTTTGACCTTATTGATGAAGCGTATAAAGGTGGCGGACTCGATTCCACTGCGTTGGGTTTCTTCCTGGGGGCACTTCTGTTTACTGTAATCAATTACTATCTGAATCTCAAAGGTGCAAAACACCGGAAGCGTTCAGGAAACCAGCAACCAAAAGAATCTGAGTCTTCCGGAAGCGGGCTTGCACTGGCTGCGGGATCATTAATAGACGGGATACCTGAATCGATCGTGATAGGTTTAAGCATGTTGAAAGGTGGTACTGTCAGCTGGGTTGCAGTAATTGCAATATTCCTGTCAAACCTTCCGGAAGGTCTCTCAAGTGCTGCCGGGATGAAAAAAGCCGGTCGTTCAGCTCTATATGTTTTTACAGTCTGGGGCTCGATAGCATTTGTCTCAGGACTATCATCACTGGCTGGATATACAGTATTTAAAAACTTTTCTCCCGATGTGGTGGCAGTTTCAACCGCATTCGCAGCAGGTGCAATACTTGCCATGATCGTCGATACAATGATCCCTGAGGCATTTGAAGAGACCCATGAATTTGCAGGTCTGATTACAGTCCTGGGCTTTTTGATGGCTTTCTTCCTTACAAAAATATCCTAATCCAGTTTTATAAAAGATAATCAATCATGGTTGCTTTCTCATTCCGGAAACAACAAAAAAGCTCACAATAGATAATAGCAGGAAAATCGCAAAACCTGCTGAATAACCTGATGTTCCCATTAAATTAACGAGCGCACCCATGACAGGGGGTATTACAAATCCTCCAAAAGCTCCGATACCGCCTATCCAGCCGGCAGCTCCTCCTATTGCACCAGGCACGCATACCGGAACAAGCTTGAAAACAGCAGCATTATTAAAACCCATCCCTGTTCCAAGAAGGATTATTGCTGTCAGCTCCAGCGGGAGGTTCCGTGCAATTATTAATAATATTGAAGCCAGGCCAACAATAAGAAGTGAAATAATGCTTGTCTTTCTTCCACTTATTTTATCTGCAACTGATCCTCCTGCAACCCTGAGAAAGGAAGATAATAAAGAAAATGTTGCTGTAAATACACCTGCTTTCACAGGTCCATATCCATGGAATTCACTCCAGTAGACGGGAAACCATGATGTCAGGGCAATAAACCCCCCGAAAGTAGTAAAGTACAGGAGAACGAGCTTCCATGTGTCAGCCGTTCTGGCTGAAGAAATAAGTACCTGCCTGATATTGCCGGCCGGGAAAAGTTCCTGGCCCATCTTTCTTGCCTTTACACGGCTCTCCTGATCGGTCATTCCAGATCTCTTCAACTGAAAAAAGAAAGGATTAATCCCGACAAGTGAATAAATGATGATGCCTGCCAGGAGAAATACAAACCAGACAGAATATGCTGAAATGAAATCATAATGCTGCAGATAGACAGGCAGTAATAATGAGAACAAACCCGGTGCAAGATTTCCGATTCCTGCGTAAATACCCAATGCCCTCCCCTGTTTTGAATAAGGAAACCAGTAGGATGTCTGGCCTGCACCAACTGAGAAAGTTGCAATACCGCATCCACTCAACATTCCAAGCATAAGGATAAGTCCATACATACCCTTCATATCTCCAGGGTAATATTTGTGAAGGATTAATATTATCCCGGCCAGTCCCAGCGCCGAAAGCATAAGCAGGGTAAGAAACGGCTTCCTTCCGCCTGTTATATCTACCCAGGCTCCGAATGGTATCCTTAAGAGAGATCCGGTAAGCGAAGGTATCGCAACAAGCAGTCCCATCTGTGCAGCACTGAGCCCCATTGCTTCATGGAACTTTATTGCAGTTGGACCATATAGTGCAACAGCCGCAAATCCGAAGAAAAAACCGATTGTAGTTCCGGTCAGCCCTTTTATGGGTGTTCCCCTCAAATTTATTTCACTCATTACAATGAGGCTAATGCAGAAGCAGAACTATAAATTTAGTAAAATTCAACCGATTTTCAAAGTCTGTTTCATATGGTGTAAGTGCTTTTTATTCAGGAATTTTTCGTAAATTTATAATTCCTCGATTTTGTTGGAATCAAAAACATGGTATGATGAAATTTCAAGTTTTCATTATCGCCTTTTTTTCTCTTTTTATTATCAGGGTAAATGCACAGAGCGGTGAAGAGCTCTTTAAGTCTTCATGCTCATCCTGTCACACAATTAACAAAGGCAGGCTTGTAGGACCTGATCTCGCCGGAGTTCAGAACAAGCGAAATCCTGATTGGCTTAAAAGCTTCATCCGTTCTTCCCAGCAAATGATAAAATCAGGCGATCCCGACGCTGTTGCTATATTCAATGAATTTAATAAGGTGCCAATGCCTGATCATAACCTTAGTGATGAGCAGATTCAAAACATTATTGGCTACATAAGCCAATCTGCACCAGGTCCATCTGTTGCAGCACAAAAATCCGATGAAAACATAAAAGACAGTACTGCAGTTGCGGGTGACAGCACTATTGCCGCTTTACCTGACACAGTATCAATAAATGAAAAGATCATTCGTAGTGGAAGATCCTATTATAATGGTGATATTCCATTTGCCAATGGAGGTGCACCGTGCATCTCATGCCATAACATAAATGATGGATCATTGCTTGGCGGCGGGAAGCTTGCTGTTGATCTGACAGCCTCTTTTACAAGGCTTGGTCCGGCAGGCATAACAGCCATACTCGCAAATCCCCCGTTCCCGGTAATGAAGGCGGCCTTTCCCGGTGTATTGACAGAAGAGGAGATCCCTGTTCTTGTCTCTCTGCTCAAAGCTGCTTCATTAAATATTCCATTAGGCATTTCATTCCCCCGGGGTATGATTCTTTTCGTACTTGCTTTCGTCATAGCAATTTTCATCGCGGCACTTACCTTCCTGCTATATGATGACCGTAAGATACCGGAAGGCAATGTGCCGGATAATAAAAATTCAGGATAACATGAGCTGGATAAAGGACATGATTTCGCCAGGAACAAGGCAATGGGAAGAATTTTATCGTAACAGGTGGCAACAGGACAAAGTAGTCCGGAGCACGCATGGGGTGAACTGTACCGGGGGATGCTCCTGGAATATCTTCGTAAAAGAAGGAATTGTTGTCTGGGAAACCCAGGCACTTGACTATCCCGCACTCGAAAACTCACTTCCGCCATATGAACCCAGGGGATGCCAGAGAGGTATTTCATATTCATGGTACCTGTATAGCCCTCTCCGTGTAAGATATCCTCTTATAAGGGGAAAGCTGCTTGATTATTACAGGCAGGAAAAAGAAAAAACAGGTGATGCTCTTCTCGCCTGGACTAACGTGCAGAATAATCCTGAAATGTGCAAATCATACAAAAAGGCACGTGGTAAAGGAGGGTTCAGGAGAGTAGGCTGGGATGAGGCACTGGAGATAATAGGAGCAGCAAATATATATACTGCAAAAAAATATGGACCTGACAGGGTGATCGGTTTCTCTCCCATACCTGCCATGTCAATGATCAGCTTTGCCGCCGGATCAAGGTTTCTCCAGCTTTTTGGCGGTGTAAACCTCAGCTTTTATGACTGGTACTGTGACCTTCCCAATGCCTTTCCCGAGACCTGGGGAGAACAAACTGATGTATGTGAGAGCGCTGACTGGTATAATTCAAAGTTTGTGGCTGTAATGGGTTCAAACCTGGGCATGACACGAACCCCCGATGTACATTATTTTTCCGAGGCTCGTTATAACGGGACCCGGACAGTCGTCTTCTCTCCTGATTTCAGCATGGTTTCAAAATATGCAGATCAATGGATTCCGGTACACGCAGGCCAGGACTGTGCATTCTGGATGGCTGTCACACATGTTATACTTAAAGAGGCGCATGTTGAAAAAAACATCCCTTACTTCAGGGAATATGTTAAGAAATTCACAGATTCTCCCTACCTGGTTGAGATAACAGAAAATAATGGCACCTATTTACCGGGAAGATTATTGCGCGCCAACCGGCTTGATAAATATTCCGGAATAGAAAACGGAGACTGGAAATTCCTTAATATCGATGAGGTTACCGGTGAATTTATATGCCCTTCGGGCAGCTCAGGCCACAGGTGGCAGGAACAGAAAGGATTCTGGAATCTGAAATACATTGATGGTGAGAATGGAGATCAATATAATCCTTTGCTTTCACTTATAGAAAATAATGATAAGGTAATAAACGTCAGTTTCACTGACTACGCAGGAAAAATAAATTACAGCAGGGGGATCCCCGTAAGATCTGTTAAAACCACGGAAGGAAAATGTCTTTTTACAACAGTTTATGATCTCATAATGGGTCAGTTTGGTGTTGACAGGGGCATTGGTGGCAATTACCCCGGTTCATATAAAGATCAGGCGATATATACCCCGGCATGGCAGGAGATCTATACCGGTATAAGCTCTGAAACAGTAATTCAGTTTGCCCGCGAATGGTATGGTACAGCCGAAGCGACAAAGGGTAAATGCATGATCATTATTGGAACAGGGGTAAATCAATGGTTTCATAGCAATCTTACATACAGGGCAGGCATAACTGCATTAATAATGACCGGTTGCGTGGGTGTGAATGGAGGCGGGATGAATCATTATGTTGGCCAGGAAAAACTGGCTCCGTTTGATTCATGGGAAGCAATAATGGCAGCAAAAGACTGGCAAAAACCAGTGAGGATGCAACAAACTCCTATCTGGCATTATATAAACTCTGACCAGTGGAGATACGATGGAAACCAGGCCAGTTATAATACTGTTCCCGAAAATAATCTTTCTTCCCTTCACACTGCTGACCTTATTGTAAAAGCTGTAAGGAATGGATGGATGCCTTTCTTTCCGCAATATAACCGTAATACTTTTGATATTGCCCGTGATGCATCAAAAGAAGGAGCAGTAACTGATAAAGATTTTGCTGACTATATAATAAAGAAGCTAAGGAGTGGTGACCTGAAGTATGCCGTAACTGATCCTGATGATGAAGCTAATTTCCCAAGGGTCTGGTATATCTGGCGCGGTAATGCAATTCTTTCAAGCGCCAAGGGACATGAATTTTTCCTGAGGCATTATCTCGGAACGCATAGCAGTGCAATCGCAGAGGAAGTAGCCAAAGAGCATGTAAGTGAGATAAACTGGAAAGAAATTGCCCCTGAAGGCAAAATGGATCTTATTGTCGATCTTAATTTCAGGATGGACACCTCTGCGCTTTATTCAGATATCGTTCTGCCTGCTGCATCATGGTATGAAAAATCTGATCTTAACACCACAGACCTTCACTCATATATTCATCCGCTGGGAGCAGCAATCCCGCCGGTATGGGAGTCAAAAAGCGACTGGCAGATCTTTCGTGAGATTGCTAAGGTAACAAGTGAGACAGCAACAAAACACCTGGCAGAACCATTAATGGATATTGTGAACATGCCCCTGGATCATGATACAAAGGCTGAAATTTCACAACCGGTAATCAAGGATTGGTTTAAAGGTGAATGCGAAGCAATACCGGGAAAAACAATGCACAGGATTGTGACTACTGAAAGAGATTACACTAAGATATACGAGAAATTCACGAGCCTGGGCAGGAACATCAGGGAAGGCATTACAGCTCATGGAATTACATTCAGGTGTGATGATTTCTATGACCTGATGCTAAAGAATAAGGGTCACTTAAATGAAATTGAAAACGAAGACTATCCTTCTCTGACTGAAGATGTGGAGACAATTAACGCCATCTTGTTTCTTTCATCCGTTTCCAACGGAGAACTGAGCAGGAGAGCTTTTGAAAGCGCCGGTAAGAATTCCGGGATCGATTTCAGCAGAATAATGCAGGTCAATAATGAAGCAACTTTCAACTATTCCGATCTCATGTCTCAACCCAGGAGGTTGCTGCAAAGCCCAATCTGGTCAGGTTTAATGAATAATGGAAGGGCATATTCGGGTTTTACAATGAACATCGAGTTCCTTATGCCCTGGAGGACACTGACCGGAAGACAACATCTCTATCTGGATCATGAGGCTTACCTTCTGTTTGGTGAGAATCTTCCAACTTACAAGCATCCTCCTTTGCCTGCCCTTCTTGGCGATCTTCGTAAATCAGCTGCTGAAGGAAAAACAAAAATGCTTAACGCACTCACCCCTCATGGCAAATGGCATATCCATACAACATTCGGAGATACACAGAGAATGCTTGTTCTCTCGAGAGGGATGGAACCTTGCTGGCTGAGCGAAAAAGATGCTGAAGAGCTCGATATAGTTGATAACGACTGGGTTGAGGTTTTCAACGATAATGGTGTTTACTGTACCAGGGCTTGTGTGAGTTCAAGAATTCCCAAAGGTGTCTGTATTATTTATCACGCGCCTGAGAGAACCTATTCCGCACCAAAATCAGAAGTAAGGAAAGGGCTCAGGGGAGGTGGTCATAACAGTCTTACCAGGGTCCATTTCAAACCAAATCTTCTTGCCGGTGGTTATGGTCAGTTCACATATCACCAGAATTACTGGGGACCAGTAGGTGTGACCCGCGATACTTATGTTCTTATACGAAAAATGGAATCTGTAGTTTTTTAAACGCTGTCAAGCTTTATCACATGGATGTCAGATCACAAATTTCAATGGTGTTTCATCTCGATAAATGTATCGGTTGTCATACCTGTTCCATAGCATGCAAAAACCTCTGGACTGACAGGAAAGGAGCAGAATACATGTGGTGGAACAATGTTGAAACTAAGCCCGGTACCGGGTACCCTTTTAACTGGGAGGATCAGAATATCTACAGGGGAGGCTGGGTTCCTGACGGTAACACGGTGAGGTTACGCGGAGCAGGCAAGACTAAGGGCATGAGTATGCTGTTTCATAATACAAACCTTCCACAAATAGACAACTATTATGAACCATGGACATACAAATACGAAAAGCTGTTTGATGCCCCTGAAGGTGATACTCAGCCCACAGCCGAACCTGTATCATTGTTGACTGGAGAAAAGTTAGCTATAAAATCAGGTCCTAACTGGGATGATGATCTAAGTGGTTCACCGATATATGCCAGGAATGATCCGAACTTTAAGAATCTGAGTGACTCTGAAAAAGAATCATTATTCCAGCTTGAAAGGATGATGATGTTTTATATCCCCAGGATTTGCAATCATTGCCTGAACCCCGGGTGTCTTGCAGCATGCCCTTCAGGAGCTATTTACAAGAGAGGCGAGGATGGTATAGTTCTCGTGAATCAGAAAGTCTGCAGAGCATGGAGAATGTGTGTCACCGGGTGCCCTTACAAAAAAGTATATTATAACTGGAAGACAGGTAAGTCTGAAAAATGCATTCTCTGCTTTCCCCGGCTCGAGACAGGTCAGGTACCGGCATGCATGCATACTTGTGTTGGAAGAATAAGATATCTCGGAGTAATGCTTTATGATGCCAGTAAGATTGTTGATTCGGTTACCTGCCCTGATAAAGAATTAGTTAAAAATCACCTCAGCCTGTATCTCGATCCATCAGATCCTGAAGTAATTGTCAGTGCAAAAAAATCCGGGATTCCAGATTCAACGATTGTTGCTGCACAGAAATCGCCTGTATGGAAGTTTGTAAAGGAGTGGGGCCTGGCTTTACCGATACACCCGGAATTCAGGACAATACCAAATCTGTTCTACGTACCTCCCCTGCTGCCCTATATGGCCACAAGGGATGATAATCTTTACTCCACAAAGACAAGCGATTTTTTCGATGACAGCGAGAATCCAAGGCTTCCGTTAAAATATCTTGCAAGCCTGTTCAGCGCAGGAGAAACATCAGTAATTCTCGATGTGCTCAGGAAGCTCAGAGCCGTACGCTCTCACAGACGGGCAGTCACAGTTGGAGATATTTCAAAAACATCAGCTGATGCAGAACTTAATAGTTCGGGCCTGAACAGTGAAATTGCTGATGAAATCTTCAGGATGACAGCACTTGCACATCTGCAGGACAGGTTTGTTATACCCTCATCACATCGTGAGGAAGCAGTTGATCTTATTGAGAAAACCTCAACCAGGCGGGGAAATGCAGGATTTGGATTTACAGATAAACCTGAACGCGGATTGTAGTATGAAGAATCTTAATCATTATCATTCTCTTGCAGGAATGTTCAGTTACCCTTCCGAAGATTTGGTTTTGTATATTGCTGAATGGAAGAGAATAATATTAAAATACGGTACTGATCTTAACATTTATCTTGACCCGTTTATTGATCATATTCAGAAAAACGCCCGGAAGAAACTGGAAGAATATTATGTAAGCACTTTTTATGTGCAGCCGGTATGTTGTCTCGATATAGGTTATGTGCTGTTCGGCGAAGATTCCAGGCGGGGACAATTCATGGCTCATCTTGCCAGGGAGCATAGAATGGCAGGAAATGACTGTTGCGCCGAGCTGCCGGATCATCTTCCGGTTTTACTAACACTTCTTCCTAAACTGAAGGATGAAGAATTTGCCAATGAGCTTGTTTGCTCGCTCATAATACCGGCATTAGATGAAATGATTGAATGTTTCAGAAACGATGATAACCTTTATAAAGGGTTACTAAGACTCATCAGGAAAGTCCTTGGAAAAGATTTTCCTGAGACCGGATATGAACAATTCCGGGTAAACAGAAGAGTATCCGAACAAGTGAATGCACAACTTAAAAAGTAAAGAAATGACAGGAACATTCTTCTTTATAGTATTACCCAGTTTAGCAGTCTTCTCTTTTATTGCAGGCAGTATTTACAGGTACTATTATCATGGCTTTCAGGTCTCATCGCTTTCCAGTCAGCTGCTTGAGAGCAAAATACTGTTTTTCGGAAGCAGGCCATTTCACTGGGGAATCGTTACTTTGCTTCTCGGACACCTGACCGGCTTTCTTATTCCATCTGGTGTTCTGGCGTGGAACAGCAAGCCTGCAAGATTATATGTTCTTGAGATTACAGCCCTTGCCTTCGCTCTTCTGGCTCTCACAGGTCTGGCTATCCTTATTTACAGAAGGCTTAAGGTTAAAAGAATCCGCCTTGTTACATCCCGTATGGATGTCTTTGTTTTTGTGATATTGTCACTCTCTGTTTTATCAGGAATTTATACTGCATTCTTCTTCAGATGGGGATCATCGTGGTTTGCTGCAGTGATGGCTCCGTATCTAAAGTCAGTTCTGATACTGAAACCGGATTTAACTTCTGTCAACACTCTCCCTGTGATGGTAAAAATTCACTTAATTACAACCTTCATACTGATCGGAATGGCACCTTACACAAGGTTCATTCATATTCTTGTATATCCGCTGCATTACTTCTGGAGAGCATACCAGGTTGTAATATGGAATAAAAGAGTGCCGCATGATAAATCAGTTCAGGTATGATCACCTGAAATTCAGAACCTGGCCCTGGATTTTCGCATATCTGAAGTGAGATTTGTATAATTTTTTGTTAATCTGGTTACATCATTGTTTTACACAAAATCCGCGAACTTTTTTTGAGGATACTGGTTAGCTTTCAATGAGGACCGGGACGTCTATTAATGAATCATTTCAAAGGCTAAGAACACAAATCTGGGAGAATGATCCTTCCCGGAAATATGCCGGCGATGAACCTCCTTACCGTTCTGAGCTTTTCAGCACTGAACAGATGGAACAGTATGGGAGAGTGCTTGCCAGTCAGCATGCAACCGGGACGAATTTCCCGAAAGACCAGGATTTGCTTGAACGACTTGCTGAAAATGAGGATCTGCTTCTGGAAGTGCACGAGCTTATTTCCAAAGCAGTGGATGCCGGTCGCCAGGTAACACCAGCCAGTGAATGGCTCCTGGACAACTTTTACCTTATTGAAGAGCAGATAAGAATAGGTAAAAGGCATCTTCCAAAAGGATACAGCAAAGAATTACCAAAGCTGGTCGATGGCCCTTCCTCCGGCTTTCCAAGGGTTTATGATATAGCAAAGGAAATTATTGCTCATGGCGATGGCTTTATTGATCCTGAAAGCCTTAACCGTTTCATCACTGCTTACCAGACTATCAGTGTTTTAAAGCTAGGTGAGCTGTGGGCAATACCGATCATGTTGCGCCTGGCCCTGATTGAGAATCTTCGGAGGGTATCAGTAAGGATTGCAGCCGGACGCATTGACCGGGATCTCGCCGACTCCTGGGCTGATAAGATGATCGATATTATTGAAAAAGATCCTAAGAGCCTGATCCTTGTGCTGGCAGACATGGCCAAATCCGATCCTCCTATGACATCATCATTCGTATCGGAATTGGTGAGACGTCTCCAGGGGCAGAACCCTGCACTGGCATTCCCTCTTACATGGATCGAACAACGGCTTGCCGAATCAAACCAGACCACAATCCAGCTCGTGGAGAATGGGACACAGCAACAGGCTGCCGACCAGGTTTCAATAAGCAACAGCATTGTCAGTCTCCGCTTCCTCAGCTCGCTCGACTGGCGCAAGTTCGTTGAGACAATGAGTTATGTAGAGCATATACTTGCCGGGGATCCAGCCGGCATATATAGCACTATGGATTTCCAAACCCGTGACCAGTACCGGCACATTGTGGAAAGGATTTCAAAGAAAAGCAACCTCTCCGAAACCGAAGTTGCCCTGAAAGCAACAGACCTCGCCAAAAAGCAATCTGCTCAATCCGGTATCGAGGACAGAGAGGCGCATGTCGGTTTTTACCTTATCAGCAAAGGAATAAATAAACTCAGGCAGGAGGCAGGCATTAAGTCATGGCATGTTTCCAGGTACACCCTGCCATTATATCTGGGCTCGATCCTGCTTTTGACACTTTTGCTGAGCCTGCTTTTTATCGGACACTCCACGGTTGCAAATGTCGAAGGATGGAAGCTATGGTTAACTGGAATCCTGGTATTGTTATCGGCCAGTCATCCTGCCATTGCAGTAGTAAACTGGCTGTCCGCACTGATAGTAAAACCAAACCTTTTGCCCCGTCTTGATTTCATGGAAGGGATACCTCCTGAATCAAGGACGCTTGTAATAATTCCCACAATAATTTCAAGTCCGAAAAACATTGAAGATCTTGCAGAAGCCCTTGAAGTCCGCTTTCTGGCAAACCGTGATAAAAACCTGCATTTTGGCCTGTTAACCGATTTGAAAGACTCACCAGTTGAGAAAACCGAAGCGGATGAAAAACTTATTGCATTAACAGTGAAGAAGATCCGGGAGCTGAATATCAAGTATCCAGGTGCAGACAATGATACATTCTTTCTGTTTCACCGGCCACGAAGATGGAATCCTGCCGATCGCATATGGATGGGCTATGAAAGGAAAAGGGGCAAGCTTGCAGACCTGAATGCGCTCATCATGGAGAATAAGAAGAAGAATTTTTCTCACGTTATAGGACATACCGAAATACTTAAGACGATCAGGTATGTTATTACTCTTGACACTGATACACTATTGCCCCGCGATACAGCAAAACAGCTGGTTGGCACAATGGCGCATCCTCTGAACCGGCCATATTTTGATCCGAAAAAACAGCGTGTAACCGACGGTTACACGATTCTGCAACCACGGGTTGCAGTCAGCCTCCCTGGCACCAACAGGTCGAGGTTTGCCAAACTCTTTGGAAGCGAACCTGGAATCGATCCTTATACACGTGCTGTATCTGATGTATACCAGGATCTTTTTGGCGAAGGTTCTTTTATTGGGAAAGGAATATATGATGTTGAATATTTTGAACGTTCTTTGAAAGGCAGGTTCCCTGAGAACCGGATTTTAAGCCATGATCTCCTGGAAGGGTGTTATGGCCGGTCAGGCCTCCTCAGTGATGTCATGCTTTTTGAGGAATACCCTGAACGTTATGAGTCCGACGTAAGGCGCCGGTCACGATGGATAAGAGGCGACTGGCAGCTGCTGCCATGGTTATTCCCGGTATTGCCCCGGGTTAGCGGCTCATCTCGGAAAAATCCAATTTCCTTACTGTCATGGTGGAAGATCTTTGATAATCTCAGGCGCAGCCTTGTCCCGGTGGCTCTGCTGCTTTTACTGGTATCAGGCTGGACCTTTTTGCCTTCCCCTGTATACTGGACCCTGATCGTCATCGCCATTATAGCGGTTCCCGCACTGATAACAGGAGCTGTTTACCTCTACACCAAGCCTGAAGATGTGATTATGCAGCAACATTTGAAATCTGCAGGGAAGCTTGGCATACAACATCTTCAACAAACAATATTTACCATCATCAGTCTTCCTTTTGAAGCATGGTACACCATCCAGGCCATTTCAAGGACACTTTGGAGGTTATTTATCTCAAAGAAGAATCTCCTCGAATGGAACCCTGCAGCCAATACAGGATCACCCGGATACGGGATCGATCAATCATACCGGTTCATGTGGTTCTCTACGTTCTTAGCTGCAGTAACAACTGCCTACCTCCTCGTATCTTCACCTTTAGTATTTTTACTTGCCTGGCCATTTATAGCGGCATGGTTCCTATTCCCTGCAATCGCATGGTGGATCAGCCTGATAATCGAACCGGGGATGGCCAGGCTGAATGCCAGGCAGGACCACTTCCTGAGAGATCTTGCCCGCAGAACCTGGTTCTTCTTTGAAACATATGTCGGGCCGGAAGACAACTGGCTGCCTCCTGACAATTACCAGGAGGATCCCGGGTCGATAACTGCACACCGTACATCTCCTACCAATGTAGGCTTGTCTCTTCTTGCCGGCATAGCCGCCTATGATTTTGGATACATATACACCGGAGAACTTCTCGAAAGAACTTCGAACACTTTCCACACCATGAACCTGCTGGAAAGGTATAATGGTCATTTCCTGAACTGGTATGATACAAAATCGCTAAAGCCATTACACCCCTTATATGTCTCATCGGTCGATAGCGGAAACCTGGCAGCACATCTTATCACTCTGAAACAGGGATTACTTGAACTTCCTGATCAGCTTATAACAGGGCCCAGACTATTTGAGGGAATAGAAGATACATTGAATGTTTTATCGTTGAAGTTTGGAAAAAACATTCCGGCTCCTGTTACCAGGTTCAGGAAATTTCTTAATGAAATATTAATCAATCCGCCCAATAACCTGCTCTCCATGCAGGAAAAGCTGGAGAAACTCACAATTCTTGCAGATAAAATAGAAAAGTTCCTTCAATCCGAATCAGAAGATGAATACATGACCTGGATAAAGAAGCTATGCCTGACCTGCAGGAATGCCTTCAATGAATTGAATTACATAGTGCCATGGATATTGTATTCACGTTTTTCAGAGCTGGCGGAAAAATACCCTGTAATGAATTCAATCCCAACATTAAAAGAAATCTGTCTCAGCATTCCTGCAGATTTTGAGCTGGATGATGAAGCAGGAAAATTTTTCAGGCTTGCAATTGATCATGCCAGTGAAAGAATGCAGGTTATTGAAACCCTTGCCAGTCAGGCAGAAGATTTTTCAAGGATGCAATACGATTTTCTGTATGATAAATCCCGACATCTGCAGACAATTGGGTACAATGTTGAGGAGAGAAGAGCCGATTCGAGCTACTACGATCTGCTTGCATCTGAAGCTCGTCTGGCAAGCTTTGTTGCTATTGCCCAGGACCAGGTGCCCCAGGAGAGCTGGTTTGCAATGGGAAGGCTGCTGACAGCAATAAACGGAGAGCCGGTTCTGCTTTCATGGAGTGGCTCAATGTTCGAGTACCTTATGCCTTTGCTTGTCATGCCATCGTATGAAAACAGTTTACTGCATCAAACCTGCAAGTCAGCTGTACTTCGCCAGATCGAATATGGAAATCAACACGGCATTCCGTGGGGTATTTCAGAGTCGGGTTACAACAGGGTTGATGCACAACTGAACTACCAGTATCGTGCATTCGGAGTGCCTGGACTTGGCCTGAAAAGAGGGCTGACTGATGATCTTGTCATTGCACCTTATGCGACAACTCTTGCGCTGATGGTAATGCCGGATGAAGCATGTGACAACCTCCAGAGAATGGCTGATGAGGGTTTTATGGGAAAATACGGGTTCTATGAGGCAGTTGATTATACACAGGTACGGGTCCCGAGAGGCAAGGACAGGTTTATAGTGAAATCTTTCATGGCACATCACCAGGGAATGAGTTTTGTTTCTTTGGCTCATGTTCTGCTTAACCGACCAATGCAGAAGAGATTTGAATCAGACCCGATATTACAATCAGCATTATTACTACTGCAGGAAAGAATACCACGCTCGGCTCCATTATTCGCTCATACAAATGCTGTGACAAATTCCCGGACTTCAGTAAGTCCTGCAGGGAAGCCTTTACGTGTATTCACTACCCCGGATACTGCATACCCTGAAGTAAAACTCCTGTCCAACGGACGGTACAGGGTAATGGTAACAAATGCCGGCGGGGGTTATAGTCACTGGAAAGATCTTGCTGTTACGAGGTGGAGAGAGGATGTTACAGGAGATAACTGGGGTTCATTCATTTATATACGGGATGCTCAAACCGGTGATTACTGGTCTGCTGCCTACCAGCCTACTCTGAAACGACCTGAGAAATACGAGGCCATTTTCTCTGAAGGGCGTGCAGAATTCCGAAGGCGCGATCATGATATTGACACTTATACTGAAATCGCTGTTTCACCCGAAGATGATATTGAATTGAGAAGGGTCAAACTGACCAATCACACGCGTTTTGAAAGGATCATTGATATAACAAGTTACAGTGAGGTTGTCCTTGCAACCAGTAGTGCAGATCTTGCCCATCCGGCTTTCAGCAACCTCTTCGTCACCACTGAGATTTATCACCAGCGTCATGCCATCTTATGTACAAGACGACCCAGGTCAGTACAGGAAGAACCACCCTGGATGTTTCACCAGATGGCTGTCCATGGAGCGGAGATCCGTAATATAACTTTTGAGACGGACAGGTCGAAATTTATCGGGCGTGGAAATTCGCTTGTCTCTCCGGACGCAATGACAAATATGACCTCTCTCAGCGGTAGCGAAGGATCTGTTCTCGATCCGATCGTGGCCATACAGTTCCGGATTGTTCTTGAGCCGGAAGGGTCTGCTACAATCGACATGGTAACAGGTATCTGCCAGAAAAGGGAAGCAGCCCTTAACCTTGTGGAGAAGTACCAGGACAGACTTTTTGCAAACCGTGTCTTTGAGCTCGCATGGACACATAGCCAGGTGGTGCTCCAGCAGATTAATGCGAGTGAGTCTGATGCCCAGTTATATGGAAGGCTGGCAAGCTCTTTGATATATTCAAATTCTTCACTTCGTGCCGATCCGTCGATCATATTAAAAAACAGGCGGGGACAGGCAGGATTATGGGGATACTCCATTTCCGGAGATTTGCCAATTGTTCTTGTACAGATTGAAGATCCTGCCAATATAAACCTTGTCCGCCAGCTTGTGCAGGCACATGCTTACTGGAAACTGAAAGGTCTTGCCGTTGATCTTGTTATCTGGAATGAGGACCGGGCAGGCTACCGCCAGCTTCTCCAGGATCAGATAATCGGTCTGATAACAGCGGGTGTAGAGGCAAATGTGATCGACAGACCCGGGGGGATATTCGTCAGGGCTTCAGATCAGATTTCGATTGAGGATAAAATTCTATTTCAGACGGTTGCAAGAGTTGTACTGAGTGATGCCAGGGGAACCCTTGTTAACCAGCTGAAAAGGAGGGCCCGTCCTGATTTACCGGCCACGAATTTAAAGCCCACACGTTCTTTCAAACCCTTTCCGCAATCAGACAATTTTGCACCCAGAAAGGATCTGGTCTTCTATAATGGTATTGGTGGCTTTACTCCTGATGGCAGAGAGTATGTTATTACGACAAATAATGAAAACAAGACCCCTGCTCCCTGGGTTAACGTTCTGGCTAATAAGGGTTTCGGAACCATGATATCTGAGAGTGGCATGGCTTATACCTGGGCTGAAAATGCCCACGAATATCGTCTCACACCATGGAATAATGATCCGGTCCGGGATACAGGAGGTGAAGCAATATTTATCAGGGATGAGGAGACAGGTCATTACTGGTCGCCGGCTCCGGCTACAGGAAATGCTTCAGGCATATATGTAAGCAGGCATGGTTTTGGATACACTGTTTTTGAACATAATGAAGGTGATGTTTCAACTGAACTATGGATATATGTAGCAACCGATGCTCCGGTAAAGTTTTCAGTTTTAAAGATCAGGAACAGGTCGCCTAGAACAGTGAAACTTTCAGTTACGAGCTATGTTGAATGGGTTTTGGGTGAATTCAGGCATAAAACAGGAATGCATATTGTTACAAGCACTGATCCGGCTAATAATACAGTGTTTGCAACAAACCCTTACAGTCCTGAATTTGCTGACAGGGTTGCCTTTCTACAGACTGACGGGCCTTCATGGTCATTTACATGCGACAGAATGGAGTTTATAGGACGTAACGGATCAATCAGGAATCCAGCAGCCATGACCCGGACAAAATTCCTTGGCAAAAAAGGTGCTGCAATTGACCCATGTGGGGTCAGCAGGGTAAGTTTTGATCTACCGGCACAACAGGAGCGTGAAATAATTTTCAGGCTTGGTTCAGGACGAAATATGGAAGATGCTGCAGGAATGATCAGCCAGTTCCGGGGACATGATGCAGCGCGTGCCAGCCTTGAATCAGTCTGGCAATTCTGGAAGCAAACACTCGGTGCGGTCCAGGTAGATACTCCGGATCAGTCACTGAACTTCCTGGCAAATGGCTGGCTTGTTTACCAGACGCTGGCATGCAGGGTATGGGCACGGACAGGATTTTACCAGTCCGGGGGTGCATTCGGCTTCCGCGACCAGCTACAGGATGCAATGTCCCTTATCCATTCCAGGCCCAATCTTCTCAGGGATGTCCTGGTTCTTTTTGCGAGCCGCCAGTTCCTGGAAGGGGATGTCCAGCACTGGTGGCATCCCCCGGTCGGAAGAGGTGTCCGTACACATTGTTCTGATGATTATCTATGGCTTCCTCTTGCAGTATGCCGCTACGTCAACAGTACCGGGGATACAGGAGTGCTTGATGAAAATATTCATTTCCTTGAAGGCAGGCCTGTAAATCCTGAAGATGACTCATACTATGATCTTCCGAACCGGTCGGAAGAATCTGGCAGCCTGTATGAACACTGCAAACGTGCAATATTGCACGGGCTCAGGTTTGGAGAACATGGATTGCCACTTATAGGGACCTGTGACTGGAACGATGGGATGAATCTGATCGGCCACCTGGGCAAGGGAGAAAGTGTCTGGCTTGGATTCTTTCTTTACGAGGTAATTTCTGAGTTTGCGAAGATTGCACAATCAAAGGATGATATGAGTTTTACCCTTACCTGCACCAATACAGCAAAAACACTAAGGGAAAATATAGAAAAGAATGCCTGGGACGGAGGATGGTACCGGCGTGCATATTTCGATAATGGCCTGCCTCTTGGATCTTCAGAAAATGAAGAGTGCCAGATTGACTCTATATCGCAGAGCTGGTCAGTTTTATCAGGCGCAGGTGAGCAGGGGCGCTCAGTAACTGCAATGAATTCTGTCGCTGAAAGACTTGTCAGAAAAGATTTCTCCCTTGTCCAGTTACTTGACCCGCCATTTGATAAATCAGACCTGAACCCGGGGTACATCAAAGGGTATGTTCCAGGAGTAAGGGAAAACGGGGGACAGTATACACATGCAGCAATATGGGTCGCAATGGCATACGCAATGATGGGCGACAATAAAAAAGCATCTGAAATCTTTGACATTATTAACCCGGTAAGGCACTCACTGACTCCTGAAGATATGGCAAAGTACAAGGTGGAACCATATGTGATCGCTGCCGATGTTTACGCAGTGTCACCCCATAGCGGCAGAGGAGGCTGGAGCTGGTATACCGGATCGGCCGGCTGGATGTACAGGCTGATAGTTGAATCGATACTGGGATTAAGACTTGAAATTGACAGGCTCTATTTTAATCCCTGCATTCCTTCCGGATGGAATTCCTACAAAATACAATACAGGTACCGGGAAACTTTTTACCGGATCAATTTCAGTAGTCAGGCAGGTGTTTCAACTGGAATTAAAATTAAATTAGACGGTAAAGAAAGCCCTGACGACTTCATAAAGCTTGCTGATGACAGACGTGATCACCAGGCTGAAATTATTATCCGAAGGAACCTGTAACTACCTGGCTGATCTTTCCATGACAGCCTTCAACCCCTGGTTTAGCAAAATAAAAATCAGGGTTCCGGCCTACCTGCTTCTTTCTTCTACTGAAAAATCTGTTTACATTTACCGGAGAAGACAATAACATAATTTATATCCGGTAAATTAATTTTATCACCAATGAAAAAGCTGGCAAGTATTTTTCTCGTCTGCATAATGACAATCATATTTTGTTTTTCCTGCAGTTCCGGAGGACAGACTCAAAAACCAACTGTAAAAACCACCTCAGGTAAAATTTCAGGGAGCATTGAAGATGGCATATTCACCTTTAAAGGAATTCCATACGCTAAAGCAGAAAGGTTCATGCCTCCGCAGGCACCGGATTCATGGAAAGGAATTCTTGAATGCACAAAATTCAGCCCGGTTGCAATGCAGGGTAACGGATCTGCATCAGACTCGACAATGGATGAGAAGAAGTTATTTACTGTAAATGTATGGACACAAGGCCTGGATGATGGCAAAAAGAGGCCGGTGATGCTGTGGATCCATGGTGGCGGTTTTGCCTCCGGATCCAGTAACGATCCTGTTACATACGGAACAATGCTTGCAAAAAAAGGCGATATAGTTCTTGTCTCGGTAAATCACCGCCTTAACATCCTGGGGTTCCTCGATCTGTCAGAATATGGTGAAAAATATGCTTCTTCTGCAAATGTCGGGATGCTTGATCTTGTGGCATCGCTGGAATGGATCAATAAAAACATTGAAGAGTTTGGCGGCGATCCCGGCAATGTTACAATATTCGGCGAATCAGGGGGAGGCGGGAAAGTTGCAACATTGCTGTGCATGCCGGCAGCAAAAGGGTTGTTCCATAAAGCCATTATCCAGAGTGGTACACTGTTAAACATTATGGACAAAGAGAAATCCACCAGGATTACCAGGGCATTAATGGATATACTCGGGCTTACTGCTGACCAGGTAACCAGACTGGATACCATTCCGTACAGAAAGCTTGTTCAGACTGGGAACCAGGCTTTGGCCAGGACGGTAGGCATGAGAACTCCCGGAACGGCCAAGATGTTTGGCTTTGGTCCTGTGCCCGATGGAGTGAATTTACTTCAACAACCATTCTCGCCTGATTTTGCTGACATATCAAAAGATGTCCCGGTAATGATAGGAACTACATTCAATGAGCTGAGAAGGACTGCCTATGCTGAGAAAAACCTGACGATGGAACAGGCAGTTGAAAGAATAAAAAAATCCTATGGGGAAAAGGCTGATAAATACATTGAGCTTTTCGGTAAATCTTACCCTGGTTATTCACCACAGGACCTGCTTTCGATTGATACAGTTTTCCGCCCATACACGATAATGGTTGCTAATGCCTGGTCGAGAAAAAGCGCAGCACCTGTTTATGCATACATGCTGACCTGGAAGAGTCCTGTTGAAGACAGCACCAGAGGTTCTTTCCATGGACTTGACATAGCCCTGGCATTCAACAATATTGATCTCGGGCAGAAACAATGGACAGGAAATGGTGAAGATGCCTATGCGCTTGCAGAAAAAATGAGCTCAGCATGGCTTCATTTTGCAAAAACCGGCAATCCCAATGTAGAAAACGTATTGCCTCAATGGAGACCATATTCTCGTGAAAACGGGGAAACAATGATCTTTGACCGGGAGTGCAGGACTGTTAATAACCACGACAGAGAATTAATGTATTTGATTAAACCTGTTGATTAACGCTCCCGGATGCTTCGAAAGCATCCATTATTCTCAAAAGGTGAGTTTTTTGTAATTCTTTTAAAAAAATATGTAATACTCACTCATTTCCGGTGAAGTAACTTTGCCGAAACCTAAAGGAAATGAATGTATTACTTGTCTGGCCCAGGTATCCTGATACATATTGGAGCTTTAATTACGCATTGAAATTCATTTCCAAAAAGTCATCAAACGTACCCCTGGGCCTTATAACAGTCGCATCGTTACTACCACCTGAATGGAATAAAAAGCTTATCGACCTTAACATTTCTGTTTTAAGGGACGAGGATATTCAATGGGCTGATTTTGTCTTCTTAAGTGCCATGTCAGTCCAGAGTGCCTCTGCTGGAATGGTTATTAAACAATGCAAGCTCCTGAATGCTAAGATAGTAGCCGGAGGCCCCTTATTCACTGAAGAATACGACCTTTATCCTGAGATCGACCACCTGGTACTTAATGAAGCCGAGATAACCTTACCGGAATTCATTGATGATGTTAACAAAGGAACACCCCGAAGAAAATATGAAACAAAAGGCTTCGCAGATCTCACTAAATCTCCTTTGCCAGACTATTCATTGCTTAAGGTTAAAAATTATGCAACAGCAGGAATTCAATATTCAAGAGGATGTCCTTATGATTGCGAATTTTGTGATATAACGGCATTGCTTGGCCACCATGTACGCACAAAGTCTACAATACAGATTATTAATGAACTTGACCAGCTGTACAGGATAAAATGGAAAGGCAGTGTGTTTTTTGTGGACGATAACTTCATAGGGCATAAAGGAAAACTAAAAAGGGAATTGCTGCCGGCAATAATTGAATGGATGGAAGCACATGGCAATCCTTTTGAATTCCTGACTGAAGCTTCAATTAATCTTGAGGATGATAAAGAACTAATGCGGCTAATGGTCAAGGCAGGTTTCACAAAGGTGTTTGTAGGTATCGAAACACCCGAAGAATTGTGTCTTGCCGAATGTAATAAGCTGCATAACAAAAACAGAGACCTGATTAACAGCATAAAAGAAATTCAAAAACACGGGATGGAAGTATACGGGGGCTTTATTGTCGGGTTTGATAACGATACATCCGGTATTTTTCAGCGTCAGATAGATTTTATACAGGAGAGCGGAATTATCACTGCAATGGTCGGCCTTTTGAATGCTCCGCGCCTCTCCCGTCTTTACAAACGACTTGATGGAGAAGGGAGAATCTCTTACCAGTTTTCCGGGGACAATACAAATGGTGCAACAAACATTATCCCCGTTATGAATAAACATGACCTGATAACTGGATATAAAAATATCATCAGGAACATTTATTCAGCAAAACCATATGCCGACAGGGTTATCCGGTTCATGAAAACCTTTAATCCTCCCTCGGGAAGCTTCAGGTTTTCCCCGGGTAAAATGGGGGCCTTGTTCAAGTCGGTTCTATACCTTGGTTTGTTAAACCGGGACATGATGTATTTCTGGAAGATATTTTTCTGGTCTCTACTCTTCAGGCCAAGGCTGTTCGCTCTTGCCGTGAAATACAGTATCTACGGTTACCATTTCAGGAAAGTTTTCAGAGATATCATTTATTAGCCGGTATCACAAAGCCTGTATTTTGCATATTAAACTTTAAGCTGCAGATTTTGTTTTACTTAGGCCTTTATCTAATTAAAGACTCCCAGCACGTGAAAACAAAAATAATCTTATTGACATCGTTCATATTCCTGCTATTTATATCTGCATGCAATTTTAACGGCCAGGAACAATCAGGATCTGACCGTGAACGGGTTGACAGCATGAAAAGATCAGACCGGAACCTTAATGAGCAACTGGATAATGCTAAAAGTGATCGCAAGGAAAGTGAAGCCAGAACTAAAGATGCAAAACTGGTTGAGAAAAATGCCAGTGATGCATCTGTTGAATCAAGAAAAGCCTTAAAAGCCGAAAAGAGAGCTCAGAGAGCACGGCAGAAAGCCGATGAACAGGCAGGTAAGACTAAGAATGCTATAGAAAAATCTGAAAAAGACCGGTAGGAATACCAGTTTAGCCAGACAGAATGGATCGCCGGATCCATTTACTATAATTAATGCTGGTGTATGAATATTAAGCCAGCACATGTTATAGAAATAAAATTACCAGCAGTTCTAATACACATCAGGAACCTCACTCCCATATCTCAGCGATCCACCCTGTTTGAATATGAACTCTACTCTTCAGGAAATACCGGCACGGCAGGGCAAACTTTTTTGACATGCAATGACTCATTCAAATATGATATAATTATTTGAAAATTAATGAAAAACAAAATAAAACCAACATAAAAACAGGTCGCGTCTGGATTAAAGAATTATATTTACGTACATGATATAGGGGCTACCGGGTTAATTGCAGGGTTTCACCGGCGGAAATCGACCTTCTCAGAACATTTCCAGATCTCACTCGTCTGTATCGCCAGACTAAAGCATTACCGGATGAACAAAGAAATTAAAACACTTTCAGAAATTTCGCATTCAGTTGATTCTATACCAGTTCAGAATACTGAGCCCGATCAGGAAATTTTTCGGGTTGTTGGAGTAGGCGCATCGGCAGGGGGATTTGAAGCATTGGAACAGCTTTTCAGGAACATGCCGGAGAAATGTGGATTAGCATTTGTTGTAATTCAGCATCTTTCACCAACTCATAAAGGGATGCTGGGAGAACTCCTTCAAAGGGTTACCAGATTAAAGGTATATACGGTAACCGACAGGATGAAAGTCAAACCAGATGCCATATACGTTATCCCTTCCAACAGGAGCATGACTATAACAAACGGAGAGTTTCATATATTCAAGCCCATCGAAAAACAAGGCTTACGGTTGCCCATAGATCTTTTTTTCCGTTCGCTTGCCGAGGACAGGAAAGAAAACAGCATCGGCATCATCCTGTCAGGGATGGGCTCGGATGGCAGCCTGGGGCTTAAAGCCATAAAAGAAAAAGCAGGCCTGGTGCTGGTGCAGGATCCTGCATCTGCCAAATTCGACAGTATGCCCCGCAGTTCAATCGAGGCAGTTATGGTTGATATTATTGCCCCTGCTGACGAATTAGCTGCAAGACTTATAACGTTAACAACACAATCTGACACAATAGGCGCGAGGGATGAGGATGACAAAGATACCAGTGCACTTGAAAAAGTCATTACCCTGCTGCGAAACCAGACAGGGAATGATTTTTCCCAGTACAAAAAAAGCACGATGTACCGGCGTATCGAAAGAAGGATGGGTATTCACCAGCTGAATAAGATAGCATCTTACGTTCTTTACCTCCAACAAAACCCTGCTGAACTGGATATCCTTTTCAAAGAATTACTGATTGGAGTTACCAGTTTTTTCCGTAATGCTCCGGTATGGGAAGAATTGAAAGAAAACATTCTGCCTTCCCTGTTTGCAAAAATGCCCCAAAAGTATCTCATGCGTGCCTGGGTGCCGGGCTGTTCAACAGGGGAAGAAGCATATTCCCTGGCCATCGTATTCAGAGAGGCGCTGGAAAAAGCAAATTTGAATAAGAACATATCATTGCAGATATTCGCTACCGATCTAGACAACAACGCCATAGAGAGAGCACGAAGAGGAGTTTTCACGGCAAATATTTGTGCCGATGTATCGCCGGAACGTCTTAAAAGGTTTTTTACCAAAACAGGAGAACTATACAGGATTAATGGTGGAATACGTGAAATGGTTGTATTTGCACCCCAAAATATTATCAGAGACCCCTCATTTACTAAGCTTGACTTCCTTTCATGCCGGAACCTGCTCATATACCTGGATTCGGATCTGCAAAAAAAGCTGTTAGCCATGTTTCATTACAGTCTTGTTCCGGGAGGCATTTTGTTACTTGGTAGTGCAGAAACACATGGTTCCCAGGGCAATTTATTCACTGCAGTTAATTCCAAACTGAGAATATATGAACGCTCCAGTGATCCGGTAATAGAAGGACAGGCGTATATGCCGGGTTCATCTGAACACAATAAGCCGGATACTGGAAAAACGCTGCAGGCTTTTCCTCCTGATAACCTGCAAACACTTACCGACCAATTACTTTTACATCAATATACTCCTGCCAGCGTACTGGTCAACCATACCGGAGATATCCTTTACATAACCGGCAATACAGTTAAATACCTTTCTGCTTCGGCAGGAAAGGCGAACATGAACATATTCGCAATGGCAAAGGAAGGATTGCGCACCTTACTGCCCAAAGCTTTCCAGCATGCCATGCAGGACTACGAAAAAATAGTGCTGGAGAGTGTCAGGATAAAAAATAACAGCAAAACTCAATTGACAAATGTGAGCATTCAGCAATTGGAGAGCCCCCCGGGATTAAAAAATAAATTTTTGGTTGTTTTTACTGATGTTCCTGAGGAAAATCATCTGTTAAAGGCAGCTATCGGAAAATCGGGCTTTAAGAATAAGCTGGAGACTGAATTTAAATTTGAAATTCGCCGTCTGAAAGATGAGCTCGAAAGCACCCGCGAAGAAATGCAGACTTCGCAGGAAGAACTGAAATCGACCAACGAAGAGCTGCAATCAACCAATGAAGAATTACAATCAGCTAATGAAGAGCTTACAACTTCCAAGGAAGAAATGCAAAGCATGAACGAGGAACTCCAGACAATAAATGTGGAACTCCAGAGCAAGGTAGATGATTCCGTGAGGATCGGTAACGACATGAATAACCTGCTTGAAAGTATAGAAATTGCCACACTGTTCCTGGATAATGAACTTAATATCCGGCAATTTACGACACCTGCAACAAGAATCTTCAAGATGAAACAAAGTGATATTGGCAGGCTTTTTACCGACCAGGTCACTGATCTTGCCTATCCTGAGATGTATAATGATGTAAGCGAAGTATTACGGACTCACAGGTTTATTGAAAAACCCGTCCCCACCCTCGACGGACGGGTGTTTAATGTCAGAATCATGCCCTACAGGACATTTGAAAATAAAATAGACGGCCTGGTAATAACTTTTATCAATGTCACAGAATCAAAAAAACTGGAGCATGATTTAAAGGATTCGCGGATGATGTTCCAGTCTTTTATTGAAGAATTACCGGCAGGATTTATCAGTTTATCGGCCGATGGCACAATTACATCGTTCAACAGGGAAGCTGAAAGACTTACAGGCTATGATTGCGATTTAGTGACCGGAGGCAACTTTCTGAATCTGTTCCTGTCCGAGTCATTGCATGAGATAGAATCCGGTATGAAACAATTAGCTTCAGGGGCTATAAACAGGCTTGAAAATCATATCAAAGGTATTAACGGCAATGAAATCGTGATTGAATGGTTTGCACCCAAAACAGTTAAAGGTGAAGGAACCTTCTTTGGACTGATGAAGAATTTTTGAAGATGAGCATAGATCATGAATACAGGAAATAAAAGCAGAGAATCAGCTTCTTCTCTCAGAAAAAAGGCTGAAGAAAAACTGGCAGAGAAAAGCGCTCTTCATACTACCCTATTCGACGAAGGGGAGACTATGAAACTTATTCATGAGCTTGAGGTGCACCAGGTTGAACTGGAAATGCAGAATGAAGAACTGAGGATCGCAACAGACATTGCAGTATCAGCCAGTGAAAAATATACGATGCTTTATGATTTTGCTCCTGTCGGGTATTTTACCCTCGATCAGAGCGGAGTGATAAGAGAAGTAAACCTTACAGGGGCATTGATACTTGGAAAGGACAGGGAAAGCTTAACAGGCCAAAAGTTAAAAGACTTTATTTCACCCGATACAAGCGAAGTTTTTTCTGAATTTTACATAAAACTGCTGGAAACTGGCATAAAACAGACATGCTATTCAAGATTGACCTTCAGGGATAAACCATCCATCTATTGCCATTTCGAAGGGATCATAGCTGAAAATGACAATTGCCTGGTTGCGGTAATTGATGTAACAGAGCAGAAGCGGGCTGAGCAAATCCTTAAAGAAAGTGAGGCCAGGCTTAAGGAGCTTAACGCAACTAAAGATAAGTTCTTTTCAATCATAGCACATGATCTAAGAGGTCCGTTCACAGCTATTATCGGTTTCGCCAGCCTCCTGAGGGAAAAAATAAAAAGTGAAGATTATAAAGAAGCAGGGAAATACGCTGAGTTTATTCAGGATTCCTCATCCAGGGCAATGTCGCTTCTGATGAATTTGCTGGATTGGGCGCGTTTACAAACCGGTAAAATAAAGTTTAACCCGGAGAACTTAAGATTATCAGAAATAATCGATGGAGTAACAGTTATGTTAAAAGATTCTGCCCAGCAAAAATCAATAACCATTTATAAAAAAATATCCGGAGACATTCCTTTAGTTGCCGATAAGGCCATGATCAGCAATGTAATACTAAACATTGTTTCAAATGCAATCAAGTTCACAAATCCGGGAGGTAATGTAGAAATTTCTTCCTTCAATGACCAGAATGAGCTGACTGTTATTATAACCGATAATGGTGTCGGGATTAATAAAAATAAAATTGAAAAATTATTTGTGATCGAAGGAAATCAATCAACAAGAGGTACCCTGAATGAAGAAGGTACCGGCCTGGGATTAATCCTTTGTAAAGAGTTTATATCAAGGCATGGCGGTAAAATCTGGGCAGAAAGCGAACCGGGAAAAGGAAGTAGTTTTTTCTTTACAATTCCTCAGCCTAAATGATTCGCTTGAACTAAATTTTATGAACTGTGACAACCAGTCAAGTTGTTTCTTGTTGAGAAATTTATCTCTTTATTCTCCAGGAAATTATTTGCTTAGACTTTTCGCCTTTAGATGCGAGGAGTATTAAGGTGAGGAATTCTTAAAAATGATTACAATGCAGTATGATCCATTAGCCACGAAATATTTTTACATTCATTGCTATAGGCCCTTTTGAACCTTTTCCTATTTCAAAGACAACCATATCATTCTCCTTCAAAGGTTCTGCAACATTCTTAATATGAACAAAAAAACTTTTGTTCGTATCAATTTCCCTGATGAATCCAAAACCTCTTGATTTATTAAATGAGATAACCACTCCTTTTTTCTGGAGATCAATCGACTCCGACTCTGACTGCCTGTTCCTCCCGGAATGGATTGCAATATTTTCAGCGGCAACTTTAATTCTACTGCCTGGGTCTGAAGGGACAGAGGAGAGTCTTCCAAATTCATCAGCATAAGCTATCATGTCATCAAAGGTGTTCTTCTTCCCGTCAGCTTTTCGTAATTCACGCTTTTTTTCCTTGTCCTTTCTTTTTTTCTCCTTTTTGTTTCGTACTTCTTTTTTATTGGATGTTTCCTGCGATCTGCCCATAAGCTTTTATTTAATTAGAAAATGTAAATTCATTATCAGCATTATGGTTGTATATAAATCAAAGTACTGAATTGCATAAAGGTACGAAAAAATGCGATGAACATCCTCATTTATTAATAATTTAACTATCAGATATTTTAGTAATGCAGAATATAATCAACGTTTTGAAATTATATCCCGTGGTTCAGATTCAAGGTAGAGTTATTATCTTTTATTTTCTGAAACAGATAGTATAAGAATAATCAAGAATATAGCTATAACTAAGATTCTTTATGCATGTAAAAACCTGCATTACCTGCCCTGACTCTTACTATGCAAAACAAGCTTTTCAGCAAATTGGCATTTTAAAATGACTAAATTTTCGCCATAAGCTTAAGTCATTCTAACATTGTTTTATTATATTGATTTACAGCAAATTTATAAATTTGTATATCTCAGCTGCAATTCATAGATTTGATGTACTATTTCTGTTAGACAAATTCAGCTAACCTCTATAATGCTTACATTCCTTCGTAAGCATGTTTGACCTTCCTGGATTTTTAGTTGAGAAACAATTGGTTCACAGATAAATTTCTTGTTTCTAAAAAATAATCACTATTTAACTTCATTGAGATGGAACAGGCAAAACTACAATTGGAAGGTAAACTTCTTCCCAAAGCCCCTACAGGGATCCTGGGACTTGATGAGATTACAGGCGGAGGTTTACCTAAAGAGAGAACTACTTTGGTATGCGGTAATGCAGGCTGTGGAAAAACATTGCTTGCAATGGAGTTCCTTGTCAGAGGTGCAACAACATATAACGAACCAGGTGTCTTTGTTGCATTTGAAGAATCTGAACAGGAGCTGATAAAGAATGTTGCTTCTTTAGGATTTGATCTTGAAAAGCTTATTACTGATAAAAAAATTTCTATTGATCATATACATCTTGAACGTAGTGAAATAGAAGAGACCGGTGAATATGACCTTGAAGGACTATTTATTCGACTTAAGTACGCCATAGATTCAATTGGAGCCAAAAGGGTTGTACTCGACACCATAGAATCACTTTTTTCAGGGTTCCCGAACACCAATATTTTAAGAGCAGAGCTGCGGAGATTATTCCGGTGGTTGAAAGATAAAAAAGTTTCAGCAATAATAACCGGAGAACGAGGAGAAAATTCGTTAACCCGCGAGGGTCTTGAAGAATATGTATCCGACTGTGTAATTGTACTGGATCACAGGGTTACTGAACAAACTTCAACACGGAGGCTGAGAGTAGTCAAATACCGTGGTAGTCTTCATGGTACCAATGAATACCCTTTTCTGATAGACGAAAATGGGTTTTCGGTACTTCCGATCACTTCACTTGGATTATCTCATACAGTAACCTCTGAACGAATATCCACTGGTATTTCACAACTTGATGCAATGCTGGGAAATAAAGGTTATTTCCGCGGCAGCAGCATTCTTGTTTCAGGTACTTCAGGTACAGGAAAAACAAGTCTTGCAGCTCATTTTGTTATGGAGACTTGCAAGAGAGGAGAACGTGTTATATACTTTTCTCTTGAGGAATCGCCGGCCCAAATTATTCGAAATATCTCTTCTATTGGAATTGACCTGGAACCGCTGGTAAAAAACCGAACACTTCTTTTTCATTCCATGCGTCCTACCTTCAGTGGATTAGAGATGCACCTTGCAACCATGCTCAAGCTTATTAGGGATTTCAAACCCGCTGCTGTCGTTGTTGATCCTCTAAATAGTTTCATATCTGTTGAGAATGCGTTGGAAGCAAAATCACTTGCTATGAGATTAATAGATCATCTTAAACTCCAGAATATAACTGCATTTTTTACAAGCCTTACCAGTGGAGGTTCCCAGGTTGAACATACAGATATATTCATCTCCTCTTTGATAGATACCTGGCTATTGCTCAGGGACATCGAAATAGGTGGTGAACGCAACAGGGGCATTTATGTACTGAAATCAAGGGGTATGGCGCATTCCAATCAGATTAGGGAATTCCTGCTTACCGATCATGGTATAGTACTTCAGGATGTTTATGTTGGCATGGAGGGTGTGTTGACCGGCTCAGCAAGGGTTGTACAGGAGGCCAGGGATAATGCAGAGCACTTACTCCAAAAGGAGTTGATTGATCAAAAGAAACTTGCTCTCGAAAGAAGACGTAAGAAGCTTCAATCCAGCATTGCTGCGTTACAGCTTGAATTCGAAGCTGAAGAAGCTGAAGCTCTGAAGCTTATTGGAATTGAAGAATTGCATAGTGCAAATATTGTTAAGGATCAAAAGAGTATTGCACACAGCCGGGGAGCTAATGGTGAAGATAAGGATATTGCGTTTATACGTTGCCGGGCATACCAATAAAAGCATTACTGCTCTGGATAATCTTAAAAAAATTTGCGAGGAACGTTTAAAAAGCAGGTATAAAATTGAAATTATTGATCTCCTGGTAAATCCTCAATTAAGCAAGGAGCATCAGATACTTGCGTTACCAACACTTGTGAGAAAGTTGCCCGTGCCTGTAAAAAAGATAATAGGTGATCTGTCAGATACTGAATGTGTTCTTGTTGGTCTGGATTTAAAAAACATGTAAATACTCATCTGTATGAAAAAGACAAATAGTTATACATCAGATAATAATGAATTTGATGTTTCGGTAAAAAGACTCGGACACGAAAAATATATCCTGACTCTATATGTTACCGGTATGACCCCTAAGTCCACAAAAGCAGTAAACAATCTGAATGAGATTTGCGGGAAACATCTTAAAGGCAGGTACAGTCTCGAAATCGTAGATCTTTATGAAAACCCGGA
>DATGYZ010000026.1:0-7625 GCA_035297425.1 Bacteroidales bacterium | reverse complement strand
TGCAAAACAAATTACTCCATGTGCGCTTTGCGCATCATGGCATTTTTGCTTTCAGTTCTCCTCACTCCGGTGGCGTTACGTGAGAAAATGCGCTAGAATACATTGACACCAGGACCCCAGGACGCCAGGACCCCAAGACCCATAGATTACAGCCTTCGGCTGTGATCCCTGTGGGAGATCCTTGCAAAACAAATTACTCCATGTGCGCTTTGCGCATCATGGCATTTTTGCTTTCAGTTCTCCTCACTCCGGCAAGCCGGGCTCGGAGTTCTGAAAACAAAAATCCCGCAGCTGATGCTGCGGGAGTAATTTGTTTTGCGGAGAGAGGGGGATTCGAACCCCCGGTCCCACTTACGCGGAACAACGGTTTTCGAGACCGCCGCATTCGACCACTCTGCCATCTCTCCTTCTATATACGGCCACTCACAATAACTATCGGAACGTGAACTTTAGTTAGTTATCTTAATACGATCGCGCACAAAAATAATAAATAATAACCAGCTAAGAAAGCAGGTGCTTTGGTCATCCGGGATCACATAAGAATTCCTGCCAGTGAAGCGGAAATATAAGATGCCATTGTGCCGCAAATCATTGCTTTAAACCCAAGCTTTGCAAGGTCAGCTTTTCTTTGTGGTACAAGGGTTCCAATCCCTCCGATCTGAATTGCAATTGAGCTGAAGTTGGCAAAACCACAAAGGGCAAAGCTTGCTATTACAACTGATTTAGCACTGAGAATCCCCTGCTGGATCATGGGAGAGAGATCTGAATAAGCTACAAACTCATTTATCACCATCTTGGTTCCCATCAATGAGCCAACCTGGAGAGATTCTGAAGGTGGCACGCCCATTACTATAGCGAACATACGGAAAAATGCTCCTACAACATCTTTAAGCCTGAGGCTGTCAACATTCAGGCCTATTACATCCAGAGACAACCCGATCCAGCTTAGGAACAAACCAAAATATCCAAGAAGTGCATCAACAAGTGCAATCAAAGCAATCACTCCGATCAGCATTGCAATTACATTGATAGATATTTTCATACCATCGGTGGCACCATGTGAAATGGCATCCATGATATTGGTATATTCAGTTTTTACATCAAGCTTTACTTTTCCCTGGGTTTCAGATTCCTTTGTCTCAGGATAAACAATTTTCGATATCACAAGGGCACCAGGTGCTGCCATAAGACTTGCTGCAAGAAGATAGGATGCCGGAACACCCATCGAAATATAAACAGCCATTACGCCTCCTGCAATACATGCCATACTACCTGTCATGGATGCAAGAAGCTCAGACATTGTCATGCCAGAAAGATAAGGGCGGATCATAATCTGCGCTTCAACCTGGCCTACAAATGCACTCGACACATTCGAAAGAGCTTCGCTGCCACTAACCCTCATTGCCCAATGAACAAACCGTGCTATTACAGCTATTACCCTCTGCATCAATCCAACATGATATGCCATTGCAACAAGCACGCATACAAATATTATTGTCGGAAGCAAAACAAAAAGAAAAACGCCGGCACTTGAAAATGCTGGTGGAAGTATGTCACTGATCTTTGTCAGATCTCCAAAAACAAAGAGTGCACCTTCCCTTGAAAAATCAAGAAGCTTGTTAATTGCCTGACCAAGAAAATAAAATATCTTCTGGCCCAGAGGCACTTTAAGTATGAATACTGCAAGACAAACCTGCAGCAGCAAACCTGTAATAACTACACGGTAATTGATCCTCTTCCTGTTATTTGACCAAAGGAAAGCCAGTCCGAGTATTATAAGAATTCCAAGAACACCGGTGAATCTTGACATCGATATGAATAATTAATTTATTTCAAACCTACATTTTTTTTTAATGCAGGAATAAAAAAGATGAAAAATCAGGTATAAACTGCAATCTGTCCTTTTCTGGGAATTGCCCTGAAAATTATTTTACTGTCATCGCGTGGTATTCTGATCTTAATATAGGGATGATATTCAGGAATCCTGAAATGGGCTACACTCTTCAATGAAATCCATGTATCTCCAAGTCTCTCCCTGAGATCAAACCTGAAAATACTTTTCCTGTCGGATTTTTTTTCTTCTTCAACCTGGTAGACATATATCCTCATGCCATTTGTAAGTTCAAGCTTATAATTTACAGGTTCATTAATTGATGTATCCGGGATAATGTCGGGCTGATATTCAGATGTATCTTTGGGGGCAATCTTAACCATTACAGGCTCTTTCTGTATTGTGGCAGTGAATGTTGCAATTTCAAGAGGGGTCGACAAAAGGTTATAAATAATGTTCCTGTCTCCTTTTTCAAGAATTCCGCTCATGTCATAGCTGCCGATCCTTGCAGCATGTACTGTAACACCACTTATTTCAAGACGAGTAATACTGTCTTTGAGGTTTATTGTCAGATATATTGAATCTGTTTCTGCCAGGGTGGCTCTCGACTGAAGAAATGACTTCTCCTTCAGGAGTGAAAGATATGTTGAATCTTTAAATACATTTTCATTGAATTCACCCTTTTCAGGTGGCTTTTGTCCGAATTCTGAATTTAGTTCAGACATCTTCTTCCCAGGTGCCATCGATAGCATGACTGCATAATAAATCATAAATGCAGTTAACAGGAGGATTACCACCAGGTAGACTTTGTTGAATTTTTTCTCTTCCATTCTGTTTGTCTGATTGTCAGAAAATATAAACTTTTGAACCAATATCGAGCGTATTATAAATTGCTTCGAGGTCTTCATCATTCAACCTGACACAACCATGGGTAACAGGCATCCCCAGGAAGCGCTTGTATATGGTTCCATGAATGAGATAACCATCACCCAATGAAAGAGCATAGTCGCCCAGAACACCGTATTCATACCGCGAGGGATGGAAAGCAGAAGGTATTGGAAGTCCTTCCTCAACAAACGCCCAGTCAGGCTTTCTCCATACTGGATGTGTTGTTTTGCCCTGTATCCTGTATTTACCTTTAGGGGTTTTGAATACCCATTTGCGATCACCTTCTGCACTTTTAAGCATCGTATAACTGCCTGAGCTGCAAAAACCTTCGCGTACAAGCTTCCTGTTCCTGTATAGAAAGAACCTGTTTTCTGTTGTATTTATTACAACGTATGACTGACCTGAAGTATAACTGTTATATTTTCTTGAAAGCTTTTGAAGGTCTCTTGTAAGAGTATTTTGCTGTTTCTTGTAAAAGGCATCTTTTTTAAGTTCGGGGTCATTGCTGATTTTTGTTCCCTGTACAGGTGCCATCTCAGCTATTGCAGGAGCTATATAACAGACGAAAGGAACGGTAAAAAGAACAAAAAGAAGTGTCAGAACCGGGATAAGAAATGATTTAAATACTTTCCCGGAGAAAAAGTTTTTCAGGATCGACCTTGATTCTGAATGCTCCTCCACTGAAATTCCAGATTGATCATTTTCAGGAATGGGCTGAATGTTCGATAAGTTTTCCTCTTCCATAATACTATTTTTTCAAAACAACGGACAGTTCAGATGCTGAACCGATTATTGTGACAGGTGTACCAACTTTGGTAACCTTATAAAGCAAATCCATCTCCTTGTCAGTCAGGGCGATGCATCCTTCAGTCCAGTCAATACCTTTGCCACCGTTTCCATGGATCTCAATTAATCCGCCTATCCTTGCAGTACCTGGAAGTGTTCCCCTGGCAATCTCCGATTTAAATTTCTCGATGTCCTCGGCATTGGGATAATCGAGAAGAAGCGCCTTATAATATTTTGTTCTGCCTCTGTCAAATTTTTTGGTGATCTTATACATTCCTTCAGGAGTTGCATGATCACCTCTCACGCGTTTGTCGCCAACCCAGTTCTTCCCAAACTCGGCATCAAACTCATATTTTACAACACCTTTCTGGTATATTGTTAATTTGTGCGAAAATTTATCAATAATTATTGAATATTCTCCACTTCTTTTTGAATCTGCTATTGTCTTCTCCATCCATTTCTTCCATGAAGGGAAAAGTTTAAAATAGGTTCTCAGGTCCTCTGATGCACTTTGAAATGATGTAGTCAGAAGGTATTCTGAGTCTGTAATGTTCCTGTTTGATTGAAGGTAATGGCCCTTGTTGTAAGAGACCTTTGCTTCTTCAAGAAGCATTTTTCCTTTTGAGATCCTGTTCCGTGTTTCAGACTCCAAAGGATAAGTTGTAAAAAGTCTGTTGATTTCTGATACAAGGTTGTTCAGAGAATCTATTTTCTGTGCGATCTTTTTTTTAAGTGAACTGGTATTTGATATTGAGCTTTCGTCTGCCTTGCTTGCTTTTTCTGCTGCCTGAACAGCATAAATTCTTACTTTTTCGTAATCTCTGAAGTAAATAAACTTTGTGTTTTCACGCTGCCAGTTGGCCATGGCAGAATCGTAGCTGCTTTTTGCCTCATTATATAGTTTGCTTGAATATGTATCAGCTTTATTTCGTGAAGCACTGGCCAGGCATGCCCTGGCATGCTCCATCTCAGAAACAGGTGCTTCAGGAATAAATTGTATCATCAGCATTACAACAGCTGAAATGAAAACAGCAAACATTATGAAAACCAGCGTTTTCCTGATTCGTCTTTTCATAAAGACACGGAGAAATTTTAAAAAAAACCCCGGGACAAACCCGGGGATTTTCAGTATAGATTCTAACTTGTGATTAACGTCTTACTTTTGCAATCGCGTCTTTGAGTTCTGTATTGATGCTTACAGCTCTTTCGTTAGAAGCTTTGATTTTATTAAGAGCATCCATATATGAACCTTTGTCATACATACCCTGAGCTTCAACAGCTGCTGCTTCAATTGTAGCCATTTCAGTTTTGATCTGCTCAAGAACAGCTGCACCTTCTTTTCCGCGAGGAGCTTTTGTTATGAGAGTTTTGTTCTCATCAACAACAGTTTTCATAGCGGCAATAGAAGCTTCAACTTCTTTCTTAACTTCTTCTTTCTTAACTGCTGCATTAGCTGCAACCTGGTTTGCTAAAGTCTGGGTTTCTGCAAGTTTAACTTTAACAGGACCAAATTTTTTGAAGAGTTTTGAGGACTGAACTTCAATTTCTGCATTGATAGCATTCATTGAATCCTGAACTGCTGCAAATTCGGCAGGAAGATAAACAGGAGCTTCTGCTGTTTTTGCTGCTTCAATAGCTGCGTTAGTTGCATCGATTTCTGCCTGGGGAACTTTTCCACAACTGGCAAGGACTGCAACCATTGCGATAGCTGCTAATCCCAATAAAATTCTGTTTTTCATTTTCTTAAACCTTTTAAAATACTTTGTTTATTTAACAACTTCCGATCTATGATGAATACGTAAAGTTCGAAAAAATACGGTGCGAATATATTAAATTATTGGAATCTGCAATTAAAAAAATGAAAATATTATATGAATAGCATATAATATTCATTGTCAATAAAATAAATGTTCTAAATTAATGAATGAACCGGATGATTGATTCTCTCTAAAGCATCAATATCTTATACAGGCACCATAAGTCTTGCCGGAAGCCGGAAAAAAATGGGAAAAATTGCAAAAAAGTACTGACTACAGCTATCTGGGAAAATCCTAAAGGATGGCAATTATCTTTGACATCCTTGCTATTCTTAATTATCACTCTGGCTGACTTCTGCCTTATAAAGATCCTCAACTTCTGTCAGAGTAAGTGCCTTACTATAGATCCTGAATTCGTCTACAAGCCCCTTGTAATATGTCATCCATCCTTCTGCTATCCCTGCAATTTGCTGAGGCCATGCACCAAAATATATTTTTGACATGTCGCTGCCGGGAGCTATGTCTTCCAGTAATGGTTGATTTCCAGATTCTGTGATTGGACCTGAATACTTGACCTGGCTGAAAACCTGCTTGCCATTGGCAAAAAATTCCATTGTCGATGAAGACTTCCGGTAGATTGCAGCAAGATGAAACCATTTATCATTGACAAACTGCTTTTTATTTATCCGTATTTCATGGTTTTTCCAACCGGGTGAATTGCTATCAAACAAATACAGCTTAAGATCGACAGAGTCTCCGATAATACGACTCTCCTGTATGAGTGCAATATTTCCCAGATAACTATCACCTCCGTTTATTGAAAAAATCTTTGCAGCTCCTGATGTTGTAAATGGCGTTTTGATCCAGCATGCCAGTGTAAACTCATCAATCCCCGTCAAAGCCGAGCCCGGAGCAATGTTATATTCCAGGAATGATTCAGTGCTGTTTCCCTGGTATGCATTGCCTTTCTTCCCGTTTGCGAATGTTGCTGTACCTCCTTTTCTTACAAAGGTTATGGAGTTATCTGAATGTTCGACAGCAGAATTTAATTCCGGCTCTTTATCGAAGGGGAAATATGCAATAAGGTTAGATGCTGCAATTATACCAGGATCAACTTTACCGTTATTGTTGCTGTCAGAATCATCCTCACACGATGAAAAACCGATACCTGTAATAATGCTGACAAGTACCAACCATCCTGTAAAAACAATATTTTTCATAATCTAAATTTTATATCTGACCTGATTACAGATCAGCTAAAAAGTTCACAAATTTCCTGAATTAGGAAATTATATTTATTACATGATTAGCATAAAATGATTACATTTTAAGCCTACCGAAGTTTCAGCCTGATTGGCCCTAATTGTGACGAACCATCTTTAAAATTACATCAACAAATTCAACAATCCTTCCTTTTACAGGTATCTTTTACATACCCTTTTTCTCGCTGAAAATGAACATTTCATGAAAAGTTTTGCATTGCTTTGCATTTTACTGCATTCAGTATATGAGGTTGCAGGATATCCACCTGATGGTCCAGGTAACCGGCCTCCACTTTTATTTGGTAATGAACTGAATTCAAATCCTGTTACCGGTGAGAAGTACAGGTTGATTATAAAGATCAATACATTGCAGGTCCTTTTCAGTGAAGCACCCGTCTCCCTCGAGATATTTGGATCGAATGACAACAGTCACCAGTTCCAGGCAGGTATAATCTTTCCTCTCGAAGAAGATTCTTTCCTTCAGGACATTTTTAACACTTCAGGCGCGAACGGATATTCCAGTGATAAGGGAGTTTTGTCATACAGGACTAATCCTTATAATAATCATGGTTTGTCGTTTAAATATGAATTCAGGAAATATTATGAAGGCTTCTATGTTGCACCTCAACTGATGTACAAGTACATTCGCTATGATAATCTGGAATTTAATGTATCCAGGGAAGGTGAAACAATTAAGAGAAATGAATCAAAATTTACCAAAGTTTTCGGTATTGGACTTATTGCAGGAAGGCAAACCTATTTTCTCAGACAGGCCACTGACTGGTATGTCGGCATAGGGATCAGAGGCAGAAATATTTCTGTTCTGATTAATGAGGCAGCTGAAAATATTAATAAAGAACCATACTCAAAGTTCTCAGTTTATCCTTTTATCAATATAGGGTTTCGCACTGGTCTTATTATTCTTTAATTATTCCGTTAATTGCCGGGAGGAATTTTTAAGTTCAATTTACTTTGAACTTAACTACTGTTTTCCTATTTTTGTCGCACCTGTCTGGAGAGATGGGTGAGTGGCTTAAACCAGCAGTTTGCTAAACTGCCGTATGGGTAACTGTACCGGGGGTTCGAATCCCCCTCTCTCCG
>DATGYZ010000025.1:0-36733 GCA_035297425.1 Bacteroidales bacterium | reverse complement strand
AAGTTATTGATCCGGGTATAATAGGAGGTTTTATTTTACGCGTCGATGATAATTATATTGATGCCAGCATAAAATACAAGCTCAGAAAGATCAGGAAGGAATTGCTTGGCAGAGTTGAATCTTGATAGTATTTATCCAATAGAAAAATAAGAAAACAGAAATGGCAAACATTAAACCAGCAGAGGTTTCAAAAATTCTCAAACAGCAGCTTGAGGGAATTAATACCGGCGCTGAGCTTGAGGAGGTCGGAACTGTGCTAACGGTGGGTGACGGTATTGCCCGTATTTACGGACTTTCCAATGCCGAGTCAAACGAGCTTATCGAGTTTGAGAACGGGATGGAAGGCATTGTGCTTAATCTCGAGGAAGACAACATCGGGGCTGTGCTACTAGGTCCGACCGAAGAGATAAGCGAAGGCGACATAGTTAAGAGAACAGGAAAGATTGCCTCTCTCGGTGTTGGCGAGGGTTTACTCGGCAGGGTCATTTCACCGACCGGACAGCCTCTCGATGGTAAAGGGCCCATTACGGGCGAACTTTACAACATGCCCTTTGAAAGAAAAGCTCCGGGTGTCATATTCAGGCAGCCAGTGCGCACACCGCTTCAGACAGGTATCAAGGCAATAGATGCAATGATCCCGATCGGCCGCGGGCAGAGAGAGCTTATAATCGGTGACAGGCAGACAGGAAAGACTGCTATTGCAATTGATACTATAATAAACCAGCGCAGCAACTTTGAAAAAGGGAAGCCGGTTTATTGCATTTATGTTGCAATAGGTCAGAAAGGCTCGACAGTTGCGAATATTGCAGCAACACTTGAGGAGCATGGTGCAATGGCATATACAGTAATTGTGCTTGCAACAGCTTCCGATCCTGCCGCCTCCCAGTTCTATGCCCCGTTTGCAGGTGCAGCAATTGGTGAATTTTTCCGCGATACAGGCCGTGATGCGTTAATAATATACGACGACCTTTCGAAACAGGCCGTTTCGTACAGGGAAGTTTCACTGCTCCTGCGCCGACCGCCAGGCCGTGAAGCGTATCCGGGTGATGTTTTCTACCTGCATTCAAGACTTCTCGAAAGAGCAGCCAAGATCATCGAATCAGATGAGGTGGCAAACAAGATGAATGATCTTCCTGAATCAATAAAACACATGGTTAAGGGCGGAGGTTCACTCACTGCTCTTCCGATTATTGAAACCCAGGCAGGTGACGTATCTGCATATATCCCTACCAACGTAATATCAATCACTGACGGACAGATATTCCTTGAGTCTGCTTTGTTCAACTCCGGAGTACGGCCTGCGATCAACGTTGGTATTTCAGTATCCAGGGTAGGTGGTAACGCCCAGATCAAATCAATGAAAAAGATCGCCGGAACCCTTAAGGTTGACCAGGCACAGTACCGCGAGCTTGAAGCTTTCTCAAAATTCGGATCTGACCTCGATGCTTCAACCCTTGCCATACTTAACAAGGGTGCAAAGAACGTTGAGATACTGAAACAGCCCCAGTATAACCCGATCCCTGTAGAGAAACAGGTTGCAATAATTTACTGCGGAACGATGGGACTGCTGAAAGAAGTTCCCCTTCATGAGGTGAAGAAGTTCGAAAGGGAGTTTATCGAGATCCTCGAATTGAAACACCGCAATGTTCTCGATCAGCTTCGCGACGGAGTTCTGAATAACGATATAACAGGCGTTCTTGAAAAGGTTGCTGCCGACGTGGCAATGAAATACCGTTCATAGCGCTTCATAATAGGAGAAGATGGCCAACTTAAAGGCAATTAGAATAAGGATAACCTCAGTGAAATCGACAAGGCAGATCACTTCAGCAATGAAGATGGTTTCTGCCGCGAAACTGAGAAAAGCGCAGGATAAGATCGTCAGGCTGAGGCCTTATGCCAATAAGCTGTATGAGATACTTGTCGGGCTATCACAAAGTCTCGCCGATACGGAGGTTGAAAATATCTATGCCCGCCATTCAGCCCCTGAAAAGGTTTTACTCGTTGTTATAACATCGAACAGGGGATTATGCGGCGCTTTCAACAGTAACGTTGTAAAAGAGACCAGGAGGATAATAAATGAGGTTTATCCGCAGCAATACAGCGCAGGTAATCTCTGGCTGTTGCCCATAGGAAAAAAAGGATTCGATTTCTTCCGGAAGCTTAAGGTGAACATGCTGCCAGAGCAGAACGGCATACTTAACAATGTCACATATGAAAATGTCGACAGGGTTGCAACTCAGGTGATGAACAGCTTTGCGGCAGGGGAATTTGACAGGGTTGATATTATTTACAACCAGTTCAAAAATGCAGCTGTACAATACCTGAAGGTTGAGCAGTTCCTTCCTGTTCAGACAATAACCGGGGACAGGAAAAATTCTACGCCAGTGGATTATATTTATGAACCCGGCAAGGAAGCTATCGTACAGGACCTTATTCCGAAATCCCTCAGGATACAATTCTACAAGGCAGTACTTGACTCATTTGTTGCCGAACACGGAGCCAGGATGACGGCAATGCATAAGGCGACAGATAATGCAACAGGAATGATCCGTGACCTTACACTTCAGTATAACAAGGCAAGGCAGGCAACAATTACAAACCAGATCCTTGAAGTTGTAAGTGGTGCAGAGGCTTTACGCGGATAGACGCAAAAGATATGATTAATATAACCGGATAATGTTTAACCAGTCCCAGCTAAAGGAGATAATAGAAAAAGCCATCTCAGGCCTTATCTATGATACTGAAGCTGAACGACTGACAGAACCGGTAAAATACGTTCTTTCAATAGGTGGCAAGCGGATCAGGCCAGTGCTGACACTGATGTCATGCAATCTGTTCAACGACAAGATTGATGAAGCTGTCTTTCCTGCGACTGGTATTGAAGTCTTCCATAACTTCACCCTGGTTCATGATGACATTATGGATAATGCACCCATGCGGAGAGGACTTCCGACAGTGCACCATAAATGGAATCTCAACCAGGCAGTTTTGTCGGGCGATGTTATGGCTTTCATTGCGAACGATTGTGTAATGCAGGCTCCGGCTCATTGCATGCCGACAGTTTTCAGGATCTATAATAAGGCTGCAATTGAAGTCTGCATGGGGCAGCAGCTGGATATGGATTTCGAGAATAAGGCAACTGTCTCCAAAGAAGAATACATTCGCATGATCGAACTTAAAACAGCTGTTCTTATTGCTGCTGCAGCAAAGATAGGAGCGGTCGCAGGGGGAGCAGGCGAGTCTGATTCTGAGCTTATTTACGAGTTCGGCAGAAACCTGGGGTTGGCTTTCCAGCTTCAGGATGATCTTCTCGATGCTTATGGGGAATTCAAAGTGTTCGGAAAGATTCGGGGTGGAGATATTACTGCAAATAAAAAGACCTATTTGTATGTAATGGCATGTGAAAAGGCCTCCGGTGCCCAGCTTAAAAGGCTGAAAGAGCTTTTTAGCCCGGGGAAGGCTGACATCGAAGGAAAAATTGACAGCGTGATAGAGCTTTACGATGCTTTGCACATAAAGGCTCAGACTGAGAATGACATAAAAGAGTATTTTGACAGGGCTTTCAATTGTCTCGGAAAAACATCAGTGCATGCAGGACGAAAAAAAGAGCTGGAGGATATGGCCTCTTCACTAATTGACAGGGAAAAGTAAAATTTATTATAAGAAACAACAAAACGCATATATCTTAAAACGTAAGTAAAATGTCACAAAACACCGGTAAAATCAGCCAGATCATTGGACCTGTAGTTGATGTCACTTTTGAGAAACAGGGACTTGAGATGCCTGATATCTATGATGCTCTCGAGATTAAGAGAGACGATGGTTCGGTGCTGGTGGTGGAATGTCAGCAGCATATCGGCGAAAGAACTGTCAGGACAATAGCAATGGATTCAACTGACGGACTTCGCCGCGGTATGGAGGTTGTTGCAACAGGCCTGCCAATTACAATGCCAATAGGCGAACAGATCAAGGGACGCCTTATGAATGTAACTGGTGAAGCTATTGACGGCATCGGCAAACTCGACAAGAAAGGCGGATATCCTATTCACCGGAAACCTCCCAAGTATGACACTCTTTCAACAGAGAAAGAGGTTCTTTACACAGGAATTAAGGTTATTGACCTTATAGAACCATATTCAAAAGGAGGAAAGATCGGGTTGTTCGGAGGTGCAGGTGTTGGTAAGACAGTTGTTATCCTCGAGCTTATCAACAATATTGCAAAGGCATATTCAGGACTTTCAGTATTTGCCGGTGTTGGTGAAAGAACCAGGGAAGGTAATGATCTTCTCCGCGAGATGCTTGAAGCAGGCGTTATAACTTATGGCAAGGAATTCCTCGAAAATATGAAAAAAGGGGGATGGGACCTTTCAACTGTCGACAAAGATGCTATGAAAGAGTCAAAGCTCGCTCTTGTGTTTGGCCAGATGAATGAACCTCCCGGTGCCAGGGCAAGGGTTGCTCTGTCAGGACTTTCAGTTGCAGAGCACTTCAGGGATGGCGACGGCAAGAGCGGTGGAAGAGACATCCTTTTCTTCATGGACAATGTTTTCAGGTTTACACAGGCCGGATCAGAGGTATCAGCACTACTCGGGAGGATGCCTTCTGCAGTGGGTTACCAGCCGACACTGGCAACAGAGATGGGTCTTATGCAGGAAAGGATCACATCAACAAAGAATGGTTCCATAACATCTGTCCAGGCTGTCTATGTGCCTGCTGATGACCTTACAGACCCAGCTCCTGCAACAACGTTTGCCCACCTTGACGCAACAACGGTTCTAAGCAGGAAGATTTCAGAGCTTGGTATTTACCCGGCAGTTGACCCACTTGATTCAACCTCGAGGATCCTCACGGCCGACATAGTTGGAGAAGCGCATTACAACTGTGCACAACGCGTTAAAGAGCTTCTCCAGAGATATAATGAGCTCCAGGATATTATCGCGATCCTGGGTATGGATGAGCTTTCAGAAGAAGATAAGCTTGTCGTTCACCGTGCAAGGCGTGTTCAGCGCTTCCTTTCACAGCCTTTCCATGTTGCCGAATCATTCACTGGTATTAAAGGCGCCCTTGTATCAATTGAAGACACAATAAAAGGCTTCAACATGATCATGGACGGCAAGGTTGACCAGTATCCTGAATCAGCATTCCTTCTTGTTGGAACAATTGAGGATGCAATTGAAAAAGGCGAAAAGATACTTGCCCAGTCAAAATAAAAAACTCAGATGAGAATAGATATTATTACACCTGACAGGAAAGTATACGAGGGAGATATCAAATCTGTGAGGGTCCCCGGTAAAAAGGGATCCTTCCAGGTTTTGAAAGATCATGCTCCGATAATCTCAACTCTCGAAAGCGGTACCGTTGTCATAGTTGAAGAGGATGATACTCAGAAGGTGTTCGAGGTGAGCGGTGGTGTGATCGAGGTCAAGGCAAACAAGATCATACTGCTTGCCGATGCGGTGAAATAATATTGCTGATGAAACCTGATGAATTCCGGAAACATGCCCATGAGCTGGTCGAATGGATGGCAGCTTACATGGAAAATGTTGAAAAATACCCTGTCAAGTCACAGGTAAAACCAGGTGAGATTAAAAACAGGTTGCCGGATGACCCGCCATCAGATCCTGAATCCTTCAGCAGCCTGATGGAGGATTTCGAAAAAATAATAATGCCTGGCATCTCTCACTGGCAAAGTCCCAACTTCTTCGCGTATTTTCCTGCAAATAACAGCATGCCTTCGGTTCTTGCCGAAATGCTGACAGCCACTCTCGGAGTACAGGGAATGGTCTGGGAAACATCGCCCGCGGCCACGGAGCTCGAAGAAAAAATGATGGTATGGCTGAGAAAGATGATCGGCCTGCCCGATGATTTTGAAGGTGTGATCCAGGATACTGCCTCCACTTCAACCCTGGCAGCAATATTGACGGCACGTGAAAAGACCACCGGCTTCAGGATAAACGATGAAGGTGCATTTAATAACGAAGTTCTCAGGGTCTATTGCTCAGACCAGACACATTCCTCGATCGATAAGGCTGTAAAAATAAGCGGTATTGGCAGGAAGAACCTCATAAAAGTAAAATCACGCGATGATTTCTCTATGGATCCCATTGCCCTGAGGGAAGCAATAGAAAACGACACCAGGAAAGGATATAAGCCCTGCTGCGTTATTGCAACACTTGGAACAACAGGGACCACGGCAATCGACCCTGTTAGGGAAATAGGTAAAATCTGCAATAAAAATAATATCTGGCTTCATGTCGATGCTGCAATGGGGGGTACAGCCCTGATACTGCCCGAGTTCAGGTGGATGGTCGAGGGAATAGAGTATGTCGACAGCCTGGTCTTCAATCCGCATAAGTGGATGTTCGTTAATTTCGACTGTTCTGCATTTTTTACAAGAGATGCAGCCAGCCTTATCAAAACCTTTGAGATATTGCCGGAATACCTGAAAACCCGGACAAGGGGAAAGGTGAATGACTATCGTGACTGGGGAGTTCCCCTTGGAAGACGATTCAGGGCTTTAAAGCTCTGGAGTGTCATAAGGTCATACGGCGTAGAAGGTCTTAGGGAAAAGGTCAGAAATCATGTTAAAATAGCCTTCAGGCTTAAGGAACTCATTGCTGCGGAAAAAGACTTCGAGATACTCGCGCCTGTGGTAATAAGTGTGGTCTGTTTCCGGTTCTCCCCGGCAGGCAGAAGCGATGAAGAGTTGAATGTTCTCAATGAAAGACTGAATCACCATCTTAACGATACCGGGAAGTTGTACCTGACCCACACAGTTCTCAGGGGAAAATATACTCTCAGAATGGTTACTGCGCAGACAAATGTTACAATGGAGCATGTGGAGAAGGCATGGGAGCTGATAAAGGAAACAGCAAGAAGCTTAGATGCCCAATAAAATTCAAAAAGGTAAATTCTTAGGGTGATCCAAAATCGTTTGGGCTTCTGCGCGGAATTCGGAATGACGATGGAGACATTTTAGCCTCCGAGAATGTCGACTGAGGAATCTCCTGCGAATTAGAAGAATAAAACCATTCCAGAACTGAAATAGTTTTAATCCTAAATGGTGTGACCTGTGCGCCAATGGTAAGATTCAACATCCTGCTCATCAAGGTTCAAGACAAATGAATGATTAGGTATTGCAAAATCGGATGGGATTCCTCATTCCGCTGCGCGGAATTCGGAATGACGATGGAGACATTTTAGCCTCCGAGAATGTCGACTGAGGAATCCCCTGCGAATTAGAAGAATCCATTAAAGAGCTGCAATTCAATGCCAGGTGAACTAAAATATTGGCTTTGTATTTACAAAATAATTAAATTGTCTCTGTGCTAATTTGATTTTCATGAAGCTGTTTGTTTCTTATGTATACATATTGACAAATACTCACAATAAAGTATTATACACTGGAGTCACTAATGACCTTGAAAGGCGCTGTTTTGAGCATGCAAAGAAGGTTAATCGGGGCTTCACAAGTAAGTATAACATTCACAAGCTTGTTTACTATGAATCATTTGAAGATATTGAATTAGCAATAAAAAGAGAAAAACAAATTAAGTCCTACTCCAGGACTAAGAAAGAAACACTGATAAATAGTTTTAATCCTCAATGGTGTGACCTGTGCCCCAATGGTAAGATTCAACATCCTGCTCATTAAGGTTCAAGACAAAAGAATGATTAGGTAGTGCAAAATCGGATGGGATTCCTCATTCCGCTGTGCGGAATTCGGAATGACGGCAATGTTTTTAAAGTCAGGAATGAAGCGGCGTGTTTTGCAGCATGTCGATTCATTAAAATAACATCAACTACAAAACACGCCGCTTCATTCCATCATTCTCCTTCTGTTATCGTCATTCCGATGGAGACATTCGAGCCTGTGAGAATGTCGACTGAGGAATCTCCTGCGCTTTCAGTAAAAGGTTCCGGCAGTGATCATTTTCCCAGGTTGAATCCGTAAAGATCAATATTAAACAGCACTTTAAAAACCGGCATTTCCGATTTGTCGGTCCATGCAGCCTGTATGCCTCCTGAAATCATGAAGGGGATTCTGAAAATGTGAAAATCCGATAGAAGCTCAACCCCATATGATCGGAAGATTTCAGTTCCAGGCACCTGCGCAACTTGTCCTGAACCGTTATTCTGATAATGCCTGTTGCCTTTACCTGCTGCATAATCGTAAAATAAACCTGAGCGAATTCTTTTGATGTACAACAGGCTGGATATATTGAAATCCGGATAGGCTACTGGAAAAACATAATCAAAAGATGCTGTATTCAGTTGCTTCGAGATCACATCTTCATAGCCTCTCGGATGGGAGATGCTGTTCGTGAATATAAAATGATCCTGGTCCTGGTTTTCAGAACTGTACCTTATCCTTATTCCATTATCCCTGAAAATTCCAGGGAAATAAAAGGATGACCTAAATATGAACGTTGTCCCGAACAGATCTTTATCGAAGGGATATGTAATATAATTCAAGTCGATGCTTTGAGCCCATAAAGGATATATATCCCTTAAGGCTGAGCGCGAATAATTTGAGAAGTAGAACCCCCATGTCAATTCTGTCTGACCCATATCTTTCCTGTCACCCACCTGGTAGATACTATTTAAATACTCCAGAGTAAGTGATGGCCTCACATATTGTGAAAACCAGCCTGTTGAATAGCGAAGCGGAATAGAGATCACTCCTGAATACCGTTTACCATTACTGTCATAAAATTGTCTTGCAGGGAACCTGCGGTTATACCCATAGCCAACCTTAGCTTCAATAACCGGGTACAAACCTGCCCACAGCACTTTGGAATGAAAAAGGTGCTCACCGTTTTCAGAATATTCATATCCCAGTGTTGTTTCCAGGGTACTCAATGTATTCTGTGACATCAGGGTGAATCCCGGCCTGACTGAAAGAGGATCGGATTGTACCTTGTCTATATCGGCATAGAATGGCAGCCAGCTGTGGAACCGGAAGAGATGCTGCCACTTTCTGAATGGTTCAGGAGAATAGCTGGTTGTTTCCTCTGGTATGAACTTTAAGGGGAGATCTTTATAAGCTGAATCAAGACGATCGATAAGGAAAAATGACCGGTCAGTCTTTATGGCTCCGGCATTCTGAAAGGTAACTGAACCGATAAGGTTCCCTGAAGCTTTGTAGTCGCTGAATATTATGTTGTTACCGGAAATATCAGGATCAGTGATCCCGAATTCAGAATTTGTAACCTGCAGTGTTTCTCCGGCAGTCTTCATAAAAAGGTTATCGGTCCCGTAACGGGAACTCACGAAGAGCAATGTATCTTTCTTAAGGAATCCTGCCTGTAGGTCAACAACTTCCGGTTCCATGTTGACCTGCCACCTTTTTTCATGAACGGAATACGACATGATTCCTTCACCTTCATCTGTTAAATAAATAACAGTAACCCACTTGCCATCTTCTGACCATTTAGGTCTTTGAAGATAGGTTCCCGGAGGAGCCGCAACAGAATTGATTATTTCACCCCGGTCAGCATCGATAAATACGAGGTTACAGCTGTTATCCTGTTCAGCTTCGACAGCGCACACGGTGCTTCCGTCAGGTGAAATGCCTGCAGCCATGTATCTCGACTTGTACCCTATTCTCTTTGCGGATCCTTTTTTAATATCGTATACAATCACTACCGAATAGCTCCTGTTCTCCCACCTGGGATCAGGCCGGTTTTCTGCCCATACTATCATGCCTCCGCCGTAATCGAGCCTGTAAGGATACATAAACCCGGGATGAAACAGTGTTTTTTCATTCTTTGAAGAAGGATTGACAAGTACTATTGAAGGAGAGGATGAAAGGGATGTTTTTACTGCAATTATGCTGTCAGAGCCTGCGAAGACAGGTGAGAAATAATTAATGAATTCTTTCTTCTTCACAGGTGAGAGCGCTGTATATTGCTCTTTGCCTGCTGTATCCTTTTCCCATAAAACCTTGAGCGAATCGATAGTTTCGTAATAGAGCTTTCTTTTAGTAAGTCCTGTTTCCCTTGAAAGAATAATATTTACAGGAATGATCGTAAAAGGCTGCCTTCCTGTAAAATCAAGTACATTGTTCCATAATTCCTTATTATACTTTGATAAAGACCATGAAACAAGCTGATAGCCATACTGATAATGATCAGGCACATAATCCCTGAATGACCCGTTAAGCATCTTGTCATACCCGTATGGATCTTTTGATAGAGTAAGAGCTTTGACAGGTTTCTGGAACGAAGCAAACCTACCCCTGCCGGTATTTGACAATACAGATTCCGTTACAACTGCATCCCCTTCAAGGAACCATAACGGCAGCAATGAAGAAACCGCTCCAGGCATTTGCTGACCAACCAGTAAAGACATTGCCCGGGTGAAGCCCTTGTTCAGCGATTGCATCTGGTAAGCATGTGTGAACTCATGCAGGGAAAGCAGAAGGTTCTGGTCACCCGGAATTGCATTCTGCTCTTTCAGAGGGTAAAGTTCCATTCTTTTCGGGGCCCATGCAACATAACCATTTGACTCCGCTGAAAGACTGTGAACAACTATTGGCAGGTTCATTCTTTTACCCGGAAAAACAAGAGGCATTCTTTTTTGTGCCATATCGAGCGACCGGGCAAGATCTATTCCTGCCTGCCCGTAATCCTTTGGATAAATGAGCGTGAACCTTTCGGTCTTTATGCGAAGCCACCTCACTGACGCGGGATCCTGCCCTGTATTATAATATTGGCCTTTTACCGACTTAAAACAAAATAAAAGTATGATTATGGTCAGCAGGGATGTCCGTTTCATTTTTAGTCAGTAACACGCAAATTTACAAAAATTAGCAGAGCCTCAGCCTTCCTTTATAGTTGGAAAAAATTGAGTAATTTCGTCTCCTGTTCATTTAAGCATTCCAATAGTTACAGAATGAAGAATTACAGACTGATAAATGTTATTTCAGGATGGATGGTGTTTGTGGTGGCTGCCATCACTTACATTATGACTCTCGAGCCAACTGCAAGCCTCTGGGATTGCGGGGAGTTCATTGCATCAGGATACAAGCTCGAAATAGGGCATCCCCCGGGGAACCCTGTATTCATGATAATGGCAAGGTTTTTCACACTGTTTGCCGGAAGCGATGTTACAAAGGTGGCAGTTACAGTAAATGCCATGTCGGCTTTTGCAAGTGCATTTACGATACTTTTCCTTTTCTGGACGATCACCCACCTTGCATCAAAGCTGATACTTACAAGTGAAGAAAAATACACTACTCCCAGGATCTTTGCTGTCATAGCAGCAGGAACTGTCGGAGCTCTTACGTACACATTTTCAGATTCATTCTGGTTCTCCGCTGTAGAGGGAGAGGTGTATGCCACATCTTCATTGTTCACTGCTGTTGTCTTCTGGGCCATTCTCAAATGGGAAAATGTTGCTGATGAAAAGTATTCCAACAGGTGGATAATACTTATTGCCTTCCTGATGGGATTATCAATCGGTGTTCACCTTCTCAACCTTCTTGCAATACCGGCAATAGTGCTTGTTTATTATTTCAGGAAGTATTCATTTACCTGGAAGGGGTTCATAATCTCCCTTTGTATATCAGTAGTTGTTCTTGCTCTCCTGATGTTCGGAATAATGCCGGGTGTCGTGACAATATCAATGAGGTTTGACATCTTTTTTGTAAACACACTCGGGTTGCCGGCAAATAGCGGAATGATCTTTCATCTTGTTCTGCTTGCGATACTTCTAATACTTGCCATCAGGTCCACTCTTGTGAACTCAGAGCCTTTCAAGAATGCCGCTTTTGCAATTGCCGCACTGTTTTTTGCAGGAATCTGGGTGGTTTCAGGGTCTTCCTTCCTGAATGTTATTGTGCTGCTTCTTGTTGCTGCATTCATTTGGTATATAGCTTCCAGAAACAGGTCAGCTCTCAATACAATACTCACGTCGGTTGCAGTTATACTAATCGGCTATTCTTCAAATGCAATAATTGTTATAAGGGCCAATGCCAATCCTCCGCTTAATGAGAACAACCCTTCAAACCCTGTCAGCCTGCTTTATTTCCTGAACAGGGAGCAATATGGTTCCAGGCCGTTGTTCAGCGGAGCTTATTACAATGCACCGGTCCTCGACTATAAAGATGGCAAGGCTCAGTACAGCCTTGAAAACGGGAAGTACAAAATTACAAGCCATAATCTGGAGAGGGAATTTGATCCACGGTTCATCACATTATTTCCAAGGATGTGGAGCGAGCAGGATGACCATGCACAGGTTTACGAAGCCTGGGGCAGGATAAAAGGCACCCCTGTACAGGTTACAACCCCGGAAGGTGATAAGCAGGTAATAAGAAAACCGACCTTTGGGGAGAACCTGAAATTCATGTTTTCTTACCAGTTCGGCTATATGTATTTCAGGTATTTTCTCTGGAATTTCTCAGGACGGCAGAATGATATACAAGGCACCGGGGGTGCTATTAACGGAAACTGGATCACGGGGATAAACTTCCTCGATAAACCAAGGACCGGATCCGCCGACATGCCTCCTGATATGAAGAATGATCCTTCGAGGAACAGGTATTTTCTTCTTCCATTCCTGCTTGGTATTGCCGGGTTGATATATCAGCTTAACCGCGACAGGAAAAACTGGTTCAACATTTTGCTGTTGTTCGTAATGACCGGTATAGCCATTGTATTTTACCTTAACCAGTATCCAAACCAGCCAAGGGAACGTGATTATGCTTATGCCGGTTCATTTTATTTTTTCGCGGTATGGGTTGGTCTTGGAGTATTGTCATTGTTTGAGTTCTTCTCCAGGTATGCAGGAGAAAAATTAAGCGCTCCTGCAGCAGGGTTCATTAGCCTGCTTGCAGTTCCGGTCCTCATGGGTTTCCAGAACTGGGATGACCATGACAGGTCGGGAAGATACCTGACCCGCGATGTTGCAGCAAATTATCTGAATTCATGCGCTCCCGATGCTATACTGTTTACTAACGGCGATAATGATACTTTCCCGTTATGGTATGCCCAGGAAGTGGAAGGTATAAGGACAGATGTCAGGGTTGCCAACCTGATGCTGCTTAACACAGACTGGTACATCAGCCAGATGAAGAGGAGAACATATGAATCTGCTCCTTTGCCGGTGACACTGCCCCCTGCAAAATATTATGATGGAGTCAATAACCAGGTATTCATTGTAGAGAAAACCAAGGATCCTGTTGATATTTCCACAATAATAGACTGGGTTATGAGCGACAACAAGGGGACAAAGGTTCAGATATCACCAAACGAACTGATCGATATTATACCATCGAGAACAATCAGGATACCGATAGATAAGGAAAAAGTACTTGCTTCTGGTACAGTTAAGCCGGAGGATGCTGATCTCATTGTGCCTTATATTGATATTACCTTAAAGGGCAGCTCAATACTTAAAAGTCAGCTTGTGGTGCTTGATATTCTTGCCCATAACAACTGGCAAAGGCCTGTTTATTATGTTACGGGATACCACAGCGATGCTTTGGGCCTCGAACCATATTTCCAGCTGGAGGGGCTTGCTTACAGGCTTGTGCCCATAAGATCTGAAAACAAAAGCTGGATGGAATATGGCAGGGTTGACACAGACATCCTTTATGAGAATATCATGAAAAAATTCAAATGGGGAGGCGCTAATGACCCGCATGTGAACATCGATTATAATCATACCCGCACTCTTTCTGTCGTAAGAGCCAGACTCACCTACGCAAGGCTGGCTTCATCCCTGGCAGCTGAAGGAAAAAAGGAACTGGCAATACAGGTGCTCGACACCTGCATGGCAAAGCTTCCGTTAAGCAAGGTGCCTTATGACCCGTATGTCGGCGACATAATCTCGGCATACTTTTCAGCAGGAGCCAAAGATAAAGCAGTTGCGATGGCAAATGATTTCGTGGAACATTACAATTCCAGACTTGATTATTTCCTTAAGCAGGATAATTATATCGTAAATTCTGCAGAGTATGAGATACAATCTTCAATCCAGTATACATCGCAGGTAGCCGATATGTTAATAAGGAACGGGGAAAAGGAAATGGGAGACAGGGTGAACACAAAGCTCGAGGATTACTATGCTGATTATATGAAAAGAATTCAGCCTTAGAATTAAACAAACACTAACTAAAAACCCCTTCCAGCTATTCCGGAAGGGGTTTTTATATACATGGGGTTTCTGCTAATTCATTAATGAATAGGGAATTTGCGATGCACACAGGTACCTCTCTATAAGGTAACAGATCTTTTCGGGGTAAATCGGCTTAAGCAGGTATTCAGTGCATCCTGCAACGAAGGCCTCCTGTCTTGCAGATTCTGAACTGTATGCCGTGATCATTATAACCGGTACATCTTTTCTCTCTTTGCGGAAAATTTTAATGCAATCGATACCGTTTACAAAGGGTATCAGGAAATCCATAAATATGAGATCGATTGCCGGGGTTCCTGTTTTCACATATTCAATGAACTCCCTGCCGTTGCTGAAGACACTCACATTGGCACCCGAATTCCGGAGAAGAGTTTCATAATATTTTACAGATGGAAGATCATCCTCAACAATTACTATATTTTTGCCCTGTAGTCCTAAATTATTGAAATTCAATGCCATGAGGCTAATCTTAATCGTTCGTATAAAATTACGATAAGAAAAAGAACATGGCTTCAGCGATAATCGCAATTATTAACATTTTATCAACACAAAGTTGATTACCTGCCTTCATGAATAGGTTTCTTTAATAAAAATATGCAAATTCGTGACAATTAACCTACCTTAACAATGACCAGACTTAATCGATTTTCCGTTATTACTCTGATCCTGTTCATCATTGTAACAGGTCTGAACAGAGTTTCCGGGCAAAGCAATGGTACAAAAGCATTATTCATTTTTGATATTGCCCGGTATATTGATTACGGACCTCAGTTTGCAGATTCATCTGTCTTCAAGATTGGTATACTCGACAAGGATGAATACATGTTCCTGGAGCTGGGAAACCTTGCCAAAACAAGAAAGACAATACAGGAGAAACCGGTTCAGGTAGTGAGGTTCAATTCGGAAAACCAGATCATTCATACGCAGTTGCTGTATGTTAACAAGGCAAGCGGGTTTAATATAAACAGGATCAAGGAAAGGCTGAATGGCCATCAGACATTGCTTCTTACGGAAGGCTATGAGTTCAGGGAATCGATGATAAACTTCATAGGTGTTGAAGGTGGTATACCTAAATACAGCGTCAATGAAGATATGATAAATGCTGCAGGGATGAAGGTAAATACCAATCTTCTTTTCCAGGCTGTAAAGACAAAGGAAGACTGGGAAAATCTCTTCGGTAAAGCAAACGAGCAGATCATTGCACAGCGTGATACTATAAAGGAACAGCTTGAAATGATAACTGCACAAAAAGCAGAAATACTTGCCCAGAAAGCCCTTCTCGACAGTCTTGATAAGCAAATTGTCGCAAAGGAGAAAACTCTTAATGAAAAGCAGCGCCAGCTCGATCAGCAGTTTGCAATGATCAAAAAGCAGAATGCCGAAATCGGAGTGCAGCAGGAAACTATTCTAACACAGCAGAGGGAAGTGCAGGTTCAGAAGGACACTCTTGAAAACCAGAAAGTGATGATTAAAACACAACTGGCAAGGATTGACGAGCAGCTTACGAGAATATCTGAACAGGAAGGCAGGATAAAACTTCAGCTTGAAGCAATCGAAAAACAAAAGCTCATTCTATATTTCGTCCTTTTTGCACTTCTTCTCGTCAGCATCCTCGGTTATTACATCTACAGGGGATACACTATAAAGAAAGAGGCGAATATCAAGCTGGAGGAAAAGAACAGGACAATTTCAGCACAAAAGGATGAAATTGAAAAACAGCGCGACCTTGCAGCAGCCCAGCGCGACCAGATAGCATACCAGAAAAAGCATATCACCGACAGTATCATGTATGCAAAAAGGATACAGACTGCTCTTATCCCTTCCCTCGAACTGTTCAGCGAGAAGATGGAGCATTTTGTACTTTATAAGCCGCTTGCCATTGTAAGCGGTGATTTTTACTGGGTAAATTCAATTGGTAACATGCAGGTTATTATCTGTGCAGACTGTACGGGCCATGGTGTACCGGGCGCTTTCATGAGCATGCTTGGGGTAACTATGCTCAATGAGATAGTCATCGGCAAAAAGATCCTTATGCCCGATCAGATAATCGAAAACCTTCGCCAGGGGATAATAAAAGCTTTGAAACAGGTTGCAGGGGAAGAAAGTGTAAAAGATGGCATGGATATCGAGGTTTGTCTTGTTGATTTCGATAAGAACAAGCTTTGGTTCTCAGGGGCAAACAACCCGCTCTACCTTGTACGAAACGGAGAGCTCATTCATTACAGGGCAGACAAGATGCCTGTTGCAATTCACTACAGGATGACACCTTTCACCCTTCATGAGATAGACCTTCAGAAAGGGGATGCCTTCTATATATTTACTGACGGTTATGCTGACCAGTTTGGCGGACCAAAAGAGAAAAAGTTCATGTCAAACCAGCTGAAGGAAACTCTTCTCACTATGAACGGTTTGCCAATGATCAAACAGGGAGAAAAACTCGATGAGATATTTGAAAGCTGGAGAGGAGATAATCCCCAGGTTGATGATGTAACTGTAATAGGTGTCAGGTATTGATTACCTGCATTCCCATTTTGTTGTTACACCCAGGACAGTTGTAGGAGGTGTAGCCTCAACACGCAGTAAAGAAGCACCACAGTACTCTGATTCACTTCCTTCATTTATAAGGTTGTTATTCTGGTCGTAGGTGTTCTGCTGGCACACTTTGCAGTTCTCAAGCTCGCAGGAATGAAATGATACTGTCATGCAAAGAAGGCATATTGCAAATAATAATTTTCTTTTCATAGCTTCATTATTTGATCCAAAATTAGTAAAAAACTAAATAACACTCTTATCAGGGGCAATCTATAATCAAACAACTCTTTCGAATATTTTGGTTAACTATTCGAAATTATTTTTTATGATGAATATCAAAAAATTATATAGCCGATGCAGCATTTGGTTATATTGTACCGTCATTGAAGCGGAATGAAGAAATAAGATTTAAAAAAGAAAAGTCATGGAAGAGTCAAAGATGAAAAAACACGTTACAGTCGTTGCAGCCATACAGGTTGGTTTCGCTTTCCTGGGTCTGGTAGCAGCCCTGGCTGTATTTTTCGCCCTAAATTTTGCAAAATCACAGGTAGGAGGTGAAGAGGTTGCTGAAACAGTGCTGAATATTTTGTCTGTCAGCCTCCCGTTGCTGATAGGGTTTATGTCAACCCTTGGAATGATCGGAGGTATTGGCCTTTTTGCGTACAAATCATGGGCACGGTACATCGTGATCGTTGTTTCTGCCCTGGGAATGCTGAACATTCCTATCGGAACACTTAAAGGCGTGTACTTCCTGTGGGTGCTGCTGCAGAATGAAACAATAAAGTTGTTCGAGAATAAGGAAACAGTCACAGAGGTTAAGCAATTCTGATCAGATCCATCATATACTACCCAGCGGAGACAACTACGGTTGTCTCCGTTTTTTTATATAAAATTCATCGGTCTTGTTCTGCATTGTGTTTATTTTTGTATCCGGATAAACACTTATGAAATGGCAGAAGATAATAAGATAATTTTTTCGATGAACAGGGTGGGTAAAACCTTTCCCCCCCACAGGCAGGTGCTGAAAGACATCTCATTGTCATTCTTCCTGGGCGCAAAGATCGGCATTATCGGGCTCAACGGTTCCGGTAAGTCTACTTTGCTGAAGATTATTGCAGGGCTTGAAAAAGAGTACCAGGGAGTTGTTACATTTCTTCCGGGTTATACAGTCGGACACCTGGCGCAGGATCCTCTTCTTGATGATACGCGAACTGTGCTCGAAATTGTTGAGGAGGGTGTAAAGGATACCATGGACCTGATTAAGGAATTCGAACAGATAAACAATAGTTTCGGTGATCCCGAAGTTTATGAAAATCCTGACAAGATGCAGCAATTGATGGACAGGCAGGCAGTACTTCAGGAAAAGATAGACTACAGCGATGCCTGGAATATGGAGCACAAGCTCGAAAGAGCCATGGATGCCCTGAGGTGCCCTCCTCCAGATGCCAGGGTCAATGTACTGTCGGGAGGTGAAAGGAGAAGGGTCGCGCTTTGCAGGCTCCTTTTAAAACAACCTGACGTGCTGCTCCTTGACGAACCGACAAACCACCTCGACGCCGAGTCTGTACAATGGCTTGAAACAACATTGAAACAGTACAAGGGTACTGTAATCTGCATAACACACGACAGGTATTTCCTCGATAATGTTGCAGGGTGGATACTGGAGCTCGACAGGGGTGAAGGTATTCCCTGGAAGGGAAATTACTCTTCCTGGCTTGAGCAGAAAGCCAAAAGACTTGAGGTAGAAGAAAAAGGCAATGTGAAGAGAAGGAAAATACTGGAACGAGAGCTCGAATGGGTGAGGATGTCGCCAAAGGCACGACATGCAAAATCAAAAGCCCGACTTGGCGCTTATGAAAACCTGCTGAACCAGGATATAAAGCAAAAGGAAGAGAAGCTGGAAATATTCATACCTAACGGACCGCGGCTTGGAGACAAGGTTATTGAAGCAAAACAGGTTGCAAAAGCATTTGACGACAGGATATTGTTCGAGGACCTTGATTTTAAGCTCCCGCCAAACGGGATAGTGGGTGTTATCGGGCCTAATGGCGCCGGCAAGACAACCCTCTTCAGGATGATAATGAAACAGGAAAGCGCCACAAACGGAACATTCACTATCGGTGAGACTGTTTCTCTTGGTTATGTAGACCAGTCACACTCTGAGATCGATCCTGCCAAAACGGTTTATGAAGTTATTTCAGGAGGCCAGCAGGATATTATGGTTGGAAACAGGATGGTTAATGCCAGGGCTTATGTTGCAAGGTTCAACTTTACCGGTGCTGACCAGGAGAAGAAATGCGGAGTGCTTTCAGGAGGTGAAAGAAACAGGCTCCACCTTGCACTTACGCTTAAGTCAGGAGCTAACGTTCTTCTTCTCGATGAGCCGACAAACGATATTGATGTGAACACACTGAGAGCCCTCGAAGAAGGACTGGAGAACTTTGCAGGATGCGCTGTCATAATCTCGCATGATCGCTGGTTCCTCGACAGGGTGGCCACGCACATGCTTGCTTTCGAAGGCAATTCAAAGGTGACATGGTTCGAAGGCACTTATTCCGAGTACGAGGAGAACTACAAGAAACGTGTAGCAGATACCACTCCTCAGAGGATAAAATACAAGAAGCTGGCATAACAGGAATTCCCTGTTATGGATCGAACATAAGTCAGGAGATTCCCAGTTTACTTCAGGATCCCTATCATTATGCCGGCTACAGGTGACACTCCCGAGAAATCAAAGTTGTAAATATCCTTGTATTTGGTAAATCCGTGCTCGCGGAAATACTTGCTGAGCCTGATGTTGCCACCAACAAATATGTCGACGGCTAATACTTTGAATACCGGTATTTTATATCCGAGAACAGCCCCGGCTGCAACCACATCAAGGTTTTGCACTACCTGCTGATCGATCCACTCCGGCAAGCCTTCCGGGTTTGTTCCCCATTTCTTTGAATAACCAGTTATCCTGTAATGCCGGTACATAACTTCAGGAGCGGCATAAAGACCTGCCGGTGAATTCATTCTTCCAGGTCTTCCTGCCAGCAGGTAATTTCTAAACTGGAGCTGGAATCCGGCACCTGCCATCACTTCACCGGTATAGTTTTCATAGCTGTTTGTAACTGCATCAAACAACGCAAATTTCTGGTTCGAGAAATACATGTTCGAAATGCCCTGTTTTGTGGAGTATGTCATCATAAGCGTTGCATTGCCTGTAAATCTCTGGTTTATTACTCTTTCATAAGCCATGCTGAAAGTACCTTCGAGCAATCTTACAGGATCAAGCATAATGGCAGATTTATATGACGGGTTGAATATCGGCTCTCCCGGTTCAACACGTCGTTCAGGCTCCTGCACATGACTTTCCATTACAGGCCGTTCAAGGCTCAGACGGATCATTGAATCGAGTTCACCCAATCTTTTGTTCACAGTTGCGGGCTCGAAATCCATCTGTTTTATCCGGCTGTCTAGTTCGGAAAGCTTTATGTCCAGCTCTTTCGGTTTACTTTCCCACAGTTTGATCTTTGTATCGAGCAGGTCAAGCTTTGAATCAAGAAGCTGAAGTTTGACGTCGAGCATCTGGGATCTCAGGGTTGTCGAATCCTGGCTGAATGAACTGTTGCAAAACGTTGAAACAACAGCCAGGATGGCGATTAAAAGAAATAATTTTTTCATGTTGGTCAGGTTTAAGTTAGTTGTTCAGGAAAAGGTTCGTAGAAATGCCTCAAAATCCCTGCCAGTTTTTTCTGAGAAGGTTGAATCAACCTGGCAATGAAAGAATATAATAATTAATTAGGGCTTTTGCGGAGGCAGGTTTTACCTGCTGATATCAGTTTTAAGAGCTTGCCAGGTAGCCTCTGAAACCGGCAATATCGTTTCGGAGCTTTGATTGCTGCAATATTCCAGTATGTCCATGGCACGCTCTTCAGCATCGGGGTGGGTGCTGATCCACGATAAGGCTGCAGCCTGGTTTCGCGTGTTTAATGCAGTATAGAGAAAGGATGCAAATGGTTTTGCATCGATACCTGCGTTAATGAGATAATCAACTGCAATGCGGTCAGCCTCTTCCTCCAGGCTCCTGTCGTATGCTGTTGAAGAGAGTATACCGGCTGCTTTTTTTATTGTCTCTGTTCCTCCTCCTGAGGTCATTGATACAAGCACATTAAGTCCCATTTCCTTAATAAGCTTTTTCATTACATGGCCCGATTCAATATGAGCCAGCTCATGGCAGATCACGCCGCAAAGCTCCTGCTGGTTCCCGGAAGCTTCAATTAGCCCAGTATTGATTATCATGTGCCTGTCGGGAAGAGCAAAGGCGTTAATCTCATCCGACCGGAGTATGTGAATTTTTATATCATTCTCAATGCCGTTTTTAGTGCTTATCACTGAAAAAAGGCTGTCTAATGTGTTTTTTATATTGATATTATCAATCTCTTCTTCAGAATTCCTGAAGAGGTCATAAAAGATCCTGCCGAGCTTTTCTTCAAGATTGTTTTTTGTTTTTTCAATCTTAAGAACCCCGAGCCAGTTTACTTGCCCGATAGCAAACCAGACGACGATGAAGACTGAAGCTGTTATTAATCCCTGGATTATAGCTTTTCTGATCATTTTTCGCGGCATATAAGATCTGTCAGTGTTCCATAGAAATACCATTCCACATGATGTCCTTTGCGTGTTTTCACTGCAGCGTGAACTGTTGCAATGAATTCTGCAATATTAAACAGGATCATTGTTATGAGAAATGCAATGTAACTGTCAGAAATCTCTTTCTTATGAAACAGAATCATAAAGGACCAGACAACAGCGGCTGTGTTGATAATTAGCAGCGACGACTGCGACAGCAGGGCCTGGGTACAGTGCCATCTTGTAAAATAGCTTCCCTTCCTGTTGCCAAGGTAGAAGATAAGAGTTGCAATGAGGTTGATCACAGGCAGAGGCATGCCTGCAATTACAGCAATAATGGACATTACATAGCTGTTCGAAGCCTTTTCGGTTTCATGCTCAGCCGGTACATAAGCAAAGTTCGCCATTCAGATTCCTTTTTGAATATTCCATATCCAGTTGCCAAGCACAAGACAGATAAGAAAGGCAGCAATCAAAGGTTTGCGGACCACGGCTTCTGTCTTAATGTAAGCATCAAGAAGTGATTTCCTGCCTGTTGCAAGATCGTAGCTTATCCAGCCGGGGGCGCTGAACATGAATAAAGCAACAGGAAGGCCCGCAGGATTAAGCATCATTGCTTCATAAATACTGCCATGCAATAATGCAACAACAGAGCGTGTTGTACCGCACGAAGGGCAGGGTATTCCGGTCACATGCCTGAAAATGCAAAGATCAGGCATGGCGCTGTTTCCTGAGGCATAATATTCATAGATAAGCAGGCCAAAGCCTGGTATCAGTAACAGTACCAGGATAATATAAAGCCTTTTGCGTGTCAATTTACCTGGCCGGCGACAAGCATGAATTTCTCCATGTTCTTCTGCCTTGTTGCACCCATTATGAGGAACCAGTCTACTATTGCCCAGATCCCAAGACCGCCGCATGTAAGGAGCTTACCAATGCCAAGTCCCGTATCGCCGATAAGAAAACGGTCGATGCCAAGGTAGCCTACGAGAAGTGATACAATGATTGAAGTTGTCGGATCCTTAAACTGCATCACCTGTACGAGAGCCCATTTTGAATCATCCAGGTTCAGAAGCCTGTCCCTGACTGCAGCTATCTGGTGACTTTCAAAATACTTGCTGTTTGACATGATGAACATGTCCACTTTCTGTGAATCCATCTTAAGTTAGGTTAGGTTACTAGTTTTAAAACGTCAATATATATAAAATTTTAATATGAGATAGTTTATCAATACAGGTTATGGAATAAACAGTGGGGTATTTTCTGAATATGTTTGTACCTTTTATCATTAAGTTTTGTTATGATTCTTAGATGATTGTTAAATGGAAAGAATCATTATAATTCATGTTTTCTTACTGATACTTTTTTTTACTGAATCTGTTAAAGAAGTCCTTGTACAGGAGAACAACATGCCGGTAACAATCGTAAAACCGAAATTCGATGCCAGGACCCTGCCTGCGGCAATTTTCATTTCAGGTGACGGTGGGTGGAATAAATTTGAGCAGGAGATTGCCGACAGTCTTGCAGGGCTGGGAATACCAACGATCGGGCTTGATACCAAGAAGTACTTCTGGAATCGCAGGACACCAGAGGAAACAGCCTCGGATATTGCTTCAAGCATTAATAAAAACAACAGGATATGGCAAAGGGAAAGTTTCCTGTTTATCGGGTATTCGCTGGGTGCAGAGCTTGTGCCATTCATTGCAAACAGGCTACCTGAGCCTGTTAAAACAAAAATATCAATGCTTGTTCTTTTATCTCCGGCCCCGACTACAGACTTTGAGGTACACTTTACTGATATGCTTGGCATAAACAGCAGGCATGACTCTTACAAAGTAATTGAAGAGATAAGCAGGATAAAAACCATTCCTGTTCTGTTGATTTTCGGGGCTGAAGAAAAAACGAAAGTTCCTGCCATGCTCACAGGAGAACCTGTTAAGTTAATAACAGTTCCCGGTGATCATACGTACAACCATGATTCCTCTTTGATAGTGGAGGTAATGAAAACCCATAATGCCTTAAGCGGAAAATAAATGAAAACCACTGCTATGTCTGTTCCAATACATTTATCAGGCAGAGAAAGATTTATCATACTCCTGCGCGAAAACCGTAAGATCGTAATACAGTTCATACTTACAGCGTTGTTCCTTTACATGGCTGCCTGGTTCATCAGCCATGAACGGGCTGAGATCATCAACGTAAGGAATATTCTTGTAAGCGCAAATGCCTACTGGGTTATTGCTGCTATAGGATTGGTCATTGTCTACATTATGTTACGCGGCCTGATGTACGTTACATCATTCTCCTCGATAAATGTCAGGATAAGCCTTAAAGACTGTATCATTCTGTTTCTCAAGCGTAATTTCATAAGTGTATTCCTTCCTGCCGGGGGAGTTTCTTCACTGGTGTTCTTTACAAGCAGCATTGAGAAGCAGGGTATTAAAAAATCCCAATTACTGTTCGCGTCATCGATAAATGCTTTTACTGGAATTCTCACGGTTCTTATTGTTGCTGTTCCCGCATTCCTCTTTGTTGTTACAGGTAGTGTAGGTGTGGGGAAATGGTTAGCTCTTGGAGGAGTTGTTCTTATACTATCTTTCTTTGTACTTGCATTTTATTCATTAATAAGGAAATCACCACTTTACAGGTGGGCGATAAAGATGTTCCCGGGGTGGCAGGTCGTTATTGAGGATATGAGCAATCACAGGATAAAGATGATTCCTTTCATCCAGACGGTTCTGGTATCTGTTTTCGTGGAAATCATTGGTATTGCACATGTATACATTTCTATGGTAGCCCTGGGAGTTGAACCTTCATTATCACTTTCTGTAATTGCATACATAGTAGCGCTTGTTTTCATTGTGATCTCACCATTCCTGCGGGGCCTCGGGGCCATAGAGGTTTCAATGTCCTACATTCTCACCCAGTATGGCCTGGGTAATGCCGAAGCCATTGCCGTAACGATGCTTTTCAGGTTTTTTGAATTCTGGCTGCCTCTGCTAGCGGGCATTCTCAGTTTCCTTTTAAAGCTTGAGAAGTTATTCCTGCGGATATTACCGGCTGTCCTGATTTTTTCTCTGGGTATTGTGAATATAGTATCAGTTCTGCTTCCGGCCCTGCCCGGTAGGGTGAAGCTTCTCAGCGATTTTCTTATGCTGAACGTGATAAGCTTCTCAAACATGTTCGTTTTTGTTGCCGGCCTTTTCCTGCTGCTGACTGCCGCATTCATGCTAAAGGGATTGAGAAGCTCCTGGTGGATTGCCCTTGGTTTGAGCTTCTTATCAATGATCGGGCACCTGACTAAAGGAATTGATTATGAGGAAGCCATCCTTGCACTTCTGGTTATTATATCACTTGCGGCAACCAGGAAGGAGTATTATGTTAAGCCTAATCCGAGGCTCAGCTCGTTCGGGCTTCTCACTGCCTTCCTGAGCATAGCTTCGGTGATGTTGTTCGGCGTTTTGGGATTCTATCTCCTTGACCAGCAACATTTCAGGATTGACTTCAATTTAAGGCAATCTGTCAACTATACACTTCAGAATTATTTTCTTCTCGGAAGCCCTGATCTCGTACCTTACGACCAGTTTGCACGTGACTTTCTGAACCTGATTAAAATAAGCGGTTTCGGAACAATGGCATTGCTTGTGTATGCTGTTGCCCGACCTTATATATTCAGGGCTGAACCTTCAGCAGAAGAAAAAGAACGTGCTGAATTTCTTGTACATAAATACGGGAGGTCATCACTCGATTATTTTAAAACCTATTACGACAAGATGCTTTTCGTACCTGAAGGAATAAATGCATTTATTTCATACAGGATAAGCAAAAATTTTGCAGTTGTTCTCGAAGATCCTGTTTCAGAGAACATTGATGAAATGAAGAAGTGCATAGCCGCCTTCAAAAAATTCTGTTATGATAACGGACTGAAGGATATCTATTACAGGGTTCCGGAGGAAAGCCTTCAGATCTATGCAGGCTTTTCAGCAAAAAATCTTTTTATTGGTCAGGAAGCAATCCTTGATCTGGAGACGTTTTCACTTGCTGGAGGTGACAAGAAGCCTATAAGAAATGCACTGAACAAAATAAAGGCAGAAGGCTATATAACACGGGTCAATACTCCTCCGCTGCGTGATGGCCTTATACAAAAACTGAAAGCAGTAAGTGATGACTGGCTTAGGCAGACAGAAAGGCATGAGCTTGTATTTTCACAAGGTGTTTTTGATGAAAAGGAAATCAAAAATCAGACTGTAATAACGATTGAGAATAAAGAAGAAATGGTTATTGCATTCCTTAACATTATACCCGACTATGCCGCGAATGAAGGAACTTATGATCTTCAGCGCAAAACTACAAACGCTCCCAATGGCATAATGGATCATTTACTGGTAGAGATGTACGATTACTTCAGGAAAGCAGGTATAAGATATGTGAACCTTGGCTTTGCACCAATGTCGGGAGTGAATGATCCGCATAATTTCCCCGAGCGCTCAATGAAGTTTGCTTATGAGAAGATACGTTCGTTTGCACATTATAAAGGAATGCGTGATTACAAGGATAAATTCGGTCCTGCATGGAAAGACAAGTATCTTATATACAGCAATGATTATGACCTTTTACAGATACCTTCTGCATTGAACAGGGTAATAAAGGTTTAACAGGAATAACACACATCTCCAACAAAAGGCGAAATATGGTGCAATCTGTATCCGGCTAAATAAACATTCTGATTTTTAGTGTGTTGTAATATAATCTATTGTCTGAAATTAAATTATATCACTAAAAATCAACAATTATGGAAGCAAATTACCATGAAGTACAGGATACGACAAGAATAAGCAGGGTTTCATGGGCTGCAGTCTTTGGAGGAACACTTATTATGCTAATAACACTTATGTTACTGAGTCTTTTAGGCATTGGAATCGGCATCGGATCAGTTAACCCTTTGGATGAATCCCAGCCTCTGAAAGGTTTGGGGACAGGCGCATTGATATGGTGGGTTATCAGCAACCTCATTGCTGTTTTTACAGGTGCATATGCAGCAGCAAAACTTACCAACTTATCATATAGATCATCAGGAATATTCCATGGGATACTATCCTGGAGCCTGTATACATTGATTTCCTTTATGTTAATGACAACAGCCATCGGCGGGATTGTAAGCGGTGTTGGAGGTGCAGTTTCGAAAAGCATCACGGCAGTAGGGAAAGGAGTATCGGGTATAGCTCCGCTGGCAAAAGAGATAGACACAGACCGGATAAAAAGAATGATCCAGGATGAGCTTTCCCAGAACCCGGAAAACCCCGGAATGGGGAGCCGTTCCGGCGGAGAGGAGTTCGATATTGATCTGATGGCTGTGGTACAACAGGTATTTATTCAGAACGGGCAGATCAACTCCAATGTCGACCGGCAGGAGGTAGTGAATGCCGTGGCAGACAACTCTACATTATCGCGCCCTGACGCAGAACGTGCAGCCGATGTGATCATTCAGCAGTACCGGGAGCTGCAGCCGCAGTTACAGCAGCTGAAGCTGAAGGCAGAAGAGACAGGCCAGGAGGTTGCCAATACCGTATCAAAGGCAGCAATCTGGGCATTTATTGCACTGGTACTAGGAGTTCTTACTGCAGCATTTGGCGGCAACCTGGGCAAACCAACATTTCGTGAAACGACAACGACAATCGTAACCTGAAAGTAGTTTTCATAAATTGAATGAGCGCATACAATCAATAATATGCGCTTGTTTTTTACCACCGTGCCAGATAGTTACTATCAGTTGGACCAAAAAAAGGCCAGGCGTTTGAATTAAGAAAAAAAAGATATAATTTTGCGCTTCCTTTGGCCCCATAGTTCAATGGATAGAATGGAGGTTTCCTAAACCTTAGATTCAGGTTCGATTCCTGGTGGGGCTACAGAAAAAAAGCGCATCCTCCAATAAAAACAGGTGAATGCGCTTTTTGTTTGAATGTCTTAATGAAACTATACTGGAACTTTTTCTGCCATATAGACAAGTTTATTAACACTAGCACTTATGATAAAAGCATAGTCTCTCGGACGATTTCCATAATTACGTAAATTATTATCTGAGATGGGCTGAAAAAGTCTACGCTTTTAGTAAATCATCTCATGAGTAGAGACAAAACTCAATCTGCCTGGCTAGTTATTAAATTTATTAAAATCTGAGGTAAGAAAACTATAGACTTTACTTTCGGTTTTATATCCATCTTTAACTGAAGCCATTATCTTCCAATAATAAGTAGTGTTTGGTAATAATACATCTATCGTTTTCGAATGTTTTATTGTTGAAACAGTATCCGGTAAATCGACTTTGTTTTTCTCACATCCACCAGCAGCGATTAAAATAAAAATTCCTATAACCAATAGTTTCTTGTTTTTCCTAATTAATGCTGAAGAGAGAAGCAATATAAAAATAAACAAACCGGGCAGACTTGCGCTTGTAAAGCCGGTATTTGCAATTTTAGTATTTATCAATTCCGAAAATTCTTTATCTGCAGAAAGAAGTATTTCGTAATCCTCAACATCACCAACCCAGGATAAATTAACTGATGAACTGCTGATTATTTCATTTGAAACTGGATAAACACCTTTTATCCCGGAAAATAACGCAGGTAATGAAAGAGAACGCTGTCCTTTTTTTAATTCATCGACCAGATTAAATTTAAAAGCTTCCTCATAATTCTGATAAACATAAGCATAGACATCCAGGCTCTTTAAATCATAAATTATCGAATAGATAGTCGGATTCTCATGTCCCTTATTTGCTGCTCCATCCAAAATAGTCCGGAACAGGTCTATTGAAATATCTTTATTATCCTCAAGCATTTTATCAATATATTCATATCTGTAACATGCGATAAAATCAGTTGTTTTGGGATTATCTAAATAAGAATTAAGAAAATTCGTTACGAGTTGATAGCTCTTCCCGCTTCTGATATAGGTAAGACTATCATTTTCAGCCCGCTCAATTACAAGAGAATTCCCAGATCTGTCACCAATTAATAAATGTGTATAAGAGAAATAGGGAGCATTATAGGTTTTAAACAGGGTTTCAGCTTCCTCGACGGTAGTGCAGGTAGTCATTATTAAATCCATAATATAACCATTGTAGTTAACAGTACCAGGTACATGAAAGCTGAAATCTTTCGGATATAAATTATCTGTCCATTCATAAAATAATCCTTGGTCATTTATTCCTCCGGTATCGCCAAATGAATTATCAAAATACCCTCTTATATTAAAATTCAAATACCCATATTTATTATTTGCCGGAGGGAAAAAATGTATTTGAGAATCGGGAACTTTCCAATCGACATTTATGCCTACATATATATTATTATTACCTTTTGCATAGAATGCGGAACAAGCCTGAAGCTGATGCTGAATGAACAGAGCAAATATTAAGACATAATAATATTTCATGGCTGCTTTTTATTTACAAAGTTGAATCCAACCAATACAGATAAGGCTGAATTCCTGAGGTTTAAATCCTGATTGCTTTTATCAAACCTTACCACACAGTAATCATATCGAACCTGAAAAGATAGTTTCCATACCTCGATGCCTGCTCCGGTAATAAAACCGGCATCAATCCTTTTTACATCATTTAAATACCCTCTGGAACCTGATGCGCCTGTATTAATGCTTAACTCCGGACCGGCAATAATTATAGGCTGTAATTTCTTTTCATTTCTCAACCTGAATACAAGTAATACAGGTACTTCCAGGTAGTTTAAATAGACATATTCATATAAATTATCTATAGTATTTATTTTAGATCCTTTGGTATAAAAATCTATTTCGGGTTGAATTGAAAATTTGTAACTTAACCGATATCGAAAATATCCGCCAATTATAGCACTGGAGACCGGAGCTAAATCCTTATGAGGTATGCCACTCCCGGTAAAAGTCGATGAAACATATCCTATATTCAGGCCAGTGTTCAACTTATCCTGAGCTAGAACTGATAAGGAAACCATTATTGAAAAAAACACTAAAGCATATGTTTTCATGAAATTCTCTTATAAGACAGTTCAAATGGTTATTACCAATTTTATACTGAACAAATTTTCACAAATTAGTTGATTTATGACAAATTCTGACTACAGATAATTGCAAAAGGAGTGCTGTGGTAAAACCAGAGTGTCTAGATTGTAATGGATGCAGAAATAGATCGAACGGTTGTTTATGTTCTCTGGGAGCCTGCTCCCTTACACCTATAGCCCGGCGGTTAGCATTAGTAAACGTTGCTGAGCAACCGAAGGCCGAATGACCACTATAGCAGTGTGATTTTATAGGATTTTTTGAAGAAGTTTTTAAGTTTTTATTGTTTTGTCTCTTTGGGTAACCGGGGGATTGCTTATCATAGCATTGTCCGTGTTAGCGTTTCGTTGGCTATTTTTTCAAAAATCCATACGACAACAATTTGTTAGTATTAAAATTCACGAACCGCACGAATATAATAAGGTATAGTACTTCCGATATAAACACCAGTACCAGCAGTGCTACTTTTACTATCAGTTCCTGAGACGAAATAATTCAAATTTGTAACATATCCACGCCAGGCGTTGTTAGAATCATAATCAGATGACGACCAATAATAACCATATGGAGTCAAACCTATAACGCTGTATATTAAGTGTAATTCATCTATTGAAGGTAAAAACCAATCGCTATAGCTATTAAGTACTAAATCATTACAAATTTTAGCTGCATAATTTCCTACGCCCTGTGCAGCAACAATAGATGTTGTGTTTGCCTTTCCTGTGCCAACAGCAGTTCCCGTTGCATTTGTTGTTACATAGCTCCCATTGTACCATTGGATATTGGAACCTTGATTAGTTGCTGCACAAACTAAACCGTGCTGACCTGTACCATCAACATAAAACACAATTCCACCTAATTCAGAATCTCCTACTACATATTTCGTAAAAATGGTCATATCGCTACCATAAGCAGTACCAGATGAATTAACTATTTTTACTCTAAAATGATATGTTGTAACGGCTGATAATCCTGTTAAACTAGCACTTATATTTGTATTACTATTTCCTGTTATCACTTTGGGTGAAGCATCTATTTCCATTCCATAATTTAATGAAGTGCCATATTCAAAGGTGACATTAGTAGGTAAAAAATTTGCATTTACAGTGCCATTAAATGTAGCCCTTGAGGATGTTACATTTGTTGCTGATAGTGTGGTAGCATATTCAGATGTTGCTGATGTGGTAAATATTTTTTCATCTCCATAGCCTGTTCCAACGCTATTGGTGGCATAAGCCCGCACATGATAAGTTATGTTGCTGGTAAGTCCGGAAATGCTTGAAGTAAAACTGCCTGTTCCTGAACTGCCGTCAGTGGATTTGCTGTCTGCAATTGTAGGGTTTTGTGATGTGTTCCAGCAAACCCCACGTTCTGTTAATGTTGATCCGCCATCAAAAGTTATATTGCCACCGCTTATTGCAGAGGTAGCTTTTATTGCACTCACACTTGCAGTTGATAAAACAGGCTCTGTCTTTTCGTCTTCCTTTTTACAGCCCGCCACAACCACTAACAATAGTGCTATTATAGTTATTGAAGACCCGATTAAGTTATTTGTATTTTTCATGACAATTTTGGGATAAGAACTATAATTTACCAAGAAACCGAATTGCCAAAAATATTGGCTGTTATTGATGATGTTAAACGATTAACACTTACTATTCCAGCCATATTAATTTTGCGTACGATTTCATTATGTGTAACCGAACCTGAAATATTTAAATTGTTCGATTGATGATTTAAACTAGTATAACTACCAGAGAAACTTCCAGTATACGTAGTAGGGCCTGTTAAGGTTATTTCTGTTTCAAAGCCATTAACATTGGTGACATATTTAACAGAAGTCATAGCAAATATTAAATCTGTTGTTGTTATGCCATTGTTACTACTATAACCTGTACTACCAGTAATAATCACTGTCCCTCCCATCGGACCATTAGCAGTAATATTTTGGGCCCCGACAGTATGTCCCGCTAAGTTTTGATTATAAATATCGTTATAGCACATAACTAATGAATAACCAACTTGCTTATAAAAGTTATCATCACTAATTGTATTTGTTGTATTCTCCTCTTTTGTACAACTATTTGTAAGCATTATTAGGATTCCCATTATTATTAATGGAAAAATTAAAAACTTTCTTTTCTCCTTCATGTCATTTTTATTTAAAGTAAAGGTCAATACTCATTTATTTGTTGTTGCTGCTGTATGTCTCCTCCTGAAATAGGTTGTCACTTCTGTAAGTGATATAATAGATCTAAAGATATAATTATTTTGATTGGATTTTTTTCTAAATCTTATCGGCCATTTTTTAAGTTTCATACTCTTGCTGGCATGAGTATTTCGAGAGCGTAAAATTTTACAGTTTTCATGTGGTCTGATGTTGTTATAAATCCTGATAGATTTGTTGATCTCACGTACTACTTTCTTTTGATCCGGTCGACGATTTCCCGGATCAAACTCATCAATTAAGAGTGCCGTTAACTCTTTCGAATTTTTTATCCACAAATGCTTTTATTGCAAATAGTTCCCCCAATTTCCCAGGAGACTTTTATTCGGCTGCTTCTTTTGTATTTTCCATGAGCACTATATGTCAAGTTTTACGCTAACTAACCAATCGAATGTAGGTTTGACTTAATTTCCTGGCTTACAACCACCATTCGCAAAAACCGTGACAGCCTGTCACGCGTAGCGGGAAGTTTATTAATGCAACCGTCCGTGTTAGGTCTTCGGCGTTTTATTTTGTTAAAAATTTACTCTTCCATTTACTGATTACCTCTCCAGTTTACATCATATTCATTTCCCAAAAAGTCATTATAATTGACGCCCAATTCGCTCAGATCCGATAATGAGAACGGTGTATCAAGGGTTATGTTCTTAATATCTTTAATTCTCCGGTTGGTCTCTACTGCCTCGTAAAGGGAACCCACTCCAAGACTAGTGCCATCTTTCTTACGAAACTGAAGCTGTAAAATCGTGACAAAGTCTTCAGGATCAACGATTCTGTTATCCGGAAGTTTGTACTCAATTGTCACAGATGTGATCATGCCTTCATTATTGGTATGAAGTGTTGGTGATGCAATGACAAGGTAATATTTTGCATCAATATTAGAATAATTCAATGTAAACGATTGATTTTCTATTGAGAATGTGTAAATTCCTTTGCTGAATGGAAGTCCACCATTCCCTTGTTGCTGTTGAGGTCCCCGACGGAAAAATGCAATAAAACAATCCTTATCTGCAACATAACGGTTCTGTGAAATGTCTGTGTAAGGGCCATCTGATGGACCTTCAAACTTGACCTGCAAACCATTTGTTGGGGCAAGTGAAATGTTGCCCTCTATCCTGACCTGGTAATTAATATTCAGGTTTAAAGCATCAAATTGCATGGGAGGAGTATTATTAATTCCCCATTTGCCACCAGTGACTGAAAAATGGGAAGTGATTCTTAGATCCTTTTTATTAAGGATATCAGGAATTCCGTCATTATCTGCATCTATGTTTTTTGCCAGCGACTCATAGTATGCTCCAATTTCCCTGTAGCGAACCGCCTCTTCTTCTGATATATTTATTTCATCGCCAATTGGATCATGTGAAGGAATTACTCTTGTTCCATCCATAGTAAGGTTTTGAAGGTCTATTTCAATCTGACCGTCCTCAAGTTTATTTAATGGAAGTATGTTTAGTCCTCCGGCAAAAAGATTTCCAATAAATCTATTTGATCCGTCCAGAAAAACAAGAGCTGTTGCTCCGCCAACCTCTGCAGCAGCAGAAAACGTCCCATCTTTTATTTCGGACAGGTCGTACCGATTCCCATAGAATATCATCACTTTTTTGCTATCCAGAATGTCAACGAAAGTACCTTTTGATCCAGCAGCACCTTTAGTTAATGACGTTAATTTCCCTTTTATAAGTATTGTTTCAGCCCTTGGATTATTTTCTTCTTTGCTGCAACCGATAATGATTAGTACAAAAAGAGTTAGAAGTCCTGAAATTTTCATGCTTACTTAAGTTTATTGTAACAATTTTTCTAAAGCTAAGAATTTCTATTGAAAATCAATATCTTATTAAATTGATTTGCATCCTCAAAAGTATCGTGCCTTACACCATCGTGCTTTGCAAGCGCTGAAAACTAACGGCCCGGCTATAAAATTTCGTTTTTGTTGCTGAGTCGACCAGGGCCGAGCGGTAAAAGAGAGTGGGCTGTCTCAGCGAAGAAGCCAGACTGCCGCGTTGGCGTCGGCATGTTTTCTCGTTTTCATCACGATTTTAATAAGCCTGTAGGGAGCGAAGCATGCCGTGCCCCGACGAAGCGAAGCAAGACGGGGGCGCGGTTTTTGCCATCATGGTACAATTTTGATTGCGTGCTGGCAGTGCCGAGCGTTAAGAAATTGCCCGGTGGGCAATTTCAGCGAAGGAGCCAGACTGCAGGGGAGATACGGTACAAAATTGCAGGCGACCAGTTTTAACTCACGGTGCAGGATTTCGGTCGAAGCCGCCTGGTGCAGCATCGCGGTACAAACTCTCAGCGTGAGCAGGATTATTCATGGTACAAGATTTTGCAAAGCGGGCAGCTTGAGCGAATCAGGGTACAAACGATCGGCTGATTTCCCTGCTTACAGGCAGACCCCGCAAAAACCATGACAGCCTGTCCCGCGTAGCGGGAAGTTTATTAATGCTACCGACCGTGTTATGCTTAGGGTCTTATTTATTTTTTAGGCTTTTCAGTGGAGTCCAGGCATACATTATTTGCATGTCGTACTGTTAATCTCCAGTGGCCATTTTGATACATCCAAATATTTGTATAACGACGGTTTAATGTATTTCCTTCATTAGGTGCGCCTTTGGCCGGAACAACAGTTTCATTTCCCATAACTACAACCATATCCTTGAAGAAAAGGAATGTTTCTGGGAAACGTTCAAAAGAAGTATATCTTATAACTCCTTTGTTAATCAGATCCAATAGCTCTTTTTTTTCTTTCACAATTCGATTTGTTGGATGATTTACTGTAACATCATCATCCATTAAGCTGTCCAATGCCGCTGCATCTCCCTTAAAAATTGCGGAGGCATGTGCCATATCCAGTTTTTTGATTTCTTCTCTTAAGGATGTGTTATCATTCTGGGCAATGAGATTTGAAAATAGGAGAAATGAGAAGATTATAATAAATATAGTTTTGATCATGTTGCAGTTTAACTCTTCAACAACTAATTACTGTGATTTGTTGCATACCAAATCTATAAGGACTAATTGTCGGTCAACTGGTTGGGACTTAAGCCTAACGGCCCGGCGGTAAGCATTAGTAAACGTTGCTGAGTTGCTGTTTTATCTTTGGGTAACCGGGATGATTTGCTCCCGCTTAAACGGGACAACCTGTCCCGCACAGCGTGAAGTTTATTAATGCTACCGTCCGTGTTAGCGAGCGAATTTTATTTTGTTCTAGTTCTCCTCTCCAATTTCTTCTTTAATTTTTTTATTTTTTTTTCAAAGTTTTTATCGATTTGATCTCGTAAATAGAAGTAATTTGAAAAATATCTAAGTAGCAATTCTGTTGGATGAAATGTAACTCTAACTCCTGTTGGTCTAGTATTTTCACTAATTGTGTAAACGACCTCCTTGCAACCTAAATCCTTCAGAAATACCTCACACGTTTTAATTTTACTAACTGAATTTGATAATGAAATACTGTAGAGATTGCCTGTTTTGTTTCCGTACCTGATGTAAGCTCCTGTTAAGAAAGAGATTTTTTTCAAATCTGAATCAAATAGATTATTTCGGAGCACTCCATAGTAAACCGTATCATGGTTCATTGTTCTAGAATGAGAATCAATATAATTGTAATTCCGATTGATCAAAAATGTAAGTTGCTTTGAAAAGATCAAAAAGTTTGGTGAATCTTTTCCCAAGCGCCGTTCATAATCTGAAACCAGAGGGTTGATAAGGGAATCTAACTTCTGAATTAGTGGATACTCATAATCGTAAAATCTATCAATTCTATTTTCTACTTCAGGATAAAGCGCTCTCCCCATGTAATCATCTAAGGTTCCGAGAATGAAACTCATAGTGTCAATGGTCAAAATAGATTTTTGAGCGTATAAATTGGCACTAATTACGAAAAATAGGATCAAAGTGTGTATCTTTTTCATTGTGGGTAGGTTATTTGCGCGCTAACGGCCCGGCGGTGAGTGTTAGTAAACGGTGCTGAGTCGTGCGAATACGGGTACAAGCGAATGGCTGATTTCCTGGCTTACAACTACAACCTGCAAAAACCGTGACCGCCTGTCCCGCGTAGCGGGAAGTTTATTAATGCTATCGTCCGTGTTATGGTTAGTTTATTATTACTTTCCTTTTAACCAGGTACCATATCTGTCCAAATGTACTTAGCAAAATGATTGTAATGGGCCAGATGATCTTTTTTTGTTTATTGAGTTTTGTTGATGTAAATATCTCATAACCAGAAATTATCCAGAAACCAAGGATAAATAATAATGAAACCAGAAGAAAAGAGTGACCTAATAATTTATTAATATGATGAAAAACAATTAAATATCCGATTATTGCAAGGATTTTTGAACCAATGAAAAACATCCAAATCAAGAAGCTTTTATTAGATCTCATATTTTTAATGTTTTTGTGAAAATAATCAATTATTAATTATCAAATCAGCTGCAATTGTCTCTCTAACAAAAAATTAACCATAACTCGTTTTATTGTTAGTGTTTATTTATTATCAAGCTTCTGAGAATTCTCTTCTTATTGCTGAGAAACTACAACTTTTGTCACTCCCAATGGTACTGTTCTTCTGACCAACATTGGGGTTACATCAACAATGGTCATTATCTCATCTTTAAGATTGTTCGAAATATCCTCATCCTTTTTTGATCCCTCAGAATCACCGAGCAGTGTTTTAACCTTTGAACGCAAATAATAGAGCTCATAATCATAATTATTGTCCTCTATTCCATCATCAAGGGCCTTTAAAGCTTTTTCATTCTTCTGCTTTTCTACTAACTTTTTGCTTTGTCCTTTATAGTCGTATGGTTTAGTGTCAAAATATATCCGAAATCTGAATACAATCTGATATTTCTTATCTACCGGATTATCATTTATCAGAGCAGGTTTCCATTCTCCAGATAGTGAGCTCATAGAAGTTCTGGAACTATTTAATAATAATTCTTTTGGGTAATTCATTAGTGCAAGGTTTTCTAACCTCCCGATCTTATTTACAGTGAAAGAGTATACAACATCCCCTTGAATGTTACTTATCATTGCCTCGTCAGGGTATTTTGTATTTATCAAGAGGTATCTGTCTAGATCTTCTTTCAAATACTTCGCTTTCTGAATAGACTGACTATTGCAAGGCATTGAAATAATGACAATAGCCAGCATAAT
>DATGYZ010000024.1:0-32010 GCA_035297425.1 Bacteroidales bacterium | reverse complement strand
ACAGGATTTGACTTTGAGCATCATTCACAACCCAAGGTCATCTCAATTACCCAATCAAGTGAGATGGGGACCGTTTATACAGTTGAAGAGATCAGGAAAATTGCAAATTATGCTCATGCTCACGGATTGCTGCTTCACATGGATGGTGCGAGACTGGCAAATGCTGCTGCATCGCTGGGCTTGCCTTTCAAAGCTTTCACTGCTGAAGCAGGTGTTGATGTCCTTTCATTCGGAGGCACCAAAAACGGGATGATGTTTGGAGAAGCCATATGTTTCCTTCGTCCGGAGCTGTCGGCAAATTTTAAATATGTCAGGAAGCAGGGTATGCACCTTGCTTCAAAAATGCGGTTTATTTCAGCACAGTATATCGCTTATTTCAGGAACGATCTCTGGAAAGATCTTGCAACTCATGCCAACAGTATGGCAAAAGTTCTGGAGTCAGGACTAAAGCAGATAAATGAAGTGAGGATTACACGCAAGGTACAGGCTAACGGAATCTTTGCAGTTATTCCTCACGATGCAGCTGAAAGGGTAAGAAAACAGTATTTTTTCTACCCATGGAATGAACAGGAATCAGAATACAGGTTAATGACAAGCTGGGATACCAGGGAGGAAGACATTGAAAGTTTCATCAAAATTCTGCGAAAAGAATTACAGCATTGATCTAATAACAAATAAAAAAGCCGGACCAATGATCCGGCTTTTTTATTTTAGGTATTGTTGTTACTTGAGCGTAAAGGTGATTGGAACCATATACCATACCGGTACAGGTTTTCCACCCTGCTTACCTGGCTTGAATGCAGGCAGAGTATTAACAACTCTTACTGCTTCAGCGTCGAGCTCGGGATCAACACCCTTAAGAACACTTACCTGGCTCACTCCACCCTTTGCAGTAACGCAGAAGCGTACTATAACCCTTCCCTGGATGTTGTTCTCTTTTGCAACTTCAGGATATACAACGTTTGCTGCAATATACTTCAGGAGCTCAGCGTCACCACCGGGATACATAGGCATCTCTTCAACCACAACGAATGGAACTTCTTCAGCTTCTTCTTCCTGGACTTCTTCCTTTACTTCCACAGGGATGTCCACAACTTCTGTGTTCTGGACAACCTCTTCCGCTTCATCGGCGGTAAGGAGCTGAACTTCATCTTCTGGTTTAACAGAGTCAACAACAACCGGCGGAACATATTTAGCCTGCTGAACAACATCAGCAGGAGGTGGTGGAGGAGGAGGGGGAGGAGCAACCTGTTCTGTAGGTGCGTCCATTGCTTCCATCTTGATCTCCACTGTTCTCTCAGCACGTTTTTCTCTGTCAACAGCAGCTTTTGCGTTGAGGTAAGGTGCTATTACAAGTGAACCAATAATAATTATACCAATCGTAAGCGCCAGAATAACCGTAGGTTTATATTTCTTGCGCAGCCTGTAGGCTCCGTATTCCTTATTCCTTGACGCAAACACTATATCGTCAAAGGCAGGTGCTTTTATATTATCTTTTGCCATGTCTTAAAGGTTTACGGTTAATTGGCTGAAGCTGTAGTGGTGGAAGCAATGCCGGCGGCAGCTTCAACCATTTTTTCTTCATACCATGCAATATCAACGAAAGTATAACGGGCAATTCCACAGATATTCATTTCATCAAGAATATCAACAAAGTTTCCGTATTTAGCTTCTTTATATGCTTTTATAAGGACGATAGGACCAGTGTCGTCATCCTTTTTAAGCTGAGCAATAGTGCTCTGAACTGAATCCTGGCTGAGCTGACCATAGGTGCCTTTAAGAACCTCATCCTGGTATTCGTTAATTTTCCTGGCCAGCGTCCTGTTCCTTTCAAGAAGGAAGAAGCGTAAGCCACCCTGAGCTGCACTGAAATCGAGCTCCTGTACAGGAGGAAGATTGTTATAGTCTTCAGGTTTAACGTTTCCGGGATAGTAGTAGACCTTGTCATTCGGCCCGATTATCAGGTTAACAGTACGGCTTGCTGAGATCTTGGGAGCCTGCTGATTTTCAGGATCTTTAATTTTCTCAGGAAGGTTAATTTCCATAACCTTGGCTTTACTGAACGCTGTAGTGAGCATGAAGAATGTGATCAGCAGACACATAAGGTCAACCATAGGTGTCATGTCGATATGCGGCGCATGTTTCTTCGCTTTTTTCTTGCCGCCTTTTCCCGATTCATCTTGAATTATCTCTGCCATATCACTGTTGTATTTCTTCCAGGTTAATTTTTGCAGCTTCAAGACTTGTGATAAGGTTGAACTTGTTCACATTCTTATCCTGCATAACGTCAAGAACTTTCTTCACCAGCGGGAAACCTGTTGTTGCATCACCTTTAATACAAGCCTGGATGTTTGGGTTCACCTGGCGTGCATAAAGCACCCAGTTGGCAAGCTGATTATCGAGTGAATCGAGAGGAATTCCTACCTGGTATTTGTCTCTTTCCTTGCTGCTTGTTTCGTTAAGGAAAGCTTTCATCTGGCTTATTGGAACACCGAATGATGAAGGATATTTCTCGAATTCACGGAGCTCAGCAGGTGTAAACTCAATTCCATATCTTTTACCCATTTCCTCAAGTATCTTCGGCCTGAATTTCAAAAGTGTATCAGGTCCGTTGTCAAAGTTGATGAACACTTTGTCATCCTTTGAGAGAAGGAGGGTGAACGTATTGAAATCGGGTGTCGGTTTCTCCGATATTGAAAAAGGTGTATCAACAGGAGCCGGCTCTGGCTGCCTCATTGTGGTGGTCAGCATCAGGAATGTCAGAACCACCGAAAAGAGGTCCACCATCGGCGTCATGTCGATATGTGGCGACTTTGTTGGTAATTTAATCTTTGGCATCTTAATCTTTTATTTATGATTTAACCAACAATCTATGATTAAGCACTCTTAAGTGAAGCAGCAAAATTTTGTGTCAGACTGAAGCCTGCTTCATCAATTTTAAATGTATATGCGTCAATTGTTGATGAGAAATAGTTGAATGCAATAATAGCAAGGGTTGAGCCAGTAATACCAAATGCGGTGTTAACAAGAGCTTCTGAAATACCTGTTGCAAGAGCAAGAGCATCTGGAGCACCAGCCTGGGCAAGAGCAGCAAATGCGCGGATCATACCAAGAACTGTACCGATAAGACCGATAAGCACTGAGATTGAAGCAAGTGTTGAGAAGATAACCATGTTCTTTGAAAGCATCGGGAGCTCAAGAGCTGTAGCTTCTTCGAATGCTGTCTGGATTGAAAGGATCTTCTGATCTTTCTCAAGTGTCGAATCTTTCTGGAGGTCACGATAACGTAACAGACCTGCTTTCATTACGTTTGCAAGAGAACCTCTTTGCTTGTCACATGCTTCAATAGCTTCTTCAATTTTGTCCTGTGCAAGAAGAGACTGAAGTTTGCTTACGAATGTATTTAATCTTCCTTTACCTTTTGCCCTTGAAAGTGTGATAGCCCTTTCGAATACGAAAATGATAAGACTAAGAACACAAGTCATAAGAATAGGAACAATGTATCCACCTTTATAGATGATACCTAAATAGTTACCTTCCAATGGCTGTCCTTCGGGGTTACCTCCCTCGAAATTCACAGGGTTACCCATGATGTTCGTGAACAAAAGATAGGAAACTATAAACGCTACTAAAATAGCACCAGTTGCAAAAACGTTCTGCAACGCATCTTTGAAAGCACTTCCTTGTTTACTCATTTTTATTAGTTTGTTTAGGTTTAAGATTTTTAATGATTTGCAAATATAAACTTTGAATTACTTATTTCCTCAATTTACAATTGATTTTTTACTGTATTTTCTTCTATTCCTTTTAAAATTTAAGCATTACTACTGTTCAAGAGTTACATTGTAAATTCTTGATTTAGTGATAGGAATTTCAACAGATTTGTAACCTTTTGCACTTACAATCAGTGTTTCCGAACCGCCTGGTATTTCAAACCTGAATTCGCCTTTGCCATTTGTCAGGTTCTCGGCAGCTGTATCCTTAACCCTGATTGATGCATAAGCAATAGGCTGTCCTGAAGCATTAGTAACAGCGCCACGGATCTCGTTCGGGTTAATACCCTTTTTGATCTGTGATTCATAATCACGTATGTATGCCAACTGTGTTTTGGCTGAGCTGTTATTAGGATCGAGTGCAAGGATCTTGTTGTAAGCTTCAGTAGCACGTGTAAGATAAGGAAGCCTGCCTTCATTTGTTTTTTCCTGCCTGGTGGCATTGATCTCTGTCATACCGACACCGGATAGTCCCCTGATCTTATAATCCTTGTTGTTAGAAAGATTGATCATCCTGTTATAATAATCCTTGGCTGTACCATAATCCTCATGCGACATGTGGTAAAAGCTCAGGTAGGTGAGAGCATCAACCATTGCTGCTGTATTCGCAGCTGAATCTTTTTGTGCAACCCTGAGAACATTTTCAAACTTCGGTTTTGCAAGACCAAGCTTTGAATCGGGGTCCATCTTTGAATATGTGTTTGCAATCATGAGATATGCAGGCACAAAATCGGGATTTTTCTTTGTTATTTCAGTGAACACTGAATCAGCTGCTTTGAAATTCTCACCAGTGTAATATGCACGACCAATGCGCATCAGCTCATCTGTATTGTCTTTGGATGGATCAAGAATTTTTGTGAAGAATTGTGCAGCCTGGTTATATCTTTTGAAAGTATAATATTGGTTTCCAATTTCATTCATGAGGTTCTTGTCTTCAGGCCTCATTGTAAGTACATTGTTGTAAGCCTGGAATGCCCTGTCTATTTCCTTATCAGCAGCTGCTATCCTCTTCTCCAGGTCAGCGATCTTGTTTGCCAGGTCGGTCTGGGCAGCCTGGCTTTTTGCTTTCTCTTCACCTTTTGCAACTGATGATCTTCCCTTTTCCTTCTCAAGCTGCTGCCTGAGTGAGTTGAGTTCGTCAGTCATCTTTGTATAATCGCTGTTCCTTTTTATGAGAATTCTTGCAAGGTACAGGTTGTCTTTCCAGAGTATTCTGTCAGGTGCCACAGTTGCGAAGAGTTTGTCCATGTATGAAAGAGCCTGGTTATAGTCAGGCGGGTTCTTCTCATATGAAGAATAACCGGCCAGACGGTTTATGTAAGCTCTCGACTGGTCAACTTTCAATATATCTTCAACGTTTTTGATAACGCCTTCATAATCTTTTGAATAGAAAAGAGCATTGACGTACCTGATCTTTGCAGGAATGTTGCCCGCAGTAAGCTCAAGGTATTTCTCGAAATATTGTTTTGATTTGTCATATACACCACTCTGTGAATAAAGCTGTCCTAGCTCACGGTAAGCAGGAGCAAAGTTAGAATTGAGTTCAATTGCCTTTTCAAAGTAGGGTACGGCAGCGGTATATGCCTTAGCCTTAACATAAATGTTGCCAATTTTCATAGCAGCTGTCGGAGATTGTGGATCGGCGAACTCAGCTTCATTGTAAAATCTGATGGCCTTTGACCCCTCATTCTTTAAAATATAAATGTCACCTGCAATAAGATTCACATCCCTGCTTTTATCTATGCTAAGTGCCTGCCTGATTAGAGGAAGAGCTTTTGATGTATCAACCTGGTCATCCTTAATATATGATTCTGCAATCTTTGCCAGCGTAAGTGCATACTCTGGTGCGGGAGGACTCATTTTCTTTCCGACTTTCTTATATGGAAGCAGGAAACTCTTCGCTTTTGCTCTCATTTCTTCAGCCGTCTTGTCGTCATCCTGGAGCACTGCTATCCTGGCCAGACCTACATAGTTAAGAGGATCGTTAGGACTTGCCTGAGTACCTTTCTGATATACCTCTTTGGCCTGCTGCGCTGCTATTGCAAGAGAGTTTGAGATTGTATCTGAATAATAATCCGCAAGAATATTTTCTCCCAGATAAAAATAAACCTTGCCGTTCGCCGGTTCTTTCTTTGTCAATTCATCAAACATCGCCGCAGCCTTATCATACTGTTCACTCCGGGTTAGCTGAATTGCTGAATTCAGATCCTGACCCCACATTCTTGATGGGAGAGCGAACAGTACAACCAGCAGTAAAGCCGGACTTAATCTTAAACGTTTCATAGTTCTCTAATTTGAATTTCTGTATGTTGGTTATCTCGTTTTTGTATTTTAACTATTTCTTTACCTGAACCAGTCTTATTGGCATTGTTGCTGGCACAAGCCCTGATTTAAGAACTATCCTCTGTCCCTGCTCGGCACATGCCCAGTTGATAAATCCTGACCCAAGTCCAGGAAAAGTTTCTCTCGAAATAAGATAAACTTCCCTTACAAACGGGTATGATTTATCATATATAAAGCCCTGTTGCGGAAGATAATATGAACCATCTTCAATAAACTGGTGAGAAACAGCGATTACATTTACCCTGCTCATGAAGCTCATTGCTGTGGAATCGTCCTTGTCACTGATCCAGTTCACACTTACGATACCCAGTGCATCGGGATTCCTTGAAACAAAATCAATAACTTCAGCATTGCTGTTTACAGCAAAAAAATTCTTTCCCAGAGAATCAACATCGAACAACTCCTTGAAGTACCGGACATTTCCTGATTTATTATTATCAAAAATTACACGGATGTCACCGATTTTATTTTTAGGATTGATCTGATCCCATTTGTTTATGGAGCCATTGAATATGTCCCGTATGGTATTATATTTCAATAGTGTATCCTTGTTAACATTATTCGAGACAAGGGCAAGTGCATCATAGGCATATGTTGTTGTGCGGGCTATGATCTGGGTATCGCGAAGATACTGTATCTGGTAATCAGTCAGTTTTTTGCTTGTAACGATTACTTTGACAGAATCAGTCATAAAATCATCAATCACATCAAATTCCGGTTTGTATTGTGCCGTAATTTTAGCACTTGGATAGAGATGAGTAAATGTAAAGATTGTTGATTCAACAATAGGCTTGAATGATTCATCAACAGAAATCCTGATATTCCCCCTGGTGGGTGTTTCATTTGTTGCCTTCTTTCCCATGCTGTTGCATGAAACAAAGAGGAACATTACACCTATTACCGGATAGATAAATAGTGCTAATAAACTATTGCCTGATCGTTTAATCACTCTTTCTTTTTCTGAAAGTTTTTTATACCCGCTCGCAATAATAATAAAATTTTGAATACGCCGTACGCTGTTCATAATCTTATAATTTGATTAATGGTTCATTAAAATTCTTCATATAAACCATCCTGCAAAGTATGTGCCACAGCATATTATATTGATATTTATTTATAGCGGCCGCTCCTGATATCATCTCTGTTGTTATTGCTATTCCGTGAAAACGCCTCGACAAGTTTTGTATAGGCTCTTACAGCACGGTATACACCATATAAAAGGAATGTTGATCCGAGTATTACCCTGACGGGTTTATCTATGGTGCTGCGATCAGAGTAGAATATAAAAAATATACCTACTCCGAAGTAGAAAAAAACCATAAATACAGAGAATACTGCAGAAACCTGTTGTATTACCTTATTCTCGTTCATTATCCACAATTTTATAAAACGCCAATTAAGTAAAAATTTACGCTTGTTTTTTATTAAAATATCTTAATAGCACTTTAAGTTTTCATTTTTTATCAATAAGTGCGTAGCAAAATTGAACTGTCTCCATAGCTCAGAAACCTGAAACCATTTTCAAGAGCATACCCGTATATTCGTTTCCAGTTGTCCCCTGTCCAGGCAGAAATAAGCAACAAAAGCGTACTGCGTGGCTGATGGAAGTTTGTGATTATCCCTTCTGTCAACCTGAATCTGTAACCCGGAACAATCATTATACTGGTAGAAGCGTACAAAGATAATAAATTTTTGTTTTCAAGATACTTTATAACTGCCTTAATGGCTTCATTTTCTGAAACATCAGATTTAATTTCATATGGTTCCCACTGCCCGAGCCTTAAAGCTGATTCTGAGAAATCAGAGCTTATCAGTTTTACTCCAATCCAGTAAAGGCTTTCGATAGTCCTGACTGAAGTTGTGCCTACGGCTATTTTTTTTCCCTGATTGTTTATGAGTTTCTGGAGTGTCTCTTTCGTAACAATGAAATGCTCATTGTGCATTTCATGTTCTGTGGCTTCTGTTGATTTAACAGGTTTAAAGGTTCCGGCACCAACATGAAGGGTTACCTCAGATACAGATATGTTCCTGTTTTTTAGATCTGAAAGAACATCCGAAGTAAAATGCAGGCCTGCAGTGGGTGCAGCCACTGAACCTTTTACTTCGGAATAAACTGTCTGGTAATCTGTAATGTCAGACTCCTGGTCTTTTCTTGTTATATAAGGTGGAAGTGGTATGTGTCCTGCTGCTTCAAGAACATCCTCAAATCTCAGCTCTTCAGGATCCCATCTGAACCTTATCCTCCAGAGATCTCCTTCTGCTTCAGATTTTTCTGCCATCAGCCTGCCCGTTTTTCCATTGTATTTGAATTCAAGGTAAACAGGTCCTCTTTTCCATTTCTTCAGGTTTCCAACAATACATTTCCATTCAGTAGTTTTCCTGGCATTAAATGAATTCTCATAATCGGAAGGAGATGAAGGTTCCAGGCAAAGTATTTCGATTGCCGCTCCTGTCTCTTTTCCGAAAAGAAGTCTTGCTTTAATAACTTTTGAATTATTGAAAATGAGCATTGAACCAGCAGGAATGTAATCGCCGATGTTTGAAAAATTATCATCAGATATATTGCCGTTCCTGTAAACAAGCAGCTTTGACTGGTCTCTTTTATTTACAGGGAACTGAGCTATCCTCTCTTCAGGCAGCTCATAGTCGTATTCTGAAATTCTTATCTTTCCGGGATACACTTATATTAATTTAATATTGAGGGGTCATTTTCGAATAGATGGCAAAATTAGTCAAATATATCAAATTGAGGATTTTCTTATCTTTGCAGCGCAGCAGGTCGTTCCATCGTGCTCCTCCCAAATGGCAGGAGTAAGGAAAGTCCGGGCAACAAAGGGCACCATACTTCCTAACGGGAAGATATCCGTGAGGGTATAGTTAGTGTAACAGAGAATAACCGTCTGCCTCTCTGGTGAAGGTTCTCCTTCGCTCAAGCTGTGCGGATAAGGGTGAAAAGGTGAGGTAAGAGCTCACCGGCTGTGGTGGCAACATCGCAGGCCGTACATCTTATGGGTTGAAAGACCATGTATACCGGCGTTTGAGGGCTGCCCGCCTGAGCCGGGGGGTGGGTCGTATGATCACGGCAGTGATGACGTGACAAGATAAATGATGGAAACTGTCCTTAAAATCTTGCAAAGAAAAATGGACATGACAGAATCCGGCTTACAGACCAGCTGCACCATAAAAAACGCGGAGTGATCCGCGTTTTTATTTATAATGTTAAGCCTGAATTGATTCATGCCGGTATCAAGTACCCGGTTCCCTCACTTCAAGTTGAAAATACTGTCTTCCATTGGAATGTTTACTTCTATCTTCTCATATGTTATTACTGCATCCATTCCCTGAAGCGAGGTACTTGTTTTTGTAGGCATGATTATCCCGTTCACTTCTTTATAATCGGAAGGATAGGTGTCCACTGTCACTGACATGCCACCCTGATTTGCAGTAATGCTCTGCTTTGATACAAAATAGGTTTCCTTGTCAATATAGATAATTGCAGGAATACCCTCCAGATCGGCCTTGATTTTAAAAGCAGGCTTGTTGTTCACATTCTCTTCTCCCATTAATGTCAGCTTGCCTGCTTTGAAGCTTTCCATTAGGGTGTTTCTGAATACCATATTTACTTTAGCCTGTTTCACCTCTGTTGCAGACATCTCAACAGGCGTTGATGACCCGGCCATTGGGTTAATAGTATAACCTTTTGTCCCGTTAAAAGCACTTATTATATCCTGTCCGTTGAAACTGGTAACCTGCCTTATTTTGTCAGGATTTTTCATCCATAGTTGCATAGGGAGCTCAACCCCCATTGATGGCATTGACATCTTTGCAGTGATCTTCATTGTCGACAGCTTAGCCAGCTTGTCGAACATATTTGCTTTACTGTACCTGTTAACTATTTCTTCAAGAGACTGGGCATTTATGGTTGCTGCGAGGAGCAAACCTGTGATTGCAAACAATACTTTTTTCATCCTTATTATATTTGGTTATTAAAAGATATCACTGTTTTTCTCAGCATTGTCAGTTTTCTCAGAAGATCATCCATTCCCGAGAGTCTGAGCATATTTGCCCCATCTGATTTTGCTATTGAAGGATCAGGGTGGGTCTCAATGAAGATGCCATCTGCTCCTGTACTTATTGCCGCCTTTCCGATAGTTTCTATCATTGCAGGTTTGCCGCCTGTTACACCTGCTTCCTGGTTGGGCTGCTGCAGTGAATGGGTAATATCCATGATTACAGGGTAGCCAATATTCTGCATCTCCGGAATATTCCTGAAATCAACAATGAGGTCCTGGTATCCGAACATGTTTCCCCTGTCGGTAAGCATAATTCTGTCATTGCCTGTTTCAAGCACCTTTTCAACTGCAAAACGCATTGCTGATCCGGAGAGAAATTGTCCTTTTTTGATGTTGATCCATTTACCTGTTTTCCCGGCTGCAAGCAACAGGTCTGTCTGTCTGCAAAGGAATGCCGGTATCTGGAGTACATCGACATATTCAGCAGCCATTGCAGCCTCTTCGGGATTATGTATATCAGTCACGACCGGTAAGCCAAGCTTCTCTCTTACACCTGCAAGAAGTTTCAGGGCCTTGTCATCTCCAATTCCGGTAAATGAGCCTGCTTTCGACCTGTTTGCCTTCCTGTATGATGATTTAAATACATAAGGTATCCTGTATTTTTCAGACAGCATTTTCATGTGATTGGCAGTCTCAAATATAACTTCTTCATTCTCAACTACACATGGACCTGCTATCAGAAGGAAGTTATCAGAATCCTGGAATTTTATACCGGGGATATTTTTAAATGCATCAGACATATAAACAAAATTAAACAAATATTATTAACATCAAAATTGATATCTTATGTAAATCAGTTACTTATCATTATAGCCATATATATCCTTCCACATCCGTGAAAGCTTTTTCCTGATTTCATCCTCTTTGGGATTTGCACCAGGCTCATAGAATATAGTTCCTTTTATATCATCAGGCAGGAAGTTGTCAGCTGTAAAATTACCTTCAAAATCATGTGCATATTTATATTCTTTCCCATACCCAAGGTTCTTCATGAGGCGGGTAGGGGCATTTCTTAAATGAAGAGGAACTGGAAGATCACCTGCTTCCCTGACTTTAGCGAGAGCCTGTTCAATAGCCATATAAGCAGCATTGCTTTTTGGTGATGTTGCAAGATAGACGCATGTCTCGGCCAGTATGATTCGCGACTCAGGCCATCCAATGACGTTTATTGATTCAAAGCATGCCTGGGCGAGAAGCAGTGCATTTGGATTTGCCATACCTATATCTTCCGCCGCCAGTATGAGCATGCGCCTGGCTATAAATTTTGGATCTTCACCACCTTCAACCATCCTCGCCAGCCAGTAAACGGCGGCATTGGGATCACTGCCGCGCATTGACTTTATAAATGCCGAGATAATATCATAGTGCTGTTCCCCATTCTTATCGTATAAAGCAAGGTTCTTCTGAACATGCTTAAGTACTTTCTCATTATTAATGATGACAGTTTTTTCCTGATCTCCATCTGCTTCAGAACTTACAACCAGTTCCAATGCATTATACAACTTTCTGGCATCGCCTCCCGATATTCTTATCAGGGCTTCATATTCGTCAATAGTTATTTTGTATGCAGAAAGATACGTGTCCTTTTTCAACGCCTTCTCTATCAGGGCTTTAAGCTCATCATCATTCAGGGGATTCAATATATATACCTGGCATCGCGAGAGTAATGGCGAAATGACCTCAAATGAAGGATTTTCTGTTGTTGCGCCGATAAGTGTAATAATACCCTGTTCAACAGCACTTAATAATGAATCCTGCTGAGATTTGTTGAACCTGTGGATCTCATCGATAAAAAGAATCGGGTTAGGCTGGTCAAAGAACTGCTGCTTCTTTGCTTTATCAATTGTTTCACGTACTTCCTTAACACCTGAATGAACAGCGCTCAATGAAAAGAAAGGCCTCTTGAGCCTGTTTGCAATTATGCCTGCAAGTGTTGTTTTTCCTACTCCGGGAGGTCCCCACAATATAAATGAAGGTATGTTGCCCGATTCAATTACTTTTCTCAGAACCCCGTTACTGCCTACAAGGTGGTCCTGACCAAAGAAATCGTCTAGATCTTTTGGTCTGAGCCTTTCAGCAAGAGGTTGGTTTGAAAGCATCTTTAATTAATTTCTACAAAAGTAATAAAAACAATAATCAGCCTGACTGCTTCATTCCGCGATACGACTCAGGCTGTTTTCCTTTCTGTCGTATTGTTGAAAAAGATGGATAACTTTTTTAAACTGTTTTATTTTGTACCTCTTTTTGCTTAAAAAATCATGTTTGATTGTCCTTGTACAGGATTACCAGAGTTATATCATACGCTGGCCAGATCATAAGTTCAATCAAATATTCAATTAATAAGTTTGACGAGTTGCAACCATAATTGCCATTAATTGTGGATATGCGCACTGAATGACAGATGTTCTGCCTGCAATTTTGCTGTTCAATAAAATTTATTAAATTGCCTCAATTTTATTTTCTTTGAATAAATAAATTAATACTTTTAACGATTGAATATGAATTTTTGGATAGTAAATCAGATCGTTATACGTATTTGAATCCATTCAGATAGTTCAGTTATGAAAAAAACCCTCCTTATCCTTGTCATCATTCTTGCAGTAATTCTTGCACTGCCTGTAATAAATCTATTACGATGGACCTTCCAGGGTAAAAAACCAATGGATATTATCCTTGTTGACAAAACTGTGCCAACCCTTAAACGTGAAAATCACAGATCTATCAGCTGGGTTCTTACAAACGGAAGATATGTTGACAAAGAGAATAAATCAAACTATTCCTACAGTAAAGATTACTATGGCTGGTTTCCACTTCGTCCGGAACGGGACCATGAATATGAAATTCATGATTACAGGCTTGCGGAGGTAATTGATCTGGCTGACAAAAATGATGTCTTATATATTGCTGATACTTATGGAGTTTTTTTCAATGATTGGTACAGGGGAATAAATAAAAGCAGAAGATCAAGGAAATTGTTCGGAGGCCTCAATAATACAGATTACCTCTTGTTCAAGGAAATGAAAGACCGGAACAGGCTTATCATTATGGAATATAACACTTTTGATTATCCCACGGATGTTTATAATGCTTACAGGGTGCAGGAAAGGCTTGGCATTACTTTCTCGGGGTGGTCAGGTAAATATTTCGCATCACTCGACACTACTACTAATGATTTCCCTATTTGGATGACAGGGCAATACAGGAAAGAACATAAAAAGCCCTGGACATTCACAAAAGCCGGCGTTGTTTTGGTCAGCCAGAAAAATATAATAGTACTTGAAGAAGGGAAAGAGATAAAAGATCCAATGCCTTACATAACAACCAGTTCTGAAAACGTTGAGAAATATGGAGTTGTTGATACAGTTGCCTTCAATAACTGGTTTGATATAATAGATCCTGTTGCATGTAATGTGCTCTCATCCTATGATTTAAGGACTACAGCTGAAGGAGATTCATTGCTAATGAAATATAACCTCAGTAATACCTTTCCTGCTGTTATCCAGGAACTGACCACACCGTCTGTATACTACTTCGCAGGTAATTTTGCATATAGTGATAAACCTGTCTGGACTTCAATGTTCAAGGGCATCGAAAAGTTTAAGAGAATTCACTATACCGAAAAAACAAATGATCCAAACCGTTTCTTCTGGCTTTATTATAAGCCTCTTGTCAGCACATTATTCAACGACTATTACGCTACAATAAAGAAGTAGCAATAAGTTCATAAATCTGAGGGGTGTTTCATCCGGAACACCCTTTTTTTATTTATACTTTCTGTAATATTTATACGGGATTTTTACAATTATCTTTGCAGCATGCGAATAAGTATAATTCAGCCGGACCTTAAGTGGGAAGACAGGTATTACAATCTTCAGCATCTGTCTGAAATGATGCATCCTCTTTCCGGGGAGACTGATCTGGTGATACTTCCGGAAATGTTCACAACAGGTTTTACTATGAATCGGTCTATAAGTGAAGAACCCGAAGGGAAAACATTCATCTGGATGCAGGAGACTTCACAAAAGGCTAAGTTTGCACTTTGCGGCAGCTATCCTGTTACTGAGAATGGCCGGTATTATAACAGGTTTGTATTTATAATCCCGGAAGGTAAATCATGGTACTACGATAAGAGGCACCTTTTCAGTTACGGTAAGGAAAACAATTACTATGAAAAAGGTCAGTCACGAGTTACATTCACCTATAATGATTTCAGGATAATACCATTTATTTGCTATGATCTTCGTTTCCCTGTATGGAGCAGGAACATTGATGATTATGACCTTGCAATATATGTGTCAAGCTGGCCACAGTCAAGGATTTCTGTATGGAATACTCTTCTGGCAGCAAGGGCAATTGAAAACCAGTGTTTTGTAGCCGGTTCAAACCGTATCGGTACAGATGGTAATAATATAATTCACAATGGCATGTCTATGATAATTAATCCCAAAGGCGAGATTATTACATCAGCATCAGATAAAGAAACGGTGATCTCAGCAAATCTTTCACTGGAAGAGCTCAGAGAATTTCGAAGAAAATTCAATGTTTTGCGCGACAGGGATGATTTTTCAATAATCCCATAATGCCCCGGTTATTTCCTTACTGCATTCCATAATACTTCTGCAGGATGAAGTGCATGTCTTCCTGTACCATCTTTAATATGGTGCCTGCAGCTTGTTCCCGGCGCAGAAATAATTGTTTCCTTTGATGCATTTCTCACTTCAGGGAACAAAACAAGCTCCCCGATCTTATTTGAAAAATCGAAGTGCTCTTTTTCATATCCGAACGATCCTGCCATACCACAGCAGCCAGATGGAATTTCCTTGACGGAATAATTAACAGGAATAGATAACATTCCTATAGTGCTTGCAGAAGTTGCTATGGCCTTTTGCTGGCAATGACAATGCACCAGGACACTTGCATTTTCCTCAGTAAAAAGTGACTTGTCAATCCGACCGTTATTGTATTCCCTCAGGATAAATTCATCAATAAGGTAAGCATTTGCAGCAATTTTCCCGGCAGCTATCTTCTGATCAGCTCTTGCAAGATCTGGGTATTCATCCCTGAATCCAAGTATCGCTGATGGCTCAATACCTATCAGAGGCATATCTTCACCAATAATCTTTGAAAGCAGATCGATGTTCTTTCTTATCTTTTTTCTTGCGGTCCTGACCAGCCCTTTCGACAGGAATGTTCTTGCACTCTCGTCATGGTCTGCTACAACAACCCTGTAATTCAAAGCTGTAAGTAATCTGACGGTTGCAATCCCGATCTCTGTATCGTTATAATCTGTGAACTCATCAACAAAAAGACAGACAGATGCTGTCGGGTTCTTCAGATTCAGCTCATCGATATTCTTTCTGATCCATTTACGGAGGGTTGTTTTATAAAGCAGTGGAATGGACCTCTTGCCTGCAAATCCTATTGTTTTCTTAAGCAAACCGGATGTGAAACTGTTTTTAAGAAAGAAATTGTAAATGGCAGGGAGGTATGAGCCTAACCTGTTAAAGACTGTTATATAAGCTATAAGGCGTGTGCGCAAAGGAATACCATGGCGATCATACCAGTGCTGCAGGAATTCCGACTTGATCTTTGCCATATCGACGTTAGAAGGGCATTCTGACTTACAACCTTTGCATCCTATGCAGAGATCAAGTATTTCATAGATTTCCTTGTGGTCCCATGAATCACCGTCCATTTTCAGGTATTCCCTCACAATATTTGCCCTTGCTCTTGTAGTCTTATCCTCATCGAGCGATGCCATATAGCTGGGGCACATTATCCCCCCGATCCTGACAGATTTCCTGCAGTCTCCTGATCCGTTGCATCTTTCTGCTGCCCTTATAATGCCGCCGTCGCTTGATTCAAAGTCGTAGATTGTTTCAATCTTTTTTACAGGAACACCGGGTTCGTGCCTCAGGAATGTATTCATCTGAGGTGTGTTTGTTATCTTACCCGGGTTAAGAATGTAACCAGGATCCCAGCACTCTTTCACCTGTTGCAATAGCTCATAGTTATGATGGCCAAGCATGAAAGGAATGAACTCACCCCTCAGCCTTCCGTCGCCATGTTCTCCGCTTAGTGATCCTTTATATTTCTTTACAATCTCAGCAGTTTCCTGACCCATATCCCGGAAAAGCTTCACATCTGCAGGATCTTTGAGATTAAGAACAGGTCTTATATGAAGCTCACCTGTGCCAATATGAGCATGAAACACTGCTTCCTTTGAATGTTTTGACAGCATCGATTCAATCTCTTCCATGTAATCGGGAAGAAGCTCAACATTTACTGCAGTGTCTTCCATCAGCGTAACAGGTTTTGCATCGCCTTTCATATTGGAGAGAACACCCAGGCCCGCTTTTCTCAGGTTCCATACCTTTGCAATGTCTTTCCCCCTGACAATGGGAAATGCATAACCATAACCGGCAGATTTCATTTCGGCAATCATTGCTGAAGCAGCCTTATCTATCTCTTCATTCTTTTCTCTCGCAAATTCAACTATCAATATTGATCCCGGGTTGCCTTCTAGAAAAAACCTGTTTTTCCTTTGCGAAATGTTAGCTTCAGTAAGTCTTAATATCCTGTCATCCATCATTTCGACAGCAGTTGGACCATGCTTCAGAGCTATAAGATTAGCTCTGAAGGCCTCATTCCGCTTTGTTAGATGTACACAGACCAGTGCTTTATTTGAAGGTGGGAGTGGTACCAGATTCACCTTAATTTCAGTAGCAATTGCAAGAGTACCTTCAGAACCGGCTATAAGATTTGCAAAATTGAATTTGCGCGAGGATGATTTGTCAAATATTTCGGAATCGAGAAGCACGTCAAGTGCATAGCCTGTATTTCTGCGAGGCACTCCTTTATCAGGATATTCTTCCCTGATAGTTTTTATATTTTTCTCATCTGAAAGAATTGTCCTGATGTTCCTGTAAATCTTACCTTCAAGGTTATCAAGCCGGCATTTTTCATCAAATTCTACCGTGTCAGTATCACCGAAAACAGCTGTGCTGCCATCGCTTAACAATGCTTTTACTTCAAGTGTATGATCTCTTGTTGATCCATATATCAATGAGTGTGAGCCACATGCATTATTTCCCAGCATACCCCCAATGTTGCACCTGTTCGATGTTGAGGTCTCCGGTCCGAAGAACAAGCCGTATTCCTTCAATTTAAGGTTTAGTTCATCCAGCACAACTCCCGGTTCAACACGCGCCCACATCTGTTCACGGTTTATCTCGAGAATATTGTTCATATATCTCGAAATATCTATTATGATACCACCGGCAACAACCTGGCCAGCTAGTGAGGTCCCTGCAGCTCTGACTGTAACATTGAGCTTCTCTGAGGAAGCAAAAAGAATAACCTTTCTTATATCTGATTCATTTTTTGGCCACGCTACAGCAACAGGCTTTTCCCTGTATACCGAGGCATCAGTTGCATACATTGTCCTGGCTTTATCATCATATCCAAGTTGTCCTTCGAGTTGCAGGGCAAATTCTCTCAGGCGGTTATTCTGTGCATTCATATTATAGTTCCGGAAAATAAGCTGCTAAAATATGAAAAATTGTAAGAGAATCGACCCATTCCCTAAATAGATCATGACTTTAATCATGTTTTTTCAAATTGTTTAATAGACTTTTTTTTTTGTACATTTATGCTGAGTTTTACAATTTATTAAAACACTGATACACAATGGAATTATTAGAAATCATCAAGCAGAATGCAAGAAAACACAACATGCGCATTGTTCTGCCAGAAGGTTATGAAGAAAGAAATATTAAAGCAGCAGATGAAGCAATCGGGGACGGACTTGCCCGGATCATTCTCATCGGAGATCCTGATCAGATTGCAGCAAATGCATCAAAGTTCGGATTGAAAAATATTTCTAAAGCAAAGATAATCAACCCTTTGAATCATGAAAAGAAAGAGCAGTATGCCGATCTTATGGTCGAGCTCAGAAAAAACAAGGGGATGACAAAAGAAGAGGCTTTGCGTCTTATACAAGACCCTTTGTACCTTGGTGTTCTGATGATAAAAAGCGGTGATGCGGATGGAGAAGTATCAGGTGCCGACCACTCAACTGGTGATGTCCTTCGTCCTGCTTTCCATTATGTTAAGACAGCCCCTGGTATTTCAGTTGTTTCAGGTGCTTTTATAATGATCCTGAAAAATAAAAACTTCGGGGAGAACGGTGTTCTCGTGTTTGCTGATGGTGCTGTTCATCCAAATCCAACAGATAAAGAGCTGGCAGAGATAGCTGTAGCCTCTGCGCAGACAGCCAGGAACATTGCAGGTTTTGAACCGAGGGTTGCAATGCTGAGTTTTTCAACAAAGGGAAGCGCAAAAAATGAAATGGTTGATAAAGTTGTAAGTGCAACAAAAATTGCAATGCAGATGGCTCCTGAGCTCCAGATAGACGGAGAATTGCAGGCAGATGCAGCTCTTGTTGAAGCAATTGGCAAAAGCAAAGCACCTGGAAGCAAGATTGCAGGTAAAGCAAACGTTCTTGTATTTCCTGATCTTAATGCAGGGAACATTGCATATAAGCTTGTTCAGCGCCTTGCTGATGCTGAAGCCATTGGGCCTATTCTCCAGGGCATGGCTGCACCCATCAACGATCTTTCAAGGGGATGTTCGGTTAGCGATATTGTAAGCATGATTGCAATCACGGCAAACCAGGCCGCCGGAGCAAAAAAATAATATTTTCAAATTATAAATATTTCAACATAAATTAAAATGGCAGAAAGAACAGAACGGCTTGAGGATTATGGTTTATCCAAAGACACAAGGCCAAAAACACTTTTTTCCAGGGTAGGAATTGTTGGTGCAGGTTCGGTAGGACAGAATATTGCGAGGATGATCAGTTCAAAAGGACTTGATGTAGTTATCCTTGACCTTACAAAGGAAAAAGTAGAAAAAGCTGTGCAGGACCTTTCACAGGATCTCGACAGGATGATAGAGCGTTGGGGAATGACTAACTCAGAAAAACTAGGTATTCTTTCAAGAATCAAAGGGACAACAGATTATTCTGATTTTAAAGATTGTGACATTGTAATTGAAGCAATAAAGTCTAACCGTCGTGAAGATAGTCACGATACAAGATGCAGTATTCTTAAAAATATTGAAAACAATGTCAGCAAGACTGCAATCATAGCAACTAACTCATCAACTCACCTTATCACAGAGCTTTCTGCGAACCTGGAATACCAGGACAGGTGTATAAGTTTTCACTTCCTGACACCTGAAGCTGATGCAAGAATTGTTGAGATTGTCAAGGGATTACATACATCACAGGAAACATACGATAATGCTGTAAAATTTGCATCACTTATCGGTAAAAAGGTGGTTCCAGTTAAAGAGTCTCCTGGTATTATAAGTACAAGACTTTTTGTGCCTCTTATTAATGAAGCTTGTGAGATACTGATGGAAGGTGTTGGTTCGCTCGAGGATATTGATCTTACAATGAAAGTCGGATACGGACTTCCTCTCGGCCCGTTTGAAATGGCCGACAAGATCGGTCTTGACAAGATACTTCGCTGGTGCGAAAACCTGTATGAAGAATATGGAGATCTGAAATACAAGGCATCTCCTCTTTTAAAAAAACTTGTAAGGTCCTACCATTGGGGCCGGCGCACAGGTAAAGGTTTTTATGAATACAATAAAGAAGGTGTGAAAATCAACCGGAATCTTTCACTTCAAAACTGATCAGCGGAGAGCAACAAAACCAATTTTTAATTTAAACAATCTGATGAAAATATTAGTTCTTAATTGCGGAAGTTCATCCATTAAATACCAGCTTTTCGATATGGCAAGAGGAGCTGTTCTTGCTAAAGGTATCGTAGAAAAGATAGGATTAAAAGGATCATTCCTGAAAAATGAACGTTTCGATGGTGATAAAGTAAAACTTGAAGGAGAGATCCTAGACCATCAGACGGGTATTGAATACCTTCTTGGAGTATTGACCAGCGCAAAAAGAGGCGTTATCAAATCACTTAATGAAATAGATGCTGTAGGCCACAGGATTGTGCATGGCGGTGAAACTTTCCAGGAAAGCTGCTATCTTGATGACGTTACTATAAAAGGTATTGAATCTGTTTCAGATCTCGCTCCACTGCATAACCCTGCAAACCTTAAGGGTATATATGCAATGAAGCAACTTCTTCCGGAAGTGCCTCAGGTTGGGGTTTTCGATACCTCCTTCCACCAGTCTATGCCTGATTACTCATTCCTGTACGCTCTTCCATATTCATTGTATAAAAAATATGGTATCAGGCGATATGGATTTCATGGAACAAGTCATAGTTATGTTTCAAAGCGTGCATGCGAAATTCTTAATGTCGATATCAAAACCAAAAGAATAATCACCTGCCATCTCGGTAATGGTGCATCGATCACTGCAATAAAGAATGGTAAATCACTCGATACATCGATGGGACTTACACCTGTTGAAGGACTCATTATGGGCACAAGGTCAGGTGATATCGATGCAGGAGCGCTGACGCTGATAATGGAGAAAGAAGAAATCGATTTTGCATCGCTTAATACCCTTCTCAATAAACACAGTGGTGTTCTCGGTGTCTCTGGGATCTCCTCTGATATGCGTGAAATAGAGTCTGCAGCTGCAGAAGGTGATGAGAGAGCCATCCTTTCCTTAAAAATGTACGATTACAGGGTTAAGAAATACATCGGTGCATATGCCGCAGCGATGGGTGGTGTTGATATCCTGATCTTCACAGGCGGAATAGGTGAGAATGGTGATGATACAAGGGCTGAAATCTGCAAAGATATGGAATTCATGGGATTGCAGTTCGATCGTGAAATCAATAAAGAAGTGAGGGGCAAGGAGCTTGTTATAAGTAAGAAAGAATCACGTGTTACTGTTATGATAGTACCGACAAATGAAGAATTTGTTATTGCATCCGATACAAAATCTATTGTAGAGAAACACATGAGCAACTAAGACAATCAGCCTATGGTGCTTAAGATACTTAGCGACCTTCACCGTCTGATCCCCGACGGTACAAAAAAGAAGCTTGTCCTTGCTGCAGCACAGGATTTGCATTCCCTGGGAGCCGTGCTTAAGGCATGGAATGAGAATATCATCCAGCCAATCCTTGTCGGTGATAAACCGGGAATTGAGGCATTATGCCATGATAATAATTATGACATATCAGGATTGACAATCGTTCATGAACCTGATCCTGAAAGGGCGGTTGAAGCTGCTGTACGAATGACAAGCACAGGTCAGGCTGATGTTCTAATGAAAGGAAAGATAGGCACATCAACACTTCTGAAAGGTGTTCTTAATAAAGAATGGGGACTGCGTACAGGCAAATTATTATCTCACTTTGCATTGTTTGAGGTTGAGACATACCACAAGGTAATTGCTGTTACCGACGTGGCAATGAATATTGCTCCCAACCTGCAGGAAAAAATTGCAATTGTTAATAATTCAGTGACATGCCTTAACAAGCTTGGTTATATTATGCCTAAAGTGGCTGTATTGGGAGCTGTGGAAATGGTAAATGAGAATATGGAAGCTACCCTCGATGCTGCCTTGCTGTCAAAAATGAACCAGCGTGACCAGATAAGGAACTGCATTATTGACGGCCCTCTCGCATTTGATAATGCCGTGAGTCTTGAAAGTGCAAGACTGAAGGGTATAAGGAGTGAAGTGGCAGGGGATACTGATCTTCTGCTCATGCCGGATATTGAAGTTGGGAATGTGCTTTATAAATCACTTGTATTCTTTGCAAAAGCAAAGGTTGCATCAATAATTCTTGGAGCGGCGGTTCCAATTGTACTTACATCACGGTCTGACTCAGAACAGGCTAAATTTGACAGTATACTGCTTGCAGCCGCAGCAAGCAGATAACAAAAATGCTATGATACGATCGCTGCTCCAGATGGAAGAAATAGTAAGAAGTTCCGGAAGGAAGTTCAGAATTGCGGTGGCCTGGGGCCAGGATGATAATACTCTTGCTGCTCTGTCAAAAGCTTCGCAAAATGGTTTTGCAGAAGGTATTCTCGTTGGAGACTCAAAAAAAATAACAAGTGTATGCAGTTCGCTTGGCATTAGCGCCAATCAGTTTTCAATAATTGAATCTCCCAATGACGTTGCTGCATCTGAGGAGGCTGTAAGGCTGGTAAGATCAGGTGAGGCCGACATTATTATGAAAGGTCTGGTTGGTTCTGATAAATTCCTCAGAGCTGTAATGAACAGGGAAAAAGGCATAATGCTTCCTGATGCTGTTCTGACATATGTTGGTGCACTTGAAATCCCTTCATACCATAAGCTATTGTTTGTTACTGATCCTGCAGTTATACCATTCCCTGACTTAGATCAGAAGGTTGCCATGGTGCACTATGCAATTGATATGGCCAACAGGCTTGGAATAGAAGTTCCAAAAGTTGCATTGATAGCAGCATCTGAAAAAATGAGCAGGCATTTCCCTAATTCTGTCGATTATTCCATAATGTGCAAGATGGCTGAAAGGGGACAAATAAAGAAATGCATTATGGATGGACCGCTGGATCTTTTCCTGGCATGCGACAGTAAAAGCCCGGGCATAAAGGGAGTTAAGACTGCAGTTGATGGTGATGCCGATATACTTCTTTTCCCGTCGCTTGAATCATGTAACCCGTTTTATAAAGGCTTAATGTTATTCGCCGGTGGTGAAATTGCAGGAATTATTAGGGGAACAACAAAACCGGTTGTCCTTATGTCTCGAAGCGAAAGTGAGATATCAAAATATTATTGTATCGCTCTCTCATGCCTGATGGCCTGATTAAAAGATAGAATTTATGGGCAAACGTCTTATACTTGCTATTAATCCGGGTTCAACTTCAACAAAAATATCTCTTTTCGAAGAAGATAAGCTTGTTTTTGAAAATACATTACGCCATTCAGTTGAAGATCTGTCGGTTTTCCAGAAAGTTACCGATCAGTTTAATTTCAGAAAAGATCTTATACTTGAAGAGATCAGATCAAGGAAGATCGATACTGACAGGATAGTGGCCATTGTTGGAAGGGGTGGATTATTAAAGCCCATAGAATCAGGTGTCTACAGGGTCAATGAAAGGATGAAGGATGATCTTGCCTCTGCAAGGTATGGTCAGCATGCCAGCAATCTCGGAGCTCTTATTGCTGAAGAATTGTCAAATGAATTCAAGAATTCAACTGCCTACATTGCCGATCCTGTTGTAGTCGATGAGCTTCAGGATGTAGCCAGGATATCTGGTCATCCAGCAATTGAAAGAAAATCCATCTTTCATGCACTGAACCAGAAGGCTGTTGCACGCACTTACTGTACTTTAAAAGGTAAAAAGTACGAGGAGGTTAATCTTATCATCGCCCACATGGGAGGAGGAATTAGCATTGGTACACATCGTAAAGGCAGGGTTGTTGATGTCAATAATGCATTCGATGGTGAAGGACCATTGTCGCCTGAACGCTCAGGAAGCCTTCCTGCAGGACAGCTTGCTGCATTATGTTTCTCTGGCAACTATTCACATCAGGAAGTAAAAGAAATGATCACCGGCAAAGGTGGCATGGTAGCGTACATCGGTACAAACAGCTTTGTTGAAGCAGGAAAGATGGCTGAAAAAGGTGATGAGAAGGCTTCTTTAATCAGAAAAGCTATTGCCTACCAGGTCTCAAAAGAAATAGGTGCAGCAGCAGCAATTCTTTATGGGAAGGTTGATGCAATAATTCTTACCGGCGGTCTTGCATACGACAGGGAGCATGTAGATTTAATTAAAGCAATGGTAGGGTTTATTGCAGATGTTGAAATCTATCCCGGCGAAGATGAAATGAAATCTTTGGCCTCAAAAGGTTTACTGGTACTTGAAGGAAAAGTGGATGTCAGGGATTATCACTAAGGATTAGTCACAGCAACCGGTAATACTTTTCCATTAAATACTTTATGACCATTCATCGCGAAAGATGCAATGAATTCTCCCATTTCGGTGGCTGATACCGGGGCTTTGTACCCCGGAAATGCCTTTTGAAGCATTTCAGTGTTCACAGAACCAAGTGCCAGGCAATTTACCCTTATACCGTCTTCCCTGAACTCCTCTGCAAGGCATTCAGTAAGGCATGAAATAGCTGCCTTCGCTGAGCTGTAGTATGCCAGTCCTTTATATTTAGAGCTCCCCAGGTAACCTCCCATGCTGGAAATATTTACAATATGTGATCCATTTCGCATCAAAGGCCTCAGAACTTTAATTGAAGAGGCTGGTCCAAAAAAATTAACATCCATTATCAACCTAGCATCTGAATCGGATGTATTAGTGAACTCTCTGTTTATAAGGAGGCCTGTGACATTAATAAGAACATCAATTGTGTCAAATAAAGCAGAAACAGACTTAAAATACTCTTCTGAATGACTTTGGAAATCAGCCATATCTGTTTTTAATGGAATAATATTCGGATAAGCAAGTGATAATTCATAAAGCTTATCAATATTTCTGCCTGTTGATATTATTTTATTGTTCCTGTCAGACGCAAGTGAGCGAACAATTTCGATGCCTATTCCCCTGGTGCCTCCGTTTACAACTATTTTCATTTTAATAATTTATTTCACTAATATATTCATTTCCTGATTTTAATATCACTGACAGAACAATAACTTCATCATGTGTTTTGAAAATAAAACATTATTATATTACAACTGTTAAACAATTACAAAAATATCATCTACAAATTCGTTAGTTATGATCAGCAGTAAAGTCGCTGTTCTTGGTTGTGGAAACATAGGAATGGCTGTTATTGAAGGAATTCTTAAAAGCAAGGGAATCAAACCGGTTGATATCGTTGCTACCCGGCGGAATATAAACGCATCAATCACTCTTAAGGAATCAGGAGTCAGGCTTTCCACAGATAATACTGCGGCAGTAAAAGAATCAGAAATAATAATAATTGCTGTAAAATCTTATAATTTTTCCGGTGTTCTTGAAGAGATCCGTGAATATCTCGATCCTGAAAAACATATCATTGTTTCCCTTACAACAGGTATTACAATTGATCGTATAATGATTGAAACAGGCAATAAAGTACCTGTATTCAGGGCAATGCCTAATATTTCTGCAAGTGTTGGAAGCTCAGTTACCTGTATAAGTCACAGCAGCAATGCGAAATCAAAAGTTCAGCAGGTAAAAGAACTTTTCGAATTCATCGGTACAGCCATGATAATTGATGAAGATCTAATGGAATCAGCCACAATCCTTGGTTCTTGCGGGGTAGCCTATGTTCTTAGATTCATCAGGGCAATGATACAGGGAGGGATACAAATAGGATTTGATGCTGCGACTGCGAGTCTCATTGTAAATCAAACTGTTAAAGGTGCTGCTGACCTTCTGATTGAAAAGCACAGACACCCGGAGTATGAAATTGACAGGGTTACAACTCCTAAGGGATGCACGATTGTCGGACTGAATGAGATGGAACATAACGGCTTCAGTTCATCACTGATAAAAGGGATTGTTGCATCATTCGAGAAAATTGAAAAATAAGATAAAGTATATGTTGTCAGGAATTCATGAAACGGTTTGCAGGATCAAATGCGGATTTTTGACAATCCTGCTTATTCTTTTTATACTGGTAACTAACAAGGCAACAGGCCAGGTGGTAAATAATCAGGCCCCATCCCTGAATGAGAGGATTTTTTTCGGAGGGAGCTTCGGGCTGCAATTTGGTTCAATTGCTGATATCGAAATATCTCCGGTTGCAGGTATCTGGGTGCTCCCACGGCTTTCTGTAGCAATGGGGCCTGAATACAGATTTTATAAGTACTATGCAGACAAGACAAATATCTACGGAGCCAAGGCCTACACTGAATTTACTCTGCTCAGGAATATCAATAAAGTTATTCCAATCGGAACCAATATGGATATAATTCTTCACCTGGAAGATGAATTGCTTAGCCTTGAATCCAATTTCTTCAGGAACCCGCCATATGAATCAAAAAGGTTTACTATAAATACTATACTGGGTGGTGGTGGTATAAGCCAGCAGATAGGACGAAGATCATACCTGACATTTTTGATCCTGTGGACACTTACATCTGAACAGTATGGTATATATACAAACCCTGATTTCAGGATCAGCTTTATGTTTTAAATAACATTATGTTTTGATTTTTTTTATTTCACTATATTTGCGCAACTTTAATCGCTGATAATGAAGATAGAAAAAAATAAAATGGTCTCTCTTATTTATGAATTAAGGGAGAGTGGTGATGATGGAAGAATAATTGAAGAGCTGAACGAAGAGGGACCTCTTAACTTTATATATGGAACAGGCAGGCTATTGCCTGATTTTGAATCAAATATTCATTCACTTTCTGCTGGCGACAGTTTCAGATTTGGCCTGAAATCATCAGATGCATATGGTGACAGGAGAGAAGAAATGGTTATTGATGTACCTATTTCTGTCTTCCAGACCGAAGATGGTTCATTGAATGAAGAAATATGCAGGGTCGGCAACAACGTGCCAATGATGGATGGCGACGGAAATCATCTGAACGGTCTTGTAAATGAGATTACTGATGAATTTGTGAAAATGGATTTCAACCATCCGATGGCAGGTGTAGACCTGTTCTTCACAGGCAGGATACTGAATGTAAGAGAGGCAACACCCGAGGAAATAGCTGCTACAACGCATTCCTGCTCCTCATGTGGCAGTCATAGCAGTGACGGCTGCGGAGGCTCATGCCAGTAATATGAGCTGTTTTTCAAATCTCATTATTTAAACTTTCGATTTTTCCTTTTATTAAGTCATTGGCATTGATGCCTGATGTCTTCAGCTGGTGCTATTTCTGTATGGCTATATTGGCTGTCATCTGCTCTTAAATGATCATACAATAAATAGCCGTAGTCATACATCTATTGACATACCATTCTTCGTTTCCTTCATTGCTGCGGGAGGGAATTCTTCCGTACAATTAAAAATAGCAATTACTCTTCTGAAAGAAAGAATTCTTTAAACCTCCCAGAATCCAATATTTTAAAACCTCCCAGGATCTCTCCCTGAATATTGCCTTTTTGTCCACTTTCATTTTAAAATCGGAAAAAGACAGGAGCGGAGACTCCATTACATATGTAATTACACATGTAATTAGCCTTACATTACATGTGTAAATAGCTGTTTCAGACTTGTATTACAAGAAGTAAATTACAAATGTAAAAAAATACAAGTATTCGAAATATATGAATATAAATCATTGTTTACCAGTGATATATAGCATTTAATTATAGTTTATATGTCGTTAATTAGCATTCTGAACATTCATAATCATCATTTAAATTTAGAAATGTTTAATAAGTATCTGCATACCAGATAAATACAGAACTAACCTTAGTTTACTGATGAAATAAGATATATTCTATTGGGCTTATAATTAAATAGATATTATGATTAAGGAAATCCATTTTTAGATACCAGAGAGATGTTATTATAGATGAATTACAAATGTAAATTTAATTAAGTTAGACATGTAATGGTATATATATTTACATTTGTAATTCAATTTCAGGAATAATGAAAGACAGAATAATTGAATTTTTAAGGGCTGAAAATAAATCCTCTGCTCAATTTGCCGATGAAATAGGTGTTCAGCCTTCTGGCATCTCTCATATTATTTCAGGTAGGAATAATCCCAGCCTGGATTTTATAATAAAAATGCTTGATAGATATAAATATGTCTCACCTGAATGGTTGTTGTTTGGAAAAGGAACTATGTACAAGGCATCAGCAGGAATTCCTACACTCTTTGATCAGGTACCTGAACCTGAAACCATTCCTGCTAATGAAGAAAAAAAGACTGGTAATGTTGGATTACCGTATGAATCTGAAAAAGCTGAAAAAAAGCCAATTGTTAAATCTTCAGGTATTAACCGGATAGTGATTTTCTACAATGATATGAGCTTTGAGGAATATACGCCATCTGGTAAAGAATAATTAAGGTATGATCCATATTGATTTTGTAATCATTGATTTTTACGGATGATACTTTAAAACTATCTTTGCACAAATCAATATTCCTAATGTCAAAGCTTATTGCTGATCTAAAAGTAATTGGAAATAAGAAAATCAATAACGATTTCTTTATTATAGAACTTTCAGGAGATCAGAAATTGCCGGAAATGCGTCCCGGTCAGTTTGTGCAGGCCAGAGTAGATGGCAATGCAGATACGTTTTTAAGGAGACCTCTTTCAATTCACGATGTTGATTATGGAAGAAACAGTTTTAAACTCCTGATCCAGATTGCGGGTAGTGGCACAAAGAAGCTATCCATGCTTAAAACTGGAGACATACTTAATCTCATATTTCCTCTTGGTAATTCTTTTACTATCCCTTCCAGGGAAGAAAAAATTCTGCTTGTTGGCGGTGGATGTGGTATCGCACCATTGTTATTTCTTGCAAAAACGTTGAAAAAAAGCGGATTAGTTCCTGAAATACTTCTTGGCTTCAGGAACAAGGAAAGAATAATCGAATATGAACAATATCTTGAAATTGGTAAAGTCTTTCTTACAACAGAGGATGGTTCTGTTGGAGAGAAAGGGTATGTTACAAATCACAGTATACTTAAAACAGGTAGTTATCACAGGGTCTATTGCTGTGGCCCGGATTCCATGATGAAAGCTGTTGCAGCATGGGCCAGGTCTAATGATGCTGAATGTGAAGTTTCGCTGGAAAACCTTATGGCATGCGGTATCGGAGCTTGTTTATGTTGTATCGTTGACACAATAAAAGGTAATGTCTGTACCTGTACCGAGGGGCCTGTTTTCAACATAAAGGATTTAAAATGGTAAAACTTGGTTTTTCAATAGGAGATCTTCATTTTAAGAATCCTGTTCTTACAGCATCAGGAACATTCGGCTATGGAAGGGAATTTGATGATTTTCTTGATGTGTCGCGTCTTGGTGGCATTGTTGTAAAAGGAACAACTCTTGAGCCCAGGGAGGGAAACAGTTATCCAAGAATGGCCGAAACTCCTTCAGGAATGCTCAATGCAGTTGGATTGCAGAACAAGGGCATCGATTATTTTGAAAAATCTATTTATCCTGATATTAAGAATTATGATACAAATATTATCGTAAATATTAATGGAAGCTACATCGATGATTATGTATCACTGGCAGAAAGAGTTAATGAGCTGGAAAAAATTCCTGCAATTGAATTAAATATTTCCTGTCCTAATGTAAAGATGGGAGGGATGGCATTTGGAACAAATCCTGTTTCAGCCAGGGAAGCTATACGGGAAGTAAGGAAAGTTTATAAAAAGAAACTTATTGTGAAGCTTTCGCCGAATGTTACAAGCATTGCAGATTTTGCACGGATCTCCGAGGAAGAAGGTGCAGATGCCATTTCACTTATTAATACCCTGTTGGGGATGGCTGTGGATATAAACAGAATGAAACCTTCACTTTCTACGATAACAGGAGGTTTATCTGGCCCTGCCGTTAAACCGGTGGCACTCAGGATGGTATGGCAATGTTCAAATGCGGTAAAAATACCTGTAATTGGAATGGGAGGAATAATGACAGCATCTGATGCCATTGAATTTATTCTTGCGGGTGCGAGCGCTATCCAGGTTGGTACAGTTTCATTCATCGAACCTGATGCATCTGTTAAGATTCTTGAAGGGATAGAAACTTATCTGGATGAAAAGGGATTTAATGATATTAAGGAGATTACCGGATATATTAATGGTAAGAAGTAAAATTATGCACATCGATGCAAACATTTTTGACTCTGATTAACGATCTTCCATTTTTTCTATAAATTTGTAAGCAAATAAAATATTATTATTTAATTCATTTATTTATACATTTCAAAAATGTCCGAAAGCTTATTAATTGATAATCTGGACAGGAAGATTCTTGATATTATTACTAAAAATGCAAGGATTCCGTATCTGGAAGTAGCTCGTGAATGCGGTGTGTCAGGTGCTGCCATTCATCAGAGAGTACAACGACTGATCAGGATCGGTGTGATCAAAGGATCTGAATTTAAGGTAGATCCAGTAATGGTCGGTTTTAAAACATGTGCCTATATCGGATTATTCCTCGATCATCCCGGGCATTTCAGGGATGTTGTTACAAGGCTAAAAGAAATACATGAGATTATTGAATGCCACTATACTACAGGGAATTATTCTCTTTTTATTAAGGTATATACACGTGATAATGAACATCTCAGGGTTATTCTGACTGACAAAATTCAGAATATTCCAGGCATTGTGAGAACTGAAACTTTGATATCTCTTGAAGAATCAATAAACAGGCAGATACCGGTATTATCAGTTTAAGTTTGGCATATCATAAAAAAAAGGTGCGGAAAGCACCTTTTTTTATTCTGTATATGATATGCCACTAGCGATGTGATTATTTAAGAGGTGAAGCTGGCTCTTTTGCCATTTCGTTATAATATGCCCTGTCAACAAGCTCTGGTACAATCCTCTGGAACAGAGCAGTCAACCTGCCATACCAGGTTAGCAGTTTATTCCTTTTCCTTTTTCTTATTCCTTTGAGCACCCACATGGCAACGTACTCTGGCGACATAAGTGAATTTTCATCCAGGGGTGATTCACCTTGCTCTTTACCATCGGCATTCAGAGCATGTTTTCTTATTTCAGTTGCTGTGAAACCCGGGGCAATTATCATAACATGTAGGCCCTTCTTAAGGTTTTCAATTCTCACTGTTTCAAGGAAGCCATGCATTGCAAATTTGGAAGCACAATACCCGGTTCTTCCAGGTAGCCCGTGAAATCCGGCAACGGATGATACTCCTATAAGCGATCCTTTATTCTTTACGAGAAAAGGAAGTGCATATTTTGTACAATAAACTGTTCCCCAGAAGTTTACATCCATTAGCCTGTGTAATACATCCATTTCAACATCTTCAAAAGCCGCTCTCATTGAAATTCCTGCATTATTCACAAGTATATCAATCGTACCATACAATTCAACGGTCCTGGTAATAAGGTTTTTGCAATCATCCTCCACAGAAACGTCTGTTTTAACATATGATACTGCATATCCTTCAGCATTCAGTTCATCGCAGATCTTTGCAAGATTTTTCTCTGACCTGGCAGCAAGCATCACCTTGCTGTTATTTTTCGCAAATTCCCGTGCAATGGCCTCACCAATGCCATACGAAGCTCCGGTCACAACAACTACTTTATTTTTGAAAAGGTCGCTCATATTAAATTCTGTCTTGTGCAGTTGATAAAAATAATGCTTTTTTGATCAGTTATGGCTGATTGCAGATGATAAAATTTTACGCAATCAATATGCTGGAGAATTGAATATTCCTTATTGCTCACTCGCCATTACTCCACCAGACCAATAAGTATTTGTCAGTTAAATATTCAGAGCATTAAACGTTCAAGCTTTTCATGATAAAAATTTGAATGCACAATTTTTTTAGAAAAAAAGGAATCATTTATGACTCCTTTTCCAACTTTGTGATCCAGCTGGGGCTCGAACCCAAGACCCTTCCGCAAAGCGGAATGCTCTACCTGCTGAGTTTTCCCCTGAAGATGAGATCGGTTATAAACTGTTTCGATTTCCGACTCTTGATAAATTTCTCACGTCCAATAGCAGATTTCTTGTCGGAATAATCCTCAGAATACATCAATATCCATGGAATTCCGATATCCGTATACTTGCCTTTTATCCTGTTGTGTTCAGATAATCGTCTGTCCAGATCGTTTGTGTATCCGACATAATAACGATCCAATTTTTCGCTGTATAAAATATAAAGAACAAACATGAGAGTGAAAACAAAAAAGAGGGATCATTATGACCCCTCTTCCAAC
>DATGYZ010000023.1:0-48343 GCA_035297425.1 Bacteroidales bacterium | reverse complement strand
AATCTTCACGCCGTCGTTGGGACTAGCCGGATCGGGATAGTTATTGCCTATCGAGAGCTGTGTTTTGAAGTTTAACAAGGCTGCATAATAAACACCATCAAATGCCCTTCTGCCATACTTGGAAAGAAAATCAAACTTATCGTCTGTCTTACGTGTATCGAGGCCGTTCTGCTTCATAATGCCATAACCAATGTCAAGGGAGTTGGTCCATGAAGATTTTTCACTCTGGTAATTTGCAAATACGCTGAAAAGGCCATTCACTGCAAATGAATTCTGGCCTCCTGCAGCCCAGTTTGTGAGTGATGTCTGTGCAAGATTGACAGCGAGCACTCCTCCGTTCTTCCAGCCAAGAAGTGTATCAGCCTTTTGTTCCCTCAGCTTTTTTTCAGCATCCGTGACCTGTGCTGCCGAAGATTGTACAAGAAGAATAGACAACAATACAAATGAGAATAATCTTATTTTCATAGCAGTTGTTTTAGGTATGGATGAATCAGACAACAAATTAAAAAAAATTATTTATTTTGTATAATAAAGATCTGGAAAAATGGAAAAGAGAGCAGCATTTGGCGAGTTGATGAGCAAAGGTTATTCTTGTTCAGGCGAAAGTATTATTCTTGGGTCTGCGATACTTGATGGAGAAACTGTCCAGGAAGCACAGGTGAAGGTTCCTTTAAAAACAATGAACCGTCATGGCCTTATAGCAGGTGCAACAGGTACAGGGAAGACAAAGACACTCCAGGTTATTTCCGAGCAGCTCTCGGAGAAGGGGGTTCCGGTGCTTCTGATGGATATAAAAGGCGATCTCAGCGGTATTGCAATGCCCGGCGAAGCTAAGCCGTTCATACTCGAAAGACATGCGAAGCTCAATATACCATTCCAGGTTAAAGGTTATCCGGTCGAACTTATGACAATATCAGGCCAGGAGGGAGTAAGGATGAGAGCTACTGTCTCAGAGTTCGGGCCTGTACTTTTGTCGAGAATACTTGATCTTAATGACACCCAGGGAGGAGTACTCTCGGTTATCTTCAAATACTGTGATGATAACAGGCTTGCACTTCTTGACCTTAAAGATCTTAAAAAATCAATCCAGTACATAACCGAAGAAGGCAAGGAAGAGTTTGAACAGGCTTATGGCAGGATCTCAACTGCAACAACAGGAATAATCACAAGGAAGGTGATGGAACTCGAACAACAGGGAGCAGACTTGTTTTTCGGCGAGCTGTCATTTGAAATCCGTGACCTGATGCGCAGGGACCGTAATGGTAACGGCTACATAAACATTGTAAGGCTTACTGACATACAGGATAAGCCAAAGCTGTTCTCAACATTCATGCTGTCACTGCTTGCGGAGATATACAGCCAGATGCCCGAGAAAGGTGATTCGGATAAACCAGAACTTGTAATCTTCATTGATGAGGCACACCTGATTTTCAACCAGGCAGGAAAGGTGCTCCTCGAGCAGATTGAGAATATTGTGAAGCTTATCCGTTCGAAAGGCATCGGGGTATTTTTTGTAACACAGAACCCGGCAGATGTTCCCGACGGAGTGCTTGCACAGCTCGGTCTTAAAGTGCAGCATGCCCTCAGGGCATTCACTGCAAACGACAGGAAAGCAATAAAGCTTGCTGCCCAGAACTATCCCGAGTCAGAATATTACAGGACCGACGAGGTTCTCACAAGCCTCGGCATAGGGGAAGCCCTTGTTTCAGCTCTCAGTGAAAAAGGCATTCCGACCCCCCTCGCAGCCGTGATGCTCAGGGCACCCCAGAGCAGGATGGATATACTGACGCCTTCAGAAATATCTTCAATAAATTCATCTTCCGAGCTGGTAAGGAAATACAGGCAGGTAATCGACAGGGAAAGCGCTTATGAAATTCTTGGTGAGAAGATAGCAGGAATGGAACAGGATGCAAGAGAAGAAGAAGATGGGAAAGCCTGGGGAAAAAGGAGGGAAGCGCCCGCAGAAAGGTATGGCAGGAGAACTTACACTACAAGGGGAAGCACAAGAAGAACACAGGATCCTGTTGTAAAGGTTCTTACAAGCGCAACATTCATCAGGGGCGTGCTTGGTATTCTGAAAAAGGTGATCTGAGAGGTGTTTACCTCATTACTTTGATACTGTCGACAAGATATTCTGAATCACCACGAAAGAACAGGATGGCATTCTTCTGTTTGTAGTGAACTATTACGTCCTGTCCCTGCAATGTGTCAAACGAGCTGATAAGGTCCTTATTTACAAGGGTAAAGTAAAACTTTTCAGAAGCGAGAGCAACATCCCTTGTCGATGAGATGCTGCTTAAGATAAGCTCCCCTTCATACGTTTTAAAGATTGTTCCTTTATGTGAAAATTTCTGCAGAAGACCTGCCCTGTAACCTTCACTATATGTATAGAAATATTGAAAATAGACAAAAAGAATAGCTGATAAAACTACCAGGAATGCCAGCCACTTAAGTACTTTCTTTGTTCCCCTGACAGTTCCCTTCCAGGCATTCGATTCAGATATCTTGTTCATCTTTCAATGTAGTTGAATAATCAAATTTACTCAATCTTTAAAAAAGATGAATGGCTGAAACAGTATATTTTTCAGGATATCATTTAGGCTGAAGATCTGGTTCGATTCTTATCTTAGCCATATCCATGTAAAATACTTCCCACAGGTGACCATCAGGATCCTCGAAGCTGCGGGTGTATATGAAATCCATTTCCTGTGGTTTTGAAACATCCCTGCCTCCTGCAGCAATGCAATGTTCCATGAAACTGTCAACTTCTTCCCTGCTTTCAGCAGTAAGCGACAGTATGGCTCCTGTTGTCTTTGAGGTATCGGGAATATCCTTGTTTGTGAATGATCTGAAGAACTGTTCAGAGAGGAACATTACATAAATCTCATCGGAGATGATAAGGCATTTTGCATTATCGTCAGAGAACTGCGGGTCGAAGCTGAACCCCATTCTTGCAAAGAATGTTGCTGTTTTTTTCAGATCCTTTGAGGGCAGGTTGATAAAAATCTTTTTCATTGTCGGGGATTTTTATTTTAACAAGCCTCGCCCGCTAAAGTTCGGTATCACGTCTTATGATTTGCAGGCTTAATAGGAATTGAGAAGCTGAATTCCGAGCCTTTTCCAGGTTCTGATTTGACCCAGATCTTACCTCCATGCCTTTCAACTATCCTTTTGCATATAGCAAGTCCAATACCGGTGCCTCCATATTCATCCGACCTGTGCAGTCTCTGGAAAATTCTGAAAATCCTTTCATGGTATTGTTGTTCGATACCTATTCCATCATCTTTTATTGTAATAATATTTTCCTCTTTGTTGATGATACCCGAGATCTGGATATGCGGTATGCCAGAACTGAATTTAATCGAATTCTCTATAAGGTTCTGGATAAGCTGTATCATCTGATTCTCGTCTGCATGCAATACAGGAAGCCCGGAACATTCGATTACAGCGCCGGTCTCACTGATCATAAGATTAAGGTTTCCCCTTACCTTATCCATTACATCTTTCATATCTACATTGTAGAACTCACGGCCCCTTGTCTGTACTCTTGAGTATGTGAGGAGTCCGTTAAGCAGGTCATACATTCGTTTCGATCCCTCAACGGCAAACCGGATGTATTCCTTTCCATCCTCATCAAGCTTATCCTTGTACCTCATCTGGAGAAGCTGTGTGAAACTTGAAACCATTCTTAAAGGCTCCTGCAGATCGTGTGAGGCTACATAAGCAAATTGCTGAAGGTCGGTATTGGACCTGAGCAACTCTTCATTGAGCCTGATAAGAACCTGTTCTGCGCCCTTTTTCATTGAAGTAACATCAAAACAAACACCGGATAATTTATCAGGGTTACCAGCCTGGTCCCTGATCAATATTGCTTTGGCGGAAATGTAGTTTGATTCATTGTTAACAGGCCTTGTCCTGAATATAAATTCAAAAGTGTCCCTTTCCAGGGAGATATTGGCTGATTTCCTCAGGTGATCCAGGTCCTCTTCATGGATCAGGTAGTCAAAACTCTTTTCGGGCTTGTGGGTTCCCGGTATTATCTGCAACATTCTTTCGCATCGCTCATCCAGGTAAATTCTTCTGTTCCGGATATCCCACTCCCATGTGCCGATCTGGCCGTTTTCGAGTGCAAGGCTGAGCTTTTCCCTGGATTTTTTAAGCTCATTCTCGGCTTTCTTTAGCTCCGAAATGTCAGTATATGTCCCGAACCATTGAATTATCACCCCGTTCTTTTCCTTTATAGGAATGCTCCGTGTGAGAAATTCACGGTAGATGGAATCCCTTCCCTTCAGGGAATTGAACATTTCAAAAGGCTCTCCTTTTTCAATATTTTCTTTCCATAGTTTCATTATGGAAGAAAGCTCAGCGGGATTATAAATTTTATGCCACCCGTGATCAACAATCTCAGACCTGTTCATACCGGTATAATCATACCATCTCTGGTTGAACCAGAATATATTGCCGTCAGCATGCGCGATCCAGGCAAGCTGAGGAATTGAATTTGCAAGCTGCTTGAATTTTTCCTTGCTTTCCTTGAGTCTCATTTCCGCAATTTTACGCTTGCTGATATCCTGGGCATGAGATACAAAAAATTCCCATTTCCCATTCTCATCCCTAACAGGAGCAGTGCTTGAATTAACCCAGATGATCTTTGAATCTTTGCTGAGATACCTTTTTTCGATGCTCAGGAATGTCCTTTCACCCCTCAGCAGCTCGTTCCTTCCCTTAATATTGGCCTTCAGATCATCAGGATGAGTGATTTCCTGGAAAGTTATATTTAAGAGTTCTTCCTGGGAGTACCCGGTTAACTGGCAAAATGCCCTGTTGACTTTAAGGAACCTGCCTTCGATTGAAGTAATAGCCATCGGAACAGCTCCTTCATCGAAAGCTGACCTGAACAGGAGCTCCTGCCTGAGAAGCTCTCTTTCGGAATCTTTGCGTTCTGTTATATCTTCAAAAACAGAAAAAATCTGGTAAGGTTTATTATCATTTTCCCTGAAAAGGGGAAGCGTGTCAATGTTAAGCCATTTGAATGTACCTTCCCTGCTGTTGTACAACTTTCTGATTACGGAGGTAAATTTTCCTTCTGCAATAGCAATCTGGCTGGGATGCTCTGAAATCGGTATTTTGTTTCCCTGTTCATCAAACAAATCCAGAAAAACCTTTTTACCAATTGTTTCTTCGGGAGTGATTCCGCATATCCTGCAGGCGGCTGCATTTACTGACACAACACAACCTTCATGATCCCGTCCCATCATTCCCTGCTTCATCGTCTCAGTAACGAGCCTGTATCTCTCCTCGCTTTTCTGAAGCTCAATTTCTGCAATTTTACGAACTGTAACATCCCGGCAAATGCCTGTTATTGTTACCGCGCCCGGCTTTCCACCAGGTTGTACCTCTCCTGCAACATTCACCCAGTGTATAGAGCCATTATTCCACACAACCCTGAATTCTTTTTCGATGAATGATTGTTTCTGGACTGAGAATAATATCTCTTTTACAAGCCCGTCCCTGTCATCCGGGTGAATTGAATCCAGTATAATTTTTTCTGTCAGTTCAGAAGCCGGAGTTAGTCCGAACAGGTGGTACACCTGATCAGACAATATTATTAAATTCCTGTCTTCACCAAGGGTTACATTAAAGGTTCCAAGGCTCGCAGCCTTTACAGCCATTGAAAATCTTTCCTCGCTCTCTTTCAGCTTTTTTTCAGCTTTAAGCAGCTTTTCTATTTCTTCTGAAAGCTTCCTGTTGGCCGCCTTGATCTCCGATGTACGGTCTTCAACCATTTCACGGAGGTAATGATGGTAGTTATTTATATCAGTTACGTCCGATACAACTATGCAGACATCCCCTTCCATATTATTTGGAAGAGGTGCCATCGAAAGGTTCAGGTGAATTATTCTGCCTTCGATAATCGTTGTAACCTCACCTACGATAGGTTTTTTAAGGCTTAATCTTAACAGTCGTTTAAACTCGGGCCGATCCTCGGGAGCGACGTAATCGATAAACTTTGAACCTGTAATATTCTCATTATCCCTGCCTACAATCTCAGGAAACCGTTTATTGCAATAAAGGATAATACCTTTGGAAGAAACAGTCACAGCTCCCTCGTTGATCTGCTCAATCAGGATCCTGTATGGTGTTTCTGATGTTGTAAGGGTAAAAACTTTATCTCCGCTATCTCCGGATACAAGAATAGCGTCCACCTCCCCGTTCCTGATAGCTTTCAGAGTATCCTCTGATTCACCGAGCCTGTGCTTAAGTTCCTCGATCTCAGCTTTAAGGCAGGAGATAACATTTTTCTCTACCGATATTGCCTGCTCTTTTTCCAATTATTTTATTCAAAAACTGTGTCGAATCTCAACAGATGAAAGTGTCTACTCTTTTGGTTTGATTTCAAGACCGGCCAGTACTTTTTCAGTTGCCGAAAGGTCGCCGATAATCCTTCGAAGCGGCAGGGGAAGCTTCCTGATAAGGGTAGGGGCAGCTATAATCTGTTCACCGCTTGCAAGGGCAGGGTCTTTGTAGAGATCAATGATCTGGAGATCATATCTTCCCTCCAGATAGTTGTCGCAGATCTCCTTGATATTTGAAATAGCCTTGACAGAGTTAGATGTCGAACCGGTTACGTATAATTTCAGGAGATATTTTTCATTTGTACTTTTTCTTTCTGCTGCAACTCTCGCTTTTGCAACAGGCTTTCTTTTTTCTTTCATCAGGCAGATTTTTGGGTTATCCCGATCTCTGACAGTTCAATATTTTTATTACTTTTTGATTCTTTTTTCTGAAAGTTTAAGGTCAAGACCAACGAGCACCCTCTCTGTATCTGAAAGGTCTCCGATTATTTTTCTTACGGGAACAGGCAGTTTCCTTACAAGGGTGGGAATTGCCAGTATCTGGTGTTCCCTGCTAAGCTGCGGGTTTTCAATAAGATCTATCACTTCAATCTTATACCTTCCTTTCAACTGATCTTCGCAAAGCTTCTTCAGGTTTCTGAAAGCCGCGGTACATTTTGGCGTTTCACCGGCAACATACAACCTCAGAATCCATTTATCATCAGCATTGACAGTATCTTTGGTGATTCTTTTTACAGGGCTCATAAGCTTTCAGTTTTTATTTGATTTAATTTTTTACTGTCACCCTGTTTCTTTTTAACTATCTCTTTCTGGACATTATTCAGGCGCTGCATTTTTTCAAGTTCAAGGTTAATCTGTTTGAGACCTGCCTCTTCCTCTGCTTCGAATTCGGCCTGCAGAGCCTCTATTCTTGCATTGAGAACTTTTCTTTTCTGTTCAAGCGTTCTCTTCCTGTGCTCAATCTCATTTTTGAGCTGCAACTCGTGTTCCATGCTCCTTACTTCCTGTGCTATCCTTGAAGTGCCTGTCAGCACTCCATCCATTCCGGAATAGACATCGATCAGCTTAATGCCATTATTTGTCAGCAGGAATTCCCTTATCTGGTTTGAATGAGCCATTCCTCTCGATTTAAGGATATAAATTCCCCTGTTCCTTTCGCCGGCGAGTTCAATATCTTTTAATAGTATCCAGGTATCTATCAGTGATGAGATAAAGTTGTGCTCTATATCCTCGGATGTTCGGGAAAGATAAGTCAGAAATCCGGTAATGTTCTTAAGCTTAAGATAATCTATGAGCCTCATCACCATTGCTCTTGCCTCCCAGAGGTTTGAGCCTGCGACAAAGCTGTTGATGGGGTCAACAATGACTAATACCGGATTTTCTGTACTTACAATTTTATGTATGTTCGTCAGGTGCATTTCAAGTCCCGTCATAGTTGGCCTGAATGCGTGGAAGCTGAGCAATCCGCTTTTAATGAAAGGTTCAAGGTCGAGCCCGATCGAAAGCATATTCCTAGTGATCTGTTTGGGCGATTCCTCCAGCGAAAAGTAAAGAACCTTCTCCTTCCTTCTGCATGCAGCATATGCCAGATGGGCACAGAGACTGCTCTTCCCTGTCCCAGCGGTACCCGAAATAAGGACACTGCTGCCTTTGAAGAACCCTTTGCTGCCAAGCATTTTATCAAGTTCAGGTATACCTGATGAAACTCTTTCTGTTGAGGCGGAATGATTAAGTCCCAGTGATGTGATGGGCAATACAGAAAAGCCTGTTTCATCTATCAGGAAAGGATATTCGTTTGTCCCATGCATTGAGCCACGGTACTTGACAACCCGGAGCCTTCGTGTTGATCTTTCCTCAATCACACGATGATCGAGAAGGATAACGCAATCGGAAACATACTCCTCAAGCCCCTGCCTTGTTATTGAATTTTCCCCTCTTTCGCCTGTCACTATTGCAGTGATCCCCTTGTCTTTAAGCCACCTGAACAACCTCCTGAGCTCAGCTCTGAGTATTGCAAGGTTGTTAAAGCCCGAAAAGAGAGATTCAATGGTGTCCAGTACTATCCTTTTTGCACCAGTTGCCTGTATGGCATAATTGAGCCTGATGAACAGGCCTTCGAGATCATATTCGCCGGTCTCATGAATTTCTGCAGGTTCAACCTTGATATAATCTATCAGGATTTTTTTCTGATCTACCAGCTCATCAACCCTGAATCCGAGGGAAGCTGAATTTGTTATGAGCTCAGCACCTGTTTCTTCAAAAGCTATGAAAACGCCATTTTCATTAAAAAGTGTTGCACCTTTAACAAGAAATTCCATGGCAAAGAGAGTTTTCCCGCTTCCCGCCGATCCTGCGACAAGAGTTGTCCTGCCCTTTGGCAATCCACCAAAGGTTATATCATCGAAACCTGATATGCCGGTTGGTGATTTTTCTAGAATGTGCTGTGTTTCCGGAATAGTTTTTTTCATTGCTAGTTAAGCAGTTTTGTTTCCTAAGACCAGGTTATCTCTCAAATTTAAGTATATTTTTATCAGTATAAAAGTTTTGAAGGACGGAATTTAAATAATAAAAAAACCATCCCTGTTTTGCAGGATGGTCTTAAAAATGGTGATTAAGTTACTGCAAGCCAGGTTCAAAAGGATTTCTTATCAAGAAATTCCCTGATAACAGGCTCTGCTTCTCCCTGCAAAGATTCCTCGATGTAAAGCTCAATGTTGTCCGGTACAATGCCCCATGTGCCTGAAGTTGATTCTTTCCTGATCTCTGAGGCAATACCAAGCCGTTCAAGTCTTCCTTTCAGCAATAAAGCTGATGCTTCTGTCCCGGAATAAACAGGCACAAGGTTTTCATTTGCTTTCATTTGCCCGTGATTTGATTAAATATCCTTCAGTAATAACAAACGACTTGATGAGAGGTTCTGTGTTATACTTCTGACCTGCATCACATAACACCGGGTATTTACATTAATCTCAATGAGATAAAAAATCAGCTGAAAGCAACGTCGAGCAGCATCATCACTGCAAAGCCAAGCATTGCACCGATAGTAGAAAGATCGGTTTCATTGCCTGTCTGGGACTCAGGTATAAGCTCTTCCACAACAACAAAGATCATTGCGCCTGCTGCAAATGAAAGAGCATATGGCAACAAAGGTTCCATCATTGCCACCAGGTAAGCTCCGACGATTCCTGCCATAGGCTCGACAATACCGGAAAGCTGCCCGTAGAAAAATGATTTTTTCCTTGAAAACCCTTCCCTTCTTAAAGGAATTGATACAGCAGCTCCCTCAGGGAAATTCTGGAGGCCAATACCGACAGCAAGAGCAACTGCGCCCGACAAAGTGGCAATATCCGGATTCTGATGAAGTGCACCAAAGGCTACACCAACAGCAAGCCCTTCAGGTATATTATGCAATGTTATTGCTAGTATGAGAAGAACACTTCTTTGCCAGGTCGTCCTTATACCTTCAGCCTTGTCAGTTGCTAGCCCCATATGAAGGTGCGGCAGGATCCTGTCGATGATGTAGATGAAAAAACCTCCCGCAAGAAAGCCTGTTACTGCAGGAACCCATGGTGTTGAACTGTTTTCCGAAGCCATTTCAATGGCCGGCTTCAAAAGCGACCAGAAGCTGGCTGCTATCATGATGCCTGCAGCAAAGCCAAGCATCGAATTAAGTACTTTTTTATTGATTGACTTAAAGAAGAATACCATCGAAGCTCCGACTGCCGTGCTGAAATATGTGAATAGTGTTGCAAGAAGTGCAAGCACAACAGGATTGAGGCTTAGTAACTGATCAGTGTTCATTCAGATAAAGTAAGTTGAAATGTTTTAATTATCTTTTGTTTGATGAAACTTCTTTTTTCCTGATGAGGATCTTATCGATCCTCCTGCCATCAATATCAACAATCTCAACAATATAGCCGCCATGTTCGAACTTATCGCCCACCCTTGGGATCTTTTTGATATTGTAAAGCACAAATCCTGCCACTGTTGAATAGTCTATCTTTTCAAGATCTGTTATATAATTATCGAGGATGCCATCAAGTATCTCGACAGGGGCATCGCCACTTACAAGATATGATTTGTCTTCCCTTACAAAAATATCGGGTTCATCTGTCTCGCCTTCCTCCGGTACATCCCCGATAATGTTTTCCATTATATCGTGTACTGTAATTATCCCTTCAAAACTTCCGTATTCATTGACAACAATGCAGAAATGCTTCCTGCTTTTTTTCAGCTTCTCGAGAACCCTGTATGCATCCATGCTTTCGGGCACTATTACCGGCTGGGTGATAAGAGAACGTATTTCAATGTTTTCATTACCTGACGTAGACAGAGCAAGAAAGTAATCACGCAGGGAGAGAACTCCTTCAAAATTCTCGAGACTGCCGTTACCGCAAACAAGGATACTGTGCTTCGAATTAAAAAGCTGTGCTTTGATCTGTTCGGGTGAGCTGCTGATATCTATCCAGTCGACTTCGATACGGTGGGTCATCAGGTGCCTGGCTTTTTTATCAGAGAAATAGAAAACCCTCTCATGAAGGATGTTCTGTGATTTTTCAATTACACCTTCCCGTGAAGCTGTTCGTATCATCTGCCTGATTTCAGCCTCAGTGAGGCTGTCGGAAGGCCTTTCTATGTCAAGGAGCCTGATTACAACCGATGTGGAATATGAAAGAAATTTTACAAAAGGGTAGAAAAGAAGGCTGAAGATGTAGACAGGCCTGGAGATCCTTACTGCGATCTTCTCAGGGCGACTGAGTGCAATTGTTTTAGGGACAAGTTCTCCCATCACAATTGAAAAATATGTAATTGTAACAATTGTTACAATCAGGGCCAGATCATCAGCAACATCGGCAGATATTCCTAATTTCAGAAGCAGTGGAGCAATTTCATCTGCAATGCTTATTCCTCCGAAAACTCCGGTAATAATTCCTATAAGGGTTATACCAACCTGGATTGCCGATAAAAAATTTTCCGAATCACGCTGAAGCAGCAATGCTCTGACGGCGCCTTTACTACCCTTGTTCCTCAGGGCTTCCAGTCTCGAACGCTTGCTCGATACGAGTGCTATCTCTGAAAGCGCAAAGAACCCGTTTAAAAGTATCAGTGAAGCAATTATCAGGTATTCCATGAGGCACGCTTAGTACATGGTTGCAAAGATATCCAAAATTGTGCAGGACAGAAAACACCTGAATATCAGCAAATCATTTATCAGTATCCGGAACATATATGGGCAGCACTTTGTTTTAAATATATCCTGAATCCAAATCCTGTTTAACAATATAATACTAGAAATATGGAAACAGCATCAACAAATCTTAAGGACAGGGTTCGTGAGAACACATCGGAAGATCAGAATGCCCGCCTTGATAAATCGGTAATTGACAGGATGAACCGTTATAAAAAACTCACTTTATACGAAATAAATGCCCGTCTGGAAAAGATCGGTAAGGAATGGGATATTGAAAGAGCCCTGCAGGCCAATTCATCGGCACTGGCTTTATCGGGTATTATCCTGGGAACTTTTTTCAAACGCAGGTGGTTCCTTCTTTCATTTGTAATTACAAGTTTCCTGATTCAGCATGCAGTGCAGGGCTGGAGTCCGCCATTGTCTTTGCTCAGATCAATAGGATTCAGAACAAGGCAGGAAATCGATGAGGAAATTTATGCTCTTAAAACGCTGAGAGGCGATTTTGAAGGACTCTCAGCTACTTCTGATCCTTCAGAAATCATCGCTGCTTTCAGAAGGTAGATGAGATATTGATTGAGGTATGCAGTGTAATTAACTTCTCCTGAGCAAGATATGGTTGCCTGATAAGGGAATGTTTATTTATTCTGCCTTATTACTTTGCCTTTACTTGAAATCGCAAGTGTATTATTTGGTTTGAGACAAAGGGTGACTGATTCAATCAACGGCTCGTTCACAATAGAATCAGAGACCCACTCAATAAGAAAATTTGCTCCTGTTCCGCTTTTATCTTCATATGGTATATAGAAGTTTTTCGTCGCAAGAGGCGAGATTTCCACATTGCTACCTTTGAGAAAGTCATCAACAAGCCTGCCATCCTGGTTAAAGTACATTACCTGGGATAGTGTTATTGAATTGTTTAAATCGGTATTATGAATGGCAACAAAAGCACTCATGTCGAACAAACCTGTATCGATCTGATAAGGTATGTTTGAATATACCGGCAGGTATAACAGCTGGCCATTTGTACCAGCCAGGGATTTCAGGTCAGAATTAAGTATGTTCCTGTTAAATTCCTTTGGTGTGTTAATATATTCTCTCTTGTGCGACTGATTCTTACATGAACATACCGGAAGCATGAGTATAAATAAGAGCGCATATATATTTCTCATAGAAGATGTTTTACAGAATATCTATCTTAAAACTTTCCGTACAAATGCAACTGTAAAGTACGACATCATAAAAACACCGATAAAACCTTCCAAACCGGATACTATCCTGCTCCATCCCATCGGGTACACATCGCCATAACCAATTGTGAAAAATGTTATTGCACTGTGGTAGAAAGACTGGCCCAGTACCGAAAGGTTGTCAGGGTTACCAACTGAGGAAACCGTCTTGCCTAACGCGGAAATTTCAAGCAAAAAATAAAAACCTCCGAAAATGAGCCAGAAGATAAGAACGCTCAGCAAGACCCTGCCCGGAGATGTTGCATAGAGTCCGATCTTATCAAAGACAAGCCACTGAAAACCATGAGAGATATTTGCAGAAACCGAGGAAATTCCACCTTTCTCCTGTTTTTCGGCAAGCCAGGCTTTGGCTTCATACCTCTTGAACATCACATAAGCTTCGTCTTCATCCTCGTATTTTCCGGTGCCGTTGAAATTCTCCTTTAGTATCCTGAATTGTTCGGCTTTCTGTTTCAGGCTTGTTTCTTCCTGTGCTTCAATTATCTGTTTGCACCTGTTGCGCTTCCAGTTTATGTAAATCTTCCCGGGAAGCCTCATTCCCGACATGTTAAGTACAGCAATATCAACAGGTGAGCTATATGGTTCAAGGTCGATTATATCACGAACGATAGTATCTGATATATCGAGAACCTCTGCTTTAGCAACCCTCAGGTCGAAATAATGGTCGAGGTGACAGGATCTGAGGCTCAGACTGTGGAGCTTTGCATCGAAAAAGGATACATCACCATCGCCGAAATCACTTCTTTCGAAGGTTATGTCGGAGTTCTCCATTTCAAGAAGGTTGAAGTTTTTAGGCCCCGACCCGAAAACAGTTTTCTTGAATTGTATCTTGCCTGCATTCCCTGAGGCTCCTTCAAAACTTACTTCCCCATTCCCGAAAACCGACCTGTTGAAGTTAACCCTGCCTGATCCGAAACCAACAGCCCTGAAGTCAACTTTGCTGTCACCGAATTCAGCCCTTTCAAAGCTAACATCATCATCGCCAAAAACAGAATAATGAAAATCCACCTTGCCGGCCAGTACCCGTGCAACCTTGAAGTCAAACCTCCCGCTGTTGAATTTTGTATTAATAAACAAAATTTCTCCCCTGTTGAATTCAGTGTTGGCAAAGCTTACTTCACCCTTTCCGAATTCAATATCCTGGAAATCTTTTATACCGTCTTTAATGATCGCATTCTTGAACATGAAATCGCCGTCACCGAAATGACACCCTGCAAAATCGATATTTCCGTCCCTGAACAGTGTATTTGAAAATATTACGTTGCACTTGTCAAATTTGGAGCCATTGAATAGAACCCTTCCTTTTGCAAAATGCGTACCTTCAAAAGACAATATTGATCCATGAAAGGAAGCGTATGAAAAATCAGTAGCATCGGGTGATTCAAAAAAGCAATCTTTCACGGAAAGGTTGTTCAACGCTACCTGGTGTTTTTTATCCAGCCCGTTATGACGCCTGTATGATGACAGTGAAAAATCGCGCAGGTAACAATTGTCGAGGTTAAGGTCTTCACCCGAACCTATCATTCTGTATATCTCAGTGATTTCAGGAGCCCCGAAGATATTTTGTCTTAATTCATCCCCTTTTTTGCTCAGGTATGTTATAATCGCTGACCTTGGGAAAGTTCTGCCATCATCGGCAATGAACTTCACATTCTTTAAATCGACACGGTAATTAGCATACTCTCTTGTCATACAGACAAAGTAAAGTGGCTAATTTATTAAAAATGCTGAATATAAAGGTATTTTTGTTAAATGAAGCTGCATACTTATTCAACAGGCTTCCATTCGTCAGTAGATAAAGACAACAGGCAGGCTGTTCTCTTTCCTGTAACCCCTGTACATGCCATTGGAATTAAAACACATCTCAATGTTGCCTTTATTATCGATGGCTATTGCTCCACCCTCTCCGCCGATGTTCACAAGTTTTTGCATTATCACCCTGTTGCACGCTTCTTTAACCGACAATCCTCCGTACTCCATAAGGGCTGAGATATCGTATGCAGCAACTGACCTGATGAAGAATTCTCCGTCACCTGTGCATGAGACTGCGCAGGTTGAATTATTGGCATAAGTGCCGGCTCCAATAACAGGACTGTCGCCTATCCTTCCGTATTTCTTGTTCGTGAGTCCGCCTGTTGATGTTGCTGCTGCAAGGTTGCCAAATGAATCAAGGGCTACTGCCCCGACAGTGCCTGTACCCCGGGGTTTTGACAGCTTGGCGCTGATGAGCTGTTCATACCTTTCTTTTGTGTAGAAATATTCATCCGGTTCGAAATAAAGATTGCGCTCCCTGGCAAATGTTTCTGCTCCCTCGCCATTCAGGAAAAGATGATTTGACTCTTCGAGCACTTTTCTGGCCAGCCTGATTGGATTCCTTACATTCCTGAGGCCACAAACAGCGCCGGCGTCTACCCTCTGTCCGCACATTATTGATGCTTCCATCTCATGCCTTCCGTCGGCATTGAAAACGGAGCCTTTGCCTGCATTAAAAAGTTCATTCTCCTCGAGAACAGCAACTGCAGATTCCACGGCATCGATGGCCGATCCCTCGTTTGCCAGCACAAAGTATCCTGCCATAAGTGATTGCCTTAATCCCTGCAGGTATTTTTCTTCAAGACTCGGTGTCAGATCATGCCTGTCTTTAACCCCTGCACCACCATGTATAGCAATTGCATAATTCATAACACCTTGAATTTTTTTTCTTTAAGGAGGTAAGCTGAACCTCTTGATAACATATGGACCACAAGATGTTCTATATAAATAGGTTCCCTTTCTTTTACTTTGTGGTAATTAGTGTTTATCACATCAGCATCATCAATAATTATTATGGTACCTGACCCGATGGCTCTCATCTCATTACCATCTGTAATTACAAGTGCGGTGTCTTCAGATATGCCGATCCCCATAAAGCTTTTCTTCTGCATCAATGCTTCTGTAAGCCTGGCAAGACGACCCCTGTTGAAGAAATGTGTATCGATAATTGTCTTCGGAAGGAAACCGAATCCTTTTGTAAGTTTTGTAATGCCTTTCATTACAGATTCTTCGCTTGAACCTGTATCGATCATCTGTTCCGACATTATCATTGCGCCTGCACTTGTTCCGGCAATGACGAACTCCTCGTTCTGGTATCGTTCATGCATGATCTCCAGGAACCTTGTACCATCCAGGGTATTTTTAAGTTTCGACTGGTCACCTCCGGTGATGAAGAGACCATCGGCATTGATCAGCTTCTCAAGATTTTTTTTATCATCTACCTCATCCCTCTCATGAATTACCATTGGGTCGGTCTTATGGCCGATTTTTCCGAATGCTTCTTCGTAAACACCGGCAAGCTCTTCCTGGTAATGACTTGCAAATGGCAATACGGCTATCACAGGTTTCTTTTTCCGCATCTCACCTATCACCTGTTTGAGAACGCCTTCATTGAAATCAATTTCCTGTTCTGAACCTGCATTTTCTGTTTCTAATGGTTCCTTTGCCTCATTTCCTCCTATCGGGATGAGTTTCCCCTTTGGAACATTCATACTTACCTTGTTATATTTACCAGGCTGGATGTTTGAATATCCATCAATTCAGTGAGTATTGCATCAACCTTTGCTATGTTATACGCAAATAGAACTATAAGCGAACCAGGTAAGGCATTTCTTACAGCATAATAAACTGCCTCGGTTTCATCTTTTATTACCTGTACGGGATAGTTCTTGTTTCTATCAACCACGCCTGAATAAATTAGTTCAATGATCTCAGATTCTTTTCTGCCCCTTGTGTTTTCATCCACACGGATTATTATTTCATCGAATAATCCGGCCGAGACTTTGCCAACATTGAAAAGGTCTATATCTCTTCTGTCGCCTGCGGTGGAAATTATTCCAACTTTTGGTCTTGCATTACTTTGCCTTATGAATTGACCAAGAGCAGAGATGCCATGAAAGTTATGAGCATAATCGAGCAGGAATTCGAAATCAGGAAATTTGTAGAGATTCATTCTGCCCGGTGTATTTTCATACGATGGACTGAAGCACATAAGGGCTTTTGTGATTATTTCGCTGTTAATGCCCCTGCTCCAGGCTGCCAGCATTGCTGCAAGAATATTCTCGATCATGAAGGGTGCCCTGCCGCCAAACGTTATAGGGATATCTTCTGCACTAATATTGAATTCTTCGTTGTCGCCCTTGATTATGGACAGTTTTCCGTTGCTGTATAAAGCTCCTGTTCCTCCGTTACTGCAATGCTGCACTACTCTCCTGGATTTATCATCAATGCTGAAAAGCCCCACAGTGCTTTTCACTCTTTCCCTCATCCCGTAAGTTGATTCATCATTGGCATTCAGTACAGCCATGCCGCTTTTCCTGACACTCTCGGCAACAATTGATTTTACTCTTGCCATATCCTCAAGCGAGTTGATGCCTTTGAGCCCCAGGTGATCTTCAGCTACGTTTGTCACAACGCCTGTATCGCACATATCAAATGCCAGTCCGGATCTTAGTATTCCACCCCTTGCACATTCAAGCACTGCAAATTCAACACACCTGTCGCGCAGGACTTTGGCTGCACTTACCGGCCCTGTACAATCGCCTTTCTCAATAAGCTGTCCTCCGATATATATACCTTCGGTAGTTGTGAACCCGGTTACAAAGCCTGCATTTTTTGCTATATGTGCGATGAGTCTTGTAGTTGTTGTTTTGCCGTTGGTACCTGTAACAGCAACAATTGGAATCCTGCCTTCCGAGTTCCCAGGAAAAAGCATCTCCACAACAGCTTCACCGACCGGACGAGGTTTCCCTTTATACGGATGGGTATGCATCCTGAAACCCGGTGCTGCATTTACTTCAAGAACATAACCATGTCCAATGCTCACCGGCACTGATATATTCTCAGCGATGTAATCGATACCGCAGATATCAAGGCCAATTGTTTTAGCAACCCTGATCGCCATTGCCTTTACATCAGCATGAACAAGATCGGTCACATCCTCTGCGGTTCCTCCTGTGCTGAGGTTGGCTGTTTTCCTGAGAAATATTTCTCTTCCAAAAGCAGGTACATCATCGAGGGTGAGACCCTGTGTCCTGAGGAAGTCTTCGGTCGCCCAGTCCGTTTTTATGCGGGTAAGAATTTTCTCGTGACTTTCTCCTCTTAAGGGATCGGAATTTGTTATTTCAATAAGCCTTCTGATTGTTGATCTTCCATCACCTGTGACTGATGCGGGAGTCCTCAGTGAGGCTGCCATAAATGTGTTGTTTATTACAAGAAGCCTGTAATCGTTTCCCCTGCAGAATCTTTCAACTATAACTTTTTCGGAAGTGGCTCCTGCTTTTTCATATGCAACCCAGGCTTCTTCATGATTATTTATATTTAAAGAGACTCCTTTCCCCTGGTTCCCGTTGTTAGGCTTTATTGCCAGGGGGAATCCTATTGAATCAACAGCGTTAATGAACTCTTCAGTATCGCCGGCAACAATGCCTGAAGGAACCGGAATACCTGCTTCTTCAAGAATATCTTTCGTCCTTTGCTTGTCAGAGGCAAGATCAACTGCTATTGAGCTTGTGTGCTCCGAGATAGTTGCTTCAATCCTTTTTTGTGCAACCCCGTAACCAAGCTGGGTAAGTGAGTTCTTATCGAGTCTTAATACAGGTATATTCTTCCGTTTTGCTGCTTCAACAATCGATGATGTGCTTGGCCCGGGTTTTTGATTATAATAAATATTTCTAAGCTCTTCAACATCACGGTCTGCATTGTAAGCAATCCCGGCTGCCATCGCTTCAGCAATCCTTACTCCAGCTGCCGCTGCGTATTCACCGGCTTTTTCTTCAATATACTGAAAAGCAACATCATAGACTGTTTCAGGACCGGCATAAGTTGTTTTGCCAAAAGTGCAATCCATGCCGGCCATCACCTGGAGTTCTATTGCAATATGTTCGACAATATGCCCCATCCAGGTACCTGTCCTCAGCCTTTCTATAAAACCTCCCGGCCTTCCCTTTGAACACTGATGTTCGTATAAACCCGGCAATAATGAAATAAGCCTGTCTGTAAAACCTTTTATCCTGTAGGAGGGAAGGTCTTCAAAGGGCCTAATGTCGAGTTTTATTACAATTAGTTTATGATTGATGGACCAGTAATTAGGTCCGCTCAGAGTCTGGATCTCCAGAATTTTCATAGCTCATCCTTTCTTCACATGCCTTTTTCCCCAAAGCCATTTCAAATAAAAACAATGAAAAAAAGTAAATGTTCTTTGAGTGGCTATTCAGCCCGCCTGGCTGACAGAGCTTCAAGGATGATTCCTGCAGCTTCTTCACATGGAGTCTTTTCAATGTCAAGAATCACAGCATCATGAATGTTCCAGTGAGATTTTACCCTGCCGGCATATTCATCTCTTACGGCAATGATAAGGTCGATATCGTTGTTATCTGCAAGTGTGGTAATATTATCAGCCCAGCCACCTCCGTTGAGCTCCAGCATACCGGCTTCGTCGATGACAACAACAACTTTCCGGGCATTCCTGTATTTATCAAGTATGCTTCTGCCAAATGCAAGACCTCCGGCGTCAATGAAGAATTTTCCGATCTTTGCCCCGCCTTCTCTTGTACCCAGGAACAACCTTTTTTCACCTGTCAAGGCATCAACAGCATAGTAGCCTGACGTTACCTGCCCATCCAGTATCCGTTCTGAGATGATGCCTCCAACCTCCGAGCCGGTTTCTTTGATCATTTCAACGATCTTCTTCAAGCAGCTTGTCTTGCCTTTTTCTTTTCCACCTGTAATAAAGAAAATATGCTGTTTGTTGCCCTTGATCTCAGACAATCTTCTGCCTGCATGTGATATGACATTATAGAATATTGATACAGGGTTCCGTACCACACTTTTGAAGTCAGGTATAGCAGAGATAAAATATGGCAGGCTCTCAACACTCAGTTCAACTGCAAGGGGCAGATTCCTGAAAGCGGTGCCGGAGAAGAAATTCCTGACGACCGGATTATAAAGTTCAGTTCCAAGTACAGAAAAGCCCAGAATTATCAGGACTGCCCGGAAGTTCATCTGGATACCCGTAATCAAACCCTCAGTCCATTTTATCTCTCCTGCTGATGCACGAGTGAAAACAAAAGCAGTAACAAAAGTTATAATAACAAACAATACCCAGAATTTTGGTTTCGACAACCTCCTTAGTGCGTTCCTGTATCTTAGTCCCCATATTATAGCAACAATAATCACAGCCGGCCCCCAGGCATACCATTCCGTATAGCTTAAAAGAAGAAAGCATAATATGAGAAGAAGAATATCAGCAAAAAGCCATATAATCGAATAGCCGAATTCCATGTTTGATTTTTTCAGAAATCCTTCTGTTTCTGCGATCAGTGGTTCAGAATTATTTACAGGCTGCCTGAGCATCCTTCTGCCTGTTATTATACCGATAACAGCAGCAATCAAACCGAAAAGGCCGTAAACTATAAACAGAATTATTATTGGCAGCCATACTATGTCGGATTGTATCCTGAGCTGCTTTGCAGCCATATTGACAAGATTGGTATAAACCTCTATTATATTCGGGCCATAATAAACTATATAGCTTATTATCTTGTGAAACAGGTTCCATGACATTGCAAGCATCGCCCCGAGAGCATATCCGGCCAGTGTTCTTCCAAGAAGTGTCACCGAGATCTCAAGAAGCACAGACTCTGTAAAAATTGCTATCATAGGTCCAAAGATCACTGCACTTGGCGACATTGTTTTCATTATTGCACAGATCAGGCCAGCCCTCCAGAACAGCCCTTTGTCGCGCCATATGTAGCTTATTGAGATAAGTATTACCAATCCGATTGCAGTGAGAATGTTACCGCTGAATGGTACCCTCAGATTATGCAGAAAGCTCCCGAGGACGATCTCCGATGCCGCCCAGATTGTTCCGGCTATCGAAGCCTTGATCCATTTTTCGCTGAGCCTTCTGTGCTGTTTCACTGTGTGATGCATATTTTTCTGGCACAATACCTGAACAGATGATAACCCATACCCGCCTGGGAAACAACATTGAAAGCAAGATCAGGGTCAGTTATTCTCATTCCACCGATGATGCTCACTCCCAATCCGAAAAGAATATCAGGGATCATGCTTCCGGAAGGACCGGTAACTATTACTTCAGAGCCTTTCCTGGTAACTTTCAGAAGTCCTTCGAGTGTGTTGTTCACAAGAGTCTGGCCGGTGATCACCACAACATCTGATTCAGGTATTATCTTCCTGTACTCTGATGCATTGACATAATATTTTTTATGCTCGGGCTTAAAGGAATTTTCATTGAATTCCAGCACATAAAGCCTGTTTGATGTTTCTGCCAGTCTTGTAATGTAAGTCTGGAAAGCGCCCACCACTGTAATTGTTCTGCTTTTACCCAGGTCAACAAGGTCAAGAGGATCCCTGTCTTCAATAACCCTGTATTTTCCTGAATCAATAAGAAAAGAAGAGACTGCATTCAGGGCTGCAATCCTAAGGGAAAATATAAGCTTTGAATTTTTTTCAGTTTCAAACAGGCTTTTAAGTGTTTTCCCTTTGATATTCAAAGGGGTGAAGTCGCCAAAATCCCTCTCTTTCTTAGAGCAGAAAGGGTGCTCATCTTCGAGTGATGATGCAACACCCACGCCTCCGTTGGAAAGCCTTACAGCTGTGAGGTACTGCCCGACACAGACATTATCAATGCTTACTTCAGGCATTTCAGGGTGCTGTCGTTTCAGAAGATCATAAGTATCCTCGATAATCATCAGTAAAGATTATATGCAAATGTAACCGGTATTAACATTAAATGAAAAAGGTTGTCTCAAAAGCTTGTTTTTTCCCCGGATCCGGGGGAAACAAAAGCCAGGAAGACAACCTTTCTGCTTTTTTCAGATCACTTTTACTGGCAGGCGGTAGCAAGATCCTGCTCAGCTTCCTGCAGGGCATTACGGAATGCTGTCTTATCCTGTGCTGTCCATAGTGTGCAGTTTTCAAAAGGCTTCAGGGCGTTTATATAACCCTGCATGGCTGTCTTATAAGCATTGCAGTTTGCTGTTGTAGGATTGCTGGAATAGGCAACAGCAGTATTCATAACGACAGTGAGTTCATCATTTATCTGGGTGGTCCAGGCACCGGCGGTGCAATAATCAGGTTCTTTATCCTTTTTCTTACAGGAACCAATACCGATAAACGATACAATGATCAGGAGTGCAAATAATTTTTTCATGTTTTTTTGTTTAATGATACGTACGTGTGATCAGACACTACCAAATATACTAAAAGCTAAGTGACAAACAAAGAAACTCTGCTTAAGCATTAAATTTCTATTAGCTACATAGTTGCAGCTTTATAATCAGCCGGAACAGCAAGCTTGTCCCCGGGAACGGGCACATTCTCTTCAATTGAAACAGCCTTGTTGATCACGGTGCTGTTTCCCGCAGGTGTTTCTATCATGAAAGAAATGTTGTTCCATCCGGCATAAACTGTTTTACTCCCAGAGATTTCAAGGCTGAAAGATTCACAATCCTTCCCAGCAATGTTTAAGTTAGCCAATTTTGTGGGCTTATATTCAGTTCCGGATTTTTGGGCTTCTTCCCAGTCGAATTTATAGGCAACACCTCTCCAGCACTCGCCCCTGCTGTAAGCCGTTTTGTCCTTATGAATGAGCAGATACATATTTTTCCCGTCGCAGAGGCTTGTTTCAGTAAGATTTCCATCCTGGTCATATTTTTCTTCAGCCTCCTTTGTTCCCCATTCGTCGAAGTAAAGGATAGATTTTGTCGTAAGCCCGAATCCTGTATTTTCATATGTAACAATCCCCGATTTGATCCCGTATTTGTGAATTGCAGGCAAATCGGATGCAGCTGCTGTTGCAGGCTCTTCTACAGTAGCATCACTACTTTCCCTGGTTCCTGAATTTCCGCAATTGGAAAACATTAAGGTAAGAATGACTGAGCTGAAAACGATAAAAGCAGATCTTTTCATAATTGAAGCAGATTAATGAATACTATTAAAATTAACCAATTGTGTAATTTCCTTCGGGCATAAATGAGGTATCCATGAAATATTTTGAAGGATTGCCAGGTTCAATATATACATCAATGAATAACCTGCCATTAAGATACGGGGAAGGATCAATTGTGTAGAGTTTGCTTTTAAACCGGTAAGTATTATTGTTCGCCGGGTCGGTCCAGATGCCATTTATTATCCAGGGATTATTGTCCCCGGCCCGGAAGCGTTCATCGCGGGCCAACGAAACTTCAGCCTGTATTTTCTTTCCTTTCTGCATCAGCTTCTTCCCTGAAATATCCGCAGACACAAACCTTAAGAACTGGTACAGGCCAAAAAGAAAGAACAACCCGCCGAGAAGGACAGGCCTCATGTTGTATCTGACCGTATCACCAAAATCAATCTGGAGGGGATCATCCGGAAGGTACCAGAGGCTAACAGTTTGCCCTGTATTTACATAACCACGTTTCATTGCCGAAGTAATTACCTGTCCTTTTTCGCCAGCATTGAATATGACTGTCACCCTGTCGAGCTCAGATTTCCTTCCTGTGTGTTGTGTTGCTGTTACATTCCCTTCAGCTTCGATACCATTATTTTTTATCCTGAGAGATCTGATTACAGACGGCAATGAGATGGCCATGAAACCTGCACCTGCAAGGGCAAGGATAAGAACTGCTATTTTTTTCCCCATGTTATGATTGTTGAATTAAATAAGCCGGCATGGTATGATCAGAACAGGAGCAGAGAAGTTTCACTGTTTCCTAGTCTTCATTTTAACGAAGCTAAAAAAAATTCCGGGATTTAACCAATGGACAAGGGATTTTATGATCCATATGTTATGTAATGGAGGAAAAGTCAGGAAAATTAACAGCAAAAGGTTGCTCAGTCTTCGAGAGTTATTTCTACACCCTTTCTTATTGTGTTGTGTATTTCCGCGATCCTGTCGGTATGTTTTATTAGTTCCCTGACCTGTTCCGGAGATGCTTTTGCCTTAACCCTCACTTTGTACCTGAAATTTTTACCGGGCAATCCTTCTTCATCATACTCGGCTGAGGCTGTAACTTCGACCTCTGATACTGCAATATTCTTTTTACCTGCTTCACGGTAAAGATCATTGCAGAAGCAGGTTGCAAGCGCCAGCAGTAACAGCTCACCACCATTCACAGCCGAACCATACCCCGATGTTTTGGATGGTATTATAAGTATCCTCGAATCACCGTTTGTCTGCACCCTTGCATCATTCTTTTCAAGCTTGTTCAGGATTGTTGCTGACATTTTCATTGCATTATCTTTTTATTTGTTTATGCCTGTGTCGGTTGTAAGGTTGATAAGCCTGTCAGATGTCTTTAAAAGATAACCCAGGGTTATGAATACCGAGATTGTGAATACTGAAATTATAAGGAGACAAACACCTGCTATATACCACTCGGTTTGAGAGTTAGCCGGGTTGTCGGCTATATCAGATAATGCAAAAAACAGGAAAACAATAGATCCCACTGATAGCAGGCCGAGTATGGCAGTTATTGTAGCCGCTAATCTTAGTCTTTTCATGAGGGATTTCGGTTATCGGTACAATAGCCAATAACAAAATATAATAGCAAATGTTTACCCTCTTACATTTGTTTGATGAAGCTTTTGTTTTTCAGTCAACCCCTTTGATAAGTATTGTATCACATTTCGCCGAGTTCAGCCTGTACCTGAGTATTTCCTGGTAGTCACGTGAAAAATACCAGTCTTCAAATTCTTCCCTGCTGTTGAATTTTACAAGGACCGACTTTGTATAATTCCATTCTCCCTCAAGAAGTACAGGAGATTCATCAATTGCAAGATATTCCCCTCTGTACCTGGAAAATATCGAATCAAAATTCTCAAGATACCTGTCATACTCAACAGGATCGTTGATTTTTATCTGTGCTGAAAAGTAATATGCCATTTCAAATATTTAATTTATTTGTCAGTATATTTTACTTCTGCTTTTTTGCCGATGAAATTGCCATATTCACTGGCTGCTTCCTCAATCCCGGCTTTCCGGCTACGTGGAACTTTACCGAATAACATCACCTCAGCAATGATCTTGTCTTTATTTGCTGATGGCCTCCATATTCCTGCCACCTGGCCTTCGATTAAAACGACTGGCCTGAAGACACCATTGTCAGATACAGCTTTTATGTGGTTGACTTTTGTCATTACAGCGCTCCTGTCGGTGTAGCTTATCAAATATTCATCGTATGCCGGCAGGAGCAAAACAGGTTTTACCTTGCCGGCCAAATCACTGTTTTTACCCATCCATAAATCTTTACTGCCGTCACTGAATTTCTTAAGCTTATCTTCAGCAAGTCTCATACCTGTTTTAATGTCTGTTGATGTAAGTCCTGACCACCAGCCATAATCTTTCACGGTTGCGGGACCATGACTTGTGAAATATTTAACAGTAAGAAGCTCAAGCGATTGCTCCCTCGATATTTTATTATCTCCCCGGACTAATTCCTCAATAAGTGCATAAGTTGGTTTATTACCCGAATGCCGGCCGCTGCACACTATGCCGCTGAGCTCTGCCCAGAGCAGGAGATGAGATGCCCTGTTATCTCCGAGTAAGACACCTTCAAGTTCAAGAGCAGATACAATCTCCTGCCTTGTCAGATGTTTTCCGCCTTTCAAAGCAGCTGAGATTATACCGTTTGAACGTTCAAGAACCGGCAGATCAAGATCAAGAGAATCCTGCCTGTATTTAAGGGTCGGCTTTATACGTGGGGCTGTCAGGTTTAACAGCCATATAAGGTTTTCTGAAGCAACGAAGTGCCAGGTGGGGCGTAACAAGTGGGTACGGATAATGTCAGAATTGTCGATGGCATTGTCGATTGTTTCTTTTGTTGCATTATTCATCCTTATACCAAATGCCCATTTCACCATATTATAATCCTGTGCCTGCAAAGCACCCATCCATCCGGCAATTTCGCGAGGCGAATAGTCTCCATCACCTGTCAGTTTCTGGTTAATGAGCCTCAGGTATGCTATTTCATCTTCCTTCATGAATTGAGAAACAGAATTAGTGCATACAGTGTTTACTCGTTACCTGCGCAGGAAATTGGAAGCAAGTGGTCTTATCCTATTGTTCCGGAACCAGAAGAGTGATACATCAGCGTAGCAGTATCTTTCTGATTTCAGGAGGCTTGTTGTGAAGTACCTGCTTTCAGACATCCGCATTATCTCTTCTGCATCTCCTTCGATGCCATAGTTATAGGCAGTTGAAAGAAACTTCACCTTCTCAGGCTCGGTCATTCGTTCTGTTTTGTATTTTTTTTCACAGATCCTGATAAAAGCAATAACATACCTGAACTCGGTCCTTGGATCTTCAAGATCAGTCACTATTGATTTCCTGTAATTGCTGATATCATTGAAATCTTCCTTCTGCATGAAACTGATTTCTGACTTCCTGTCAAGGAGCTCATTTGCATCATCCCTGATTTTTTCGGCAAAAGAAGGTTTTACCTGGAACCTCCCGATTGAAAAATTTGCATATTCCTCCCCGAGATTTATATACAGGGCTTTCAGCAGGGTTGTCTCCATCCTGTCGCGGAGTGCAGAATACCTTACAAGCTCAGGAAAGATTATTGCTATAACTGTTTCGTATGGTACTTGGTTTTCATCAGCCATTTCTTCCATCCAGTACCTGTTCTCACGTTCATATTCCCCGGCTTTGGTCCAGTACTCACCAAAAACTTCCCTGTAATTCAAATCCTGGCCAAGAACATTATCCGGAATGCACAGGGAAAAGAGTACTATGGATAATATTCCTGGTAAATACTTCAAAGTATGATTAATTATTATACGGGTCTAAAAGAAACCGTTCGTTATAATGTTCAAAAGTGTCAGAATGAGCTTAATGAGATGCTTGTTCAGAAAGGAATTTTGCACTGCATTATGGCATCCTTTTTAGGTGAATAATACATGTAAGCAAGACTCACTTTTCCATCGGTCTTTACAAGATACGGATTAAACAGGTCCGACAGGGTTTTCCCATTACTCATGTATAGTGTTCCTGACTGGTAAGCGGCATAAACAGAGTTAGATGAATTGACATATATCTTTTCAAGGCCGGCATGTTCAGGGTTGATTGAAATGAGCTTTTTGTCTTTGAGGTCGACAACATCAGTTCGGTTAAGATAAACGATATCGTCGAATTTTATATTGCCTTTCAGTATTCCACCCATCATCGGGTTGAAGGTTGCACCGTCAATGTTTGTTACAAGCTTTGTGAGCATGCTTTCGGGACCGCCGCCAGCCATCATTCTGGAGGTCATCTGCTGTGAGAACTGCATGGCAAGTTCCATTCTCTCCTGGTCTGACTTTGCATTTTTCATTGCAGCTTCCATCTTTTCACCGTCACTTTCTGTAGTAACAATATTTTCGATTGCAAGTGCAGCAAATTTATCACCCGATTTGGTCACGGTGAAATTATCTATCCTGGCATAAGGCCCGTAAGTTTTACCATTGAATTTTATGTTGTACTTGTCGCCGGACTTTGAGATGTACTGACCGTACCTGGCAAGTATCATATCCTGTTCGGTATCGAATGAATTGGTATATGCCGTAACACGGGCATCATCTGATGCATAAGGTCCTTTTTTTACCCCATCTTTAATTATATAATAGTTTTGCGACATACGGTCCTGGATCAGGAATGACCCGTCCTCCATCATCTCGATATCTATTTCCGTGTACATGAGCTTATTCTCACTCATTCCAAGAACCTGCTGGGCATCGCTGCAGGCGCATGAGGGTTCGGGCTGTGTAGATTGCTTGCTGCTGCCACTGGAAGAACCCAGTAATTCATTTTTGACATCATTTGCCACGTTCCTGATGAATCTCGACTGTGATTCTGCCTGGCAGGTCATAAGGAGAACAAATGCTGAAATCAACAATGACTTTTTCATGCTCGTTCAATATTAATCGAATCAAATATAATAACAAAAAGTAAATTGGATCCTTTGCTCAGACTGCATAACCTTTTATGTGTTCAAGATTCTTGACAAACAGCGGGCTGTCGAACGATGGATTGAACAGGGGATTGCTGATAATCTTTCCTGTTTTGTAATTGATATAACCTTTGATGTATCTTGGCGATAGCTGGAATACAAGATCTGAATTTTCATTTTTTACCGGAGGCGCTTCTGTAAGGATATTCTCAAATGAACAATGCCTTATGTTTTGAGCCATTAACAGCCCTGTGTAATAGTGCACAATTTTTTCAGAAATACTTATAACTACAAGAAAATCGCCAAAAAGCTTTCTTTCGTTATGCTTCATCTTAAGGTCAAGGTTGTCTTTGGTAACATGCAAAGCAGTACGATGAAAAGATTCGACGAACCTGAAGCCGTCGTTCATTATCCTGGCAGCATCGTTCTCCTCGCGGGTATAGTGGATATAAACTCTTGAACTTTCAGAATCGTGGATAAAATCGAGAGCTTCTTTCTGTGAGAACAGCTTATCCCTGAAATATGATCCGTAAAGACCCGAAGACTGAAGCTCTCCTATAAAATTCAGGAGTTCTTCCATGTTCCCCTTCTTCTCAATAGCTGACAACTTTTTAAGAGTTGTCTCTATGAAAAGGTTTTTCTGAGACAGGCGGTAAGAAAGGAAGACAAGCCAGATCAGAAGAAATGCAATAACAAATAACAGTATGGTCTGGGTGTTCATAAGAACCTCATAATAGTCCAGACCAACAAGTTAAACAAAAATTCTAAATGCCTGGGTGATTCTTTAAAAATTCATTCTTCTGCCACCGCCGCCACCACCGCCGCCGCTGCCACCGCTAATCCCACCGCTGAAGCCTCCCACATCACCAAACCTTGGGTTAACAACGTTGTTATAGATGGAGCCAAAAGTGAAAGTAAGTCCGAACCTTGTAAAGTAGCTGTAAGTTGTTGCGAGCTCTCTCTGCCTGGTAAGTATCTGTTCATCTGTAGCCCCCTGCTTCGGCAGCCCGAGCTGATCGTGAATAAGTGATGCACCACCTCCAAAGTTGACTGACATCCCTCTGAAGATCCTGATATTTGCAGAAGCATCAAGCGAGAGGTTATTTAAAGACCAGTCGTGCAGGTAATTTTTATAATCGAGTGTGATATCTATTGATCCCCATTTCTGAAGGACTTCATAAGCAGCATTGAAGGAGTGAAGTAAATGGGCTTCCGCGACCTTATTGAAGATTGTTGAATCTATAAAACTTACATTTTCATATCCAAATGAATAAAGTAGCCTGAGCTGCCTCCTTGTCGACTGTGAATAAGGGAAGAGATCATATTCTATACCTGGCAGGAATCTTGCTCCCAATGCAACGTTGCTGTAGCTTGAATATTCGATGTTTGCTGAACCACCATATGACCAATGGTCAGTTATCGATCTTACAATAAGTGCATTGAACGATCTTGAGTCATTATCGCTTTTAACCTTCCTGCCTGCAATATCAAAAACGCTTTCGCTGTAATTGTATCTTCCGCGAAGATTGATTTTCCAGTTTTCGGTTACTCTTGAAGCTGATAAGTCTCCTGATACCTGGGAGGATTTTGAAGTCTGTTGTGCGTTAAGGTTGCCATTCATTGATGCCCTGAAAACCCAGCTGTTCCACTTGTCGGTAGTAACAGTCTCAGCCATGGGTTGTGTAAAGCTTATCCTGAAATATTGTCCAAGCGGGGTTTTTACAATGTACCTCATCAGCCCCATTTTCAGGCCTGTTGCCTGTTTTATCCTTATCTGGTCCTGGGTATCGTCAGGTGATGATGCTACCTTAATGGTATCGGCCATACCTTTAAACCTGTTCTGTCCTACAAGGAAATAAGCGTAATTGAAACCTCCTGCACCTGTTCTTTCAACAGTTGAGATTATGTAAACATCTGCATCCTTTATGTCACGGACATAATTGAGAAAAGGCATTTCCTTTTTAAGGAAATCATTTGCTGTCATATATACATTCAAGGCATCTTTCCTCAATGAATCAGATGCAGGCAGATTGTTTTGCGCAGACAAAGCTGCTGTAATCAGCATGAAAGAGAACGCAAACAGGATTTTTTTCATAGATCAGTTTAGGTTTAGCGGCCAAATATAGTCCAATTATGAATATAAGGTGATTATTATCATTATTTTAACGAATATTAAGAATTTCAATTCCTATAGTGGATTTTACTACCCTTTCAGGGCATACCAAAACTTTCCCCCGCTTAACAGACAATGAATAGCTGTAATTTATTCCATAAAAAATCCGGCAAGTTCTGATTGCCGGATTTTAGAGTCAATTGATATTATACGTGTCTACTTTGTTTTTCTCAATCTTCCTTCTGAAAAGATCCAGTAATTGCTTTTCGAATCATCATCATAATAATCTTCCTGTAAATCCATTGATCCAATGAAATCATCGTCAGTGCGCAGGATTGTATTTTCAGGCAGAGATAACCTGATTTTTACAAAATCGCCTGACCACCTTCTCGTTTGAGGAATTGAAAAATACTGGTCGAGGATAAGAGTGTCGTGATTAACTTTATAATTGTAATCTATTGATTCTGCCTTTCTTTCGGCATCTTTTTTAGTTCTTGCCGAAGCGCGTTTCTGAACCGACAGGGTAGTTGTATTATCTTCAGACTGTGTTATCCTTAATGACGGGTTCAGGTACATATTGCCGGCAGAATCGGCAAAGAAATATAGCTTAGGGTGGTCGTTCAGCATGAATTTCTGATCATAATCTATTTCATCAGTACTCCTTCCTGTTTTAAGATATAATGTATCGGAGCTCTGGGCAATGATATTTTTTGTTGTTGCAAACGAGGTCTCCGCAAAGCTTACGCCTTCCCTGAAAAACAGGATAGTGAGGCCGGTGATTGCCATTATCCAGAGGACAAAACCGGCAAGATTAATATAACCATCCCTGGCCTTGAACCAGAAGATCATTCTTGTTCCCCAGTATACGAGTGCCACCAGGGGGAGAAGTATGACAAGCGATATAAGAATCAGCATCCATGTTGAAGAAGCCGGGCTGAGCATATAATGAAGCATCTGGAGGTAGTTAATGTTTGAATCAAAGCCGCTGGCTGTAAATGCATTAGGGTAATTCAAAATGAAAATAATTGTATATACCATTATGCATGTGAAACCGGTTAGGACAAGGGCAGTACCGAAAAATATTAGAACAATGCGGAATATAACGAAAAACACCCTTCCTGTCATGCTTATAATTTCATGAGCTCCATTGTTTGCACCCCTGGCGTAGGAATTCCTAAGCCTGTTATAATCGTTGCCATACATCTCCATTTTTGCACTTTCTGTTTCGGCCGAAGGAACTGCAATCCACATCACCAGGTATATCAGCAATCCAGCTCCTGCGAAAAAGGTAACAAGAATAAACAATATGCGGAAAAGGACCGGATCGACGTTGAGATAAGCCCCCAGACCACTTGCAACGCCTGCAATTACTTTATTTTCAGGATTCCTGAAGAGTCTCCTGGTATGGGTATTGAAGTTGTTATTTACATTAACCCCTTTTTCATCCGAGTCGATCTCTTCAGGTTTCCCGATTACCGAGATCATATATTCAACAGTTTCACGCGACACCACACCGGTTAATCCTTTTCTGGACCTGAAAATTTCCGCAATGCGGTATTCTATATCTTCTATTGTTTCGATACCACCAGGGGTATGCCGGAACCTTGCATTAATGGCATTTATATAATCATTCAGCAGCAGGTAAGCCTCTTCGTCAATCTGGAAAAGAGTGCCACCAAGGTTGATATTGACAGTTTTATTCATTGGAGATTAATTTAAGTTATCCTGATTACCATTTCTGATGAGGTTTACTGATGCGACAAGTTCCTGCCATGAATTATCAAGCTCGGTAAGATAGATCCTGCCGTTGTCTGTAAGCTCATAATACTTGCGTGGAGGTCCCTGTGGCGATTCCTCCCACCTGTAACTCAGCAAACCTGCATTTTTCTGTCTTGTAAGCAGAGGATAAAGGGTGCCTTCGACAATTATCACCTTTGCTTCCTTAAGTTCTTTTATTATATCGCTTGCGTAACAGGAGCTTCTTGAAAGAACTGCAAGTATGCAGTATTCAAGAATGCCCTTACGCATCTGGGCTTTGTTGTTTTCAAGATCCATATTTTTTTCTTTTATTGTTGATTGTCAGAATTTCATGTTTTTCCTTACAGAATTAAATTCCTTCTTCACGGCATCTGTAATGTTATGTATGTTCACCGGCCTGCCTTTCATCTCAATTTTCTGGGCTGTTGTTCTTGCTTCAGGCAGTACAATATAAAGTATCAGGTATATCAGTACCCCAAGTCCCCCGGCAATGATCAATGCGAGAAAGATGATCCTTACTATTATGGGATCAACATGCCAGTAGGCTCCCATTCCTGCACATACACCGCCAATTATCCTGTGGTCAGGATCACGATACATCCTATGGTATCCTGTTGAATAAATTCTTTCACTTTCAGGAGAAGAGCTCTCTTCCCCGGAAAAATCCTGCGGGGTACCCATTATTGAAATCACCCTTCTCACATCATCGATTGTGATAACTTGCTTGTAGGGAGTCAGGCTTGTACGTAACAGCTCTGCCATCCGCATTTCAATGTCCGATAGAATTTCAGCAGAACTTTCTTCAGGAGCCAGGTGGAATTCAAGCCTCTTCAGATAATCCTTCAGTTCTGCATATGCGTCATCGTCGATATTAAACGATGAGCCACCAAGATTAATGCTTACAGTTATTTTCATCCTTATACAGTTTTAAAAATATATACCCCTTAATGCCTTTTACGCCTTTACGCCTTTTATGCCTTTACGCCTTTCTTTAGTACCTTTCCATACATACAATATTCCAATACAAAGATATATATAAATTTTACTACTATGCAATACATAATACTAAAAAAATTAAAATATTTTTATAAAGTGTTCGAATAAGTAATTTCAGGCAGGTTTAAAACCAAGGCTGTTGGAAGAAACAGATTATAAATATTTCAGGAAGAAAATTCTGCTTAGCTCATTGCTGCCATTCTTTCTTGTCACAATTATGTGGCTTGTAAAGATCAGTGAATCAGTATTTGGAATTGAACTGACAAGGTTTGGAATCTATCCTCTTACATTCGAAGGATTGCCTGGCATTATCCTTTCACCTTTCATCCATGACGATTACAGGCATATCTTCAATAATACCCTCCCGCTTTTTTTTCTTATGGTGGCTTTGTTTTATTTCTACCCGGATCAGGCAATAAAGATCTTCCTGTGGACATATCTTTTTACCGGTGTCCTGGTGTGGTTTTTTGGCAGATCAGCCTGGCACATCGGGGCCAGCGGACTTGTTTATGGTATTGCTTCATTTCATTTTTTCAGCGGCATCATTAGGAAATATTTCAGGCTCATTGCCCTGTCAATGCTGATTGTGTTCCTATACGGATCGATGGTCTGGGGGCTTTTTCCTGATTTTTACAGGAATGTGTCATGGGAATCTCATATGCTTGGATTTGTTTCAGGTGTTGTACTTGCATTGGTTTACAGGAATGAAGGACCACAACCTCCATCGTATGAATGGATGGAGGAGGATGATGAAGATGAGGATGATGAAAATGGTGACCCCGGAACCATGAATAAAAAATGAGCCAATGGGTATAATAAGTTCAAAAAGGCTATTTTTGGACTTTCCCAAAATGAAAATGCAGGATCCGGATCATATTAACATTCCGTCTCACTCTGGTCTTAAGATCGGATTTGATGCAAAAAGGGCATTCTACAACCGCAGTGGATTAGGCAATTACAGCCGGAACCTTATTAACGCTTTGTCTGCCAATTATCCTGAAAACAGTTATTATCTTTTTACACCGGCAGGGAAAAGCAGGGTTGGGTGGAAGCCGGGTAACAACTGCAAGATTGTAGAACCGGCAAACATGCTTTTCAGGCTTTCAGGGTCTTTATGGAGAAGCAGATTTATAACATCAGATATAAGAAAGAGCGGCATAAGCATCTACCACGGGTTAAGTCACGAGTTGCCATCGGGAATAGAAAAAACGAATGTAAGATCAGTTGTAACTATACATGATATTATCTTCCTGAAGTTTCCCGGTTTCTATAAAAAGGTCGATGTTGAGATATACAGGAGAAAGCTCATCTATGCCTGCAGGGTTGCCGACAGCGTGGTTGCAATAAGCAACCAGACAGCTAAGGACCTCACGGAAATGCTGAACATTGATCCTGCAAAGATCACTGTTATTTACCAGGGTTATAATTCATCTTTTCTCAGAAAGCTTGATGAAAATTCAATACAAAATTTACGGAAGAAATATAACCTGCCTGAAAAATTCCTGCTAAGCGTAGGTACAATAGAAGAAAGGAAGAACCTTCTGACACTTGTAAAAGCTCTTCATATATCAGGAATTGAGATGCCCCTTGTCGTCATCGGCCGCAAGGTTGAGCCTTATTTCAGCGGTATATCAGGTTATATAGAACAACACAGGATGAGGAACATAACATTCCTGAATACAATAGAAAACGAAGATCTTCCGGGGTTTTACCAGGCAGCGGAATGTTTTATTTATCCTTCTGTATATGAAGGTTTTGGGATACCGATTATAGAAGCGCTTGTTTCAGCAGTGCCTGTTATCACAAGCCAGGGAGGTTGTTTCTCAGAAGCCGGCGGCCCGGGTAGCATCTATACCGATCCCAATGACCCGGAAATGCTGGGCAGGCAGATCATAAACGTGATCAGCAATGCAGCACTCAGGAAAAAAATGATCCTCGACGGCCTGGAATATGTCTCACGTTTTAAAAACCGGAATATCTCGGAAAATTATATGAATCTTTACTATAAGCTGTAGATGCATTAACAAATGTGAGGCTGTAGAATGAAGAAGGTATAAAAGGTTGTAAATATTGTTGATGTTGTAAATGTTACCAGAGAAGTCAGACCCACGACCCCAGGACCCACGACTCCAGGACTCACGACGCCTAGACTCGGGACGCAAGGACGCACGACCCCAGGCGTCAGTGGTTATCGCATTTTATAAAAGGCTTGATTTCCTTGAAAAAATATTCCTTGGCCTGTTGGTACAGACATCCGGGAATTTCGAGGTAATAGTTGCTGAAGATGACAACTCGCCTGAAACCATTATCTTTCTTGAAAAACACAAACAATCGCTTCCATTCCCCATACTTCATGTCTCACAGGAAGACAGGGGATTCAGAAAAAACATGATACTTAACAAAGCAATTTCAGTTGCTTCATCTGAGAACATACTTTTTCTTGACGGCGACAGCGTGCCTCACCGTGAATTTGTAAAAACATATTTACAGAACCTCCGGGATGGGACAGCCTGCTTCGGTCGCCGGGTCATGCTTGGTGAAAAGATCACGGCATCATTTCTTTCAGACAGGATGAAACCGGCTCCCTCCTTTTTATCATTGCTTTTTTCTGATTCAACAAGGGTTGAGGAAGGAATTTACCTGCCCTGGTACAAAAAGCAGGCATCGGGTTACAGGGGTATCTGGGGCTGCAATTGGGGAGCCAGGAAAAACGATATTGTCGCAGTGAACGGGTTCGACGAAGATTATATTAAAGCAACCGTCGGAGAAGATGTTGATATTGAATGGAGGATGAGGCAGAATGGTGTAAAATTCAGATCACTGAAGCACAGGGCTCTCGTGTATCACCTCTACCATAAAGAAAATTACAATGCCGGTGTGATTGAGCTTAATACAGGTATATTTGAGAGCAAAAAGAAAGAGGGCAATATCATATGCCGTAATGGCATTACAAAAATAGACGACTGAAATGATTGAATGGTACCACGGTGTTAATGATCACGCGAAAAGCAAATTTTCAATTCTGATTCCCAGCTGGAACAACATTGAATTCCTTAAAGTATGCGTAAGCAGCATTCTAAAGAATTCATCATTTGAACACCAGATAATCATTCACGTAAACGAAGGCATTGACGGTACTCTTGAATGGGTGAAGTCGATGGGATTTGATTATACTTACAGCCGCGAGAATGTTGGCGTATGCTGGGCAATGAATGCAGGCCGTTCGCTTGTTAAAACCGATTATATGGTTTATGTCAACGACGACATGTACATGCTTCCCGGCTGGGACACTGAGCTTTGGAACGAAATTGAAAAAATTCCAGGAATTTTCTTTTTCCTGTCATCATCAACAATCGAACCTCGTAAATCACCATATCCGCAGGTACTGGCAAATCACGATTATGGCACCAACCCCGGGAATTTCCGTGAACAGGAGTTACTGGACAACTACAAGTCAATAGAAGGGGAGGACTGGAGTGGTTCGACCTGGCCGCCAAACATTGTTCATAAGCATGTATGGGATCTCGTTGGCGGTTACAGTATCGAATACTTCCCGGGACTCTATTCAGATCCTGATTTCTCGATGAAGCTTTATGAGGCTGGGGTGAGATATTTTAAAGGGGTGGATGCAAGCCGTGCTTACCATTTCGGCTCCAAGACCACAGTGAGATTCAGGATGAACCAGGGAAACAAGCAGTTCCTGAATAAATGGGGTATTACTTCGGAGTCATTCACCAGGATCTTCCTCAGGCGGGGGAAAAATTATAAGGGAGAAGTAGTGGTAAGATCAGGCAGTAAAGCTTATACGCTTGCTCTTTTAAAAAGCCGGCTGAAAAGAATATTCTGGGTATTTACAGGAACCGGCAAGACCATGGGTAAATACTCGTTCAATTCATTCAGGAAGACAAATAAATAACCGGAAATCCTGGTTTTGGCTTTGAAGCTGATCATTCAACCGTCTACAAAGGGTTTTTTATGTCAATATTAATGCATTCAGTAATAGAATGTATTGTTAAAGTATTAACTTTAGCCCTTAATAACTACTAACCTGAACAATCCTGTTGTTATGAATCATAAACCTGTAGCAGTCATTACAGGGGCGAGCAGAGGCATCGGAAGATCAGTTGCCGTTTCTTTAGCTAAGGAAGGTTACGATATTGCAGCTATTGCGAGGACTGTTGACAGCGAAGGAATGGAAATCCTCAGAAGTGAGGTTGAAGGCAGCGGCAGCCAGTTTTTTCCTGTGGGTCTTGATGTTTCATGCACTTCATGCCATTGTGAAGTCGTAAAAAATATACTTGAAAGATACGGCAGGATTGACGTGCTTGTTAATAATGCAGGTGTTGCGCCTCTTCAAAGGCGCGACGTTCTTGAGATGACTGAAGAGAGCTATGAAAGGGTTATGAATATCAACCTTAAAGGGCCGGTATTTCTTTCGCAGAAGATTGCCAAGGAAATGATATGGCTGAAGCAGCAGATCCAGTCGTATAATCCTGTGATCATTTTCATCACATCAGTATCATCCGTCAGATCTTCTATAAACAGGTCGGAGTATTGCATCTCGAAAGCCGGGCTCAGCATGGCTTCTACAATATTTGCCGACAGGTTATCACTTGAAGGTATTCATGTCTTTGAGATCCGACCTGGCATCATCAGCACTGATATGACAATAAAGCTCAAAGATAAATACGACAAGCTCATAAACGAAGGTCTTATTCCACAGAAAAGATGGGGCATGCCTGAAGATATAGGAAAAGCTGTTGCCTCCATTTCACGCGGCGACTGGAACTACTCCACAGGTATGGTATTTGAGATCAGCGGCGGCCTCAATATTCACAAATTATAGGATATTAAAATCCTAAATTATTTATTATCCTGAACAATCCGGAAATAATAATTGTTATTGTCTAAATCTGACTTAACAATTATGAAACATCTATTTATTCTTATCGTTGCCGCGCAGCTGGTTACAGTTGCAGCTGCCCAGACAAAAAATGCAAATACAGAAAAGACAGCAATAGTATGGTTTGCTGAGAAAGTTACAGGAGATCACAAAGGAACCGTTAACCTGAAATCGGGCTGGATTGACTTCACTGATAACAGGATCAAAGGAGGTGAATTTGTTGTCGACATGTCGACAATAAAAGATGCTGACAATAACCAGAAACTGGAGTCTCATCTGAAATCAGAAGATTTCTTCGGCGTTGAAAAATACCCTACGGCAAAGCTTGTCCTTAAGGAAAGCACTCCATTCGAAAAGGGTACAGCTACAGTAAAAGGCGAGCTCACAATAAAGGATAAAACGGAGCCTGTTGAGTTTAAGGCTGCCTTGCAGAACAAAGATGACGGCTTATGGTTTTTTACAAACCTTACTGTTGACCGTACAAAATACAACGTCAGGTATGGCTCGGGAACATTCTTTGACAATCTTGGTGACCGGACCATCTATGATGAATTTAAACTTCGTGTCAGTGTGTTGGTTAATTAGTTGGTTTTTTTGGTGATGAGAGACCCTCCGGAAGGAGGGTTTTTTATTTCCGGCAACCGGCAGTTATTCTTTCAGATAGTTTAATTTGGTAATTTCAGAAAACATAACAATCTTGTATCGAACTAACTGACCTTTCCAATGAAAAACGAAAAATCCGCAGACAGGCGCCTTGTTTCCGATGGTTTTCTTGTTCCTTTTATACTTATAACAAGCTTGTTTTTTCTCTGGGGCCTTGCCCATGGTATGCTCGACACGCTTAACAAGCATTTCCAGGAGATGCTTGAACTGACGAAATCGAAGAGCGGAATGATACAGTTTTCTGTTTACACAGGTTATTTCCTGATGGCGCTGCCGGCAGGATATTTCATGAAAAGGGCGGGCTATAAAAAAGGCATCATCATGGGACTTCTCCTTTTTGCGGGTGGTGCATTCCTGATAGCAATTACAACATCCTTCGAATCATTCTGGATATTTCTTATATGCCTGTTTATTATGGGCTGCGGACTTGCAACCCTTGAAACTGCAGCAAACCCGTACACAACAAAGCTCGGTCCAAAGGGTTCTGCCGAAAGGAGAATAAACCTCTCGCAATCATTCAACGGACTTGCCTGGGTGATAGGGCCGCTAGTCGGGTTGTTTATTTATGGCAACAGCAGCAATGTGGAAGGAGAGAAGCTAAGCTCTATGGTGATGCCATATATGGCAATTGCAGGAGTTGTATTGCTTGTTGCAATTCTGTTCATGTTCACAAAGCTGCCCGAAATAAAAGATGAGGAAGCAACGGAAGGAAATATAAATGAATTCACATCAAAACCATTAATCAGGCAAAGGCATTTCGTGCTTGGGGTGCTGGCACAGTTCTGCTATGTTGCGGCACAGACAGGCGTGTTCAGCTACCTGATAAACTTTGTTACAGACAAGGATATGGATCCTCATTTTGATGTTTCCAAAGGCCCTTACTTCCTTTCGATCGGGTTTGCACTCTTTATGGCTGGCAGGATGTCTGGCAGCTATATGATGAGGTATGTTAAGCCTGCAACGCTGCTTGCAGTTTATTCGGTGATCTGTGCAGGGTTGCTGCCTGTTGTAAGCATGGGTGCAGGATGGATATCGCTTATTGCAATTTATGGTGTTTTCTTCTTCATGTCGGTTATGTTCCCGACAATCTTTGCAATGGGTATAAAAGATCTTGGACCCAAAACGAAGAAAGCATCATCGTTCCTGGTAATGTCAATCTTCGGAGGTGCATTATTCCCTCCTCTTATGGGATATATTGCTGACAAGTACACAATGGCAGTTGGCTTTTACGCACCTATACCGCTGTTCCTCTTTGTCTTATACTATGCTCTGAGCGGAAGCCGGATCAGGCAATGACAAAAACAAATGCAGTAAGGATCCTTGAACGGGCAGGCATAAAGCATGAGCTTGTTTCCTACGAAGTTGATGAGACAGATCTCAGCGCTTCTGCCGTTGCAGCGAAGCTTAATGAAAATATCGACCAGGTTTTTAAGACACTTGTGCTGCGGGGAGACAAAACTGGTGTGATCGTATGTGTCATTCCGGGGGCTGAAGAGCTTGATCTAAGGAAAGCGGCTGCCATATCAGGGAATAAAAGCGCATCAATGGTTGCAATGAAGGAGATACTTGATCTGACAGGTTATGTACGGGGTGGTTGCAGCCCCATTGGAATGAAGAAAAGTTACCCGGTATATATCGACGAAACCTGCATGCTGTTCGATTACATCTATGTAAGTGCAGGTTTAAGAGGTTTGCAGATAAGGATCTCACCTGCGGACCTGATCAATGCTGTTAATGCTTTAACAGCGGACCTGATACAACTACCCTTACATTGATTATACCACCAGTCGTCCGCGGAACCCTCTTGCGCTGTAGAACGAAGGGGCGCCGTTATGATATACAAATACATGTCCGTAGCGCCTGTCACAGAATAATGCGCCGCCTTTCTTCCTGATATCCGGAGGGGTAAGGATCCAGCTTGAAGTTTTAAGATCATAACTTCCTGTCTCCTGCAGCGCTCTGTACTGTTCCTCGTTTAGCAGCTCGATGCCTGTTTCTTTTGCCATATCGATAGCATTTCCGGCAGGATTGAGACCTTTTTTGATCCTTTCGGCAAGCCCTTCCATGTCGTAGCATGTATTCCTGCGACCTTCAGGAGTTTCAGGTGAGCAATCGGTAAAGATGATCTTTCCTGTTTTTTCATCATAACCTGTCACATCTGGTTCACCCCCTGATTCTTCCATTTTAAGGAGCGAATTAATTTTACCAGGCTCAGCATCCAGCCTCTTAATGACATTATCCCAGCTGACTTCTTTATGGCGGTTCATGTTTTTCTCAAAGCGCTCTCTGAGCAGTTTGAGAAGTCTTTCTTTCTCTGTGGGAGTTACTCTTTTCTCAGTTGAGGTCTGCATAGTATCAGTATTATTAATCAGCTATAACAGATAAGTTCCACAGATTGTTGAGTCTTCTGATTCTCGGTCGCTTTCATTTTAATGATAGGCTCATAATCCCGTTCTAAGAAAGGAGCAGGATCGACTTAAGATCGTTGTCCAGAAATTTTTCACCTTTCATTACTGCATCAATGCCGTCTGTAATTTCATCGGGGATAGAAGTTTTAAGAATATATCCTGAAGCACCTGCTTCCATTATTCCAATGACTGAGTTCTTATCTATCATACCGGAAATTGCAATAATCCTCAAATGAGGCCAGCCTGTATGGATTTTACGGCAAAGATCAATCCCGCTTATATCCGGAAGGTTAATATCGAGCAGAACAATGTCATATTCATTCCTCCCTAAAAGTTCAAGGGAAGCTTCCCCGCTATCGGCTTTAGAGATCAGGCAGTCATTATAATGAAACTCAAGAAACCTCTCAACCCCTCTTGCCACCATCGGATGGTCTTCAATAATAAGAAACCTGTACATACGCTTTTATCATCCCCAAAAGTAACTTTTTTTGGTTAGCTTAAAAGCATGGAAAAGGGCAGGGAGTGTTAATGCTCCATGCCCTTTGCCCTTTTGACCTGTGCCTTGTGCCCTTTAGCTCGGGTTAACGCTCATGACAAATGTTGTTACGCTGTAAGGTGCAAGAGTAGCTTTCAGTAAATTATCCTTTATCTGAAGTTCCGGCAGGGAAACAAGATTTTCTTTTTCAGATGTCCTGTATTGTGCTGCACCTGCAGCTGCAGCTCCTGTAAGGCTGAACTCAACTTTCCTGGCAGTTACATTCTCATTTATTACCACGACAACCAGTTTCTTATCATTCTCATTTTTATAAGCTGATACTGTTACTCCCGCACTGAGCTCAAGGTTCAAAGGCACCCTGAAGTATCCCGGGCGTACGAACCTGCTGTAGTTGCCCATTGTATAGAGACGTTTGTCGATAGCATAAGTCTTGTTCTGGGAATCAAGATGAGCCATTCCCTGTCCGGAGGTAGGGGAAGTGACAGCCCACCAGTAAAGCCATGCATTTGCATTATTCTCAGCCACATGGGTGTTGAGCATTTTGGCCCAGTAAAGGCCATCGCGTATATCCGGATAGTTCCTTCCAAGGTTGCTGACCTCAGTCTCCCATATCTTCTTTTTTTGTGCAAGTGTCTCTACAAGTTGCCCTGAACGCTGGGATAATGGAGGGAAGGGATCTTTATCTTCGGTATTATACGCATGTACCCCGACTATATCGACTCTTTTAGCAGTTACTGAATCTGCGAGAGATTCAAGAACAGGGTTTTCTGTCCAGCCGCTGTGCTCGCCCAGGATGACTTTTGCTGTTATCTTGTCACGTTCGAACACAGGGATGAGGAATGTAAGGAAATCATGAAATTCCTTGCCTGACCAGTGACATGAAGAGTACCTTACATTTACATCAGGTTCATTGGCAATTGAGATAGCATAGATATCAATTCCATGATGCTCCTTATAACCGCGTATGTACATTGAGAGATACTCGGCAAAAGCCAGGTATTTATCAGGACGGAGCCTGCCACCGACAACATTGTTATTATCCTTCATCCATGCGGGCGGACTCCATACAGTACTCATGAAGCGTGTGCAGCCACGTTTTTCGGCTTCCTTCATCAGCCATATCTGATCTTCATCACCGGTCCATTCAAACACTCCTTCTTTTGGCTGATATGTCGGGGAAGCGCCTCCCACAGTACCTCCGTCACCAACAATATTGCGTACTATAGAGAGGCCTGCACCTTTATCAGTTGAGAAAAGGATATCGAGGACCTCGGATCTCTGCGGTTCCGGGAAATTCATAAGGTTACGTGCCTGCCTGAATGCGCCCGAAGCTCCGAATCCGTCAATTTCCTGGGCTGTCTTTGTCCAGTCTATTGTCCCGGTACTTTTCGAGCTTGCCTCAGTTGTAGCAGCACCAGTCCAGTAAGGAACAGGTACAGGCCTGTTGTTAGGCGTTTGGGATAATGCGTCATGAACACTGACACTTGTCAGAATAACGCCTGCCACAATTGTTAAGATTGTTCTTTTTCTCATTTCCAAAGATTTAATCAGGTTAGTTAAGTAAGGTTTTGAAGATATATAAAATATTGTAAGGTTGTAATTGGCTGTCCTTCTTTTACGCCTTTTCGTCATTATGCCCTTATTCCCTTACGCCTTATGCACGAAAAAATTATTCATCCGGTCAACCAATTTTCAGTTCTGTTTGTTAAGATAAAAGTAAAATTGTGTTAACAGCAAGGTGCTGTCAGCTGCTAATCAATGAAGAGAATATTGCTTGTTAGTCCTTTTCCTCCCTACATAGGCGGGGTAAGTATAAGTGTTCAGCGTCTGTATGAATACCTGAAGCACTCAGGTTATGAGGTAGTCAGGTTCAACACACAGATAGATAATCCAAAATTCAATTTCAGGGCTTTAAAATTCTTCAAGTATTTTTTTCTGCCAGTGTACCTTCTTACATCGAAGCATTATGATGTAATACATTTTCATGTCAGCAATATAATTCCAAAGCTTTATGTATCTATGTGGAGGCCCCTGTTTCCAAAAACAAGATTTGTGATTACTATTCACGGGCAGATACAGGATCTGTTCATGAGCAAAGCCGGCAGGATTGCATTCACCGGATATGACAGGATAATATGTGTGGCAAAGGGGGATAAAATAAGAGTTCCTGCCAGGTACCGCCTGAAAACGGCAGAAATCCCGGCATTCATTCCTCCTGTTCTGTCCGATAATGCTCCTGAAAAAATACCCCAGGGTTTAAAAACATTCCTTGAGAGGGACACCTTCAAAATTCTTCTTAATGGCGTAGTTATAATAAATGACTCTTATACAGACCTCTATGGCTTTAAAGATGCAATAATGCTTCTTGAAAAGCTTCTTGCACTTAATAAAAAAGCCGACCTGATCCTGGTTGTTATGGGAATCGGGTATAATAATACTTCAAAGGATTATATCTCTGACCTTAAAAAATATATCAGTGATAAGGGACTGGGAGAAAACGTTTACTGGGTTGAAGGAGCAAAGATGGATCTCTGGCCTTTGCTTAAAAAGGTGAACCTTCTGCTTCGTCCAACCAAATCTGATGGCGATGCACTTTCGATAAGGGAATCATTATACCTTAACATTCCGGTAATCTCGAGTGATGTTGTTCCCAGGCCCGAAGGGACTCTGGTTTATACTCTGAATTCCGACAAGGATCTGCTTGATAAAACTCTCTCTTTGATGGATAATTATGCTGATCAGCTTATTATAGTAAAAAACAGTGGAGCCGATATCAATTTTGCTGATAAAATTATAGAGCAATATGAATGTGAGCTGGGATGAGTAATTGCGTTCAAAGCGCATTGGTAACCGGAGGATGAGGGTAGATGTACAGAGTGGAATTTGTGAATAATTAAAGTGATTTTTATGTCTCTTTCTGAAATGAAGAAGGTATTGAAAAAAAATAATTTTCTTTTCAATACACATATGTTGTTAAGCGATAAATCATATCTCCTGAATTTTTTTGATTACTTCAGGCATAAACATGAAAAACCGGGTAAAACAGTATGGAATGAGGTAAGGCAGTTTTGTAAATACTGGAAAAGTGAGCCATTTACCTATTTCAAATACAGGATGTTCGAAAAAAACCTGACTTCTGATGAGATGCTTGACTATATACCAGCATACTTTTTCTATAATGTTTATATTCCTTCAATTTACCTGAACAAGAACGTATACGATATAGGAGGCAGTAAGATTAAGCAAAGTGAATTTTTTCATTCCCGGAATATTCCTGCTCCACGTGAAATAGCAACAATTATTAACGGTGTTCCTTACAGTCGCAAAGTAAAGATAACCTTTAAAGATCTTCTTAAAGAAATTAATGAAAGTAACTGCAGGTCGATATTCATGAAACCCGATCTTGGGAAAGGAGGAAAGGGCATCCTAAGGCTCGAAAAGAAGCAGGACGGGTATTATCTTAAAAATGAAATAGTTGATGAAAACCTGCTGTCTTCAGTTTCGAATAAAAAAAGTTTTCTTCTGCAGGAAGGAGTGATCCAGAGAAAAGATTTTTCAACGATCTACGATAAGTCGGTGAACACTGTAAGGTTTGTTACACAGAACCTTAACAATAAGGTTGAGATCATCGCAGCAGTTTTCAGGACGGGGCAAAATGGAAATTTTGTTGACAATGTATCTTCAGGCGGGCTGGACATGATGATCAATGTGCAGACAGGCGCCCTGGATCCATATGCTTCAGATAATGATTTCAAACCATTCAGGACACACCCTGATACGGGTTTCAGATACGAAGGTTACATTATTCCCGGCTGGGATAAGATAGTAGGAGATATAATTTCTTACTGCCGCAAAGCTCCTGATTATCCTCATATTGCATGGGACACTGCAGTTACTGACGAAGGTCTTAAAGTGCTTGAATTCAATATCAATTATGGCTTCGACGGTATACAGAATTGTATTGGAGGACTGAGACGAAAAATTGATCTTACACCTGCTTTTCAGCATTAAGAATTATCCAGGGAAAAAGTTTACCAGATACCGGGAACAAGACGGTGTTTTGTAAGGAGAGAATACTCCGCATATCCTGCAAGTTCCTTCTTAAGTGTTTCATCTTCAAGCCAGGTACGTATTATAAGCAGAATGATGCCAATGCCTGCAGGTATGATGCTCCATACCGAACCGGTAAGCATGGGCAAGGCTGCAAGCGACAGCAACATGCCGCAATAGCCGGGATGCCTTACAATCCTGTAAACTCCGGTATCGCATACTTTATGTCCTCTCTCAGTCTGTATCCTTACAACAGTTGAGAAAAACCTGTTTTCTCTTTTTGCAGTGAGAAAAATAAACTGTCCGGCTATTGTTAAAATGATACCTGAAATAAAGATAAACACCGGGAACTGCCGCGACCAGCCGAAACGCCCTGAATCAAGTCCTGAAACTGCCAGAAAGGCAATGTAACTTATTGCAGACAACCCTAGTATCATTTTATCCCACGATTTAGCGCCATCACCTATCGTGGACCTTTCTTTAATAAGATCACTGTCATTCATTGTTGCAGCGAAGGTCATTAAAGAAGTAACAAGATTTGTTCCAAGGAAGATCCATCCCTGAAAATAATCGATTCTTCCTGCGAAGATGAACAGGATTATGGAATTGACCAGGGTTGTGATTACAATTTTGAAGAAGAACCTTGTTTTCATTTCAATCAGGATAAAGACAAAAAACACAAATCAAAATTAAAAAAGTCTTTTCCCGTTTTCACATGCTTCAATAAGTTTTTTCATCCGGTTGATCTTTGTAGCTTCCTGCTTTGCGCTCATAATCCACCTTGATGATGTTTTCCTGTAGGAGGGAGGTAGCTTTTCATAAAAGCCGAATGCTTTTTTATTCATTCTAAGCATAGCCAGGAGGTCGTCACCCAGTTTTTCAGGTTCATTTTCATAGCTGTATACTCCGGTTTGTTTACGGTTGTTATAAGCATCCAGACCGGCTTTTGTCATAAGACCTTTCTTTTTCAGCTCTTCAACTTTCCTGATATTTACATTGCTCCAGTTCCCCGATGGCCTTCGTGGCGTAAAGCGTATGGTGTAACTTTCATCATCTATCGATTTGCGGATGCCGTCGATCCAGGCGAAACAAAGGGCCTGGTCGACAGATTCAGACCATGTCATGGATGGCTTGCCGGTATGTTTCTTGTAAAAACCGACAATAATTTCATTTTCACTTTCATGGTTCTCTTCAAGCCATTTCCTGAATTCAAGCTGATCTTTAAAATATATAGTGTTATTCATTTTAAAAAGAATAGATGCTTTCAGCGTTTATTTGTTAAATAAAAACCTTGTCTTGCCCACAAGCCGGTAAGTTTACCCCACTGAACAATAAGCTTTTTCCCTTCTTCTCTGTTCCAGTCTCTTTCGATATCCGAGTGGCATTTCTTGCCAAGGCCTTTTCTCGAATGATGGCAATAACGGCATTCAAGGGGTTGCAGCCCTGTACCAGACAACTCGCATAATCCGCCGGCAAAAAAAGTACATCCTTCATTTGCGAAGATCTCCAGGGAAATGTTTGATTCATTACCCTTGAAAGCAGGGGACAAAACACCAAAGCTTCTGTCGGGAGAAATTTCAAGCATCATTCGGGAGGCCAGTCCCATTGCCATTACGTTTTCTGCCTCTTCAACTGTCCACCATCCCGGGCGGGAGCAATAATTCCTGCAGATGTCACATGTGCATGGTTCGGAAGGAGGGTATTTTTCTTTCAGACCCATAAGATGTATTCACTGAACAACTGATAAAGTTAATGAATTCAGCTTGAATATTCCCCAGTCATTTTATTCCTACGGTTTGCGGGCTCGCAGCTGCAGGTGTGTACATGTTCAAAACAAAAGTGCTCGCTTTTCGCCGGTCTATATGCCCCTGGAACAGGCAAGGCAATGATCCCTGTGAATACTTAAGGTTGCCCCGCATTCAGGGCATTTTCTCCGGTTAGTTTCAAATCTAAGGAACAAATCCATCCCATGATACTTTACCAGCATAAGGTTATCGACTAAGCTTGTCCTGTACCTTGTGAGATATCTTTTATCGAGCTGCTTCATTCTTTTGCATGGAAATTTTGAACATTCATAGCAGTAACCCGATTCACTTTGTGCAATCTTGTCGCAGTTTTTAATAATGCAGGACCTGCAATAATCACTCTTAGCCGATACATTACGGCAACCCGGGCAGGTGTTGACAGGCCTCATAAAACCTATGCAAGATCCGCAGTTCAAGCCACATGGTGCGATCATTGACCGGTCGAATACCACGGAAGTCTTAAATTTATTCTGCAGTTTGCTCATGTTGGAACAAATTTCAGAAATTTCTCAATGAATTGTTCTTTTTTCCAGGATTTTTGTATGAGCTTTTCATCTGACAACTACAGTCCCCTTCATAAATGGATGTATTTCACAATAATAAGTATAAGTGCCGGCAGCGGGGAAAGTAAAAACGAATGTCCCTTTTGGGGGAATGGTGCCACTGTTAAACAATCCCTGGTCGCTTGTTACAGTATGTTCCATGTTATCGTTGTTAGTCCATTTGACGGTAATACCGGCAGTTACTGTAAGCACGGCCGGGTTAAAAGAAGATGTGCGTATTGAAACCTCATTGCTTGCCGGTGGGTTAGTATTTGGATTATTTACTGTTACATCTTCATCCTTGTCACTGCATGATGATAAAATGACAAACAGTGAGAATATGGCGGCTGATATTATATTTTTCATAACTGTATTTTTTGGTGCTTATGTCTAACATTTCCGGTTGACATAAAGTTTAATCTTTCAGCAAACTATCACTGCAAGGTCTGAAGCATACACTAAAACACCGGGGTATATTTGAGGCTTTATACTGATTGAAAATTCAAAATGAATTTTGAAAGCCATTTGCGGAGCATTTAAAACACAACCGTTTAACCGCAAACCTTAGCTGATTATCAGTTCATCGCAATCATTAAAATCGCAGATGTTATTTTTCTTCCTGAACTGAATCCGCCTGTGCGCAATGGAAAGGCATTTTATATACTCATTTATATTATCAATTTTTCGAGGATTCCTTACCACAAGCGGTATGACTCCAACCCGGGGTTCATTGGTATCATCGGAGCTTCCGGTGTCGCAGGCATAATACATTTCATTTTCAATTTCTATGGGATCACCTGATGAGGGTATTTTATATACACTGATTTCAGGCAGATCAGTATTATCGGT
>DATGYZ010000022.1:0-95830 GCA_035297425.1 Bacteroidales bacterium | reverse complement strand
ATTGAATGGTTTTCAATTGATCGTGAGGCATACGCCTAGTACAAGAACTTTCAGTAATGGTCATCATTGACCGTAGAGCATACGCCTTGTACAAGAACTTCCGATAATGACCATCCTTGCCCGTAGGGCATAACGCCTTATGAAGAACTTCCGGTTTAATGATCATCATTGCCTGTAGGGCATACGGCATCATCCTCCTCAAAAAAATCAAAAACATACTTTTCATCTTGGACTACATTATATTCTTTCAGGAATCTTAAATACTCTTTTCTGAAAGTCTCCCTTGCATGATGAGCCTCTTGATTTTTGATATAATTGAAAATCATATCAAGCTGAGAGTGGCCGTATGAGAAAGCCCCATATCCATCCTGCCATGAAAAATGGTGATGACAAAGTTTTTTCTCATTTATGTGTAATGAAGTTCCCCTTTTAAGATTGAAGATGGTATCTGAAATAGTAACATCCGGATTGAGTCCAATCAATATATGAACATGATCCGATATGCCTCCAACAATAATTGACTTATGCTTCATTGATGTTACAATGCCTCCCATATATTCGAAGATCTGTTCACGAATATCTTTGGTCAGAAGGCTTTCACGTCTTTTAACAGCCAGTACCAGCATAATATACAGCTGGGTGAATCTGCCAGGTTTCATAATAACAGGTTTTGCAGCGAACAAATAAAATTACGCCTTTTTAAAGGATATAACCAAAAATTTATTGGAATAAGGACTGAGTTATAGTTGAATTTGGATTGTACTCTAAGGATCAATATTAACCTAATGGAAGCATGAAGAAAATAATTAAAAAAATCTATGAACATCCATAAAAAAATCCAGGCCCTACGTTGACGAAGGACCTGGGTAATGCGAAATTATGAAAAACACCAATTGGTTTTTTTTTGAATTCTATTTGTCTTTCAGATCAAAAGTTACAGGGATTATGAATTCCATGTTTTTTTGCATGAGCTCAGGTATACCTGCAGAACCGATAGTTGCAGCAACCCGTATGACCTCTGCTTCCAGAAGCTTAAGGTCGCCCTGTGAAGTCGCTGCCATCTGGTCCTTGTACCCGATAACAACAACTTCATGTACACGCGGTAATCTTGAACCGGCATCAGCAACTGCAACCTCCTTAATAACTCCACCCTTTTCAGTTTTTACACGTACCAGCACCTGTCCGGTTACTGAATTTGACCTTGCAGCTGATGGATAAACTATATTCGAAGCTAAATATCTGAGAAGAGTTGACTTAGATGTCTCTGTAAATAATGGCAGCGAAAAGGTTATCGGCACCATGTAGTAAACAGAAACAGGCTTTCCACCCTGGGTCCCGGGTACGAAATTGTCAAGCATGCTGACAACCCTTACAGCTTCGTTGTCGAGTTCCGGATCAACACCTTTCATTACTACCGCATTCTCGACTTTTCCCTGGGCATTCACCACAAAACGTACAATTACCCTGCCTTCAATTCCATTCTGGCGTGCCGTCTCGGGGTACCTGGTGTTCCTGGCAATAAACTCCAGCAACGCCTGGTCACCACCGGGATACATCGGCATCTGCTCAACTACAACAAATGGCACATCGCCGGAAGAAGAAACAGCCGATGCTTTTCTTGTTGTTACCTCGATGGCTCCATTTTTGGCCTTTTCGCCATATTTTTTCATGGCAGTTTCACCCTTAAGGACGCTAATACTTATTATTTCACTGGTTGGAATTGATTTCAGCTTTTCTGTGGAATTGCCTTCCGATATGACTCCGTCAATAATGACGAGTGCGTCTTCAGGAAGACCACCTCCCTGGGCCTTTGGTGGCACATAATTCGGGTAAGACGTATTAGGCATTTCAGGTTCAGGAACATATTTCGGGTCTTTATCCAGCTTAATTGTCATTGGAGAGCCAAAAACAGGCTTTAACACCTGTGTAATAAAACCTTTTGCAGAAAATAAAAGATAACTGTTCTCCGGAATTTCCGACACTTTGAAATTTCCATTGTCGCCTGTCCTGACCCGGGTTTTGCTTCCTGTCACTGCAATGGAAGCTCCGGCTAAAGCTTTCCCGTCGGCAGTTATAATTGTACCGCTTACATCACGGTTCTGAGTTTGTACAGCCTGGTTGACGGATAAATCCGTGATAACCGTGCCGCCAGGTATTTCAAAAGAAGGCGGATTGATATATTCAGGTTCTGCAAAAGCATAAAAGATAACAGCTGAAACAGGGAGCATGAGCAATAGCTTAAGTTTCCTGTATGGTGAAGTGACAATCATTTTCATCATATCGAACCTTGTTTTATTTAGAGAATAACTGAAAGAATTTGATGTGCTGAATACCGGAACCCTGAACATCTGGTTAAGCAGGGCAGCTTTATATTGAGCGGGATCAGTAGAATGCCTGAGTACAACTTCATCAGCCAGGTATTCATGATTTTTGCGGACAAGATTGATATAAATCCAGGAGAAAGGATTCATCCACTGTGATATCCTGATGAGTTCAGCCAGAACAAGGTCAATCCAGTGCTTCTGCTTTACATGAACAGCCTCATGGTTGATTATCTGTTTCAGATCATTTCCCTGAACTGAATGACCAATCAGGATATAACTGAAGAATGAAAAGGAAAAGTAAAATCTTTCAGCCATAATAATCTTTGAAGAACCATTAATACCCAGGCTGTTCTTCTTTTTCTTGATTTCATTTGTTATTGCGATGACCTGCCAGGATAATCTTGCGATCAGGACAACAATACCGGCCAGGTATGTGATCAGCAGGATTGTGGTTAAATCCGGTCTTGAACTTTCAACAGCAGGCAGCTCTGAGGTGGGATCAATAACATAATCCGCTACACTGACTGAAGCTTGCGTATTGACTACAACAGGAATGTTGTAATGAACAGTAACGAGCGGCAGAATGCAGGAAAGTACCAGGCCGGCAAGAAGATATGCACGCTTTAAAGCAAAGAACCGCTCATTCCTCAGGAAAATGATGTAAATGAGTGCAAAACCTGAAAGCCAGCAGGCCGATTTAAGAATGTAAATACTATTCATCTTCTTCGGAATTTTTTTTCATTTCATTCCTCAATTCACTTATAATATCGTCGAGTTCACTAAAGTTAAGATCCTTTTCTTTCGCAAAGAATGAAGCCATTGCCGGAAAGGAATTATTAAAATAAGATTCCATTAAACCAAAAAGCTGGTGCCTGGAGTATAGCTCTTTAGATATGATGGGATAGTACATGTAAACATTCCCGAAAGACTTATGATCAACAAAACCTTTTTTCTCCAGTATCCTTATTACCGTGGAAATGGTGTTCCTTGCAGGTTTCGGTTCCGGGAACCTGTCCCGGACATCTTTTACAAGGCCTTCTCCAAGATCCCACAGGATCTGCATTATCTGTTCTTCAGCCCTCGTCAGTCTTATTTCTCTTTTTTCTTCCATGATTATTTTATTTTTCTCCAAACTTCTTCAATATGCAATCCATCGCTCAGTTCACCTGTTATGAACAGCATGTCATCCTCAGATTTCACCTTATAAATGCTTTTTGTACCCAGGTACTTATCCATACCCAGACCAAAATCTATTGATTCGGTATAATTATCATTATCCAGGGTGTAAGCCCCACCTGCTGAAGAGTATAACCTGTGTGAAGCAGTATCATATGACACCCACATAAAAGTATTTTCCGTAATTACTTTAATGCGCTTGGGTTTGATACTGGCATGATCAAACAGATCAGTATTTCCATATTTATAGGAGTCAAGCTCCCAGGTTCCGGTAAGATCGATCTTCTTTTCAGATGCCGATAAGAACTTGTTACATGCAATGAATGATATAGTCAGAAGAATAATCAAAATTGCAGCGGCTGTTGATTTTAACCTGGTTTTCATCTGAAGGAGTGTTTAAGTTCTTTTACTATTATTCATCAAATATATGACTAGTTTTTTAGTCATGCAAATATTTTTTGAAGAATTTGACTACTTTTATAGTCTGAATGGTAAATACGGGTTTGAAGATGTTAAAACGACTGATTTTTAAGTAAAGAGCAACTTAAATAAATGTAAAATCATTAAATTGAGAAGATAATTCTAACCTTGAATAACCATGTCAGAATCCAGACGTACTTTTTTGAAGAAAGCCGGAATAGGCAGTGCTGCTGCAGCAATGTTTACAAATTTCGGATCAGGTCTCCATGAAGCTGTTCAGAAACAATCACTGATGTCCGCGCCGAGCGAGCTTAAAATAACTAAAGTATCTGCAGCTTACTGCCAGCAGTCGCAGCGGAGAATGTTCGTAAAAATCGAAACCAACCAGGGCATAACTGCTTATGGTGAAGGAACCGATGCAGTAGTTGGAGGTTATTACCTTGCGAAAGAGCTGGGAGCACAGATAACCGGCAAAAATCCTCTTGATGTCAACAGGCTTTTTGAAGAACTGCGCAAGGTAAACAGTGCCAATGTCTTTTCAGGTGCCCAGGCGGGCACGTTTGTTGGCATCCTTTCAGCAATTGATGCTGCTTTGTGGGATCTTACGGGAAAAGCACTTGGGCAGCCATTGTACAGGCTCCTCGGTGGAAAATTCAGGGATTCTGTACAGCTGTATACCCATCCCCTGAGCAACAGGGGAACTCCTGAACAGATCGCCGCTTCATGCGCCGAAGCAAAAAAATTGGGCTACGAAGCAATAAAGGTTATTCTTGATTATTCAATTTACCGCGAAACAGGTCTGAAGTCAGATGATTATAATAATACAGCCAACAATAAGGAGATTGATTATATTATCAGGATTGTCAGCACAGTAAGGGATGCCATCGGCCCCGATATGGGATTAATGGCTGAGCTCCATACAAGGTATGATGTTCCAACCAGCATAAGGCTTCTTAATAAGCTCGAACCATTTAACCTTACCTGGATCGAAGAGCCTGTTCCTGCAGAGAACATGGATGCTTTGCGTGAGATTACGCAGTCAACTAATATCCCGATTTGTGTCGGAGAAAACCTGTTCCTTGGCTACCAGTTCCAGGAGCTTCTGGAAAAAAGAGCTGCAGATATTATAATGCCCGACCTGCAGAAATGCGGAGGACTCGGGGAAGGACAGAGGATTGCAAATATAGCGAACCTGCATTATGTGCCATTCGCACCTCATTGTGTATGTTCGCCATATGGAATGATGGGATCAGCACATGTTTGTGCCTCAGTCCCGAACTTTTATATGATGGAAGCATACCAGGATTTTATTTCCACCACATGGGAAGGAATACTAAAAGAAAAACCGGTATATGAAAAAGGCCATATGAAGCTTTCGGAAAAACCGGGGATCGGACTGGACCTTATCGAAGATGGTATAAGAAAATATGCTACCCCGGGTATTCCTTTCTTTGAATAACAGGAAAATATCCTGATTGCTGGATTCGATTTTATAAATAACATAAAACCAGGCTTATGAAAACATATCCGGAAAGAAGGGTTGTTATGATACTTGCTCTGGCAATACCCATTCTATTCCTTGCTAAATGCAGGGACAAGGAAGACGCAAAAGTTCTGTCAACACCTGTAAGTGAACTTCTGGCTAACCAGGAACTGCAGGATCTCGGTGAAAGGTTGTTTTTCGATTCAGCACTTTCTGAACCAGAAGGACAATCTTGCGCCGCCTGCCATGGTGCAGGAACAGGCTGGACCGGTCCTGATGAAAAGGTAAACCAGATGGGTGGCATCTATGAAGGTGCTTTAAAAGGAAGGTTCGGTAACAGGAAACCAAACAGCGCTGCTTATGCTGCATTTGCACCTTTGTTTAACAGCTATGTTGACGATGGAAATGTATTGTTTGCCGGTGGTAATTTCTGGGATGGAAGGGCAACTGGACATCTCCTCGGCAATCCTGCAGCAGACCAGGCACAGGGACCTTTTCTGAATCCTGTTGAGCAAAATGTTGCTGGTGCTGCAGCGCTTATGGATAAAATCAAAAAATCATCCTATGCAGTTCAGTTCAATGATGTCGCAAAAAAGATCTGGAAACAGGACAACATTCTTGAGGGAACCAATGTCAACCTGCAGTTCGGAATTGTTGGTATTGCAATAGCCGCATTCGAAAGATCAGAAAAGGTCAGTCCATTTACTTCAAAGTTTGATTATTACCTGAAAGGTGAAGCTGAACTGACAAAAGCCGAAAAAACCGGGCTTGCCCTGTTTAATGGCAAAGCACGCTGTTCATCATGTCATACAAGCTCATCCGAAAATGGATTAATGCCGCTCTTTACTGATTTCAGGTTTGATAATCTTGGTATACCTGCAAACCCTGATAATCCATGGTACAATGCGGATACAGCATTCAATAAAGCCGGTAAAGAATGGATTGACGGGGGATTGGCTGATTATCTTAAGACACAGCCACAATATGCAATGTATGCTGAGCAGAATCTTGGTAAGCACCAGGTACCTACACTAAGGAATGTTGATAAGAGACCATCAGAAGGATTCGTAAAAGCATATGGCCATAATGGTTATTTCAGGAGCCTTGAAGATGTTGTGCATTTCTATAATACAAGAGATGTCTCTGAACCCGAGTCAGGTTCAATGCCACCTGCCAGGCTTTGGCCAGAACCGGAAGTGAAAGAGAATATCAACAAAGCTGATTTGGGTAACCTTGGCCTCACGGCAGAAGAAGAAGCTGCTATTGTGGCGTTCATGAGAACACTTTCGGACGGATATGTGAATTAGAGATTCCGAACGGATTTTCCTATCGCATGCAAATGCAGTAAGGTTTGTTTTTAATTCTTCATGATTTTATTCTATATTTGCCGTCTGTCTGCTCATCCGATCAGTAGCATTGCAGACTGAAATGTAAAGGGTTGTTAGCTGTCAATCACCTTCCTTCGCAATTATCATAAAATTAGCTATTTACAATGAAGTCAGAATTTTTAATTCCTGATTATGTACCTTTTTAAGGTATTTTTGCCATGTTTTTTTGCCAATTTTAACGGTATAAAAAGGTACATTTTCAATAGTAGTTGATTTCACCGTCAAAAACATCAAAAGGATCTCTCCGAGATATTTTAATTTCAATTCTTAAATGCCCTTTTGGAAATTTTATAATTTTTTTTATAAAAAAAATTATAAAAGCCTTTTTGTCCAAGGAAATTTCATTTTTGGGAAATTTTTTATTTTCAAATAATCCTGAAGAAAGCAGTTTATCCAGGTATTTATAATAAACTTATTGACAAACCATGCACAATAAAAAGATGCCCTTTTTGCCGCACCCTCCCTCCCCAGGGGCGGAGACGGAGCATGAACCGGGGGGGCGGGGATCCGGTAGTTCATTGGATATGTGTACAATATATATCAGGTGGAAATTCTTTTTACATTGCGCACGTAAATCTTTTATTGGCTGGTTCCTTAAACTTGGTAGTCATTTCTTTTCTAACTGGTATTACATCAGCAGTGACAACATTTGTACATCCGGCAAGGTTTTAAAAGTAAATAGTTTGTATACGTATAAAGAAGATGGACATATCCATATTGTACGGTTGACAGATGTTCATATAGAAAGAGGTTACTTATACTGCAGCTTATTTTTCACTACTAAGAATGAGATAATTACTGTTCGACCTATTTTGCAGAAAGGCACTCATGTGCTTTGGAGGCTGATGGACAAAGAAGAATACGATGAACTAATGTCCAGGAAATTATGGTATGAAGTAACCAAGGATGAGGAACTTCTGGAATTTGATTTCTGATTTATATCTTTAGTAACCAATCTTAATTCGACATTATGGAAAAGGTTACATTGACACGTAAAGAACTCTATGACCTGGTGTGGACTGAGCCACTATCAAGACTAGCAAAGAAGTATAAGATTTCTGATAATGGCTTGCGAAAGATCTGCAAGCGAATGAATATTCCTATCCCAGCAATGGGACACTGGCAAAAAATCCAGTATGGTAAGAAAGTAATTGTCACTAAACTTCCTACAAAATATGAAGGAAAAGATGAAATAACACTTGATGAAAAAAGGGAAGGCGATAGTGATGTTGACTCCCCCATTGTACAACAACGGATGTTAATTCAGACTATCGAAAATACTAAAGACTTGCCATTAAGAGTACCGGATAGACTTTCTTCCAGACCTGATAAACTCATAAGAAGCACGATGGACTATTATGATGCAGTCAGGAGATATTATAAAAGCCATCATGGAACCCATCCTGACAGAATTAATGTTCTGAATATCGAGGTTCAGGAAGAAAGCAGACAAAGAGCATTCCGCCTCCTGGATACCATCATTAAGGTTCTCAGATACAGGAACCATGATATAATAGCAGATCATTTTACAACCTATGCAAAGATTGGTGATGAACAAGTAAAATTCAGGTTAAGAGAAAAACAAAGAGTATCTGATATAAAAACAAGTTATGGCGGACAACAGGTTGAATCAACAGGGGAATTCGTTTTTGTCATTGATATTAGATCATATCATCGAAAAGAAGTCAAGGATGGCCATGAACCAATTGAATCTAAGATTTCTACGATCATTGCAATACTTGAGTTAGAGGGTAAAAGGATGAAGGAAGAGAGGATTGCGGCTGAAATCCGAAGAAAAAAGTGGGAAGAGCAACAAAGAATTGAAAGAGAACTTAAAGAACGACAGGACAAAGAAGCACATGCCTTCAAGAAACTCTTTCTCCAAGCTATTCGCCTTCATCAGTCGAACATCCTCCGGAATTACATCCAGACAGTTGAAGAAAATGCTGTTAAGAAAGGAACTGTTTCTGAAGAATTGAAGATTTGGATGGATTGGGCAGAGAAAAAAGTTGCTTGGTATGATCCTTTAATAAATGATCCGGACCCATTATTGAATGATCATCACAAGACACTTCTATTTAAAGAATTTCTGAAAGAGTGGCAGTAATATATGAAATTGTTAAAGGAGACTTTCAACATTTTTTCACTACAAAAGTCAAATATTCAGAACATGTCTATTTTTTGTCAGGAATATTTACTATTTTTCTGACAGAATTATAGCTAATTATAACATTATGTCAATTGAAAATCAGATACTTGACAAGATTGTACAAGGCAAGCGTGGTAAAATATATTTTCCAGCAGCATTTTCCAAGATAGGCAGTGCTGATGCGATTCACCAAGGCTTAGGAAGACTAGAAGAAAAAGGAATTATAGTGAGACTAGCTAAAGGACTTTACCTTTATCCAAAAATTGATAAGGAGCTGGGAATTTTGTACCCTCCGATAGATGAAATAGCAAAAAAAATTGCTAAAAGAGACAAGGCACGAATTATTCCCACAGGGGCACAAGCCTTGAACAAACTCGGACTATCAACACAGGTTCCAATGAAGGTAGTCTATCTGACTGATGGAGCGCAACGCAGCATCAAAATTGGGAATCAATCAATAAAATTCAAGAAATCAAGTCCAAAAAATCTTTCTACAAAAGGAGAAATCAGTGGTCTGGTCATACAGGCTCTCCGGGAAATTGGCGTCACAAATGTCACCGAAATTCAAAAATTTAAAATTATAGAGTTGTTAAAAAAAGAGAAAAAGGAGAATGTTCTGTATGATGCCACTTTGGCTCCAGACTGGATTTCTAAAATTATGCTAACCTCAATTAAACCTTAAATATTATGATCAAAGAGTGGTTCAGTTTGTCAGATGAGAGGCGTAAAGAGATCTTCAACCAGACTTCTCAACGAGCCGGTTTGCCTGTTTCATCAATAGAGAAAGATTGGTGGGTAACAATGGTTTTAAAAACAGTATTTGAGTTAGATATTTCAGAACACCTTGTGTTTAAGGGTGGTACTTCATTAAGCAAAGGATGGAACTTGATAAATAGATTTTCTGAAGACATCGATTTTGCTATTAACATGACCTTTCTTGGGTACAATGGGGATCCAACAGGGAAAAGTATAACAAGATTGAGAAAAGCGTCTTATGCATTTACTAATACTAAATTGAGAGAGTCTCTAGATACGAGGCTTAAAGAAAATGGATTTATTGAGTATGAAATCCAGGCTAATGGGGAAAAAAACACAAGTGCTGATCCACACTCTCTTTTAATAATTTACAAATCTCTGACAGAGAAGTCTGAGTATATTTCACCCAATGTAAAACTGGAAATTGGTGCTCGATGTCAAATTGAACCATGGGAATCAAGGGAGATACAATCTATTGTTGGTTATCACTTTAAAGAACAAAAATTTGCCGATAGTCCTGCTCTAATAAGAACGGTCATTCCATCAAGAACTTTTCTTGAAAAAGCTTTTTTATTGCACGAAGAGTTTCAACGGCCACATGATAAAATGAGATCAGAAAGGATGAGCAGACATCTTTACGACCTTGAGAAGATAATGGATACTGAACATGCCCGAAAAGCATTAGAAGACACTGAGCTGTATAATACTATTATAAATCACAGAAAGACCTTCACAAAAATGGATGGAGTTGATTATAGTACACACCAACCGGAAAGAATCGATTTTGTTCCTCCTGAAAATATTATAAAAGAATATGAAAAAGATTATAGAGGAATGAGGGAAAGCATGATCTATGGGGACTCTCTTCCATTCGATGAACTTATTGAGAGGATAAAGGAACTAAGGAGTCGAGTCAGAGCAATAAATAAAAACTAAATGTGAGATCGGAATGCAAGTCATCTAAATCAAAGCGCTCTTAATATTCTTAATTTTTCTTACTGTATTAGTCGAATGTCCGGTTATCCTTGCAATTTTTCTGATGGACAATTCACTCTTATCAAGAAGATCATTTACATTTTGATATTTGTCGATTAAATCCTTTAATGAAGTCCTTGACCCTTTCACCCGGCCATTGTATACCCCTTTTAACTTGGCAAGCTGAATTCCCTCATATTGACGAATTTTCCGCTGACTATTCTCCATTTCTGCACCAATTGAGAGCATCTGCAGCAACATTTTAGCAACAGGATTCTCTTTGCCATTCTCCATTGTGAGCATATTGAATTGTTGAATATATAATGCAATACCTTTCTCGTGTAACAATTCCACAAAGTTCAAAACATCTACCACTCTTCTGCCGATCCTTGAGATTTCAGAAACCATTACAATCTGTACTGGTGTTTTGTCTATGTAATCCAGTAATGATTTAAATTCATTTCGGGATCCGGATTTTACGGTTCCGGAAATTTTCTCCTCAAAGGTTCTTCTTACATGCCAGCCTTTTTGCTGTGCCACCTGTTTAAGGTTGATGACTTGTCGTTCATACTGCTGAGATAAGCTGCTCACTCTTGAATATGCGATCGCTTCCATATGTATCATTTTTAGTGTGACCCTATTTTTAATTCATTCCGGCCGTTTTTGTAGCTTTTTTACTGTTTAATGTGTATCAATTTGAAGTATACCCTATTATTAAAACATGAACACAAAATTTCAGTTAATTTACTAAATATGGTGTAATGGGGAATTGTGGATAAAACCTTGGTAGTTTAACTATATATGTTCCGATAGGTATTCCATCTTCGATTTCAATAATTATTAAGTATTGATCTGATTCGAAATCGAACCGGAAATATTCTTGCTGGAACATTCTTCGTTTACTCATGTTACAAAGATAATTATTAAATGTCATAATTATATGGTATTAATTATGACATTTAATTATGTGGTAATAATTATGACAAAGAGTACGTAATCTCGCAGCTTGATTATACCTTTGAGTTATATTTAGTATAATATGGCTTACGAAAGAAAAAATCCGATATCAGATCAACACCAGAAGGTGTTAGATTCGATTGGCCAAAAAATTCTCAATCTTCGGAAAACTACAGGTCTTTCGATTGAAAGGTTTTGTGCAAAGAATGATATTCCACGAATTTCTTACACAAATTTAGAGTCAGGACGGAACTTTCATATGACAACCCTTCTGAAAGTATTAGCTGCGCATCCAGAGGTAAAATCTCTGGAAAAGTTCTTTAAGGGTTTGTAAAATGATTCATGATGGTACGTGTATTACAAATGATATGATATGGCCTAAAAATTCAAAATTGCCGGAACATTCTCACCGATGGTACCACATTTCGATCTACTTGACATTTCCTGTTTACTCTCAGTTGGAATATTGTCAGCCAATTACAAACTCAATCCGAATAATTCAAACATATGTTAATCAGCTGGTCGATTTTTTTTGAGTACAATAATGATAAGTTATAGTACCTATAATCTGAGGTTAATGTGCATTTAATTAAATATCTACTGTATTACAAGATTTTAGTCACAACTTAGGAATCAATCTCAAAATATGTCCGCCATAACTGATTTCAACTCCTTTATAATTGAATGAAATAACCTGCTTACTTTAACTGTGAAGTTGCCGGAGATACTTCCAGTTGCAAATTCCATCCTTTCAGTAATATCATGGGTACGATTACCATGGTATCTAATATTGTGCTTATTCACGAAGTTTAGCAGTTGACCTCTATTATATCCGGCAACCAATCCACTGGATTTGAAATTTCTGAGGTATTTTTTATTGCCAGTATCCAGGAACAGGAAATAGTTCTGGCGCATGATATTTTCGTCAACCGATGGATTTTTATAGTGACTGGCACGCAGTTCCGGATTCAGTTTTCCTATTTCTGCAGTATCAATATCCAGGTCATCAATTATACTTATACTCTGGAACCGCTTGTTTCTATTACAATCAATCGTACTAACCAACATGTCCTTAAAGGTTATTTTATTAATGGTTGAAATTTTGAAGATATTTGCCAGTTTCCCCAGGTCTAACAGTGTTTCAACATTGATATCCAGTCCCTTTTTATTACGAAGATATCGGATGTAATTCCAGGTTAACCGGGATTCAATCCGATAGATATCACCGTTTTCCAACCCGTTATTTAAAAAATACTCCTGTACAAAGTTCTCAGAATGACTGGATTTGTTATAAATAGATATTTCATTCTCACTACCATCTATAAGAAAGGAATGTCCATTATTCATCACATGAACAATAATATTAGCCTTCAATTTATACCTTTCACCTGACCGAAGGTTATTACTGAAAGTGAACTGATATAATAAGCCGAACAGTCCGACCAGGTCTTTGTTAGTGTCAACGGCTATCTCTATATACATTATATTATTATATATGATGCCGAGATTGGTTATTAAAGCTGCATAAACTTCATACCAGTAAGCAGAATGGAGAGCATAAAAAACCTCTTTTGAATAATCAAACTGCAGTTCATGCTTCTTCAACTTGGTGGCTGCGTGCAATTTTCCAACAAAATGACCTTTATAAAACACCCGGTAACTGTGATAATAGGCCCCTAATCCCGGTGAAGTGTCGTGGATGATGGTAATCTCATTAAATAACTGCTCCTGAGGAATGAACTCAGGATTCCTGATATCCTGGAATGTTGAACCAGACCAAACCCTGAAGGTTAGACTTAACCTGTCAAGATGGATCAGACATTTATAATCTGCATTACTTTTAACATTCGTTACAGCCGTTATCAATCCATTTTTATTTTGCTTTAGAGTTATTTTCTTTAACCATGTCAATTACAGTGGTAAGCATTAGCCTGATTATACTTGAAACATTTGACCTTTTGTTCTCACTTATGCTGAGTAAAGCATTATAGTCTTCATCAGTCATTCTGACAGTGATTATTCTGTCCAGTCTTTCAATTTTAATTTCATTTGAGTTTCCCATGTCTATTTCCTTTTAGATAAATACAGGGAAAAAAATTTCCGGAGAGGAATATCATAAAAATGTATTACACAACTTAAAATCGTAAATCAGTACGCACTTGTTAGAGGTGTAAATTCCGGGGAGAGACCAGTGTCAATGAAAAAAGATCGAGTTAGCTCGAATTTTATGTCACTATATATCAATGGTATATGAGTGATGAAGAAAAAAAGTTGACCTCAATGGGGTTATTTGGTGATACAATTCATTCAACTCGTGTATTTATGATAAAATAACTGGATTAAAAATGTAATACATGAGTAAGAAAGATTTAAAAAGAATTAACCTGAGGGTGGAACCTGCCCTATTTAATCAGATCGAAAAGAAAGCTGCTGAATCATATTTAAAAATTGCTACTTATACCCGGCAACTGATTCAGCAAGCAATGAAAAATAACTTTATTAAATAACTATTAACAAATGCCAAATCACGTAACAAATAGGTTAGAAATTCATTGTGAAGATGAAATGACCATAGATAAAATCAAGATGATGATTTTTGATGAAGATGAAAACAAAAAAAGAAGATTTACCATGCAAAAAATGCTGCCATTGCCATCAATATTTTCAGGCCATGCAGGGTACAGTAAATATGGTTATGACTGGTGTCGGTCTATTTGGGGCACTAAATGGGATGTTTATAATGCTAATGTAAATGAAAGTGGAGATACCATTATATTATGTTACGATACTGCCTGGAGTCCTAATGACCATTGGGTCGAGTTTCTTTGCATGTATATTCAAAATTCTTTATGGGTGCTTGATGCTGGAAAAACTCCATCAATATTCGTAAAACATCAATATTATGATTATATGGGAGATTTTGGGGGAATAACTGATTGGGTTCCATTTAAAAACCCGGTCACAAGCAACTATTCATTCCTGGAATATGCAAAAATCTATGACAAAGCTCTATATAAATGGGGAATTGAAATTGAACGATTCTGTCAAGAAAGAAACATAAATAATAATGATTGTCAGAATCAAGCAGAGACTCTTATATGATTGATTTGAAAACGAAAAGTCGATTATACTTAAAAAATAACGCTGGTGGGTTCATAATAGTCATCCACCAGCAATTGTTTAACTTTTTATTTGAATGTCCAATGTCAAAATCGTTAATGATGATTTCAGAAACCATATAATACCAGCAGGATTGGTAATTACCGATCCACCATATAATCAAGGTTATGCTTATAACCAGTACAAAGACAGGATGAGTGAAGAGGATTATATTAAACTCCTTTCAAAGATACCTCGGCCATGTGTATTAATTCATTACCCAGAAGAAACTATAAACCTGCTTCCAAAAGCATTTAGTGCAAAATGTGAACAAGTAGTCTGTTGGGTGTATAATTCCAATACCGGGAAGCAAAGCCGGTTAATCAGTTGGTGGGGATGCAAACCTGATTTCCGGAAAGTAAGGCAGGAATATAAAAACTTAAATGATAAACGAATTCAAAAAAGAATTGCTGAGGGAAAAACAGGAGCAAAACTCTATGATTGGTGGGAAATAAACCAGGTCAAAAATGTAAGCAAAGAAAAAACCAATCATCCATGCCAGATTCCGGAGCTATTAATTGAAAGGATAATATTGACAACTGCAAAACCAGATCAATTAATTATTGATCCGTTTGGTGGAAGTGGTACCACGGCAAAAGTTGCCCAAAAACATGGATTTGATTCACTTAGTTTTGAAATTGATAAGGAGTACTGCGATATTATTCAGAATAGGATAAACGCTTGAATTTAAATTAGCATTTGATTTCAGTTTTGTTTAAAAATATCTCAATCCATGAGATAATATTTTACCTCCATACTACATTAAAACTTATAATCCATGAACAGGATAAGGAAGTACTTGATGAGTGGGGAATAAAGCAGACCTGGCTCGATTCGGGGAGAGTTTTAATAAGGTGGCCTTTTGCACTTAGGATCTCAGACAACGAGACCCGGAAACTCAATATAAAGTCGTTGAAATTCTAAAAGTTGATGTTAAGGGTCCTACATACAGACCTGCAGAAAATACTTATTGTGTCAACCCTAATTATTAAAAAGAAGAAATTTCAAATTTACATTGAATACCAATAAACTCATTCACAGGTATTAATTCAGATGAATGACCTGTTTCGGTTAAAGACATAATAGTTTCACTTGAAGGATGCCGCCACTTACCTCGCCACTCTTTTTTAACCCCATAATTAATAAAGAGATTAAGAAATAAATGGATTTTTGAAAATAATACTCTACCGGAACTTCGTTTAGATCCATGATGCGGCACCTGTAATAACCAGAAATCACCCCAGTATGAACTGAACTTATTATAAAAGTCATCTACCTCTATTTGTTCTGACAAAAAACAATCAGATGTCAATAGGGTATTCGGAAATCTTCTGTTTTGTATTCCTCGATTTGGTAAAAATATTGATCCTCTCCTTGGCTCATAATATTTCCAGGCTGGAATTGTAAAGTATGTGGCTCTGTTTCCATCTGGTTTTTGAAGAAACTTAACATTTGATTCTACATCCAGAGGTCTTCTTTGTCTTCTTATTAGAGACCGTATAAACTGTTTATTGTTTATATGCAATAAGCACAAAGATGTAGTATTCAGATCATTAATGGCTCTTCCTCTGGTTTGAATTTCAATTCCTTCCGCCGATTCCTTAAATATTTCCCTGATCAACCTTCCTGAGGTGATCCTCTTTACTTTTTCAATCACCTTATTAAGAAATATTTCCTGATCAGGACAATCATTAATACTATAATCCTCACAAAATTTCTGGCGTACTTTTTTATAAAATTCTATTTCATTGTCGCCCAAAGACCTTTTGTAAAAAACAAATTCCATAATATGCAAATAGAAATTTGCATACCCCAGCCTACCATGCCTATCGTCTTTAACCTTAAATATTGATTCTACTTTTTTACTGCCAATAATCAGGTTAGTGATATCATCAGATTCTAATTGCTCACTTGCATCGAAACTAAAACTCAATTTTTCCTCTTCAAGAGATTTAGATATCTCTTCACTATTTTCATTCTCTTTTGTACTCATTCCAGAAAGTGGAAGTGGTCCACCTTCGATCAGAAATATTTCTGAATCATCGCCAAGATTACCTGATAGTGTACCAATTGGATCAATTATAAACCTTACCGGAAAATCATCATTTGTAAAACTTTGCCCATTGAATGGAGATAGTAATCTGAGTACCAGAAATAATCGTTCCTCAAATGTAATGAAAGGCATTACAAGTTTTTTCACTTTTATGTTACCTTCAAGAAGCTTCCCTATATGATTAATATGGTCTGCATCAAAATGAGATATTATTAGTAAATCAAGTTCATGGGAATCTGTAAGACCTGATTCCCTGAAGCAGTTTACTTCTTCAAGACAATTTGCTTTGTTAAAACTTCCACAATCAAAAACAAATCTGAAAGTGTTTTGACCGCTTCCGGTCCTAATATCTCCTGTGTAAAAAAATCCCTGCCCTACAGGGTTAATTGTAAATGTCTGACTAAACATAATCTTGAATTATAATATTCTGGAATTCCATTGAATTCAATTGACTTTAAATTACAACGATATTTCCAAAATCACGATTATAAGTAAATAAAAATGCCTCTCAGATCAAAATTTGGGTAATCAAGAAGAATTCAGACTCAAGTTAATCGGTATTATATATGCTTTTGTCTTTAAGACTTTGTAAACACCTCAATTAAATCGCTAAATTAGCTGCTCAATCATTAAATCAATGAATGACATCCAATTACTTATAGACGAACTTATTAAATTCCGGGATGCCCGGCAATGGGAACAGTTTCATAATACTAAGGACCTTGCTCTGGCAATATCAATTGAGGCAGCGGAACTTAATGAACTCTTTCTTTGGAAATCCACTGAGGAATCGGAACTTGTTGATCAGAACAAACTGAAAGAAGAACTCGCTGATGTCCTTGCCTTCAGTCTTTTATTGGCAGGAAAACATGGATTTGATGTGAAGGAGATAGTGCTTGAAAAAATAAAAATGAACGGAGAGAAATACCCAGTGGATAAATCTAAAGGTACAGCGAAAAAATACAATGAACTTTAGAATATGCTAGTATATAATTCATTTAAGAGTGTATTTCTAAAAGATGTCGATTTAGGAAACATAGATCAGATAATTTTAAAAGCATTTGAGAAAAAACTCCACAGAAGGACATCTGAAAAGGAAATAGAGTCATGGTCAAGTTCTCTTTTATACATGGCTCGGGTTATCTCTGATCCGGAAATTCCTGATAATGTTGGTGTGTCAATCGAATGTCAGATACCCCAGACTAGTAAAAGAATCGATTTTATTTTATCTGGATCAGACACTTTCCATCATGAGCATGTTGTAATTATTGAGCTGAAACAATGGAAGACTTCAGAATTATCAGAAAAAGATGGGATCATTAAAACTGCTCTTGGAAGAGGATTGCATGAGACTAATCATCCTTCTTACCAAGCATACTCTTATTCACTACTTCTTGAAGATTTTTGCGAAACCGTCACAACTGATGTTATTACTTTGAAATCATGCGCATATTTACATAATTATGAATTAGATGATGTTATCCGCAATCCATTTTACGATTATTATACTGAAAAGGCACCAGTTTTTCTAAAAAGAGAAATAGAGCAACTTAGATCATTTATCAAACAATATGTTCATCATGGGGATGACGGTGCAATTATGTATCGTATTGATAGTGGAAGGATCAGACCTTCAAAACAATTATGCGATAGCCTGGTAAAAATGATTGCCGGTAACCGAGAATTTATCCTTCTCGATGAACAAAAACTGGTCTATGAAACTGCTCTGTACCTGGCCAGAGAAGAAGCTGGGATAAGAAAAAAAGTGTTTATTGTAGAGGGTGGTCCCGGAACTGGAAAATCAGTAGTCGCAATTAATCTGCTGGTTGAACTTACAAGGAGAGGCTTACTGGCTCAGTATGTTACAAAAAATGCTGCACCCAGAGCTGTATATATGAGTAAGCTGACTGCTTCTTCAATGACAAAAACCAGGTTTTATGCTTTGTTTCAGGGATCAGGCCAGTATGTTGATTGTGCAACTGACACTTTCGATGCTCTCGTGGTTGATGAGGCTCACAGATTGAATGAAAAGTCAGGGTTATATCAGAATCAGGGAATTAATCAGGTTAAGGAAATAATAGATGCTTCGCGATTAAGCATATTCTTTATAGATGAAGATCAAAGAGTTACACTTAAGGATATTGGGACAAAGGAGGAGATCAGGAGCTGGGCAAATCTGGCAGGTGCAGAAATACATGAAATGAAACTTGAATCCCAATTCAGGTGTAACGGATCTGAGGGTTATTTGTCTTTTCTGGACAATATTCTTCAAATAAGGGAAACTGCTAATTCCAAAATAGAAGATATTGATTACGATTTTCAGATTATTGACTCTCCAATTTTACTAAGAGAAATAATTAAGGAAAAGAATAAAGAAAAAAACAGTGCCAGGTTAGTTGCCGGGTATTGCTGGGATTGGAAAAGTAAGAACAATCCTCGCGCATTTGACATAACTTTCCCGGGCACTGATTTTGAGATGAAGTGGAACCTGTCTACCGATGGAAGTCTCTGGATCATTCAGCCAAATTCGATTAATGAAATTGGCTGTATTCACACATGTCAGGGACTTGAACTCGATTATATCGGAGTAATTGTGGGACCAGATCTGATAGTCAGAAATGGCATTGTGATGGTTGATCCCTCAAAAAGATCACATATGGACAGATCAATTCATGGCTATAATTCCTTATTACAGAATAATGTTGAAGAAGCCAGAGAAAAAATCAGACTGATTATTAAAAATACATACAGAACATTATTTACCCGCGGAATGAAAGGGTGCTATGTATATTTCACTGATAAAGAGACGGCGGAGTATTTCAGAGAGAGAATGGAACATTAAAATATCATAGGAATTATTCTTAACAAAGAACACCAAACTTCTCTTGGGATATAAAACAATATAGAAAAACTTAAACCTATTTTTAAATTAGTTAACTGGTTCTAAATCAAATATACCTGTTTTATATTGTACTTTAGTTAGCAGATCATTAACAATGATTATCTCTCTTGTGCTTGGACGAATTCCTTCTTTAAGCTTTCTTCCTAAATTATGAACTGCTGTAGTGAGATATTCGGAAATATCAGGATTATCTTTACAATACAAATATATTTCTTTCCATTTTTCTGGTTGAATACTTTTAATAGTTGCCTCAATTTCTTCATAATAAGATTTTTCCACATCAGAATTACTAATTCTTTTGCGGGATTTCCCGCTAGAATTTTGAAGATCGCTAGCCGGAATTTTCAGATCAGTATCCTTATATTGTCCTGTTGCAAACGCATCTTTAAGTGATATCCAACATGCTGCATTTTTTGCCCATTCTCCATAAAGAGCACCGGGAGCAGACTCTTTAATGTAATACTCAACTAAACACATAAACTCCCTGATTGTTTCTAGAAGCTCGGCAGAAATAGACTGATTTAACCAAATTTTATATAGGTCGAGTTTATAATCAGTCAGATAGCCAAATAAAGATATTGCATATGGGACTGTGATATACCTTAAATCACCAATTGCATTTGGTTTAATACCATAGATCTTTTCAAAAGTTCTGAAAAGAATAGCCTTCGCAACAAGATCCTCAAAATAAACGTTATCAATATTTTCAGTCAGGTTATGGTCAATAAAACTTTTATAATTCTTTTGATTTCCTTTTACAACTACATGAGGACCAATTAGCAGTCTTTTCCCATCAACTATTTCCTGATATGAATTAAGGTATTTTGCTAATTCTTCCTTATTAATTACCTGTGATTTAGGATTTGTGGCATCAAAAGCCTTCCTTTTGGGGATACTGTTTCCAGCTTTTAATCTGGCATTTTTATACTGGCCTCTTGTTCTTTCGTAAAACCACCTGGTTCTGATACTCTTCCCGGGTAGAAGTGGAGCAAGTATGCTTCTTGAAATCTTCTCAAGTGAAATATGATAAGGCCTATTAGAACTTAAATCAGAAATAGCAATTTTATTTTGCGTGTTTGCATATTCAGAGATACGGGAAACAATCTCAGAGAATTGATCTTTATTATTTACAACATTCAACTTCATTTGAACATAGATAGAATCAATCTGAGATTTCACATATTTTTTATGAGTATGATAAATTGATGCTGTAGTCTGCCCTCCGTTAACGATCTGAAAATCTTTTACTTTAGTGATAATGTATCCTTTCCCCTCAGGTAATTGTTCTATCTCAACACTTTCGGCTGTTGCAGAAATACCATTATTATAGGCAAGGAACATTTCAGGTCGTGTTGTAATTGTTTCACGGATTCCTTTGTTTATTTTTCCTGTAAATTGAAGGAAAGATCTGACATTCTGTTCCAGAAGACGGGATCCATATTTTTCATAGATCATTGCTAAAGCCCTTCCAGGTATAATTGCCAGATATGATTGATACTGATCATTTTTTAAAGGGGATATAATACATGGCAAATTAAAATTGTAGCTTTTGAAATCAATCTCAATTGGAATATGTTCTTTTTCAGTAATATCGTATATATAATTCAGATCAACAACACGAAAATATAGTGGAAAATCTGCAACGGTAGTCTGATTCGGAATTTCTCCCGGGTAAATTCCATCCGTAAGGATGATTGCGTTGACTCTTACTAGATATTCTCTTAATTCATCAGATTCATTAAGGGTATTGGCAAGATCAAATATCATCGATGATTCTTCAATTTCATTTACATAGTTTCGCGATATCCCTTTTGTAAAAAAATTCAGAATTCTTTTTGCTGCAGTATCGATTTCTTCTTTGGCAATTCGAGTTATTTCATCTGTCCCTTTATAAATAGTTATGAATAGGTCTATGGTTTCGTAGTTCTCTGATATGGAATACGCATTTATTTTATGTTGATTTTTTCTGCCAAGGGAACTTTCGTCATAAGCTACCATGACATTCTCAGTCTCCCCTGCGCTAGCAAGTAAATCAACTGCAGTCTGCGTGAAGATTTGTTCTAATGCTCCTCCCTCTTCAACTGATATTTGGATTGTTTTAATCTCTTGAAGTATATCCTGATAATATCTAGATAGTTCCTCCTTTTCAATTGTAGTTATCATAAGAATATTAGTGTTTTAAATATTTCCTGGTCTGAAATTATAAAATCATTACATTGTGAAACTATAATTGAATATTTTACATCACCAACCCCATTTCGTATATCTGATTCTTCAATTCTTGGGAACTGATGTTCGACTTTATAGAATATGTCCTGCCTTATGAAATAGCCAATATCAGAATAATATTGCCTGTGGGGATCAAAAAAACCAGCATCAGTTAATTTGTTTCGGAATTGGTTTAACGCAGTCAAATCAATATTTAAAATTTCATAGATAGAATCAATCATTTGATTTAATGTTTCGCCTGAATGTTGCACTGATTCCAAAGAAAGATGATTAAGAAAAAGGTTATCAACATTCGCAGTATCAAGTTGTCTTTCACTGCTTATTTGAACTTTCTGGTGATTGTTACCATGAGTAGTCTTCACTTCAACGCTCCAATTGCCAAATTGAAAGTCTCTTACCAGTTTTTCCGGACCAATCCAGGATATAACAATATTGTTAAAATCTGAATTAACCAGTAAAAACTTTCGCATAAAGTACAACTCACCATAAAGGCCTCTCTGCTCTTCTGGTGTAAGTCCCTGTTGTCTAAAACGTTCAAACAAACTCTGCCACTTGATTAAACGGTTGGAATAATTTCTAAGAATCACTTTAAAATCTGATTCATTTATGATAGCAGCAAGAATGTCTGCAATAAGTGAATCAAAAACATCCTTGAATTGATTGTCAACTAATACAAGGTTAAGCAAAAGAAAACCTGAATTTTCTGGATCATATATTTTGTCAAACTTTAATCCTCGGAACTCATATTTAAAATTAAATTCCTTTCCTGAGGCAAACGGTACTCGGACAATAAGCATCCTGTGAGTTTCCGGATATTTTACTCCAAGAAACACGTCACAATTACTTGTTTCAGAATATCGTAATTTAAATAATCCTGGAATCACAGAACTACTTTCTTCCAGTTGCATCCATATTTGTTTAATCCGATCCATCATTGCTATCTATTAAGTCAAGTTCTTCAGGATACTCATATTCTTTTCTGAATTGTTCGTTAACTGCATATTCAATTTTTTCATCATTCTCATTTTCAGGGAAACTTACAGCTATCCCAATTATTGGCACATCATTAATATGTTTCCTCACTATTGTTTTTGGTTTTGTTGAATCATCAACAATGTGTTGGCAATTGTGATTTAATGGATAGATAAGCAATAAACCGTTTTTACAGGATCTCTTCCATTTGATTCTTTTCCTACTTGGTAATTCAGGGACATCATTATTCCCTTCATCTTTATTGTCTTCTCCTGTCTTAGATATAGCATCAATGATTTCCGCTTCTGATAAATCAATCAATTCATGCCTGTGGTCCGTAATGTTATACTTTGCTACTGCATATTCACTTGGATCATTGCTTATATTAGTTCTATCAGTAAGTCCAACCTTCTTAGATAAACCTGAAAACTCGTACTCATCTTCCGGTTTAGCGGTAGAATTATTGATCAATGCCACGGTCCAGTTTGTCAGGTTTCCTTTTTTCGTCTGGGCATTTATATAATCCACCATTTTGTTTGTGTCAATTACCTCTTCTCCGATCTTAAATTTCAAAATAAAAGTATTTATTGCATTGAAATTGTCTTCACCTTTCCAAACAAATATCTGTTTTGAATTGAAGGAATTTATAGGTTTATCAATTGTGTTACCTAGATCAGAAATCAAATCAATAACTGCATCAAAATTCTTCTGGAATTTAAGTTGGTCAAGCTTGAACTGATAAGTTTGTTCGAGTTCACCAGAATAGCTGAGGTACATTATCTTCTTATATCTGAATTTATTTGCTGCGGTTATTTTTAAAACTCCGGGATGTGTCCTTACCTTCAATCCAAATTCTTTCGGCGTTTTCTTTAACAGAAACATATAATCAAAATCCTTTCGCATTTCTTCTGATGCAATAGTGATATGTTTATACCATCGTGAAAGTTCATCACTGGTAAATATCCTGCATAAATCCACATATCCTGGCCTAAAGCCAAACCACCTTCCCATCTGCATAAGTGTATCATACATTTTAGATGCACGTAAATAGTAACTAATTGTTAATCCTTCCAAAGTCAAACCCCTCGAAAGTTTATCACCACCCACAGCAATCACAGATAAGAATTTCCCTTGTTGCTCCGAAAAGAAATAATCTAGTGGTGAAATATTGTGATGAGATAATCCTGCTATATTCTTATCTCCATGAACTGCTCTTACTTCCATTTTCGAAATAGCAGAATAAATTTCTGTTTCAACATCTTTCCATGAAACCGGTATGATTTCAGGATCAGAATATATATGTGAATCACGGATTATTTTTGCTGTAGTTGGCATAAATTCCTTTATCCAGATTACCTCCAGCTCCTTGAGTAGGTTGCCTGACTTCAACTCAATCTGCTTTTGATAGAATTTTAGTTCAGCATCAACCAAGGTCGCAATTCTGTCCTGCCATACAATAAACCTTGAAATGTGAATCAACATAGAATTGTGAACTTCAATCTGCTTTCGTACTCTCCTTGCTGTTGCTGAAAGAACAAAACATTTTATCGCGTACTTCAAACTAGGAGGCAGTTCATCAGGTAAAGGATCATCTTTTTTGTGTTTGTCAGGTACCAAAGATTTTGCAGTTGAATATTCATTTGCAATACCGGCAATAACATTTTGGAATTGTTCCTGAGTATTTGACGAGTCAAAAATATCATAATCATTTACAAGACGAAGCACAGGTAAAGGCTCTTCGTCTGAATCAGACGAAGTAAGTGCAGGTAATCCAAATACTTTTGCTGGTCCAATATAATTTGAGGGTGCCGGAATATTAATGATAAAATCTTTCGGAAATAAATCTTGTCCTACTGTATACTCATAATCTTTGATTGTAAGATCAATACCTTTTACGGTTTCCTGTGCAAGAATAGGAATAAAGATATTTGCGAAAGGTGTTGCCGTGTATCCTACATAAGCACTCTGTTCAAAAAGAGAAAGCAACGCTCTTATACATCCGTTGATTGCAGAAACCTTCTCTTTACTTACATTAACTGAAGCATTATCTGCCTCATCATCAATAAGAAGGAATGGAACATTTCTAATTATTATTTTACCATCAGGTTGTTTATCTCCCCAGACAGCTAGCCAGGAAATTATATTTTTAAGGATTGAACCATTTTTTTTAATGACAGCAACTATAGGGTCTGAACTTCTTAGATGTATTCCTGCAGACTGTGCGACTTTTCTATTGAAATCGCCGTTTAGATGACTTGATGTTAATGCATTTGCCGGAAGATCAATTGGCTCATTTGTCTTGCCATCACGCGGATTGTAGAAACCTACTCCAATTTTGTTTGTGTTTGAATACTGCAAAGAACGCTGGCTGTTGAATCCTAAAAAACCTTCATCAATTCTAATCTGTGTCTGACTTCTTAAAGAATCATGCATTCCAGCCAAAATAATTATCAGTTTATATCCAGCATCTGAAGCTTTGTTTATTAGACCTATATAATTTGAAGTTTTTCCAGATTGTACCTGACCTACAACCATCCCCCTTTTATCCCATGCTCCTGAAGTTATCGGATTTGCTATCCGGTCTAAAATATCATCGGTGAGGTTATCAAGTTTATTTATTGTATCAGGTGCAATTTTTTTCTGTAAGTAACTGATATAGCGATTCCAAAAATTCCAGGTAATATTTGCTTTGCTATCTTTCAACCATGGATGATAATCTACATCGGTATCAAGTATTCTGTAATTCTCAGAAAAAACAGAAAAGGTTGCAGATAAATATCTGAACAATGTTTCTCTTTCGGAGAAAAGGTCAGGGAAAATTTTGAGTACATTATCTATTGAGTTGGTCACATCCTGAGGGGAAGGGTTTTTAATCATCCTTAGAAGTTCAATGCAGATATTCTTCGCTTGTTCAATCATTGGGGTCAAGTTTTGCTATTTCTTCAGGAAACAGGTTAAAAGGCTCGAGATTAATAATAACAGCCTTTGCCTCGTCTGTTGTTTTGCCTTGATTTATAAGTGAATTAAAAATAATTTTCATCAATGAGAAAATTTCGTCATGTTTTTTCCCTTCAAATGGTTTCCCTTGACTTTCAGCCTCTTCTGCTTCCCTTATATAAATGGACTTCACTGGAATTGTTTCTTCTATGAATCGCAGCAAGGTTTCAATTGCTTTATCAGGTTTCTCGGAAGCCTGGCTAACTATTTTCTCAATTAAAGGATGTTTCCGATTAATTACGTAAAACCATTTATCCCCTCTCTTATGGTCAATCCAGAGTGGAACAAATTTCTGGCCCGGGAAAGCCTTTGAAATTTTCCCTCTATGCCGGTAGACTTCTACAGCCTGTGCCCGCACTTTACTTGCATATGCCTTAAGTTGGTCCCTTAATACAATAGGTGGTCGTGCAACCGATTTTTTTATATCAATCTGCCATTCAGAATCCAACGAATTTGGCAAATTAATTTCAATGCGTGCTAGTTTGTAATGTTCTTCCTTACGGAACATTCCTAACCAGTCACCTGCAAGTAATAGTCTGTCATTCCGGAAAACATAAAAACCTTGCTGCTCGTTCCATCCTTTTGGCCCTTCTGCTTCCCTGAATTTATCGTTTGTAAGCTTTGATTTATGAGGTAATACAAAACCTTTGACAACAACATTACCATTATATAAGGGTTCTTCTGGAAATCCTTGAGTTGTTGGTTCGTAAGGTAAAAATGGATTCCATGCCCCAACAGGTCTGTCCTGAAATTGAATTTTTATCTTACCATTCTCAATAAACCGGTGAAAGACCATTGCCAAATGACTTTTCACAAATTTCATTGTCTGAAGGAACTTGTCCAGTGAATTATCATCATCTTTCTGGAAGTCTTTTACAAGTCTGTCAATGTCATTCCAGACTACAATTGTTCCAGATTTAAGAATATTAATTTCTTGTTCGAAGTTCTCATCTGGTAAATACCTTAACAAATCCCATTTTCCAGTTTGATTAACGAAATCCAGATCCCAAGTCCAATATGATGGATCAGAATTCTCTTTTTTGCTTATCACGCAAAGCTTTCTGCACTGAGAAAAAGATGCTGTTTTTAATCCTAATCCAAATCTGCCCAGATCTTTACTTCCTCTGTCTTCAAGCGGGTTTTTGCTTCCAGGACGCAATGCTTGAACCAATTCATTGTTGTCCATCCCATGTCCATCATCTTTGACAGAAATCCATGTATCAGAACCCAACCATTCAAAATTAATCCAAATATTTTTTGCTCCAGCCGAAATAGAATTATCAATAATGTCTGCGACAGCGGTTTCAATACTATATCCGATTGCCCTAAAAGTTTCAATCATTGAAGAAGCTTCTGGAATTGCTGGAGTAGTCTGATATTTTGAATAGTCAATCATTTAATTCAACAAATTGGTCATCTCTAAATCAATAAGTTATCTGTATTATTATTCTCTTTTATTTTTAGATTTAATTTAATATTTAGGTTTTAGAAAATTGATATGTTGATCTATTTGACTACATAAACAAAATCATTGTGAGTTTTGAATGACCAATTGACTATAGATTTTCTCTTGGAGTAAATCAGGTTGACCTTGTCGTGAATAATATTGAGAGAACCGGGCTATAATATCCTTTAAAAATGGATGAGATACAGTGGCTATTCTATCATAACTTTCTGGATTTTCCAAAATACTTATGTCTATGCTCAACTGTGATTGAAAATCAGCAAAATACCCTCTTATTGATTTATATGGTGGCAAAAAATGATATCTTTCTTTATTGTTTTTTGTGAGAGCTTCCAATCTCAATCTACTTGCATTACTCTTACCAGTATCTTCCTTTAAAGTATTAAAATTTTCAAGTGTATTCCACAAAACTAGACTTATAAGCAATGCTTTATCAGCGTTCCTTATTTTTATATCCGGATTATTTTTATCCTTTCTAAGTAGAATATCACATGCTGGAGTCAATAAGATGGAATAAGAATTAGCTTGTTTATTTTTTATGATATCACCAGTGCTTAACTTTTTTTTAATTGGTGGAAAAATATAGAATTCGGCTGGATGAAAATCTTCAAGCCCACCTTCACCATTCATCTCAAGGAATTCTTGGATATGTGATGATATGTATCTAATCAATACTTTATGAGTCTCTACACTTTTCAGATCAACCAAACTATCTGATAAGTGATCCCAAAAAATCTTAGTCAACATTTTATCCATGAAACCTTCTTGCCTCATTAAGTTGGTGATTCCTGTATCAAATATTTCTTTTATCTCGGCTAATATTCCTTTAAAATCATCAGTTCTAAGTTTCTTTTTGAATAATGCATTTTCTTCAATATCAACTTGGGCTATGCTTCCTGAAACAATATAAATAGGTATCCTTAATTTTCCATTTATTGCATTGACTATATTCATCCCTTCAAGTTCATTACCTTTTGCTGATAGTTTTAAATCAATAATAGCTGCATCATATAATGGTTGTTTAATTGCTTCTATTCCTTCCTCAAGAGTGCCAAAGCAATCTCGTTTAATAGTGGTATTAATTTGTTTTGAATAACTGTCGATTACATCATTATACATCTGTAATTGGTCCTTATCATCTTCAACTATCAATAGATTCATTGCATGTATTTTAGAATTAGAAACTTCTTACTTCAATTTTAAAAAATGCTCCATTTTCTGAGTAGATGGCTTTTATTTCTCCATCATTTCTACCAATAGCTTCTCCTGCAATAGCAAGACCTAGGCCGGTTCCTCCGCCGGTTTTATTGCTAAACTCAGGTTCAAAAATTATTTCGCTTTCAATAAGATGTTTTTCAATTCCAGGACCATTGTCTCGATATTCAATTATTATAAGTTCATCTTCCTTGTAAACTTTATAGCTAATTTCTTTAGTCCCATCAGTTTTACTTTGTAACCAATATATACTATTATCCACAAGGTTGGTGAAAACTATATAGAAATCATCTTTCCACCCATAACAAGTAAGTTTTTTGTCGCAATCAACTTTATAAGATATTTCCTGTTTTTCTAAATCTGAAAGAAAAACATCTTTTATATTTTCAAGAATAGGATATAAGTAAAAATCTTTCTTCCTATCACGTTTTTTGGCTGATAATGGATCAAGTTTCCCAAATAGTTTTATAAAAACATTAGACTGTTCATCAATAACAGAAAGCCTATTTACTATTTTATCCAATGTATCTTGATTATATTTCTTGTGAATTTCCTCTTTCCATTCTGTAATTAAGGGTATCTGATTCTTAAAATATCCTAAAGGCTTTCTTCCTTCATGTAAAATAACATTAACAATTTTTCCAAGAGTTGCTTGCCCCTGATAAAGGGCAATTGTTTGTTTGAGTTCATCTGCTATTTTATTATTCCTATCTTCTTTTTCAGAAATTATCTTATTAATAACTTCTTTTTTGTTCTCTTCAATTCCTAATAAATCTAGTTCTTTATTAATCTTGTCTTTAAGGTCTTTAAAATTGTAGAGAACGTTTATTTTTTCATTCAAATTTCTGCCACTTCTTCCAAGTCCAAGTTTTTGTCTATATATAAATCTTCGTTCTTCAAGCTTGATTAGTACTTGCTTACAGATTTCTTGCAATCCAAAATATTCGGAAGTTTCTTTTAGTCCATCTCTTGCACTTTTTTCTTCAAGGCCTGAGTTTTCTTCTGAATGAATATGGATAAATCCAATAATCTGGTCACTACCAATCTTAACAGAAGGGTTTTGAACTCTTTCTCTATCAAGTTCAAGCCAATCATATCCGGCATCACCAAGTGGTCGCAAGCGAAATCCGTTTCTATATACACCTACACCATTGAATGTGTCCAAAATTATCCTTGCCTCACGTCGTCCCACATATTGACCAGTGATGGGATCTTTTAGTCCTCTTTCAATAAGTCCATCGATTGATATTGGATCTCTGTCAAAAACACTGAAATCAATTTTTACCTCACCACAATATGATTCTTCTCCCTTTCGCTTATTATTTTGATTTAGTAGAATTTTGAATTCTTTAAGTATTTCAGGTGGTGCATCTTTAATTCTATTGTTTTCAAATTTCAGTTTGGCAATTCCATCTTTTGATACAGTTCCACTAATCCTATAGTCGAATAAGTCAAATAACGGATATGGCTCAATGTCCTCAATACTATTTGAATATCCCTCAAAGGGAAAATCTCCAAATTCAAGTTGTATTTTAAAATTATCAGTATCCGTTTCAATCGAATGTTCCTTTTTGTCTATGGGGGGAATTAACTTTTTTAATTCAAATTTTAGATTTTGAATCTGTTTTACATTCCATTCGTTTAAATGAGATTCATCACCAACAATAATTATTTCTGTTCCGCTTTTTTGTTTAGTAGTATAATTTTCAATTAATACATCCACATCTTCAAGATATTTTGCTCTTTTGAAATGATCCCATATCAGATAAAGTGTTGTCAAATCACCAATTTCGTCAATAGTCTGCAAAACCAAATCATCCCCAATTATAGAAGCAGAATACCTTCCAATACCTTTTTTCCCCTGCATTATACGACCCTTAGGACTTCTGATTCTCTCCAATTTATCAGATGTGGATGGAACCATCCAAGTATTAACAACAGTATCAAAAGTCATTCCATGCCCTTCATCTTTAATGCAGATTTTTATACCCTTAGCTTTGTTATATTCAAAAGGCAATAAAGATACTTTACAAGTTGGGGAATCCGCATCATAAGCATTCTTCACTAACTCTACAATAGCAGCATACTTATCTTTAATGAGGTCTCTCCCAATTGTTATAATATGCCTTCCAGCTGGTCTGATTTTATAATACCCGTCTTTTATCTTTTCGTCTGACATAATAGTTATTTCAATAGTAGTGCAATCGCATGAGCCATTAGCGGAGGCACCGCATTACCAATCTGTTTAAATGATGCTGATCTTCCTCCTTCAAAATAATAATCATCAGGAAATGATTGTATTCTTGCAGCTTCTCTCACTGAAATGGAACGGATCTGTTCTAGGTCAGGATATATGTAGTAATGTCCATCTTTCGCAATATGCGCAACAAGTGTATGTGATGGACCATCAGGATTTACTACTTTAAACCTATCAAGAAAGATAGTATCGTTGTTATGAGTTTTTAATCTTAGAGGGAGTTCATTATATCTTAGCCGTTCGCCTTTATATAGCCATTTTTCAATGGCAATTTTGTATATCTTTAGGTCACGGCCATTGTGTGGTCTTGCACTATGCTGTGTAATGAATTCCGACCCATTTCGGATGCCATAAGTAGTAAGATATTCATTAGATTCTCCGATATACTCAGTAAATGCTAAGTTATCTCCTGGAATGATATGTGGTAGGTCAGAAAATATATGCTGCTTAGTCTTCCAAGGTTTTGATGAAGGTATTAGAATGGGGAATTCAAATGATGTGTCATTACGTTTGCCAACAATAATAACTCTTTTCCTTGTCTGAATAACACCATAATCGCTGGAATCCAATACTTTATACTCAACATTATAACCAACTTGTTTGCTCTGGAACAATCCTATTAATTGGCTGAGATAATTTTGTGCAGATAACAAACCGGTAACATTCTCGAAAACAAAATATTCAGGTCTGTAGTGCTTTAAGAACTCAGCGTAAAATTTAAAAAGATAATTTCGCTTATCTCCATTCATATTATTTTCGTCTCTTGCCCGACCAATCAGTGAGTATGCCTGACAAGGTGGTCCCCCAATAATAACATCAAGTCTCCTTTTTCCTAGTTTTTTGTCAATCTGTTGAAAAATTTCCTGAATTGTTTTGCTAGAGATCTCAGAATTGATAACGGTTTCAAGTAATGATTTGGGAACAGAAGAATACAATTTATCTCTGGAAATTTCCTTTAATAAATATCGATTATATAATTCTGCTTTACCATTTTTGACAAGGTAGTGGTAAGATAGTCGTGTTTTAATTGTATCACAGGCATTAGCATCCATTTCCACATGGGCAATGGGCTTATAGCCAGCCTTTATGAATCCTTCAGATAACCCACCAGCTCCTGCAAAAAGATCAATATATGTTGGCAACGAGTTCATTTAAAGTATTAGTACGGAATTCCCTTTTCAGTTTACACTCAAATATAATAATTACTTTCCAGCCCATTTCAGTAAGTTTTGCATAGTTTTCATTGTCGGCTTTTTTGTTTTGGACAATTTTATCCTTCCACCATTCTGTTCTTGTTTTTGGGACCACAAAATACTTACAGTTTTCGTGTCCATGCCAAAAACAACCATTTACAAAAACTATTGTTTTATATTTTGGAAGAATAATATCAGGTGTCCCTGGTAATCTTTTATCATACAGTCTGAACCGGAATCCATTTGCATGAAGAAACTTTCTTACCCTGAGTTCGGGTCTGGTGTTTTTACCTTTGATCTTGCTCATATTATAGCTACGTACCGAGGGTGTGTGAACATCTGCCATAATTTTAAGTCCTTAAGCAACTATTAAAATTAAACTTTTTTGAATTTTCAAGAGTCTTTCTGATCATCTAAGGTACTCCATAGGTCTTCAAAAATCATGGTTTTCCCTGAAATACAAAACTTCAAAGGCAATGGTTTTGATGTAATTGTACCATGCTCCTGTGCCTTTAGTGTAACGAATAGCTTGTGAAACACTCTGTCAGCTGGTCCTGATTCATATCGGTTTCTAACAAACTGGGGCCAGTTTGCAAGTGCAAGGTTTTCAGCACCTGTTCGGAAGCCATAACCTTCAGTTCTAGCAGAATTTTTTGAGAGAGCAAATAAATAGAATCCTGAAACTTGTTTATTTTTCACAGGTCTTAATCTTAGAGACATTGAAAGTGCCTTCAACCCATAATCATTTACCCAACTGGTTACTTTTTCAGCCCATATATCCAGTTCCTTTGTTAGATTACTGGCCTTACTCCTCAATTCTTTTACATCATTGGTGAAATAGTCCTGCCATTTTAACTGGAATAAAGCCAAATCACCTGTGAGTTTATCATATATTGCAGCATCAATATCGGTAATAATATGCTTCCCTTTTTTCAGATTGATATTGCCCTCTATCTTCTGATATCTTGTTCCTGCAAATATTGCGTAAAGTTCATTTCTAAACCAATTTTCTCTAGGTCTTGAAATATTATTTCTAAAATCAGGATTCCTATATTCCAACATTTTAATTATGGAAAAGAAGGGATTTCGAGCTAAACTGGATACAGGTCTGAGAACGAAGCCATTTCCCATATCTATTATTAGTGGCATGAACTTGGAGGTCGAGATATTTAATAATTTAACATCTTCAGAATTCATTATTATAGTATCCAATGCCTCAGATATCAAACTTCTCTCCATCCCTGAAAAATCTGATATATCCTGAATCATTTCTTCCTTTGGATTCCAGATTGTAAGACTCTGCGGGATTGATATTTCAGCAAATTTCTTGGAAGCCAATGATGCAAATTGAATATGTTTCAAGTGAAAACTAGTCAAGAATATTACAACAGCCATTAATTCTCCACAATTTAATTTACCAATATTAATCCCAGAATGAATTCCTGCTTCATCTCGCCATTTTCTAACAAGTTCTGTTGCCTTAGCCAAAAAATGGAAGTCAATTTCTGGTGAACTCCCATATCCCATCATTATTCCATGACCTGAGTCCCAAGGATGGACAAATGGTTCCATAAGCGATTCAATATCTGACCTTATATAGCCAGGAAGATTTATATCATTACCTGTAGCTAAAAAGTTTCCAGGTAAATTAATCGTTCTCAGTAGGTCTCTATGTTTTACTATTTGCCATTCACCAAATTTTTTTTCACCATTGTCATTAATTTTTTGTTCAAGTTTTTCAAGATATGAGAATTCCATTAAATCAAGAAACTGAGAATCAGCAATTGGAGATTTTGTAAAAGTGTAGATATCTTCATTTCTTTTGACCAATAATATCCCTGACTTTATCATCTCAACTGCTCGTTTCAGAAGAGAAGTAAATCCAAGATTATAAAGTAGAGAGGCAGTATAATTCCTCGATTTATCGGTGCTCTCTGAAATTGGGAATCCTTTTATCAGAATTGGTTTAAATAACCTAGAAGCAGCAAGATTCCACCCCATATTCATTATATCTAGACTCTGAGACTTGATTGCATCTGCTTCAGTTTCGTATTTGAGACTAATAGCATAAGTATCCAAAACTCTGATTGTTTCAGTAAAAATGACGAAACTCTGAATTGGTTCAGTTGGGAAATTTCTTAAAATTTCCTCTCGCTCTGAATCAGCTATTGTTAGCAATTCCCGGCAGATTTCTTCAGTACACATTTTTCAAATTTCTGACTTGTATCTTTATTAAAACATTCATTTACCAACGATATTTAACTTATAGTCCACATTAAAACATAAAGTTAACCTTAAAATCTATCCTTTGATACACTCATAGGCCCTCTCTGAACTCATTATCATACATGCATCTTGATAATAATAACGTGGAATACATATTAAATACTTCAACTATCTGATTATTAATCATTATAGTTCATCTTAAAATTAAATAATACAATTTGAATGAAGTATATGGAATTTCCCTTTTCTTATCGTTTACAGCTACAAGCATATGTTAGGTCAATCAAATTAAAATTAACTCGAATAACTTAAGAACAATTTGAATAGTCTGAAGAGATTAAAAAAGCTGGCAAAAGTATTTTAGATCAATTTTCACCTTTTCAATGCATTCAAAATACCTAAATTAATGCAAAGTAAAAATCAGGTATAAATTGTTTTTGTACTACTTTTTGTACTGCTAATGAGAATGGCCTCGTAAATACTTGATTTACAAGGCCATTTGATTAACTCAGTCGGGGTGAGAAGATTAATAATGCTTTCGTTTTTTTGTTTTAATCAGACAGATTTAAAGGAACGATGAATCTTCTTCCAACACTGAATGGTATTAATCCTTTATGATGGAATCTTCCAATTATAATTGCCGGATGAGTATTAAATTTTTCAGCATAGGAGATAATGTCATCTTCTGTTAATGAGAAGCTGGAAAGTACTTCTTTTTCCTGGTCACTAGAAAAGGTCCATTCTTCTGCAAATTTGTGAGCTTCTTGTTCTTTCAATGGATCTGCTTCGGAAAAATCGATGTTTTCTAGTGAAATATATTTTTTACCATGCAGAAGTATATGTCCGGCTTCATGGAAGAATGTAAACCAGAACCTGTCATTCTGGTTGTAACGTGCAGTTAATTGTATTATAGGATTGTCATTAATCCAGCGAGTTGAACCACTTAAAGGAACTTTTGGCAATTTTGGTGTGTAAAAAACCTTTACCCCTGCCTCCAAGCATAATTTCTGAAGGTTGATGAAAAAGCCAGATGGCTGCTTAGCCATGATTGTCTTGATCATGTAAAGATTCTGTTTGAATATCCTAGGATTAAATGCAGGTGTTTCAATTTCAGTTGCTTGAATTTCACCCCTCCGAAGCCATGCCGAAATTGAATGTGGGTCGATAGTGTGTTTTAAGGTTGTGTAAGCGGCAACCTTAAGTTCGCTTTTCATATAAAGGTTTTCCCAAGCAACATTGGATGATACTCCAAAATAGGAGAATAGGTTAATGCTTTTTTCTTCCAGATTTCTTGTTGATGGGACCCATCCAAGATTTGCCATTTGAGCATAAGGAAATTGTTTGGTCCACTCAGATGCAGACCTAATTGTCTCCATTTGCTTTTCACGAGCTTTAAATTCATTGTAACGTGCTTGTTTATTAATCCAAAAACTGGCTGGAATTCTTGTAACGTTTTCAAAAAGAATAGCCATTTCTGGAGTAATTGAACTTTCTCCCTTCAGTACTGCAATTATGGTTTGTTCAGGCTTCTCAGTACGCAGAGCAAATTCTTTCCTGCTCATTCCCATCTCATCCAGCTTCTCAAGTAGGGTAACTGATGGATGTAGTACTAGCTGAGGTATATATTCGTTCTTAGCCATTTTATATGATTTCTAGTGATAATCTTCTATTTTAATGATTTCCGCTGCCTTAATTTCATTTAAGATTATTTTTCCGTCCTTATCAATAGGAACAGGTTTTACTGCCGGTTCAAATATTAAACGATAGGGGTGATCCAAATCACATGCCCATTGGCCTTTCTTGTTCTCTTTAAGTTGATGGTACCTTCCTGGTAGATGTTCGAGACCAGCAAAATTTTCAGTATCATAAATATCTTCCAATCTTCGGTGAAATAACTCAGCTCTTTTTGGTCCAAGTTTTCTGACAGCCAATCTGTTATCATTGGCATATTTTCTTAAATTATTGTCTGCAAAGGTAATAATCATTTCAAATATACAAAATTTTAATTAATAGAAAGTATTAATTATTATTATATTTTTTTAATCTTAAGCCTACAAGGATCCGAATCAATCAATTGCCTATCATACTGCAGACATAAGCAAGTTATTAAATATTGATGATTAACAAAGAAGAATTTTCTTATTTTCCCCAACAACCTATTGGTAGTAATAATAGATAAATGAAGTAATGACATTATAGGATTTGATAGGCAAATAGGGATAAGTACCTATCACGAGATTAAAGACTTCCCATCATCTCAGCTTTCTCATCATTAAGGACAGCGACATAGTACTGTATTGCGGTTAAACTATGTTTAGTCATCTTTGCAATCTGCTCAAGGGAATATTTACCTGTGGCAAATAGTAGCGTAATTGCTGCTTTACGAGCAAGCTTTGTGGTAAAGAGGTTATAAAGTTTTTCGGTTTTTACGTCTTGAATATCTGCATTTGCTCTACTATCAAGTTGTACGATATCCCTGTTTAATTCAAGTTTCTCAGCCAGTTCCCGCAGAGCTGCTCTGTAATCAATGTCTGTCCGGAATTTTATCGCATCAATGTTGAACTTAATTTTTTCAAGAATTGGCAGGAGATCTGAATGCAGCGGAGAATCGATCATTTTCTTGGTTTTCTTTGTCGTTATAAAACAATAATATCGCTCATTTACCAATTTAAAAGAATCTTTGGTTATCAAATTCAACTCAGATACCCTTAATCCACCAAGTAAGGTCTGCAGAGTGAATAGGGTTGCAGCACGTCTTAATTTGTCAGGCATTTTTGAATCATTAATTGAATTTCGAATTTTATTCAATTCCGAAGCAGTTATACTAAAGACATTATCTTTCTCATTATTAATAAATTTTATATGAGCATTTCTCTTGTTGCCCTTAACTAATTTGAAGTCGAATGCTGTTTCATTTATACCGTAATCAAGATCTTTCAGTGCTTTCAGATATATCCGGACTTCCTTAATCATATTATCAACTGTTTTTACTGAATAGTACTCCTCCATTCCTTCCTTAGATCTTTTTCTTGGTTGGTCAATCATGAATCGAGTGAATGAATCGAATGTTTTCTTATCAAATCTTGCTATGGGAAAATCGGACACTCCGATTGATTTGCACCACTTTTCAAAATTTGGGATTATGGTTTCTTTTCTGCAGTTCTCAAAATTATGCAACCGGAGGCCTTCCATAAAACCAGTCGCTTTATATACACCAAGTTCTGTCAGAAATTTATTATTCTCAAGAGTTTCTTTCTGGCTTTCTTCGGCACTCTGGTTTAAATACTTGAAGAACTGCTCAGCATCTTCGCCATCAGTTACCTCAGTAAAAAAGGAAAACACATCAGAATATCTCTGGTACAAGAAATCTTCAACAGTTGGCTTGTCAATCGGTATTCGGCTATACTGGAGAAACTGCATGACATATCTCAATTGTTCTTTAAGTTTATTCAGTCGGGCATTAATCAAATTTGCATCGGCTCTCCCAACGCAAGACCCCTTCTTCAAATGTTGTGGTTTAAGCTGAAGAAGCTTTAAATCATTGGTTTTAGCGCTGATCCTTAGTGGCTTATCAGTAAAGTTGCGAATTTCCAATTGTACTTGGCAAAATTCAGAAATTTTTGTGCTATTTTTGCCGTAAACCCGAAGACGGGCAGTGATCAGTTCTTTTTTTGGTTTCATCTGTTTCTCATAGGGTTATAAAAAGGTACATGTACCTTTACGTTTTTTGAAATGCCGATTAAATGTAGTGTATATTTTGTTGCAAATGTACCTTTTATTAAAAAATGTACCTTTTTATGAAATGCATTCAAAACACTTAATAATTGATCATTAGGCAGATAAGAAAGCGTTAAACATGGATTTTTGATAAAATTACGGGTTGTTAGCTCAGTTGGTTTAGAGCATTACCTTGACAGGGTAGGGGTCACTGGTTCGACTCCAGTACAACCCACTTCGCCCTCCGAAGCTTTAGCGCAGGAGGGCTTTTATATTTTCCGGTATGCCACACAAACTCTCCTTGCTATCGAAATTGCATATCTTTGCTGCTAAATTACTTTTCATTTGATTATGGAATCCATTCCGAATTTTATCCTCTTCATTACTACGGTTTTTGTAGGTTTCTTCGCCATTTTGAATCCTGTTGGCAATACACCTGTTTTCCTTACGATGGTCGGGGATGAAGACAGGAGAATTATAAAAAGGGTAGCATTAAGGGCCGTAACTGTATCATTCATCATTATTACAGTATTCAGCTTATTCGGGCACCTTATATTCAGACTGTTCAACATCACCCTGCCTGCATTTCAGATAACAGGTGGAATAATAGTCTTTTTCATTGGCTATGACCTGCTGCAGGGCAAGCAGTCGAAGACACAGAAAACAAGCACGAAAGAGAATATTGATAATTATGATGACATGGCTGTTTCCCCTTTGGGCATTCCCCTTCTTGCCGGTCCCGGGACAATTTCTACTGCAATGAACTTTGTCGGGCAGGGAAATAGTTTTTTAAATACCCTCCTCATAATTCTTGTCTTTGCCTGCGTATGCGCAATAACTTACATGATGTTTGTACTCAGCAAAAGAATTGCAGAAAGACTGACTCCTTCAATTATTAAAGCCATCTCACGTATTATGGGACTGATACTGGCAGTGATTGCTGTACAGATGCTGATCAATGGTGTCTTTAATGTAATTAAGGAGTTCCCGCATTGAGACCGCGTATGTGGCTTTTTTATCGGTGAATAAAAAATTAAAATGTCAGAATTAATACACAATAATAATCCCAGGGCCGAAGAGCTCCTTGATTTTGCGGTCCGGCTGATCAATGGAGAAAACGCAAGACAGCTCATCATTGAACATCAGCTTGTTATCAGAGACGTTACACCCGAAGAAACAATGCAGGTGTTGGATAAGCTTCTTGTTTCGGGATTTCCGCTGGAATCAGTTAAAGTAAATGTCGGAAAGATTCTCAATGTATTCTACAGATCATTGAATGCATTCAAGTGGAACAAACCAGCGGAAGGTCATTTCCTGCATTATCTTATGCTCGAAAACCGTGCAGCTGAGTTGCTGCTTGAAGAAATAAAAGCCATTAACAAAGTAATCTTTAAGCCGGGAAAAGATAAAGACCCTGAGCTTATCGAACGCCTCGGTTCATTGATGTCAAAGCTGGCAGAGTATGAGCTTCATTAAATAAAAAAAGAAAACATCCTCTTCCCGCATATTGAAAAGACTTTTCCTGAATATCGTTGTTTGCAGCTCATGTGGTCATTTCATGATGATTTCAGACGGGCTTTGAAGAGGATCAACAAGATACTTGCAGGCACCTCTCCCGATTACTACCTGCTTAATAAAGAGATAGGTAAGCTTTTTTTTGTTGTTCTGCCTGTAATTTTCAGGGAAGAGCAAATACTTTTCCCGGTAGCCATGAAAGCAATTCCGCAAATAACCTGGGATGAGATGATGGCTCAAAGCCATGACGAAGGATGGTGCTACATTGAAACTCCAGCCAGGATAGCCGGAAAAAAGATGTCATCCGGTAAAAGCTTCCTGGATCTTGGTTCCGGCCTGCTTACTCCTGAACAAATCATGCTCATCTTTAATACGCTACCGGTAGATATTACTTTCATAGATGAGAAGGATGAAGTACGCTATTTTTCAGAATCAAAGGACAGGATCTTCCCGAGGTCAGCTTCAATAGTGGGAAGGAAGGTCCAGAATTGCCATCCTCCTCAAAGTGTTGATACCGTTAATAAGATAATAGCAGCTTTCAGGAATGGTGAAAAGGACCATGCTGATTTCTGGATAGAGATGAAAGGAAAGCTTATCTACATCCGTTATTTTGCTGTGCGGAATGAAAAAGGTGAATACTGCGGTACTGTCGAGGTCAGCCAGGATATAACAGAGGTCAGGGAGCTGACTGGAGAAAGAAGGTTGCTCAACTGGACATGATGATGCGTCTCTGAAATATAAAGTGACTTCCTTCTTTTGCCAGATTTGTGTTTCGGTTGTTTAACATGAAACATCACAGAAATGGAAGAGCATGTCGTTAAGATAATCAGCATCGATCAGGTAACTCATGATGTTAAGAGATTCCGGTTTGAAAAACCATCCGGGTATTCATTTATTCCCGGTCAGGCAACGGAGGTATCTGTAAACCTGCCGGAACTCAGAAATGAAAAGAGACCATTTACTTTTACCTGCCTCAACAGTGACCCTTTTCTTGAGTTCACAATAAAGATCTATCCTTCGCACAATGGAGTTACAAAAGTTCTTGGCATTCTTAATCCAGGTGATGAGCTTATTATCAGGGATGTCTGGGGCGCAATCAATTACAGGGGAAAAGGTCTGTTTATTGCTGGTGGGGCTGGCATAACCCCTTTCATATCAATCTTCAGGGACCTTCGAACCCGAAATGAGATTAAAGGAAATACGCTGATCTTTGCCAATAAAACAACAGATGATATAATTCTCAGGGATGAACTCCGACAGATGCTTGGAGATGCATTCGTCAATGTATTATCTGACGAAAAGACTGATGAATATTTATATGGATTTGTTACAAGAGAAGTACTGAAACCTTACATTACAAGCCCTGATATGAATGTTTACCTGTGTGGCCCCCCTCCCATGATGGACATAGTTAAACTGCATCTTGCTGAATTTAATATTACAAATAACTCCATCATTCTTGAGCTTTAGCTCTGCAGCAAATTTTCAAAACATTTTGATTAACCTGGCAAAAACAGAAACTTTTTCTTTCTGTTTACGTATAATATTCGTTCTTTTATCATCGAATATCATATGTTCGTCAATGTTTTTGCTATGATAGTCACTTCCAACTTTACATCCAGGTTAAAAGCCAGAAGATTACTTCTTTTAATTCTTATGGCAGGTTTGACTGTATTGTGCATTTCATGCGCAACCGGAAGGAAAAACCAGGGCTCGCTGGAAAGTCTTATGTTGCAGGAAAACGTAAAACTTCGCATCAACAGGGAGTACTATTCCCGCCATAACATCAAGACAAAGAGAGATGCCTACAGGAAGTACAGGAAACACAGAAGAAGGTAGATTAAGGAAAAAGGAATTTTGCCAAAAACACGGCAAAATTCCTTTTTTTCAGGTTTTTCTATACTGCCGGAACTAATTCAGGCGCTTTCTCTTTTGCGGGACTGAAAATTCCAATCACTCCTTTAATTCCCACGCTCATAACAAGATTATAAAAGAATGCCAGGAATCCGATCAGCAGCAAAGTGCCGGATATTGCAGCTAGTATCATAAGTGTATTAAACTCACCGTTGATGTACAAAGACCTGCGCAGCATACCATTCAGTCCTGCCATTCCCATGAATGCTCCCATTCCGATTCCTCCAGTAAGATGGCACCAGAAATGAATATTTACAAGTTTCTGGCTGTACACCTTGGCACCGTTAGTAAGTATTGGGAACAGAAGGTAAATTGCTGAATAAAGTGTCATTGTTAATCCTACAAGGATTGCAACATGTACATGTGGTCCAACAACCCATTGAGTATTGTGAAGTATCCTGTTGAGACCGATATCTGCCTGCATTATTCCTGCCGGAACTGCAAGTGCAAAGCCAAGCAAACCTCCCATCAGGAACTTTAATGGATTGGTCATTTTCAAAGGACGTGCACTCCACAGTGTGGCAAGTGTAATGAAAAAGGCAAGACCCTGTGTAATAAGCTCGAATGCTGTTACCATCTCACCCGAAACAACTTTAAGAATACCTGGCTGTGCCTGGTCTGAAAGCAGATGGTGCGACCATACGGTCCAGGATACAACAAGTTCAACCAGCAGGGCTGCCCTGGCAATATTCTGCATGAACAGAGGTTTGTTTGTTATCAGCATAGCCAACAGGTACCAGGTTCCTGCAACGAAGATCAGTACAAGTCCGTCAGCTATGAGATCAAGTCCCCACCAGAACCAGTTTTTGTAAAGAAGAGCATCGATTGCAGTATTCTTCAGATCGAAACCAAGTATAGCGCCAACCATGAAAACAAGAATAAGAACTCCTGTAAAAAGAATTGTGGCTGTATTAAGGGCCATATCAACACTTCCCCTCGCAACTGCTGCCACAGGAAGGGATACAAGATGCTCTTTTTTGTTCTTCCTGAACAGATTTGCAAAGCCTGTAATACCAAGTGCTGATGAAAGCAGTGCGCCTGCATTTTGTTTTTCCCAACCTTCAGGAGTATAAAGAATCGTTTTAAAGATGTTGATTATAAAAAGTGCCGTTCCAACCATTACAAGGGCAATCCCAACGATAAAGAATGTTCCGCCCCAAAGGCTGAATTGTTTAAAATCAACGGGTAATGGCCAGTATAATGTGTATAACGGAGCATAATGAGTCAGAAAACCTGAAAACCAGAAAATAAATGTTCCGATCGTAATCAGGAGGAATGTCCAGTTCCCCATCTTAATGCTCCATAGTGGCTTTTTCATTAAGAAAGGAACAAGAAACAGGAATGCGCCGCAAACTATCAGGTATGTTGAGCCGAAAATACCTACAAGTGGATGAGCAGTGAGAATTGCAAAATACTGGGGTTCTGTTATAAAAGGTAACGGTCTTACCTGGTACATCCTTAGCAACATTCCTTCAATAACAACAAATCCGAAATATATGAGTCCCATGATAACACAGCGGAGTGTCAGCTTCTGAATAGGGGTGAGAGAGCCTGGTTTGAAAAGACCCTCTTCGCCTTCTAACAATGTCTTTGAGAAATTCATAGTATAAATCTGTATTAGTTTGATTATTTAACTGCAGTAACCTGGGGCACAACTTCAACAGCATCCTTTACGATCATGCGGCTTCCTTTCGGACCGGAGTATTCGGTCGAGCGGATGGTGTATACTCCCGGACCAGTAAAGTGCCATATTATATCATTCCGGTGACCAGGAACTACCTGCATCTGGAAAAGCATGCTGTTATCTTCCCTGAAGAGTCCGAAACCATAGGTAAGATCTTCGGATTTAACTTCGAACAATACCTTGTCATTTACATTTATCACCATCTTTTCTGATGGCAAAATGAACTGATGATCTTTTACAGTGATGTTAAATGTCTTATCTGCTGTAACTTCATTCCTGTTAAGATCAGTTTTAACCCAGGGAATAGTGTTGTATGTTGCAATATGCAACGATACCCCTAGTATCGTCAGAAAGCCCACGAATGCATAGAACAAGGCGGGCCGGACACCACTGCTGCTGCCTGATGTTACCCTCCAGGCAAACCATGAGATCAGCAGGATCATGATCAGGCAATAGACAGTATATGCAATCGTCTGACCTGTAAGAACTACTTGTGAATCAACCATAGGAACTTCATTTTTAAGTTAATAGGATTATAGAATAAGTTTATTTCAGATCATCAAGAGATGTTTTCTTCAGAATATCGAGAAGCTCGCTTTTAACCTTTATCCATTTATCATGCATGTAGCATCTCTTATCAAGAGGGCAGTCTGTAAAGCCCATGATGCACTTTGCAAACGGATCATGGCCCTCGGTTACAGCGATTATTTCAGAGAGGAAAATATGCGATTTGTCGCGCGCAAGGCTGAACCCGCCATTCCTGCCCCTTTCTACTGTAAGAAGGTTATGGTTTTTCAATTCATTCAGCAATGTCCTCAGATAAAAGTAAGGTATGTTCAGTTTTTCATGAATATGGCTGGCTGAAACAACAACATCCTTGTTCTGTGCCATGTAGGCCAGGATGCTGAACGAATAAAAGGTTGTCTTTGTGAAATTCATAATATACTATATACGTATAGCAATTTACACATTGTTATTCATTTCACAATGGATTGTTTAAAAAAACATGTACAATCAGATGATTCTAATCGATCAGTAATTCGAAATTAATTATGATGCGCAGGAAAATTTATAGTTCTGTTTCTAAGAATTGTAAATGTAAATAGTGAAAACCAAAATCTTAAGAAATATGAAATTCAAAGCTTTTAAAACTTCAGCGGCCTTTTTACTTTCGGCAACAATCCTGGTGACATCATGTGAAAAGAACTCAGCCAACAGCAATGATTTATTTGCTCCCTTCCTCACCGCTTCAGCAGATGGTATTTCATTCATGAATGAAGAGAACCTGTTAAGTTCTTTCATTGATACTCCTGAACCTGGAATAGAAGAAATGAACCTGCTCATTAGAATGAGGGAGGAAGAAAAGCTTGCACGTGATGTTTATACGTCTTTGTACACGAAATGGGGCCATATGGTTTTTACAAGAATCTCTTCAGCAGAAACTACTCATCTTAATGCTGTTAATTCATTATTGAAGCTGTATGCCTCGCCTGATGTAGTTATATCCGACCCTGGAGTTTTTAAAGACAAGCATGTTCAGGATCTGTATGATGATCTGATAACAAAAGGTTCCTCATCTCTATCCGATGCATTCAAAGTCGGAGCACTGATTGAAGAAATGGATATAAAGGATCTGAAAAATGCCCTAAATAAGACTTCGAATCCAAACATAATAATGGTATTTGAAAATCTTGAAAGAGGATCACGCAACCATCTCAGGGCATTCACCCGGCAACTAAGCAATATCGGCATTACCTATGTGCCTGAATACCTGCTGCAGGAAGAATATAACAAGATTGTAAGTTCTCCTGTTGAGACCGGCAATCGTTACAGAATGCAGAATAAGGGGATACAACGGGGAAGACATAACAGGTAGTATCTGAAAAATTATTAATCAATCCTTAAAGCAATACCATATGGAAAAGAAAAGATCTTTCAATCTCAGGAGCTTCACAAGTTTTTCGCTGGTTATTTCAACGATAATAATGTCCTGGTCGGGTTTTATCCTTTATGTAGCCCCTCCGGGAAGAATAGCTAACTGGGGTGACTGGCAATTAATGCTGTTTACAAAAGCAGAGTGGCAGGCGCTGCATACAATTTTTTCATATATGTTCTTCATCCTAGTAATAATACATCTGTTTTTTGTAAACTGGAGAACATTCATGACATATTTAAAAAGCAGGCTTAATGCAGGCCTGAATAAAAAATGGGAGCTTCTGTCCGCATTGACTGTCTCCGGCATCTTTTTTATAGGTACTCTTCAATCATGGACTCCCTTCGGACCTGTAATGACCTTTGGCGAGAAAGTAAAGGAAAGCTGGGAAGGAGAATATGTCAGTCCTCCCGTTGCACACATGGAAGAATACGACCTCACCAGGTTAGCAGGAAGTTACCAGGGCATTTCAGCTGAAGAATTATTAAAAACTCTTAATGACAGCAGCATTATTGTAGACGGTACAGGCATTAAACTTAAAGAGATAGCTTCACAAAATAAGATCACACCTGCCAGAATTTATGAAGTCCTGAACAACAGGTTCAACAATGTAGCCGAAACAGACCTGTCCCAGGCTCCTTCGGGAGTTGGAAGGATGACCCTGAACGAAGTTGCCAGGATCCTCGATGTGGAACCGGCTGAATTGATGAAAGTGGTTGGGAAAGAGTATCCGGAGACCATGGAAAGCTCCACCATGAAGTCTGTTTCAGATATAATGGGTATCTCACCACATGACCTTTATGGTCTGCTTTATACTGCAACTAAAAAGAAATAGTTATTGTTAATTTCTTTTACGAAAAAACAACCTGGCGAATTGTGTTAAGGGGAGAAATAAGGCTGAAATTACGTTTCGGCCTTCTTTCTTTTCTCCATTTCTTTTGAGGAGCAAAGTAATGAAAAAGGAAGTGCTTATAAGTTTGATAAAGAGGTTATGAATTTTCAGGAAATCTGAAGAAAAACCTCGTCCCTTTTCCGGGGCTTGATTCTACTGAGATGTTAATATTATGGAAATCAGCAATGGATTTTGTTATTGCAAGACCAATACCATTTCCTTCGTGGTTCCGTCCTGCCTTTTTCCCTGATCTTGAAAACAGATCTTTCATCTGGACTTCACTGATGCCTGCACCATTATCTGTAACAGAAATGCCCGCACAGGTATCTTTATGACTCCTGATTATAACATTCCCGCCGGGAGATGTGTTTTTGATGGCATTATTCACCACGTTATAGACCATTGAGAACATCAATGACCGGTTTGCATTTCTGACGGGAAAACCGGTTTGACAATCGTTTACCAGGTTGATACCTTTATCAAGGGAAATCGGGGTGAGCTCTTCATGGATTACTTTCAGTATATCCGATATCTCGAAAGAATCTTCCTTTAGATACTGCTTGCTTTCTATCCTTGAGAAAAACAGGAGGGAATTAATTAATGTTTTAAGCCTGTGAAGGGTCTTCAGCGATTCTTCAATTTTCTCACTTAATTCAGGGCTGAGGTCATCATTCAGAAGAATGTTTTCGAGCTTTCCCCTGATTACAGAAACAGGTGTAAGAAGCTCATGCGACATGTTAACAGTTATTTCCCTCTCCTTTGAGATCAGGCTGTTGATTCTGATCATTAGTTCTGTAATCGCAGTGTCGAGCTTGACAAAATCAGTGGTTGAAGTATTTACAGGATTCCTGTCGTAAATGGCCGGGGTTGATGTGTTTTTAAGCTTGCTTACAATATGTTCCAGAGGCTTTAAGACTATATCCGTGTAAAGTATGTCGGATACCAGGGTTACAAGTATGAAAATGATAAGAAAAATCAATATGATATTCCTTATTTTTCCTGCAGTCTGATCAATACTCACAAGACTTTTCCCAATCTGGAGAAGATATGTTTCACCATCTATTTCAATTGTATAGTTTAGCACACGGTACCCGATTGTTTCATTATCAAGCTCCCGGTTGTCTATCTCAATATAGTTGCGGTTTTCACCCCATCCTGTTTTTTCAAGACTTATGAATTCTTCCTTAAGTAAGTTATAGCTTCCAAACCCATTTACAGTATCAGTCATGAATGGCTCTATACCGGTTTCCGAAATAATGTCGATCACCTGCTCTCTCTTGGCAATAAGATCATTGTCTGTCTGTATAAGGTTGATCTTTGTAACGATCAATGGCAAAAGGGCAACAAATAATACTGAAAATATGATCTTTGATACCAGATTGAACAGTGAAAGCCTTGTTCTGAGTTTCATTTTCATCTAATCAGTCGGTAAGAATATTTACCCTGTATCCTGTACCTCTTACAGTTTCGAGCCATGGTGTTGGGGCATGAGCATTAAGCTTCTTCCTGAGATTTTTAATATGAACATCAATGAAATTGCTGTCATACTGATCATCCAGGATGTTACCCCAGATATGTTCATATAGCTGCAACCGTGTAAGTACCTTGTTTTTGTTGAGCACAAGGTAAAGAAGCAGATCGAATTCCTTTTTTGTAAGATCAACCCTTGATTTATCACACAGTATTCTCCTTGCCTTCATTTCAACGATGAATTCACCAAGCCTTATATCGGGGTTGCTTATGCCGAATTTTCTCCGTGCAATTGCCATGATCCTTGAATGAAGTTCGACAAGTGCGAATGGTTTGGAAAGGTAATCATCTGCACCGATGTCAAGACCTTTTACCTTATCTTCGACAGCTCCGCGTGCAGTTATAATGATGAAAGAAACGTCGATGTTGTTTTTTCTTGCTTCTTTTATCAGGTCCAGTCCATTATAATCCGGCAAGCCTATATCCAGAAGAACAAAATCATAAAGATTGACTGCTAATTTTTCAGATGCTTCTGCCCCTGTATGCACAATTTCACAAAGCAAATTCTCCTTCATGAGATATATGGCTATCTCATGGGCAATACTCTTCTCATCCTCAACAATCAGCAAATTCATAAGGTCAGCCTATAGTATCCTGAAAAAACAATTCAACATCATTGTGAAACCTTTGGGACTTGGAAAAGAATCATCTGTATATAGAGGCAGTATATACCCGGGCTCAGCTTCAATTGTTATTCTTCCTGCATTAATTCCGACCGGAATTCCGAAATCCGCTTCCATCAGGCCAAAAAAAACGGAACTGACTGTTGCCTCCCCTCCGCTCCCGCTTCCTGATCCGTTGCCCTGCCCCGGCTTTTTCCCACCACCAGGCCGGTTACCATAACCGCCACCGGTCCACACAGGAGAATCAACCCCGATAGAGGTCCGGTCATTTGTAGTGATCCTTGTCATAGAGCCAAATAAAAGATTAACGTAAGGATCAACTGATAAATATATTTTGCCCCTGAAAAAATCCGGAATCTGAAAATATCTTGAATTCCTTAACTGTAAAAAATCAGTTGTATTACCGGTTAAAACGCGACTGAAGGTAATTTTGGTATATGCAATCTTCCAGTCAAAACCTGCGGAAAGTTCGCCATAGAGAAAACTGGCAAAAAGTGTGTCAGTAAGTTTTTTGTTTATTCCATAACCAGATAAGCTGACAGCTACATCAAACCATGAATTAAAGGTATGATTGTAACCTGCTGATACCGCACCGAAAGCTGGGAATTCTGTATACTCCGGAAGGAAAAAAGAAGATGCTGACAAAGAAAATTCATCTTTAAAGCTATATCCTGCCGACCCATAATAATAAGACTGGGCTTTCGAGATAGATGAGCCGAGTATCAGGTTGTCGCCATGACCCGCTCCCAGGAATAATGAGTGATTGCTGTTTGCCTGGTTTATAGAATCAACAGGATGGGAAACTAAATCAGCCCCTCTGGCACTAAAGCATGATAAGAACGATAGCGAAATGATCAGAATAATATTTCCTTTAACTCTTATCATAAATAAGTTAACGCCTTCCGGGCTTTCCAATTCCTGCAGGCTTTCCTGCTCCTTTAGGCATACCTGTTCCCGAAGGCCTGCTGATTGAGGGGGGACGGGCTCCCGGTCTTTTTGCAATACTTGGACTGGAGCTTTGAACTTTCTTCACTTCACTCTTCTGCTGCGAACCTTTAGCAGACTGGGTTTCAGCTGCTGGTTTTTGAGCATTCCGGGGAAGGCTTCCTTTTTCCTCGTATCGCACTTCCTGACTAGTTGATCCGGGCGCTGCAGCAGTTTTCGGAGCTTCCTGCCCGTAAGCAATGCAATCAGTAATAGAGAGTAAGCCCAGAATTGCAACTACACTTAGGAAACTTCCTTTTTTAAAAATGGATTTCATATTCAGTAAATATCAATGTATATAACTAATCAACTTCAAATTAATTTTTCAAACATGAAGAAAAGATGAAGTATGATTTGATTGTAACGAATTGTTATAACCTTTTGAACAAATAATGTAAATGCTTTGTCTGATCAGTCTGTTATATTGGTAAACAGATTCAGATAGCAATTATTAGTAAAGCCAGGTGTTTAATTAAACAGTTTTGTTATGAAAAAATTTATATTGAGTATTTTACTTGCAATTGGAATACTGAGCCTTATAAACGGACAGCAGAGCTCGCAGTCTAAAGATAAAGGCTGGGAGAAAATTGGTCAGACAACTATTAACCTTTCAGAAGAGCATGGGATCTTTGACTGGAACAGCGATCGTGAAAAAACTATTAATGCTGATAACAAATATTCGGTATTAAAATTCAGGGTAAAAAATGCCAACATTAATTTAATAAATGTAGAGGCTCAGTATGATGACGGGAAGAAGGAGAACCTCCAGTATGAAAAACCGGTTCCTCCTGAAACTGAACAGCAGTTCAGGCTTGATGCCAGCCAGGATGTGGAAAAAATTAATTTCAGTTTTTTTAACGGTGAAAGTACCGCTTCAGATAAAGCAGTTGTTGAGATCTGGGGAAAGAAAGCTGATGCCTCCGGCATGGGTCAGGGAACAGATGACAGAAAAGACATGAAAGACATTAATATTAATGTCAATAGTGATACAGTTAAGGTGAAGAGATAAAATAAAATATTATTTGAAAGCAAAGAAGGTATCCTGGTTCGGATACCTTTTTTTTTGCGCAGGAAATAAATGCTGTTTGTGTCTAATATGAAAATTTCAATGATTGCCTGTTCAACTAAAGAAGATGAAGAAATTGTTGCTGCTCATCATTTTTGTTAACTTACGTACCTTATGACCGATTCTGAAGCAATAAACTCTGTTCTGAAGGGTAACCGGAATGATTTCAGAATTCTGGTCGAAAGATATCAGCAAACGGTTTTTCGAATTGTTATTGGTTTCGTTCATAACAAGGAGGAATCTCAGGATCTCACACAGGAAGTATTTATCAATGCATTCAAGTCGCTGGAAAAATTCAGGGGTGACTCATCTTTCTCAACATGGCTTCACAGGATAACAGTAAACGCATGCCTCAACTATACACGGAAAAACAAAGCCACAATTTTCACCAGGATTACATCTTTCCTTAGCTCTGAAAATGAAAATAATTTCGTTATTCCTACTGCTGAAGATCCTGAAGAAACCCTTATTAAAGCTGAACATGCAGCCTGGCTTCAGAAAGCATTGGACTCTCTTCCTTTGAGCCAGAGAACTGCTATAATCCTCAGCAAGTATGATGACATGCCGCAAAAGGAAATTGCGCAGATAATGAATACTTCAGAGAGCGCAGTTGAAGCACTGATCCAGAGGGCTAAAAGAAATCTCAGGGAAAAACTTGTCACCACAAAAAAGAATTTTTAAACCGCAGGAATTATTAATAGATCGTTTCTAATGAATAAAATGAAAAGCAAAATGGAATGCAGGCAGTGCAGGGAGAAAATCGATGATTACATCGAGGGCAGGCTTGAAGCAGATGAAAGGCTCAGTTTCCGGGAGCACCTTGATTCATGCAGCAAATGCAGGGAACATTTTAATATACATCTTCTTGCTGACAGGATCATTGCTGAAGAAAAAAATTCTGAACCGGGATTCTATCTTACTGACAGAATAATGACCGGGATTGAAAATGCAAAAGAGCAACCATCTTCACCAGTTATCAGGATCCTCAGGCCTGTTGCAGTTACAATATCTGTTGCTGCTGCAATATTTGCGGGAGTGGTTATCGGGAGCATTAATGGAAAGAGTAATAAAAAAACAGTTCCGATGGAACTATCCCTTATGAATGACAGAAATATTGAGTCTCTTGATGTACTTTCAGCTGAATGACTATGAAAAACAGATGGCCCATATGGATAATGGTACTATTGCTTATACTTAATGTTTCAGCAATAGCGACAATTTTGTACCTGAAAAAGGAGGAAAATAAACAGGCAGGAACGTCACCAGAAACTACTACCGGGAACGGCCCTTCAATGACATACAGCGGCCGGTGGTTCAGAGATGAACTGGGGCTCACCGGTGAACAGATGAACCGGTTTACAGAGTTTAACCCGGTCTTCAGGCAGAAGGTGAGACAGATAAACATAGACCTCTCTGATAAAAGGAAACAGTTGCTGGCTGAACTCGATTCAAAAAATCCAGATATAAGGCATCTTGATCAGTTATCAGATTCCATAGGCACGCTTCATTCAGAACTCAAAAAAGCAACTTATGCCTATTACCTTGAATTCAAAAAAATCTGCACTCCCGCACAACAGGAAAAACTGAGATCAGTATTTGAAAAAATGTTCGAAGGCGAAGTACCTGTTGGCGGACCAGGGAGGAATATGCGCGAAAGAAGAGGTCCGGGAATGCAAATTCATAATGCTCAATAAACAATGGTAAAATAATTCAAACTATAGAAAAATGAAAACAAGATTATTTTTTGCAGGAATGCTGTTTTTTGCAATTACCTCAGCCGGAATAGCACAGAACGGACAAACCCAGGACAAACCGGTAAAAAACAAGGAAAACTGCCCGGCCTATGTCGATGAAAACAAGGATGGGATCTGCGATAACCAGGGAAAAAACAGCAATGGTCAGTGTCTTCGCAATGGAAATGGAAATGGTAAAAACGGTCAAACCGGTATGCGCCAGGGATGTAATGGACAGGGTATGATGAACAGGCAAGGTATGATGAATGGACAGGGTATGATGAATGGCCAGGGATGTGGAGGACAGAGGAAAGGTCCGCAGTCTTAATAAAATTCCTTCTTAAAATCGCCATTGAATGATCTGCGGAATGCCGGATTATTTAACTTTGAAACTGTAAAATTAAATCTGATCTTATGGTTTCGCATGAAATTGATTACAAGATATTCGGAGATGATATCCAGTTCGTAGAAGTTGAACTTGATCCCCGGGAGACTGTCATTGCTGAGGCAGGCACAATGGTTTACATGGAAGATGGAATAACCTTTGAAACAAAGATGGGTGATGGCTCTCAACCTAACCAGGGAATGATGGGCAAGCTTTTTGAAGCAGGCTCCCGGTTGCTTACAGGAGAGTCTCTTTTCATAACCCATTTTACAAATACCGGTTATGGCAAAAGAAAAATTGCTTTTGCTGCGCCATATCCCGGAACCATCATTCCAGTCGACCTCAGCCAGATAAGAGGTTCACTGATAGTTCAGAAAGATGGCTTCCTTTGTGCAGCTTTTGGTACAAAACTATCAATAACACTCAACAGGAGAATAGGATCAGGATTGCTGGGAGGCGAAGGCTTTATACTCCAGAAACTCGAGGGCGATGGCAAAGCATTCATTCATGCAGGCGGCACTGTAATCGAAAAACAGCTCAATAATGAGATTCTTCGCATTGACACAGGTTGCGTGGTAGCTTTCGAACCATCTCTTGACTTCGACATAGAGGCATCAGGTAGCCTCAAAACAATGATCTTCGGAGGCGAAGGTATCTTCCTTGCAACAATGAGAGGGACAGGAAGGGTCTGGCTTCAGTCAATGCCAATCAGGAAACTTATCAGAACTCTTGCCCCTTTTGGTGCTAACAGGGGTAAGGAAGCTGGCTCAATCCTGGGAGGACTGTTCGAGAGATAGCTTCCGCCTGCCCGGATTATTGCCCGATTGTTTTAACCAGTTTACCGGGCTGAACATTTGCTGTCAACTCAATATTATTGAGAAGTGAAAGTTCTGCCATTTGTTGCTGTGCAACACCAAACGATGTCAGTACCTGTGCAAAGGTACCCGGTGTCGTAACGGTTTTTATGACTATCTTCCTTGGCTTTACATTTAACTTAGCCTGGTCTGTGAGGGCTGCAAAGCTGTTAAGTGTTGACTCTATCATTGGCTGGTATGCCTTAAAATCGGCTTCAGTTGAAACACCATGGAAGACAAATACTTTACCGGCATATTCTATGTAGTATGAAAGCAGCTGGTTAACCTGCTGCTGTCCCGACTGGTCTTTTGTAACCTGTTTTGACAAAACTGAAAGTGCATTGAGCCCGTTCACTGAAACAGTTTTGCTCTCGACGGGGGAAAGGCCTATCTCAGCAATAGTAGCTTTTGAAGCTTCATCAGCTGTTTTCTGGGTTGCAAGTGTGAAGATAATCATTGCTTTTCCGTCTGAAGGCGCTGTTGCTACCTGCATGGGTGAGTTCTGGAATTGCCAACCTGCAGGATAAGAGAACTTAATTTTAAGCTCCGGGTGATAAAATATATTACTTTCAGTGTACCCCTGTCGCGGATCATCACCATAAATCATCCCATCTATCATTTTTAGATAAGCATCTGAATTAATTACCCACTCAGGCTTTTTTAAAGAGTCCTGCCATGATGATGCCAGCTTATTCACTGAATTGTACCTGTCACCCGGGTCAGGATGTGTTGACATGAATGTTGGTACTCCTCCATGATCTTGTGCCATGCTCATTTTATTGAGCACCTGGAAGAAGTCAGCCATCCTGTGGGCATCGTACCCTATCTTTGACATATACTCAACCCCCAGTGCATCAGCCTGCCTTTCATCATCACGGCTGAATTTAAGGAATAGCAGCTGCATACCCTGCATAGCCTGGTTGGCATATTGGGCAAACCTTTCAGATGCCAGCATGCCTCCGATCAGCAATAGCTGGCCAAGCTGTTGTTTTGTCTGCTGGCTTGCTGAGTGTCTTGCAGTAACGTGCCCCATCTCGTGTCCGATTACGCCAATAAGTTCAGCTTCATTATTAAGCTGTGCAAGTATTCCACGGGTCAGATAAATATATCCTCCCGGAACTGCAAATGCATTGACAACAGGAGAATCAAGGAGCTTCAGATTATACTGAAGATTGGGCCTGTGCGAGATCTTACCCATCTCATTGCCTTTCTGGCTTACGAAGTTCAGCACTGCATCATTCTGATATAATCCGAAGGTCGATACAACCTGGGGATCATAATCCTGCCCCATCTTTGTTTCCTGTGCCTCAGACATAAGCATTATCTGTGATTTTCCTGTAACAGGATTAACGGCACAATTTGAAAAAACAATTGTTGCAGCAATGAACATAAAAGCTGCCCTGAAGATCTTAATCATTTTCATTACATTATATGTTGCTTGAATTTCTTTCAGGTCATGTCATAACCGGAAACGTATGCAGGAGCATTATAAAACGACTCTTTATCTGCTTCAGTGAAGTTGATGAACCTTGCATATACAAGTCCGGGTTTTGCATTAAGCATCCTGTTAAGTGCACCCATTTTAACTTCAGTGCGGAGCTTATCGTAAAAATCAGTCCTGTCATCCATCCACGTAAGCGCAGTATTGAAACCTTCACTGGCACAAGCCGTTTCAAACAAAGGTGCAAGAAGCTCTTCTCTGCCCGGCAGGCAATATATATAATCAAAAACAAGGTACCTGAAAAGGCCAGGCTGGAACAAACGTTTGAAATATGGCATCCTTGGCAGTACTTTCATAATAACCCAGCCCCATATACCCGGCATGTCATATATCTTATACTGTCCAGGTACAGCGCTCACTGCAGCTGCAATCTGCCCGTTCTCCTCGAGTGCATAACATGTTTCGGGAAAGAAATTATTGAGATGGAAGAATGAATGATCCCTGTAATGATCTTTCAGGATGGTTCTCATCTTCCCATAATCAGATGCCTTAAGTTTCGAAACCCTGTTGTCAGTTTTTGGTGAAAACCTGCTGAAAGCAACTGTAAGAAAAGACCTTATATATTCAAATCCGGCCTGGTGCACAAGGTTCTTCGACCGTTCATTCATGCTTTCGACAAACGCATACATTATATGCTTGTCGGTATCTTTTATCTCAGGGTAATCAAGAAGCGATGGTTTACTCAGAATGTCAAGTGTGCGTCTCTTAAAGGAGTCTTCAGCCTGTTCAGCCTTGGAACCTGACCTGTTTTCCTTCTTCTTCCAGTCTGTTGAAGACTGGTAAACGGGATGAAAAGCAAGGTAACGGATATAGGTGGTGTGGTATTGCATGTTCCCGGTGCCTGTCAGCCTGAAGCAAGCTCCGCATGTTCCTGTAATTTTGTTTTTCCTGTAGAGCGAAAGAAATCTTATATGTTTACCGTATTCCCTGATTCTTGTGGCTGCATTTTGAAGTGAAAATCTCAATCCACCTTCCGATCCCTGGATTGTATGATTAAGTATATCAATTATTCCGTTTGTTGCCTCATCAGCAACTCTTACTTCAAGGCCATGAAAATTCAGGATTGTCTTTTCTGCCATAAGGAATTCTATTTTGTTGTATTGTCAGCGCTTCCGAAAACCCTTTGTAAAAGAGGAGTTACTCTTGCGGAAACATCCTTCCTTATCCTGAGTTCCTCGGTCTCAATTTTGGAGAACATTCCTTTAAGGGCCATGTTTGTAAGATAATCGTCAAGGTCAGTATTTACAGGCTTCATGCCGGCAATCTTTCCTGGCATAGAAGCGGCAAACGCATTCCAGCGTGATGTTAGAGTCTCCCACGATTCTTTTGTTGATATTCCCCCTACCAGATCTTTTTCGGTAGAAGCTGTTATTTTGGGCTTGTACAAGTTGTAAAGTTCATTATAAGTTGTTTTCTGCAGGTAGGCTGTTGCTGCATTGTCGGAACCTCTAAGTATCCCGAATGCATCAGCGACGGACATATTTGTAATGCTGTTGATAAAAATCGGGGCTGCTTCCCTGGCTGCATCTTCTGCTGCCCTGTTGATCCTCAGGATCGCATCATCTACAAGCTTTTGCCCGCCAGGCAATTTTGATATGTTATCTACAATTGTTTTTGCATCATCAGGCAAAAGTATCCTTATTGCAGCGTCATTGTAGTAGCCGTTTTCCGCACCTAACCTTTGTGCGGAATTCCTTGCTCCCGTCGAAAGCGCTTCTTTTAAGCCTGCAATGACATCAGCTTCTGTAAGAGGCAGAGTTCCTGAAGTCTGAACAATGTTCATCAGTTCTGCACAGCCCATGCTGAAAACCAGTAATACTGTTATGATCGATATTTTAATTTTCATGGCTCCGGATTTATATGACATGCAAGATACAAAATTCCTGAAAGACACGGAATGCTCCCCTTTACCTGTAATGTTCCGAATGCAGCTGATCAGGATTTTCTAAGAAATGCATTCGAGATCAGCATGTCTTCAGGGTTTGTTATTTTTATGTTTTCCCTGTTCCCTTCAACAAGATTAATCTTCACACCTGTCTGTTCAACGACAATAGCATCATCAGTGAAGTCGGGCGAAAATGGTTGCTTATAAGCTTCCCTTATAAGATCTGCATTAAAAACCTGGGGCGTCTGAACAAGCCGTACATGCAGGCGGTTGAGTGGCGAGCTTGCCTCATCCGAAATAAGCCTCAGAGTATCAGAAGGAGGTATGACGGGAATGGCATTGCCAAGGCGCATTGCCGTATCAAAGCATCTTTTGATAGTTTCAGAGCTTACAAAAGGACGTACTCCGTCGTGTATTGCAACAAGCCCTGGCGATTCAACAAACTCAAGTCCGTTTTTCACACTATAGAATCTTGAAGATCCTCCCTTTACAAGGGTTTGCGGCACTTTGAAAGAATACTTCTCCTGCAATTCCATCCAGCGGCGTATCTGATCTTCAGGCAATACGGTGATTATCTCTATGGAGCTGTCAAATGATTTAAACCTCTCGATCGTATGCATAAGCAAAGGGCGGCCCCCAAGCTCAAGGAACTGCTTGGGAACTTCTGCACCCATGCGTTTTCCGCTTCCTCCTGCAACTATAACTGCATATAGTTTCATATAAAGATTGAATTAGTATTGCCTTAATATGACATCTGAAACATTAAAACAGTTGCAGGAATCTTACTCTTTCGTATAAAGGAATCTTTTAATGCTGCGCTTAGGTGTCTTTACAAACTCTTCCCTGTGGATCCGGAATTTGCTGACATTCATGAAGTCAGGTAACCTGTCGTTGACCTCTTTCTTGTAAGTGTCAAAAATCTCCATCAACTGTTCTTCAGTAATATTATTCTGCTTCATGAGTTCAAAATCAGGATAGATAAGAGCTACAAGCTTTTCATTCTCGGGGATAACAACCGATTCAACTACATAATCCTTATTATTGATAACTGCCTCAATCTCCTCAGGATAGATATTCTTGCCGGATGGACCGAGTATCATCGATTTGCTGCGGCCTTTTATATATATGTTCCCTTCCTTATCAATTACGCCCAGGTCGCCAGTATGCATCCAACCCTCTTCGTCTATCATCTCCCGGGTTGCCTTTTCATTTTTATAGTAGCCCGCCATTACGTTTTCTCCTCTGAGGATTATCTCACCTACTATATTCTGGGGATCAGGAGAATCTATTGTTACCTCCAGAGTATCAACAGACCGGCCTGAAGCTCCGGGCTTTGTTGTATCCCACGATGCATAGCTGATCAATGGACCGCATTCAGTCATGCCATAACCTACAGAAAATCTGAATTTTATCTTTCTGAAGAATTTCTCAGCATCTGCGTTGAATGCTGCTCCGCCTATGACAAGCTCGCGGAACCTCCCGCCAAAAGTCTCTTCAAGCTTTGCCCTGATCTTCTTATGCAGGATTATGTTTACACCGGGTATTGCAAGAAGAACCTTCATTGAAGGTTTTGTAATTACAGGCAGAAGCTGCTTTTTGAATATTTTTTCAATTACAAGAGGCACCGAAAGTATAAGTCTTGGCCTGATTTCTTTGAATGCCTGTATAATAATTTGTGGTGATGGAGTTTTTGAAAGTATTGTTATGTGGCAGCCGATTGTGAAAGGGAAAAGAAATTCGAAGGCGCATCCGTATGTGTGTGCCAGTGGAAGGAATGAAACAATAGGATCTCCGGGTTCCAGAGGCATGTTGTTCTGGGCAAACCTGACATTGGCAGCAAGACTGTTATGGGTTATCATCACTCCTTTCGAGAAACCTGTTGTTCCCGAAGTATAGCTTATCACCGCCACCTTATCGTTTGTAATCGCCGAAAATCTGACATCCTCAGGCTTAACTGAAGGATATGCTTTTTTAAATTCCTGGTCAAGAACAGCAAACAGGTCTTTTATCTTCATGCTTACAGCCCTTATCAGTCTGAAATCGTCAAGGGAGAATACACCGGAAATGTCAGGCATTTTTGTGATATCAAGCGAGTCATAGATCTTATCATCTACAAACAGTAGCTTTGAATCACTATGAATAATAATGTTTGTAAGGTCTTCAGGCTTGAAATCAGGAAGAATAGGAACAGTTACTGCTCCATACGATACAGTTGCAAGGTACATTACGCACCAGTTAGCCGAGTTCCTTCCTACAAGTGCTATCTTATCACCTTCCACGATACCTGCTTCCCTGAAAAGCATGTGAAGCCTTAGTATCTTCTCTGCTATCTCACGATAGGTATAGCCTTTTTCACGGTAGTTTGAAAGAGCCTCAATATCCCAGTTTTTCCTGATACTTTGCTCAATATATCCTATTAATCTTTCAGGTATCATAGCAGATGTGTTTAAATTAATAACCTTGATTGTTAAGTATCAAATATATTTTATTCCACAAAGGAACATTAAGCTTTTTACATATATGTATGATCATTTCAATTTTTTATATGAAATACATCAGCAATAATGCTACAACAGAGAAAATATTTACAACCGTGAAGAAATAATTGTAGCCATCCCTCTTTTTACTGAACTGACCCAGCTTACGTGCAAAAATCCCAATAGTAGGAACAAATATAACCAGCAGGAAAGCAAAGAACTCTATCCCAAAAAATACAGTTTCAAGTCCGCCTTTAACAAGAGCCGAAAAATATATGACAAACAAAAGTACCAGCAGGTATAGAAGGTAGCTTACCTTCAGAAGCAGTGTTGAGATAAGTCTGTGCTTGTGGAGCAGATGAGGCTTGAGATAAGCATAGGCAAGTGAAAAAACAATAATAATGAATACCGCTCCGAGGATGTGGTTAAGAATGTTGCTGAAATTAGGCATATCTAAAAATTAAAATCAAACCAGGTTTCCCGACCACACTAGTGAACCTGCACCAAGAACAGCAGCATTACCTGCTTCAAGCCCTGATGGCAACAGCTTTACTTTTCCCCTGTAAATATTTAATAAATTCATCTCCATGCTCTCACGCACAGGATCAAAGAGCATTTTACCGGCCCGTGCAACTCCTCCGAAAAGGAATATAGCCTCAGGGCTTGTAACGGCAACAAAGTCAGCAAGACTGGCGCCAAGTACATTACCTGTAAGTCTGAAAGCTTCCATGGCAATCTTATCACCTTCTGTTGCTGCATTATAAATCATTTCAGATGTAAGGTCATTAAAACTCACATTCCTCAGGCTGCATTGCTGAAGATCATCAGCAAGAAGATGTATCAGAGTCCTTTTCAGTCCTGTTGCCGAAACATATGTTTCAAGACAACCCATTTTGCCACAGCCGCATTCACGATCTGCGAATCCATGACCAGCAGAAGTGTGACCAAGCTCGCCTGCAAATCCATCATGCCCGTAAACAAGCCTGCCATTGACAACGATGCCGCTACCCAATCCTGTTCCAAGTGTTATAACAATAAAATCAGTCATTGCTTTTGCATCCCCAAAGACCATCTCTCCAATTGCTGCAGCATTTGCATCATTTGTTACAATCACAGGAAGAGCTGTATGCTTTCTGAAGATATCGGCCAGATGAATTATCCCTTTCCATGGCAAGCCTGCAGCATGTTCAATGCTTCCCTTGTTGATATTCCCCATAGGAGCACCTATTCCAAAACCTGTCAACCTCACATTTCCTTTTCTCAGGGCTTCCTCACTGATATTGTTGTATAAGGCTGAAACAAATTCTTCAACGTCTTTGAAAGAAGATGTTTTTATCGTTCCTGATCCATGGATTCTGCCCTGAGCATCAACAAGGCCAAAAACAGTGTTCGTACCACCAATATCTATTCCGGCTGCTAAATCTATCATTGTTCCTGTAAACTCGCCTGCTACGGTAAATATACAAATTTCTTAATAGCAAATCAGCCCTCTTTTCGGGAGGGCTGATTAATGTTATGCAGGTATATATTCATTACCCACTTTCCTCGCACGTGTCGGCTTATCGAGATTTATACCCAGCGAAATGCCTGTTTCAACAAGTATGTTCCAGCCCGCCTGAAGCTGAATGTATTCATTGAATTCACCTGCATCAGGGATTATAATTGTCGGGAACATTGTAGGTTCAGTTGAAACTGTTACTATCTTCATTCCAACTCCCTTTACAAGGCAATCGTTGAACTTCTCGATCTCCTGGCGGAAAGGATCAATCCAGATTAGAACTTCATTCTTATCCATTACCTCCTCTATCCCGTGAACGGGGAAGGTGCCTTCAAGATAGGCTGATTTCTTTCTAGTGATCTCATTTGTTTTCAGGGCGAGCTCTTCGGCAACTCCGTTATTCCTGCCTGCAAAATATATAATGCCGGCCGAGCGGATTATTTCAGTTACCGACGGGTCGATCTTGAGCGTAAGAGCGTGTTCAGATTTCGCTCCCACTTCTTTCAGATTTCCAATCTTATCTCCTGACAATGACCTGAGCAATGCATCATAAAACAATGCCTGTTCAACAACTGATTTTGTTGCAGCAACTGCATCCTCTTTTCCACACGACAGTACATGTGTCATTGATGCCAGCTCACTAAGTTTTGTGCCCTGGTTTGCAGTAAGGCCATAAATTGAATTGTGACCTTTTGCTTTAAGCGTGCTTGCAAGCCTGATCACCTCCTTGGTCTGGCCTGAGTTTGATGCTAAAAAAACTGCCATTTCATCGAGGTTATATTCAAGAGCCTGTGTTGCACCATCTGTGAAAACAGGCATTGAATACTTCTTTTTCAGTAAAGAACTTATTGCCCTTTTAGCCGGGAAAATCCTGCTGCTTCCCTCTCCTGTCAGAAACAATCCTTTTGACTTCTTGATCTTATCTGTAAAACCTGATACTGCTCCGGGATTAAACGAACTGATAATTTCAGGTGTTTGTAACATTTCCCTTACAAGTGCGTACCTGCTGTATTTTTCATCTTTTAAATTCATAGTGCTTTCTGGTATTTATTGGTTGATTATCTTGAGATTATTTAGCAATATTAAACCCTGGTTTAGGTAAAAGGCTCTTTATATTTTATGCCACGGGAATCCTGCGACAATGCAAAATGATTGAACATACCCTGGTGTTAAGCTTATTAAAAATAATGTTTAAAATTGATTTTACCTGATCCGGAATCCGAAATGTTTAACAGCGTCCTGCTTTACTTTCTACAAACAGGATTGCTCAGCGAAAGTTCAATAAACCGAAAGATTCAGGCCTGTGAAAATCAGGTTTTGTTGTATTAACCGGGTTCCAAGTCAGATAGTGGGGTACTTTTACTTTATCACCACACTTGTAAAAGTTGGCTCTCATTTCAGAATTCCTTATTGTTCCAACCCTGTTATGGAAGAACACTTCGGAAGGAATGGCTATTGTAAGTTCCCATTCATACCTGCCATTAATTATCCCCGGATGTTCACCTGAAAAAGATCCTGATGTTCTTATTTTACTGATATAGCTGATATCAGATCTTATCCTGTCCTGTCGACCTTTACCTGAGCCCATGAGGCAGATACCCCTGGCATTGAATTCAAAATTATAATAAATACCGTCATCTTCAGGGGAGATAAAAAACTCAACACAGGAGTCTTCATAAACGTTACCGTTTGGCTCTGAAACCTCAGCCCGGAAATATTCCTCTTTCACAAAAAATTTAATATAGATCTCACTCCCTGAATATCCTATGGAAAACTGTACATCAGGTTTGTAAGGAAAGGAAGGCCAGTTAATTGTATCAATCCTGTTCACCGGCAGGTCATTCATCAGAGTTGATATAGCTCTGATTGATGAAACCTGAGGATCAATATTCAGATTGTTAACTGCAGCGATCTTCATCAGGTATATTCAGGTATTATCCAGTTCATTCCATGCGAGTGCTGCTGCACCAAGAACAGCAGCATTGTTCGATGGAATTGCGGATGGCAGGATGGTGCAGGTGCCACGAAACACAGGCATAAGATTTTTTTCAACATAATCTCTTACAGGCTTAAAGAGCATTTCTCCTGCCTGTGCAAGACCGCCAAACAGAAATACAGCTTCAGGGCTTGAAAAGATTATGGAATTAACAATTCCGAAGCCGAGCATCTCTGCAGTATATTCAATCGCCTTTACTGCCACACTGTCATTTGCAGCTGCGTATTCGGCTATCATCCTTGAGGTGATCTCTGAAGGCGGAACATTGCGTAATGGAGAATCTTCGCGCATTATGCTGAGCAGCTCGAGCACAGTCCTTACCAGTCCTGTTGCAGAGGCATATGTTTCGAGATGTCCCCTCAAACCGCAGCCACACATCCTTCCCCCGGGAACTACAGTCATATGCCCAAGCTCACCGGCAAACCCTGAATGACCATAAACAACCTGCCTGTTTATAACAATCCCGCTGCCAAGACCAGTGCCCAGGGTAAGTACAATGAAATCTTTCATTTCTTTTCCGCCACCAAAAACAAGCTCACCTACTGCGGCAGCATTTGCGTCATTTGTTACCGCAACCGGAACACCTGTACTCTTTCCGATTGAGTTGCCAAGAGGAACAATCCCTTTCCATAACAGGTTAGGAGCAAGTTCAATTGTACCTTTGTAATAATTTGCATTAGGAGCACCGATCCCAACGGAAAGAAGCTTCAGATCACTGTTCTGTGAAAGTAACTTTTTAAGAGCCTTTGACTGTGCTTCAACATAATCATCAAATACCGGGTATTCTGTAGTTACAAGGGTATCATGTGCCACGATCTCTCCATGCCTGTCGACAAGTCCAAAAACTATATTTGTCCCTCCGATATCAATTCCTGCAACAACTTCCCTCATGGCTGAAATTGTTTAGTATCATTTAACTCACCTTGTTGTTGTATTTGCCTTTTGCCTGAGCTTCGGATCCTTTACATTTGTTACTGAGAGATCCCAGGTCTCTTTTACCTGCCATCCCTCCTGGAGCACAAGCTCTTTTGGAAGATAAGATACCGGTTCAGGCTGCCTGCCTGTGAAGAAATCACCTGTAGTCCATCTGCCATCACCGTTTGTGTCAAAAATTGCACGAACCCGGTATGTTCCGCGGTCGAGCAATTTAAATTCAACATTCCCGGATGGTCCTGGAACTTGTTCGGCAATGAGTTTCTCGGAATTGCTGAGCAGCTGGATAATACAATTCGTTCTGCAATTGATGACATTTATTGAAATACTGCTGTATGAATCTGCTTTTCCAACTGAAAACCTTACAGCCAATGAATCATTGACCTCATTATATATATTACCGAATGCGGCCGAATCAGCAATAAAGAGATACTGTCCTCCTTCCACCAGGGCTGCATTCAGGGCAAGCTTCCCTGAGTTCAGACTGTCTTTCTGAAGTGAATATGGTATTTTATGCCTGTCTTTTTCTATCATTTCATAAAGGCCTGTCCTGGTTATATCAGGTTCCCTGAGCGGAGTCTCTGCAGTAAAAACAACTTTTCTGCCAGGTTTGATCACTCCTCCGGGAATATTATTGCTGATACTGAGCTTCGGTACACTTTTAGTACCCCTGATACGGGGAGCAAGAAATCTCATTGCAACAGTATCGTGGCGATAAATATCGTTACCCAGGGAATCGGTAAAGGGGTACTTTATAACTGTGCTGATAAGCGGTAACGAATAAAGGGAACTGTCGGTTAACCAGACAGTCATTGTATCGCCTCTCATGCTTTTTTCGATCAGATATTTGTCATCCGCTACTTCAGGTATTGAGAAAGTGAAATCCAGTGAATCGGGAGGCAGTGAAAGTGAATAGGTAAGCTTGTACTTCGATTGACGGGATGAGTTGGTAAGATACCTGCTTTTAAGAGCGGCTTTGAAAAGAAAAAGCTTGTATCCGCCTCCTGTATTCCGGCCGGTTTTAACTGTTGTATCAGGTGTGATATAATTGCCTTCAGTGGTTACTGTTATTAACGTGTCAAGGAAAGCAAAAGGCTCTTCAACCCTGTTATAGTTCTTGCTGTTATCATCATCTGTAAGAGCGTAAAGCCGGTACTGTCCGTTTCTTATATTATCAAACCTGAAAGACCCGGTTGGATCAACTCTTGAAATATAATCGGGAAACGTCTTCACAACTGCAGAGTCCTGAAGATTACTATATAATAGTACCGATGTCTTCGCTGGAACTTCAAGATCAGGAATTGTCAGGACCGTGCCTGTAACCGACAATGAATCGATAACCCTGCCTGTAGAAAACACGAATTTATAATTATCCAGGATATTTGATTCATTAAGGTCCCTTATTGCATCAAGGAAATAAAAAGCATAGGTAGTATTGTCTTTCAGCTCTTCATCATATTCAATTATTATGCTTTTACCCCTGATCGACGTCCTGGGTCTCTTCAGAAGGGGTGGCGAAACAAGTAGCTTCTCATTGATATTATCAAGCACCACATATTCATTGAATGACAGCTCAATTTTTTTCCCCTTAAATCCTGTGGCACCATTAGACGGAGTGCTCCTGATAACAACGGGAGGCAGTTTATCCCTGGCTCCGCCTGTAGGCTGGCTTATCTTTGCACAGGCGGCGATAAATACCAGTAATAAAACAAATATATTTCTGCGGGATCCTGTAATATTCATATAAGCCTAAAGAAATACAAACTTACATCATTTTTTCATTGTTCCTCATCAATATAAACAGACCGGAACTTTAGAAGAGAGAAATTTTGATTATTGTGATTCTCTTAGTAAATTTATTGATTATAAGACCAATAATAGGCATATTCAATAAAGATGATGATACCCTACCTTTTTGTTCCTGCTCTTTTTTCAATCTTTCTCGTTCTGGTATGCCTGTTTGTTTTTACCATGGAAATAAGGTATAATTTTTCCGAAGCTCTCCTTAAACGTTATAATATTGAACCTGAATGGTCGGTTTTCGCTTCAAAAGTTGCCGGGATGGCGATTTTCGGGCTGCTACCCTTATGCTTGCTTTCGTTTACTGACATTTCACCTGCAGATATCGGCTTTTCAACAGGGAAAATAAAAGAGTTCAAAGGTGTAACAGCTCTGATCCTCATGGGAATATTGACACTATCGTACCTTATTTCAACACTAAAAAATGTCAGGTCGGGGCTGCTGAAAGTAAATCCGAAAGAATACAGCACCCGGAATATGATCAGAGGCGCAGCCGGGTGGATAATTTACCTGTCTGGTTATGAACTTTTGTTCCGGGGTATATTATGGTTCACCTGTTATAGTGCTTTCGGTTTCATTCCGGCTCTGATCATTAATCTTGTCCTTTATTCATTGGCCCATTATCAACAGGGATTATTGCCAATGATCGGGTCAGTACCTGCAGGGATTGTTTTTTGCATTATGGCCAATATGAGTGGTTCATTCATACTGCCATTTATTGCTCATACCACGATGGCCATCTCTTTTGAGGTGTTTTCCGTGATGCAACAAAACAGCCTGAGCCTGAAATCAGAAATAAGAAACGACCGATGAAAGCATTTGTAACAGGTGCAACGGGATTTATTGGCACAAGGCTGGTACAAAGGCTTGTCAGGGAAGGCCATGAAGTGAATGTACTTGTAAGAAACCCTGGCGATTCGAAAAATTTTGATTCAGCAGGAATATCTGTATCCTTTGGAGATATCTTCTCGGTGGAAAAACTGAAGGCAGGCATGGAGGGTTGCAACTGGGTATTTCACCTGGCTGCATTTGTACAACCATATTCCAAAGACCCCGGTATACCATACAAAACAAATGTTGAAGGAACTAAAAATCTGCTCAAAGCTGCGAGAGAATCTGGTATAACAAAGGTTATCGTGACATCAACTGCAGGTACAATGGGATATTCAAGAAATGGAAATGCTGTTGATGAGCTTACAAATATCGATCCTGAATATCATACGGATTATGAAAAGACAAAATCAATCTGTGAAAAGATATCCGCAGAAATGTCACATAACGGGATGGATGTGATAATTGTAAATCCATCGAGAGTTTTCGGGCCTGGAAAGCTCTCCAAAAGTAATTCAGTTACAAAGATCATGAGGCTTTATGGGAAAGGCATATGGAGAATAATCCCGGGCGATGGGACAGCCATAGGCAACTACGCTTTTATTGACGATGTTGTGAATGGTCATCTGCTGGCTGCAACTAAAGGGAAGCCTGGCCATCGCTATATTCTCGGAGGAGAAAATATCTCGTTTGATGAATTTTTTAAAACTCTCGGGAAAGCTTTTGGCACGGACAGGAAGATGATAAGAGTGAATGCTTCCAGCCTCAGGAAAATAGCTTCTTTTACAGGCTTCTTTCTTGATATTGCCGGGAAGCCGCCTATTATTACCTCAAACTGGATCGATAAATACCTTCAGAACTGGAGCCTTTCATGCAATAAGGCCATATCTGAGCTGAATTATTCAATAACCCCTTTTGGTAAAGCAACAGAAGAGACTGTAAAATGGCTGAAATCAGGAAAGATAAATGGATAAAGAACATTATGCACTAATAACAGGTGCCAGCCGGGGTATCGGCAGGGCAATAGCAACAGTTCTGGCATCACGCGGGCATAACCTTGCCCTGCATTCACTTCCTGGTGAGGGACTTTCCAATCTTTCTGATAGCCTGATGAAGGAATATGGCATCAAGGTTCTCAGTTTTGAAACAGATCTTACTGAACCAGGCGGGCCAGGCAAGCTGAGGGATTCTGTAAAAAGTTCCGGGATATCAATAAACATACTTGTCAATAATGCAGGCACAGGAATTGAAGGTCCCTTTGAAAGTTGTGAAAATCATATAGATAATATAATATTTCTGAATATCCGGGCACTTACAATGCTTACCTGCTATTTCCTTCCTGAACTGAAAAAGACAGATTCGTACATATTAAACCTTAGCAGCTTTGGTATTTATGTGCCGACACCATACAAAAGCATTTACCTGGCCTCAAAATCATATATCTTTTATTTTACGCGGGCTCTTGATGCAGAACTCAAAGGAACATCAGTCAGGACCTGTGTATTCGTTCCATCCGCAGTAAGAACAAACGATAAGGTGCTCGAAAGGATTGACCGGGCCGGCTGGCTTAGCAAGGCGTCCTCCATCAGTCCTGAAGAGGTTGCTTCAAAAGGGATAAAGGCCATGTTCAAAGGAAAGAAAGTATACATGCCGGGTAACCTTACAAGATTCATCTTTGCAATTGGTAATCTGCTTCCACAGGGGGTGATACAGGCAACTACCAGAAATATTTTCAGGCGTGAATACCCTGTTTGACCCTGATAAATATAATTTCCTAACTTTGGCTTTCAATGTAAATTTATAATTATGCTTTTATCCGTTATTCCATGGGATGTAAACCCGGAGATTTTCCGGATCGGAAACCTGGCAGTGAGATGGTATGGATTGCTGTTCGCATCATCTTTCCTTGTCGGGTATTTTATAATGAACCGTATATTTAAAAATGAAAACCTGAGCGACCTTGTGCTCGACAGGCTTACAATATATATGGCCCTTGGTACAATTATAGGTGCAAGGCTCGGTCATTGCTTTTTCTATGAACCATCGTATTATCTGAAGCACCCCCTTGAAATTCTTGCAATATGGAAGGGCGGCCTGGCCAGTCATGGCGCAGCAATAGGTATTCTTATAGCAATGTGGCTGTTCGTAAGGAAAGAAAAGAAAGAATATTTGTGGATCATGGACAGGATCGCCATCGTGGTTGCACTTGCCGGATTCTTCATCAGGATGGGAAACCTGATGAACTCAGAAATATATGGTGTGGAAACAACTGTTCCCTGGGGATTCGTTTTCCTCAGGAATAATGAAGTTGCTCCAAAACACCCGACACAAATTTATGAAGGGATTACTTACCTGTTTATCTTTTTCCTGCTCTTCAGGATCTACTGGTCAAAAAAAGGCGAACACCTGCAGGGAATGATTATAAGCCTTTTCCTCGTTCTTGTCTTTACTGCCCGTTTTCTCATTGAATTTGTCAAGGAAGACCAGGTTGCTTTCGAACAGGGAATGAAACTGAACATGGGACAACTGCTCAGCATTCCATTTATACTGATTGGTGTTGCAGGAATAATCTGGAGTACCAGGGTAAAAAAGAGAGCTGTAATCAAAAGGAAGTAGAAGTTACCTGGGAGATTTCTTCACTATTCCATAAAATAACACATTCAGGATCGTATTGAGCCTTGCCTCAATATTCTCTTCCTTCTTTTTCCAGAACAGCGGCACCTCAAGGCCCTTGAGAGTTGTCTGGACTGCCATTGCGGTGTATTCGCTGTTCTCAACATTGAATATCCCTTTCCTGGCACCATCATATAAGATCAGCCTTAATATGGCAAGCTCCTCCCTGTCGTATTTCACCCTTACTGTTTCAATGAAATCAAAATGGTCAAGGTTCTTGTCAAAAATTGCATTGTAATAATTCGACAGCTTTTCAAAAGATTTCATCCTTACAAAAACATAGTTGTTCATTTTGTCTAAGGGGGACTCCACAGACTTGATTGCTGTTGTAAGGTCATTCCTAAGAAGGTTTGCTTCATGCAAAACAACCGATTCGAAGATTTCTTCCTTGCTTTCAAAATAATAGTACAATGAGCTTTTCCCTATATTCAGGGCTTTGGCGATCTCATCCATTGAGGTCTTCCTGAAACCGCGAAGGCTGAATATGCCTGCAGCACTTATTATTATTTTTTTACGGAATTCCTCTTTGTCAACCATTTCTACCGGTGTTTCAACAAAGATAAATTTGTTTTTCGAATATTTCTCCGGGATAGTCAGTTTTTGAAACTCTGCTAAGAATTGCTGTATTTCAATGATCTGATATAATGCTTATTATTTTTAATTTTGTCTTTTTAATGAAATACTGATGAGAGCGGGGGGTAAACATTACAATAGCATTTGGTTAGATGATGAGGATGACAGGGTTGTGAAGGTCATAGATCAGCAGAAGCTTCCCTTCTCATTCGAAATAAAAGAGCTCCGGTCAGTTGAAGATGTATATACTGCTATCGAAGACATGACTGTAAGAGGCGCTCCGCTGATCGGGGCTGCAGCAGCTTTCGGAATGTATCTTTCTACATTTGATCTAACAGCACAGACAAACCTGAAGGATCACCTGTCGAATGCTGCAAGGTACCTGGTTTCTGCAAGGCCAACAGCTGTAAATCTTTCATGGGCAGTAAACCACGTTCTTGAAAGGTTGAAAAATGAAACTTCCGCAGAAAATGCTATAGAAACTGCAAAAAAAGCAGCACTTGAAATCTGCACACTCGAAACTGTAAACTGCAGACACATCGGAGAACATGGAGTTAAGATAATCGAAGAGATAAGCAGAAGGAAAAACGGAGGTGTTGTTAACATACTCACTCACTGTAATGCCGGATGGCTTGCATGTATTGATTATGGAACAGTTACAGCGCCAATCTACATGGCAGCTGAAAAGGGTATCCCTGTACACATCTGGGTCGATGAAACAAGGCCCAGGAACCAGGGCTCAAAGCTTACAGCATGGGAGCTTGGGGAAAATAACATTCCTTATACTCTTATTGCTGACAATACCGGAGGACACCTTATGCAACATGGAATGATCGATGTTGTCATGGTTGGTTGCGACAGGGCAACACGGACAGGCGATGTGGCAAATAAAATAGGAACTTACCTGAAAGCACTTGCAGCCTTTGACAATAAAATTCCATTTTATGCCGTTCTTCCTTCAACATCAATTGATTTTAATATCAGTAACGGAATAAAAGAGATAGCTGTTGAACAGCGCAACCCGGAGGAGGTAACCACAGTAACAGGTTTGTCAGGCACCGGGATAACAACTGTAAGGATATGCCCGGAAAATGCCCGGGCAGCAAATTATGGATTCGACGTAACTCCAGCCCGTCTGATCACCGGCCTTATTACTGAAAAAGGTACGTGCAGGGCTGAAGAAAATGAGATCAGAAAGCTGTTTTCTGAGAAATACTGAAGGAATGATGGAAGGTTTTGTAAAGTTCAATTGTTACTGGACACAGTCCGGCCCTGTGATCAGCGACGAGCAGTTTGAGATGATCAACACCTGGCGGGACATCCTCTACAATATGGATCTAATCGGCGCTTATGAGAATGGTGTGGGTTTCGGAAATCTGAGCATGAGGACAGGCCAGGGCAGTCAGTTCATAATAACAGGATCGGCAACAGGGGAAATACCTGAGCTGGAACCTGGTCATTATGTAAAGGTAAACAGCTTCAATATCGACGATAATGCAGTTCAATGCTCCGGTCCTTTGAAAGCTTCATCCGAATCGCTGACACATGCCGCAATATACATGGCTGATCCGGGTGTCAATGCAGTAGTGCATGTACACTGCCTCGACATGTGGAATGATCTTATTCATAAGGTTCCGACTACAAACCCCGGCATGGATTACGGCACAAGCGGACTTGCCAAAGACATTTCGAGGCTGTTTACGGAATCTGATGTCATTGAAAAAAGGATAATCATCATGGCCGGCGACAGGGCTGGTATTCTCACCTTTGGCCAGGACCTCGATGAGGCCGTTAATATAGTTCTTGAATATCTCAAAAAATGATTAAGGTCGGCATAATCGGGGGCTCAGGACTTGAAGATCCGGAAATATTGAAACAGCCTGAACTTGAGAGTGTATCAACTCCTTATGGCGAACCTTCATCTCCTCTCATTTCCGGAATGATAAAAGGTGTTAAAACAGTCATTCTTTCAAGGCACGGTAAAAAACATACAATACCGCCTACCCAGGTAAATAACCGGGCAAACATATGGTCGCTGAAGGAAGCAGGGTGCAGTCACATAATAGCTACGACTGCCTGTGGCAGCCTCAGGCAGGAGATCGGCAGAGGTGATATTGTTATCCCTGACCAGTTTATTGATTACACACGACATCGCGATATTACTTTTTTCAATGAATTTGAACCTGGCAAAATGAAGCACACTCCCATGGCTGATCCTTTTAATCTGAAGCTCCGGGAAGCAATCATATCTTCTGCCTCGCGATGCGATATAAGCGTCCATGAAAAAGGTACAATAATTACAATCGAAGGGCCAAGGTTTTCAACAAGGGCGGAATCAAGGATGTTCAGGATATGGGGAGCAGATCTTATAAATATGTCGACATCTCCGGAAGCAATCCTCGCAAATGAGGCAGGAATTCCTTATGCTGCAATAGCCATGAGCACCGACTACGACAGCTGGAAAGAAGATGAGGAGCCTGTTTCCTGGGAAGAGGTGCTGAAGGTATTTCAAAGTAATGTTGACAAGGTCCTTAAGCTGATTCTCGAAACAATTCCCTATGTTTCTTAATACAATAATCAGATAAATATACTCAACACCGACAGGAAACAGATTGCTGAAAGCCCCAGGATCAATGTTCCTATTGTATGAGACCTGTAACCCTGTTTTATGTTCAGGCCACTCATTGTAAGGATTACCCAGAAGAAGCTGTCGTTCGCATGAGATACAACAGCCGATCCGGCTCCGATTGCTATAACAGCCATTGCCTTTGATATTTCAGTCGTAAAGCCAAGTACTGTCATTAAAGGAGCAACAATTGCAGCTGTAGTTATAATTGCAACAGTTGAGGATCCCTGCGCAGTCTTGATTGCAGCAGCAATAAGGAAAGGAAGCCATATACCGATACCTGCTCCTGTTATATTTTCCCCGATCAGGTTTGCGATCTCCGAGCTTTGAAGGATCTTGCCAAAAGCCCCGCCGGCACCTGTGATAATGATTATTGTCCCTGCATTCATCAGTGCTTTGCCTGTCCATCCTTCTGTGCTCAGCATGTTCATTTCGAATTTAGCCGGCAGAAGAAAAGAAAAAAATACTCCGATCAAAAGGGCCAGTAATGGATTACCTATAAAGCCAATTATTACCCTCAGCTGACCTTCGCCGAACGGATGTGAAGGGAAGTCTGCAAGCGATTTTAATACTATCAGTACTATTGGCAACAGTATTGGTACAAGTGATTTTAATGCAGTGGGCTGATGAACAGGGGCGCTTACAACCTCAGTCCCTGCTTTGAGTCCGGGATCGACATACATTTTAGTTCCGCAATACCTGGCATAAATTGTCGGAATGATAAGTGCAACAAAACTGGTAACCATGCCCAACAGTATTACAAGTCCCAGGTCTGCACTCAATATTGAAGCGGCAGCGATGGGTCCTGGTGTGGGAGGTACCATGGTATGTGTCGCTGTGAGACCCAGGGCAAGGGCGACAGATGTTCCGACCAGCGACAGTCCTGCTTTTTTTGTAAGCACCCTGTTAAGAGATGAAAGAATTACGAACCCGCTGTCAGCAAAAACCGGTATTGAAACAATGTAACCTATGCTGGCCATTGCTGCATGCACATTTTTACGGCCAAGAACTTTGAGCACAACATTTGCAATAGCTTCAGCTCCTCCTGAGTTCTCGAGAAACGCCCCGATAATTATCCCCAGGATTATTATTATGCCGATATTGCCGATAGTTCCTCCGAAACCTGAATTGATATTCTCAATGATCGAATTCAGGGGCATACCGGTAATAAGCCCGAAAATCAACGCTCCCAGGATCAGAGAGAGAAAAGGATAAACTTTCAGCCTTGTACTTGTAAAAACTATAAAGAAGATGCTGAAGATGAATGCCAGGATCGTAATCATATATTATGTTTTTAATGAAGATCTCTGAGTACCTCACCGCCCGAACCCCCTCTCAGGTAATCAAAATCACAACCCTGGTCAGCCTGCTCAACATGCTCAATGAACATTTTTACATATCCTCGGTCAGACCGTGGCTCCGGGGCCTTCCATTTTGCTAATCTCCTTTTCAGCTCCTCGTCTGTTATATCAAGCCTCAGGCTCCTGTTTTTTACATCAAGCTCAATCATGTCGCCATTCTGAACAACTGCAAGTGCGCCTCCTATTGATGATTCTGGTGAAACATGCAAAACAACAGTGCCATATGCCGTCCCGCTCATCCTTCCGTCGGAGATGCGGACCATGTCCGTAATGCCTTTCTTCACAAGCTTTGCAGGAAGCTCCATGTTACCGACTTCAGGCATGCCCGGGTAACCACGCGGACCTACACCTTTCAGAACCATCACACATGTCTCATCTATATCGAGATCAGGATCGTCAACTCTTGCATGATAATCTTCTATGGTCTCAAACACCACAGCCCGGCCACGATGCTGCATCAGGCTGTCTGTAGCAGCCGATGGTTTTATAACGGCGCCGTTTTTACAAAGGTTTCCTTTGAGAACAGCTATCCCTGCATTCTTCTTCAGAGGTTTGTCAAGTGGTGCAATGACATCATGATTCCAGCACTTTGCACCTGCACAATTGTCGCCTATGCTTTTTCCATTTACAGTTATGGCTGAAGAATGAAGCTGATCTTTGAGCATATCGATTATTACAGGAAGGCCGCCTGCATAAAAGAAATCTTCCATAAGGTATTTACCCGAAGGCATAAGATTCAAAAGGAGAGGCATGTGACTTCCAAGCTTGTCGAAATCTTCAAGATCAAGCTTTACTCCTATCCTCCTGGCAATGGCAAGCATATGTATGATAAGGTTGGTTGAACCACCAACTGCTGAATTTATCTTAATTGCATTTTCAAAAGCTTCCCTGGTGAGGATATCCGACATCTTCAGATCTTCCTTAACCATCTCAACGATCCTGTTGCCTGAAAGATGTGCCATAACTTTCTTCCTTGAATCCACTGCAGGAATTGCAGATGCACCAGGCAGGGTGAGTCCAAGCGCCTCAACCATTGTTGCCATTGTTGAGGCAGTACCCATTGTCATGCAGTGACCTGCACTCCTCGACATGCATATTTCGGCTTCGAGCAGGTCTTCCCTGGATACTGTTCCAGCTTTCATACCTTCTGAAAGCTGCCAGGTTGCTGTTCCTGAACCAATCTCTTTACCCCTGAATTTCCCGTTCAGCATGGGTCCGCCGGGAACAACAAGCGTAGGAAGATTAACACTCGCCGCACCCATCAGGGTAGACGGTGTTGTTTTATCGCAACCGGTAAGCAGAACAATCCCATCGAGCGGGTTTGCTCTTATTGTCTCTTCAACATCCATGCTGGCAAGGTTGCGCCACAGCATAGTAGTAGGTTTCATGATAGTTTCTCCAAGCGACATCACCGGGAATTCCAAAGGAAAGCCCCCGGCTTCATATACACCTCTTTTAACTATTTCTGCAAATTCCCTCAGATGACCATTGCAAGGTGTCAGGTCTGACCATGTGTTGCAAATGCCGATAACCGGCCTTCCCCGGAAAAGATGATCGGGATGCCCCTGGTTACGGAGCCAGCTCCTGTGAACAAAACCCATTTTATCATCTTTGCCAAACCACTCAGCACTTCTCAGGGTGAAATTCTTCTTCATCTTATAAAATTTTAATTCCTTTTATGTTTCCCGAACAAAGCGTGAAATTAATTAAAATAATAACCAAAAATAGATACCTTTCTAAATCGTATAAACAAATGAAGTCCCGCTTTTTCATAAGCATATTGCTGATTCTTGGGATTCCCTGTAACGGGATGATGCAGGACAATGTTGCTCAGCAGGATACGGCAAAGATATCATTTGAATTCAATCTGAGAATGGTACCTGAAATTATGAAGTATGCAAAAAGGTACAGGATAATAAGCACCGTAAATAATGATTATTCTTCTGTTGAACTGAACCATGAAATGCAGCGGAAATTATCAGAATCAACATATACTGATTCATCTTTGATTAGCAGCTCATATTTTCTCAGTCAAAGTATTAAAGGCGATATTCCTGAAAAGAATTTGTTTTATGGGGCCTGGAGAGATCAGCTCACTAAAAGCAGTAGCGAAGAAGAGATAAAAAACTCTGTGACATCCGGAACAAACGGGCTGATTGAGCTTGGATACTCGGATTTCAAGAATGATTTTCTCCCATTCATAACAATGCTGATGGAAGAAAACCATCTTGTCACTTATGATTTCAGCCGGACAAAAGGAGTTGGCAGCGGCTCGAGGGGTATTGTTCCTTCAACCCGTTTGCTGAATGCACTCAGGTCGATGGATCCTGCTGTAAAGGCGGGTGTCTGCCGTGATGTACATGAAACAGGAAGAGAGCTCCTCAAAACAATGAGCGAGGTTTATTATGATCATTTTTACCCGGGTTCGGATATCGACTTTGATGAATTCATATTCCTGCAATCATGGACTACCGATGCATCTCAACATGTTACACTGTCACTTATCGATCCGTTTGACAGGAGCAAGGTGTATGAGCTGGACTGGGGAAGGGTTTTGGAAGAAACAGGTATACAGGGCTATAACAACGGCAGGATGTATGGTAACACTTTCCGGATATGGCAGTTTGATAAACGCAGGATGCGGACTGTTCCGGTTGATTTCAGGCGCACACAGTTCGGACGGATACTCGATTTTGCCGCACTTACAAATGAGGAATATACCCGCTTCAATGGCACCGATGATGAAAAATCATATTCAGATCTTTCACTGAAATACAAAACTGTTAAATCCGGAACATTCAGCCTGTCTGCCGGCATGTTCCATCCTTACCAGAAATACCTGCTGTCGGGATGGAGGCTGAATACGAGCAACAAAAACATTGGCAGGATCTTTTCTCATTCCTTCACATTTGGACTACAGGCGGCCATCGGGGAGGACACTCGTAAAAAGCAATACCTGTATCCTGAAAAAGAGTGGCAGTTTACATCAAGCCTTATGGGAATACCAAGGATAATTTCTGAGTTCCGGACACCGGAAGCCAGGATCGGCCGGAACTTTACACTCGATGTATTCATGTATCAGCAATTTGACGTGTTCCTTATTGTCAATTCCTTCACTGACAAAATCAATGGCCATGATTTCTCACGCTCAGGCGATGCAAATCTTTCCTTCAGCAATGGTCTGAATGTCAATTATACGAGTGATGGAGAGCTTTCGGGCGTGTTCACACTACAGGCCAGAAGCTGCCTCCTTCCCGGAGATATAAGACTCCTGACCCCTAATGCTATGGATCTGTTTCCTCATGTCAAGTTCATAACCCCCGCCGTTGATGCAATCACAACAATAACTTATAACCTGCCGGGCGTGATCTTTAAAATGAACTCTGTTGTTGAGTTTACGAGCCTTAATTCCATCCTTTACTCAGGAGATATCCGGGTTTTGAAAGATCTTAAGCAGGGTGTATCCCTGTCGATTACGGCAGGTTCTTCAGGCATATTGAGCGGTATGCAATATTACTGGTATCCTCCTTCAAACGGAAGGATTGATCTTCAGCTTTTATATAAAAGGAGCTCGGTATCTGCAGCTATATACAATTACCAGGGAAGCAAACCGACTGCAGGTGTTTCATTTACCAGGTACTTATATTAAACATATTGGCTTGAAAATGGTTATTTGAATAATCATTGTATATTTGAAAAGAGGCGGAATTTGATGCCATTAGTTTTTATCATGTAAATAGATTTAACCCAATTAATTAAAATTTATGAAAGGTATTGAAATTAAAAAGGCTGTGCTGTTATTTGTTTTTACAGCCCTTATAGGAACTGTTCTCTCTGCCCAGACCCGGAATGAGGTCGTTGAGGCATATAACGAAGGAGCCAAGCTGGCCCCGACAGATGTCCCCGGAGCAATAGCGGCTTTCGAAAAAGTTATCTCACTTTCTGACAAGGTTGGCGAAACTGCTGCAGATCTAAAACAGAAAGCCGTGCAGATTCTTCCTGGTTTATATATGAAACAGGCTTCCGCAAAAATCAGTGAGAAGAAACCCGGACCTGAAGTTGTCCAGGCAGCAAAAGCTTCTGCAGCGGCTGCAGAAAAATACGGAACAGATGCCCAGAAGGATAACGCCCAGAAGCTGCTTGTACAGGCTTATAACCAGTTAGCAACAAGCTATTTCACCCAGAAGGATTATGAAAAAGCAACTGCAACATTCGACAGTGTCCTCGCAATAAACCCTGATTACCTTACTGCTATCTACAATAAAGCGCTTATCTACAGGACCCAGAACAACCAGGAAAAATACGGTGAGACAATAGATCTTTACCTGAGCAAGCTTGGACCTAATGATGCTGAAAGAGGAAAACAGGCATCCCAGGCAGCTTTGGAATTCTACCGTGCAGCCGGTTCACAGGCAAACCAGAAGGAAAACCTTGATGAGGCGCTCAGACTCCTTTCAAAAGCTGAAAAATACGGCCAGGATAAAGACCTGAACTATTATTTTGCTGATGTCTACAATAAACAGAAGAACTACGACAAAGCACTGGAATATGCCAAAAAAGGATTAGACATGGAGACAGGCGCCGCCGACGCCAAAGCCAAGTTCTTCTACCAGATGGCCGTTGCCCAGGCAGCCAAAGGTCAAACAGCGGAGGCATGTGAATCATTCAAAAATGCAATGTACGGACCATTTGCAGAAGCTTCAAAAGCGCAACGCACCAATCTCAAGTGCCAGTAAAAAATATCTGATTCATCAATGAGGAGGGCTCTAAACCCTCCTTTTTTTATTCTTCACGTAAATTCTGACTTTCAAGGTAAAAAAGTCAGATAATTTATTTTCCTTTGCATCCTGCAATGGAAGACTCAACAAGGAACACAGAGAAAATACGGCACATAACAGATGTGGCACAGTACCTTTTTGGCCTTCACGGGTTTGAGAAAGTAACAATGAATGAGATCGCTGAGGAGCTTAAAATATCGAAAGCCCAGCTTTATTATTATTTCCCCGACAAGGAAAGTCTGTGCCTGGCAGTACTTGAAAAAGAGAAAAACGAATTCCTTTCGAAAATCTCTTCTCTTCTCGAAGAGATGGACAAACCAGAGAAGATGCTGAAAGATTATTCTATCGAAAGGCTTAAATATTTCCGTCGCTTCCTCAATCTCGGAAGGCTAAGGCAGGAGACCTATTCCAGGCTCAAACCTGTATTCCGCGAATCTCTTCTTAAATTCAGGGAAATGGAGATTGTTTTCATTAAGAAGATAATTGATGCTGCTGTTCTTTCCGGAATTTTCAGGATAAGCGACACAGAGAGTGTTGCCTCGGTCTATTTTGATCTTCTCAGGGGATTGGGGGCATCGGCCCTTACGCAAAAAAGCACGATGACCCTGGAACAGGATGAGTTTGACACATTGCTACAAAGGACAGCTCTATTCACGGATATTTTCATAAAAGGATTAAAGGCGCTTTAAAAATAGTAAGATGAAATCAGAACAAAAGAGTAAAAAGCTCAAGGTTTATATCCCTCTTGCACTTGTTGTTTTAGCAGTACTTGCCGGAACCTGGTATTGGTATAAGGATTATTCAGGCTATATAACAACCGATGATGCACATGTTGATGCTGAGAATGTAAATATCAGCCCAAGGATACTTGGAAGGGTTATTTCAATGAACAGTGAAGAAGGGGAATCTGTGAACCAGGGCGATCTAATTGCAGTTCTCGACAGTACCGACCTTGTTGCTCAGAAAAACCAGGCAATAGCAGTCAAGTCACAGGGGCTTGCAGGACTTTCACAGTCACAGCTTAAATACAGTTCAGACCAGAAAAGCCTTAGGGTACTGGAGATCAGCCTTGAACGTGCGAAGGAGGATCTTGACAGGGCAAATATCCAGTCTGAAGCCGGTGTGATCACAGCCGAGCAACTGAGTCATATCAGGAAAGCATATGAAGCAGCATCCGCACAGCTCGACGCAGCTTCCAGCCAGTTGCAGGTTTCAAGGTCAATGATCTCAAGTGCAATGGCAGCTGTAGAAACTGCAGAAGCCCAGATAAAGGTTCTTGATTCGCAATTGAAAAACACTAAGCTGCAGGCACCATCCCCAGGAGTGATTTCCAAAAAATGGGTCAACCCCGGTGACATAGTCCAGCCCGGTCAATCGGTTTACACACTGACTATACGCAAAGATCTGTGGGTTGTTGCATTTCTTGAGGAGACAAGGATCTCTGAGATTCACACAGGACAGGATGTCAGATTCACTATCGATGCATTTCCGGACATAACATTCAGCGGGAAAATATACCTCATAGGATCAACCACAGCTTCTGTGTTTTCGCTTATTCCTGCAAACAATGCATCGGGTAACTTCACAAAAGTAACCCAGAGAATTCCAGTAAGGATTTCGATTGACAATGCAGATGGTAACAATGATATTGATTCCCTGAACATACTATCAGGAATGTCGGTCCAGGTTAAAATTATCAGGGGCTGATAATGACAAAAGGAAGGACTCTGACACATCGCCTGAGGGCAGCCCTCAGGGGCAGTGGCTCGCTGATGCATCCAAAACATGAATACTACAAATGGCTGCTGCTCGGGAATGTTATGATCGGAACCTTCATGGCTGTTCTTGACGCAACAATCGTCAATGTAAGCCTCCCGAAAATAATGTCCTCTTTTGGTGTAGGTCTCGACAAGATCGAATGGGTGCTTACAGCTTACATGCTATCCATGGCTGTGGCTCTTCCCACATCAGGATGGCTCGCTGATAAATTCGGATACAAACGTCTCTATTTTATTGGTTTGTTCCTTTTCACGCTGGGCTCTCTTCTATGCGGTAACTCCTCAGATGAGAATATGCTCATCTTTTCAAGGATCATCCAGGGTCTTGGTGCAGGAACAATACAGCCTCTCGGGATGGCGATAATAACAAGGGAATTTCCACCGCACCAGCGAGGCATTGCACTTGGTTTCTGGGGCATCTCGGCCGCTGCATCAGTTTCATTCGGCCCCCTGATCGGCGGTTATCTGATTGACCGTTTCAGCTGGCCTCTCATATTCGATGTTAACATACCAGTGGGCATAATTGCCATGATCTTCACGTTGCTCATCCAGAGCGAGTACAGGAACCCCAGGGTAAGAAGATTTGATGTTGCAGGGTTTATATCCATAACCATCTTTCTTCCACTTGCTCTTTACACCCTGTCTGAAGGAAATGCCATGTCGAATTCAGCAGGTTGGAACGCTCCGCATATACTTGCCTTTGCAGCAATTTCGATGATTGCGCTGGCAGCCTTCATAACTGCAGAGCTTGTTGTGAAAGAACCTCTTCTCGATCTCCGCCTTCTAAAGAACCACAATTTCGGGATAGCAAATATAACCATGCTTATCTTCAGCCTGGGTATGTTTGGCAGCACCTTCCTCCTGCCCATTTATCTTCAGAATGCACTTGGCTTCTCTGCATTCCAGGCTGGATCGGTGTTCCTACCCGTGGGTATAATCCAGGGTATAACAGCACCAATATCGGGAAGAATATCTGACAAGCTGAACCCTAAACTTCCGTTAATCGTCGGTGTGATACTCTTTGCACTCAGCTTTTATCTTAATACGTTTCTGTCGTGGCTTACCGAGCTTGACTTCATAATGTTCACATTATACCTGCGGGGTTTTGCCATGGGACTTACATTTACATCATTGTCTGCTATTTCACTGATCGAAATTCCCAGGGATAAAATGGCACAGGCTTCTGCAATAACAAATTCAATAAGGCAGCTGGGTGGCAGCCTTGGAGTGGCATTGCTTGCAACAATGCTGTCAACACGAGTTAACTTTCATTCCCAGCTGTATGCCGGTGCTGTACAGTCACGTTCTGAGATATACCAGGAAACAATAAAGAAAATAAGAAACCATACTATCTATAATGCCGGAAGCTCTCCTTCCGGCTCTGCAGGCAAAAGTCAGCTGCTCCTGTTCAATAATCTGAGCAAGCAGGCCTATATTGAAGGAATTAATGATGACTTCATGATAGCAGGCATTATTACAGCATTAGGCGTTATACCAATACTCTTCCTTCACACCAAAAAGAAAGAGCTTCAAAAAACTCACACAACACACGATGAAACACTTATTGAATAATATCATTGGATCTTTTTTAATATTGTTCCTGAACATAAATTTTGCTGCAGCTGCAAATTCCCTGCAGATGGCTGATTCACTCTCTCTTAAAGAGATAATACAGATGGCTGTCAAAGACCATCCCACGATAAAGCTGGCAGGTGAGGCTATAAACAGCGCTGATGCCCGTATCGGTCTTGCAAGAAGCGGCTATTACCCTGAAGTGGATTTAACAGCGAATTATTCAAACCTTGGACCTGTAACAAAACTGACCATACCCGATATGGGTACATTCCAGTTGTTTCCTACAGATAATTATTCGGCTTCGATCAATTACAGGCAGATGATCTATGATTTCGGAAGAACGAACCAGGGAATTGAAATTGAAAAGGAAAACAGGGTGTTGGGCGAGGAGACACTTGAACAGGCAAGACAAAAACTATCACTGCTGGCCGTGAATAACTATTTTTCACTCGTTTACCTCCAGTCTGCAATCAAAATAAAGGATGAACAGCTGAATACTCTAAATGAACATCTCGAACATGTAAAGAAAATGTTCGAAACAGGTTCAGCTACCGAGTACCAGGTGTTGACAACAAGGGTTAAGATCTCGGGTGTTGAAAGCCAGAAGACAGACCTGGGTGCTGCTCTTGCTGCACAGCAGGCAATACTTGTTTCATTAACAGGCAAAGAAGGAGATCTTCCCCCGGTTAAAACCGATTTAACTTCTGATCTGCCTGTAATACCGCAGGATTCTGTTATTGCCTATGCCTTCAGAAACAGGGACGAGCTCAGGATGAACAGGGAAAAAGCTTCAATAGCAGGTATGAGGTATGATCTCACAAAATTACAGAACAAGCCGGTGCTTAGCATTATGGCTGCTGCCGGCGCAAAGAACGGTTATGTTCCCTATCTCAATGAGCTCAGGCCAAACTATGTTGTCGGACTGGGATTAAGGGTTCCTTTGTTCGATGGAACCAAAAACAAGTATAATATTCAACAATCACGCTCTGCCGTATCTTCAGCGGATTTTGAAACTGAATACATTAAACGGACTGTTGTAAATGAAATTTCTGATGCCAGGCAGAATATGATTGCAGCTGAGAAGAAAATTGCCCAGTTCACGCTGCAGCTTGAACAGGCTCAGAAAGCTTATTCCCTTGCCTTAACAAGCTTCAATTCAGGTGTTATTACGAACCTTGACCTGCTCGATGCAAACACTGCAGTCTCGGAAAGCCGACTTCTGCTTCTTAAATCTAAAATAGACTATGCAGCCAGTGTATACAGGTTCAGGGCTGCTCTCGGCGACAGGCTTTACTAGAGTCCTGGCGTCATGGGTCCTGGGGTCCTGGGGTCATGCGTCAGGCGTCCAGGCGTCAGGCGTCCTGGGGTCGTGAGTCCTGGGGTCATGCGTCCTGGCGTCCTGGCGTCAGTCATTGACATGAGGCATTCTGGCGTGTCGAAGGATTTGTTTCGTCATTTCTTACTACTACTTCCACAAATTTAGATGAGGTTGTTTTCGCCTCTTTCTGCTATGAACTAAACTGCTGTTTTGGTTGTTAGAATTAGTGTTCGCGACATTTTTTTAACAGCTTCAATAGCTTTTACACTCGTTATTCATGGACATCTCCGGACTAAGATACCTAATTGTAGGAAGTGGATTCTTTGGCTCTGTTCTGGCTGAAAGGATAGCCAATGTTCTTAAGGAAAAAGTTCTTGTTATTGAAAAAAGAGATCATGTTGGAGGAAATTGCTTTTCAGCAGACGACCCTGAAACAGGAATTCATTATCATCTTTACGGAACTCATATATTCCACACGCCTAATGAGAAGGTATGGAAATACATAAACAACTTCACGGAATTTAACAGCTATTACCACCAGGTATTGACGGTACATAGAAATAAGGTGTACCAGATGCCTGTGAATCTCGAAACAATAAACAGCTTCTACAACATAAACCTGAAACCTTTCGAAGTTGATGGTTTCCTCAGGGATGAAGTAAAAAAAGAGAAAATTACCAATCCGCGCAATTTCGAGGAAAAAGCAATCAGCATGATGGGAAGGCCACTTTATGAAGCTTTCTTCAAGGGCTACACTCTTAAGCAATGGCAGAAAGATCCGCGCGAGATGCCAGAATCTGTTCTGAAAAGACTGCCATTCAGAAACAATTATAATGAAAGCTATTACAACAGCAGGTGGCAGGGAATACCGCTCAATGGTTATGGCAGGATATTTGACAGGCTCCTGGAAAACAGGCTGATTGATGTTAAGCTCAATACAGACTATTTCGATTTGCGCGGGGAGATTCCACCTGGTACTAAAGTTATTTACAGCGGCCCTATCGACAGGTTTTTCAATTTTAAATTTGGCCGTCTTGAATACAGGACATTAAAGTTTGAAAAAGAGATCGTTCCTGTTGAAGATTTCCAGGGAACATCTGTAATGAACTATGCAGACGTTGATGTTCCTTATACCCGTATTCACGAACCAAGGCATCTTCACCCTGAAAGAACGGATTATCCAAAGGATAAAACAATGATAATAAGGGAGTATTCGATGCTTGATGACGGTACTAACCCATATTACCCGATCAATGATGATAAGAACCAGAACCTGGTCCTTAAGTACCGTGAAGCCAGCCACAAAGTTGACAATGTACTGATAAGCGGAAGGCTTGGAGATTATAAGTACTACGACATGCATGATACCATCAATCATGCACTGGAGATGTTTGAACAAATACGTACACAGGCATCTCACGACAATTTCAGGCATGTAAAGCCCGAATACGCAAAAGAAGTTTAAACCTTGTTAAGATAATTGACAATGAAAAAATCAGACAAAAAAGCTAAAAAAAATATGGAACACCGTGGTAATACAAGAGATGTTGCCAGGTTGTACCAGCTTGAAATGAATGTTGTACACAAAATACCTCCTGTTTATTACGAAGAAGACGGAGAAGTTAAGGAGTCAGAACAGGGCGGTATTAAAATCAAGTAAGTACAATAAATTTCATTCATATGAGCTACGAAAAAAAAATCAGACTAAACGACGGGGACCTGTTTAATTCCATTCTTCACAAGGAAAAAGGTCATAATGGGAAGGATGTGCTAAATGGTTTTCATTCAAAAAATATAAAAGATATAATATGTTTTGCCCATCTCAGGTGGAATTTCGTGTTTCAGCGGCCTCAGCATCTCCTTTCACGATGGGCTAATGAAGCGAGGGTTTTTTATATCGAAGAGCCACTCCGGGGAAATTTCGAGTCTAATTATCTCAAGACAATTTACAGCAGCAACGGGGAAAAACTCACTGTTATTACTCCTTATCTGAAGGATAATATGACAGAATCAGAAGTCAACCAGTTTATGGAAGAATCCGTAAATCACATTATAAGATGGTACCAGGTAAAGGATTATATGTTGTGGTATCTTACACCGATGGCTGTCGAGTTCTCATTCCACCTCAATCCGAAAATGATTGTTTACGATTGCATGGATGAACTGTCCTGCTTCAAGGGAGCTCATCCGAATATGCTCGGGAACGAGAACATCCTTCTCAGCAGGGCTGATGTTGTATTCACAGGCGGTCATAACCTTTATGAATTCAAAAAGAACAGGCATCCGAACATACATCCTTTTCCAAGCAGTATAGATCAAAGGCATTTTGAGAGCGGGGCAGGATGCAAGGATCCTGTTGACCAGGCCTCTATCCCTCATCCCAGGATTGGATTTTTCGGAGTGCTCGATGAAAGATTCGATATTGAACTCCTGGACAAGCTCGCTGTGCTTAGGCCCGATCTTCAGTTTATAATGATAGGCCCGGTGGTCAAAATAGACCAGTCTCAGCTTCCCAGGCATGAAAATATACATTACCTCGGACAGAAGAGCTATAAGGACCTGCCTGCCTACCTGGCGCATTGGGATATAGCAATACTCCCGTTTGCAAAAAATGAAAGCACAAGGTTCATCAGTCCGACAAAAACCCCGGAATACCTTGCCGCCGGAAAACCAGTCGTATCCACTTCAATACGTGATGTAGTGGTTCCATATGGAGAAATGGGCCTTGTCGAAATTGCTGATGATGCGCAGTCATTCTCAGATGCACTGACATTTTTACTGCAAAGAAAGGACACTTCGCAATGGGCATTGAAAGTAAAGGACTACCTGAAAGGAATTTCCTGGGATCTTACATTTTCGGACATGCGCAGTGTAATTTACAATACCCTTGCAAAAAAGGAAGAAGAAGAAGAAGTTGCAATGGTCGGCGACGGACAGGGCTTTATCTCTGCGCATGGTGAATAGTATCCATTTTCTTTGGTTTTTAAATATTTAAGGATTGGATGAAGCGATACATAAAAATGGTGTTGAGATCTGGGGCGGTGCGGAATATTCATTTGTCAGGATAGGTAATGCTGTCTACGACCAGCTGTCAGCAAGCGGTAATGAAACAAGATCCGGAAAGGACCTTGATCTTTACGGTGAGCTTGGCATAAGGACAGTACGATATCCGCTATTATGGGAAAAATGTGCTGCCGGTGAGGAAAACTTTTTCAGCCTTCATGATATCCGGCTCAAAAAACTTGCAGAGTCAGGTATTGAACCGGTTGCGGGATTGTTGCATCATGGCAGCGGCCCTTTTTCCACAAGCCTTATCGAAAAAGATTTCCCTGAAAAACTCGCGGATTATGCTCTCGGCATTGCATCCAGATATCCCTGGATAAAATACTATACTCCGGTGAATGAGCCTCTTACAACCGCCCGTTTCTCAGGATTATATGGAATCTGGTACCCTCACCTGAAAGATGACCGGTCATTCGTCAGGATATTTCTCAATGAAATCAGGGGAATAATCCTTTCAATGCAGGCAATAAGATCTGTCAATCCTGATGCAGGCCTTGTTCAGACAGAAGACTTGTGCCGGGTATACAGCACCGACATAATGGGTTACCAGGCATATTTTGAAAACCTCAGAAGATGGCTTACGTATGACTTTCTGCTGGGAAAGGTCGACATTTTTCATCCCATGTACAAGTACTTTATCAGCAACGGTATAACTGATAAAGAACTGCAGTTTTTCAGGGATAACAGGGAAATACCTGAGGTCTGCGGGTTCAACTATTATGCAACAAGCGACAGGTTCCTCGACCACCGGGTATCTTCATACCCTCCTCACCTGGTGGGTGGAAACGGCTTTCATCAGTATGCCGATGTGGAAGCAGTAAGAGGGAATATTGAAAACCAGGTTGGAGCATATAGTAACCTAAAAGAAGCCTGGGAAAGGTACCATCTTCCGCTTGCCCTTACGGAGGTTCATCTCTCATGTACAAGGGAGGAACAGTTGAGATGGTTTTATGAAGCCTGGCAAACCGGCACGAAACTGAGATCAGAAGGAGTTGACTTCCGTGCCATAACTGCCTGGTCATTCTTTGGAAGCTTCGACTGGAGCTCATTGTTATGCGAAAAAAGGAATGACTATGAAACAGGTGTGTTCGACATACGTTCCGGCAAGCCACGTCCTACAGCTGTTGCAGGTCTTATTAAATCGATAAGCACCAACGAAAATAACTACGCCAATATCATCAAAACACCAGGATGGTGGGCAAGGAGAGACCGTTTCATCTTTAAATCAGATGCTGATGCGCTGAAAATCCCTCAGCCCGGGAATGTTTTTGAGGATGTTAAACCAATACTCATTTCGGGAGCAGGGTCGCTGGGAAAAGCAATTGCAAGAGCCTGCCAGCTGAGAGGGCTGCACCACATTCTTTCCGACAGGAAGGATATGGATATCTCCTCAGAAAGGGCAGTACGAAACTTCATTGAAAAAATAAATCCCTGGGCAATAATAAATGCAGCCGGTTTTTCAAGGATTGATGATGCTGAAAATGATGCATACTCATGCTTCAGGGATAACACTCTGGGTCCCGCTATTCTTGCCAGTCTGTGCCATAAAGAAGGAATAAAGTTTGTAACAATTTCATCCGACCAGGTCTTCAACGGGAAAAAAAGAATACCATACAGTGAGTACGATTTCACAAATCCCCTAAATATTTATGGATTGTCAAAACTGCTTGCAGAGGAAAAGGTGCTCAAATCTGATCCCGGGGCCCTCATATTCAGATCAGGCTTTTTCATTAACCCGTGGAACAAAGCCGACAGCCTTGCAAGCATGCTTATATCAGGAATGAGATCCGGGAACAGGTATTACCTTCCATCGGATATCATAATTTCACCATCCTACGTCCCAAGCCTTGTAAACATAGTTCTTGACCTGATGATCGACAATGAATCAGGTATATGGCATCTTTCGGGTGAAGATGAAAAATCCTATTACGATATTGCAAGAACAACATTGATGATGGCCGGCCTTAATGAAAATATGGTATTTCCCGTAACTTCAGATAAGCTCAGGCTCGCTGCTTTAAGACCTAACTATTCTGTACTTAAAGGTTCTTCCGGTATAGTACTGCCTGCAATTGAAAAGGTTCTCGAAAACTATATTTATGAATTGCTGCAAAACACTATTAATCTACCTGTTGAACAATCTGTAATATAAATTTTAAAAATCATGATGAAGAAATTCATGTTTGCCACAGGAATTGAAAACAGCTATCCAACAATAGAATTGCCTGATGGTACTGTAAAAAGGATTGACGAAATGGAAAAATGCCTTCATTATAAATACTGGCAAACGGATTTCATGATTACAAAAGAACTGGGCATTAATTTTTTACGGTATGGTCCGCCATATTATTCATGCCATATTGCCCCCGGGCGTTATAACTGGTGTTTTGCAGATGAGGCATTTGAAGCCCTCAGGGATATGGAGATTACACCCATTGTCGATCTTTGTCATTTTGGTGTACCTGACTGGATGGGTAATTTCCAGAATCCTGATTTCCCGGAGCTTTTCCGCGAATATGCAATTGCTTTTGCAAGGAGATTCCCATGGTGCCGTCTTTACACCCCTATCAACGAAATCTTCATTACAGCTATGTTCTCTGCCCAGTATGGCTGGTGGAATGAAAGACTTTCAGATGACAGATCGTTTGTGAATGCTTTAAAGAACCTGTGTAAAGCAAACATACTGGCAATGCAGGGTATTTTGAAAGTTCAGCCAAATGCAATTTTTATACAGAGCGAATCGGCAGAATATTTCCATGCTGAAGATCCTTCATGCCAGCATCTTGCAGCAATCCTGAACGAGAAGAGATTCCTCTCTCTCGATCTTGTTTACGGATCACCCATCAGTGTCCCGATGTATGAATACCTGCTCAGCAACGGGATGACTAAAGATGAATATAAATGGTTCATGAATAATGCAAGCAAGCTGAGATGCATAATGGGGAACGATTATTACATCACAAATGAACATCTTGTAAGGTCCGACGGGTCAACAGTAGCTTCGGGCGAGATATTCGGGTACCATGTAATTACGCATCAATATTTCCTGAGATATAACCTGCCTGTAATGCATACTGAAACAAACCTTGCAGAACCGCTTTCTGTCGACTGGCTGAAAAAACAATGGATCAATGCTTACCAGCTCCGGCGTGATGGTGTTCCGATGCTCGGTTTTACCTGGTACAGCCTCACCGACCAGGTGGACTGGGACACTGCCCTGAGAGAGGATAACGGCAAAGTCAACGCACTCGGCCTTTTCGACCTGGACAGGAAGATACGGCCTGCCGGGAAAGCATATAAAAAGATAATCGAGCAATGGCTTCCCGTTCTCGATAAAGAACCCCTGGGACTCCAGTTCTGACATTCTTTGCCGGTAAGCTCAAAAACTTTCCTGTTAATCATGTAATGAGCAGATTTCTTTCGCGCGCATGTTGATCCTGTATAATGAACTCATTTCATTAATCATTTATGCTGATGTTTATCTGACAAATAAATTTTACTTTTATCAGGATATTTCCAGATAGAGACTAAATCCTGACCAATGAAAAATATTAGCAAGAAATCATTATTAGCGCTTGTTGTAATCTGCTTCTTAATTGTATCATGTTCTGAGAAGCAAGACAAGTCACTTCCGCGAAGTATTCCGGAAGCTGAAGGAGTATCATCCAGAAGCATCATCACATTTCTTGATTCAGCGTCGGCAAGTAAGCACGAGTTCCACAGTTTCATGTTCCTCAGGCACGGCAAGGTGATTGCCGAAGGCTGGTGGAATCCCTACCGGGCTGACCTTGTTCATACCCTTAATTCGGCAAGCAAAAGCTTCACATCTACTGCCATAGGGCTTGCAGTCAAGGAAAAAAGGATTACTGTTGACGACAAGGTGATCTCATTTTTCCCGGAATACGCTCCCGATACTGTAAGTGAAAATCTTGCCGGTCTCAGGATAAAGGATCTGTTGAGCATGTCAGCCGGGCTCGGCCGCGAACCTTCTCGCATTGTAACAACAAATACTGACCCATGGGTTAAGACCTTCCTGGCCCAGCCTGTTGTTAATAAACCCGGTTCTCAATACATGTATAACTCCACAGCATCATACATACTTTCGGCAATAATAACAAAAGTAACCGGCCAGAGTGTACTGGAATACCTCAGACCAAGACTTTTTGATCCGCTTGGAATTGAAGGCGCTGACTGGGAGACAGACCCCGAGGGAATCAATACAGGAGGCTGGGGTCTCAGGCTTAAGACGGAAGACCTTGCCAAATTTGGTCAGCTTTACCTGCAGAAAGGAAAATGGAATGGCAAACAGATCCTTACAGAAGCCTGGGTTGAGGAAGCAACAACTGTAAAGATGCAGCAGAGGCCCGACATCACGCAGGCTCAGAGGGATTCGCTACACGATGGTCTGCAGGGATATTGCTACCAGTTCTGGCGTGCAAAGCATAATTCCTACCAGGCAAATGGCGCCAACGGCCAGTTCGTTGTAGTTATTCCAGAAAAAGATGCTGTAATAGTATTCACAGCAAATTCAACAGATATGTGGGGAGAGATCGGCATGATCTGGGACTACCTGTATCCGGCATTGCAGGATGCTCCATTGCCTCTTGATGAAGTTGCTTCTTCGGATCTTAACCAAAAGCTGGTTTCCCTCGCCATGCCTGTACCTCCGAAGAAAAACAATGATAGCCTGTCTTCTGTCATCTCAGGAAAGACAATAACTTTTGCTGAAAATGACAGGAAATATAAAGGATTATCAATCAGGTTTGAAGATGAAACCTGCAACATAACACTCCAAACGGATACAGCTGATTTTGATTTCTCATTTGCTTCAGGGAAATGGAACTATGCAGAAACCAAAAAGCACGGGCCTTCCATCTTTTCTTATTCAGCAAACAACCAGAACGGACTGCCTCCGTTTAAACTTGCATGTGCATATTCCTGGCCTGATGAGAATACCCTCGAGCTCACACTGGGATATATAGAGAATGTACAGTGGGAAAAGATCATCCTGCGATTTGATCCGGCAGACAAGACTAAGGTGCTTACCGAATTTGGTACAACAGCAACTCCACCTTCAAGAAATTATAAGATAGAAGGAACAATTTAAGTATTGTTAATTTATTAACAATAGTTGGGTTCGTACACGCACGAACTCAACACTATTTAACATCGGACTATTTCTAAATGAAAATAGCCAATTGCTACTATTGTGATAATGATCCTGCCTGAGGTTAAGAAAGCAGGACAATGTCTACCTGCTCCTGATTGTAATAACATTTTTCTTCAATCCTCCCGATTCAGCAGTGACCCTTATTGTTCCCGGCTTATCCTTTAAGGATCTCACTATAACAAGAGCAAGACCATTGAAGGCTGATCTCTTTGTCGAGCTGAATTCAACCATATCTCCCTGGAATCCATTATCTGTTGCAATGATCTCACCGGGACCTTCGATGCTGAAGCTTATCTCATTATCAGCTGCCGGAACAAGCAATCCATCCTTATCGGTAATCCTCACTTCTATAAATGAAAGATCAGACCCGTTAGCAGATATTGTTTCCCGGTCTGCGATTGCAGCAATCCTGGCAGGTACGTCAGTTGTGGTTACAATCTTCTGATCCCATTTTTTACCGTCACGGTATGCCACTACTTTTAGTACACCAGGATCATACCTGACACTATCCCACCTGAGGCGGTATTCAAACTTTTCTTTCTTTTTTCTTCCAAGCGATCTGCCGTTGAGAAAAAGCTCTGCCTCATCACCAGAGGTAAAAACATGAACAGGTGTGATCTCTCCTTCTCTTCCGGGCCAGTTCCAGTGTGGCATAATATGGATAAGCGGTTCGTCTGGCTTCCACCTTGACTTGTAAATAAAAAACCTGTCCTTTTTGAATCCTGCAAGATCAATTATTCCTGAGTAGGAGCTTCGGCTCAGGTAATAAGGGGTAGGTTCGCCAAGGTAATCCCAGCCGGACCAGACGAACTCCCCGGCCACGTAAGGATTATTGTCGAGCGAAGCAAAAACTTTATCGGCCGAAGACCCGAACGGTGATGTATACAGCTCATATGCACTTACATACCTCTTATCAGGATCACCCCCTGAATTATTTTCAACCGGTGCGCTTATCCCGTCATAAACCGGGAAAAGGTATGTGCCTCTTGAACTCAAAGCTGAAGCCGATTCACTGCTCATTATTACTTTTTCCGGGTACCTTGCATGAAATGCCGGGTAAAGCGGGGATGTCCTGATACCGGTAAGATGACTGTATGCGGGAGCATCCCTGATGCCTTCACCCTGGTAATTAATGGAAATAACATCCATGATCCCCGGGAAAGGCATACCGGGCTTTGCATAATTCATCGAAGCTGTCGTCAGCCTTGTAGGATCTTCTTCCCTGGCAATACCGGCAAGGCTTCTTCCGATCTCAGCACCTTCTTCAGCAGTATACTGCTCCCCAACTTCATTTCCAAAGCTCCAGAGAATAACAGACGGATTGTTCCTGTCGCGGCGGATAAATGAACGCAGATCCGCCTCATGCCATTCTGGGAAGATAAGATGAAAATCAAGTGGTGTCTTTTTTCTTTCCCAGACGTCGAATATCTCATCAATTACAAGGAATCCCATCCTGTCTGTAAGCTCAAGCAGCTCCGGGGCAGGAGGATTGTGTGCCATTCTTATGGCATTACAACCCATATCCTGTAATATTTCCAGTTGCCGTTCTGCTGCCCTAATGTTAAATGCTGCACCAAGCGCGCCAAGGTCATGATGCTGGTTAACTCCCCTTACTGGAATATGCTCTCCGTTTACCCGAATCCCTTCAGCAGGATCGAACTCAACAGAGCGGATCCCAAATTTTGTAATGTATCTGTCAACTTCATCACCGTTGGCTATTATACTCGTTACCGCTTTGTACATGTGCGGTTTCTGTGTCGGGGGAGGTCCCCATAATTCAGGATTTTTAATCTCGGCGGAACTGTTTACAACCGAGCTTCTTCCTGCAGGTATGTGGATCACAGCTGCCTGAAGCTCAACTATTGCCGCTGAGTTCTCTTCATCACCCATGCCATAAACAGATGTCCGTACCTCGACACTCCGGTCAGCAGGCGAATTGTTATAAATAGTAATGTCTATGTCGACCGTTGCCGAAGTGGCTGAGATGTTACGGGTTTTAACAAATGTGCCATTGTATCCGACATGGACAGGATTTGTTTTTACAAGCCACACGTTGCGGTAAATACCTCCGCCGGGATACCATCTTGATGACACAGGCGGGTTATCGAGCCTTATTGCGAGCTGGTTCTCCCCTGCATTAATATAAGGTGTGAGATCGATCCTGAAAGAGTTATAGCCATATGGCCAGCCTCCTGCCAGCTTCCCGTTTATCCACACCATTGCGTATGACATTGCACCGTCGATATCGAGAAAGATTGATCTCCCCGTTTCTTCTTCATCAATATTGATCTTCCGGCGGTACCAGGCAACACCATGGCTGGGCAGCCTGCCCATTCCTCCTCCTGCCTCAGCATCAGGACCTTCAAGAAAAGGACCTTTGATCGCCCAGTCATGGGGAAGATCAACAGATTCCCAGCCACTGTCATCGAATCCGGGCTTAACAAAGTCAAAATTACTGCCGGGGTTACCCTCAGGACGTTTATGATGCATGGAGCTATCGCCTATAAAAGCATTTGCAGCAGGCAGTATCCAGGGTTTAAGAACCTCTGCCGATGCCTTAACCTCCTCAGCTTCGGTTGGCCTGGAGTCGGCATCACGGTCATCGCGCCTGTCGGTAATCTCAGGACGTATATCGTAAACCAGGTTATCTGCCTCCCCCGGAGCATATTTCATGAACTTCCAGCCATCATTAATTGAAATTCTTACCCTTGGATCCGGGTTCCCGGTTTCTTTTACCCTGTCGGAACAGGAAGACAGGAATACAAGACATACCGAAGCAGTCAGCAACAACGCCGGATTAATCTTTTTCATGTGAGGTTTTAAAGGTTGAGGTGTAAATTACAAAAAAACTGGTAATTTACACCTCGATTTGTTTCATACGTTTTGATCAATAAACACCTATAAAATGAAAAAAACCTTACTTAGTCTCATCCTTCTGCTCTACGTCACATGCGGAAGTGCCCAGATCAAAGTTTATCCTGACAATTATATTCAGGCAGGCGACCTGGCGCCAACAACATCAAAAGTTTATCCCGGGTCTGATGGCAGGCTTGTATATGCTGCCGACAGCCTTGGCAACAGGATCCCGGATTTCTCAAATGCAGGTTATAAAGGTGGCGGTGTACCGATACCTACCATTCCCGTTAAAAAGATCGTGTGGCCTGTGCTTGGTGATAATTCTGCAACAATACAGGCTGCTATTGACAGTGTTTCTTCACTGCCTCCCGATGCGTCAGGCTTCAGGGGAGCTGTTCTTCTCAGGCAGGGAACCTTCGAGCTTCATAAACCTATAACAATAAAAGCCTCCGGAGTTGTACTCAGGGGTGAAGGAATGACTGACGTCGGTACTATTCTTTATGCTAAAATCCCAACAGACAGGCAAGCATATGGAAGAGGCGGCCTGGTTAATATCTCCGGCCCGGAAGGCATAACTCTCATGGAAGAAACAAAACAGGATATAACAGATAAATATGTTCCTGTTGGTGCCACATCAATAAATGTTGTATCTGCAAAAGCTTTCAAGGCAGGTGATAAGATCCTTGTCCGGAGGATTGGAAACCAGGCATGGATAAAAGAGATCGGTCAGGATAGCGCAAGTGTCGGAAGGAACAGGTGGGCCCCGTTTACAATTACATACGACAGGGTGATCAAAGAAGTGAGAGGCAATACAATAATTATCGATGCTCCCATCTTCACTGCTGTTGATGTACGCTGGGGTGGTGGAAATGTTGTAAAATATAATGACGGCCGTATTGAACAGTCAGGAGTGGAAAACCTCAGGGGTATTTCCGAGTACAATCCAACCGTCAGAACTGTATCATATGGCAACATGGACAGGGAGGATTACAAGGCAGAGGAATATTACTCTGACGAAAACCATGTCAGCAATTTTGTCATTATTTCAAATACAAAGAATGCGTGGGTAAGAAATATCACAGCTCTCCATTTTGTAAACAGTGTTGTCCAGGTAAATGCCGGTTCAAAATGGATTACCGTGCAGGATTGTGAAGCGAAAGAACCGATATCTCAAAGAAGAGGGTCGAGAAGGTTTGTTTATCATATTAATGGCCAGCTCATTCTTGTTCAGAGATGTTTCTCACAGAAGGGAAGGCATTCTTTTGTATTGCAGAATTCAGAATCCAGCGGAAATGTATTTCTTGATTGTACCGCTATCAATCCTTACTCAACAAGCGAACCACATAACAGGTGGGTAAACGGTGTACTGTATGATAATATCAAAGCCCCTCTTACCGCACGATTCTGGGATTATATTATCGGGTGGGCCGGTGCAAATATTGTATTCTGGAATTGCGAAGGAGATTTCCTTGTGCAGCAACCACCAACGGCTCAGAACTATACTTTCGGTCATATCGGTGTAAATGCCGTAATATTCAATGTGCCACTCCAGGATCTTACCAAACCAAACGGTCATCTTGAATCATTGGATGTTCATGTTACCCCGAGGAGCCTGTATCTTACCCAGCTTTATGAAAGGCTCGGCCAGCAGGCAGTATTGAATATTGCAAAAGCAAGGCAATTGCCGGAAAATTAGTAAACCAACGGATCCGTTTGCGATCAGTTGAATCATTATCAGAGGGTGTCTCAAATCAAATTGAGACACCTTTCTTTTTTTTCCGGAATGGAAAATGGAAAAACAGGAACGGTTTACTTTTTAGTCCTCTTTTTCCTGGTTACTTCTTTTAAAGGATCATAAGAACTAATAATAACAAGAGTAATCAACAGCCTTTTTTAATTATTTGTTGAGACTTTAGAAGGTGCGTTGGCAAACCCGAAAAAGGTGCGAACCGCGTCCTGTTTTTTGGAGCGGAAAATGGCATAGCGCAAATGGCGAAAAACAGGAACGGTTG
>DATGYZ010000021.1:0-1588 GCA_035297425.1 Bacteroidales bacterium | reverse complement strand
GAAATAAAGCTCTGAAAAGCTGCCAACGGTTAAGCCGGAACGACCAACCGTAAAATAAGTTGCATATTTTTCATTTTTCCTGACGATATTTATTGGGATTGAAATGTTCAGGATCTATGGTATGGTAAGACGCGGCATTTTAATATTATCTGTTATATTGGTCTGCAGGGTTGGAGTGGCAGGTGCATCACCTTCCTGGCTTTCAGGTCAGAATAAGGACACAGCAGCTTTAAACCAGCTTATAAATAAAGCTCTCAAAAGCTTCGGAGAGCCAGCCAATGTTACGTATGCAAAAAAGCTTATCGACTCTGCCGAGGCAATCTGCCGGGAACTGAAAACAGGTTTTCCTCCAATGCTTAATCTTGCCAGGGCGCAATACTTCATGTTCACGAAAGATTATGGAAATGCGTCAAAGGAAGCAAACATCACGCTTCAGGAAGCAAGGACTTACGGGGACAGAAATGCAGAAGCAAAAGCCTATACTTTTTTCGGAACGTACTATCTCAACACCGGTTTCTTCAGGGAAAGCATACTGAACTACGAAAACAGCATCAGGATAGCTGAAAGATACGGATTGAAAGGAATCATCCCTGCTGCTTACCAGGGAATATCTTCTGTTTATTCTTCGCTCAAGCAATACCCCGACTACAAAGATATGCTGGAAAAGGCGATCGCGGCCGCTTCTGCAGAAAAAGACACCTCAGTCCTGCTTCTCAGCTATTTCAGGCTGGGATCCATGTATTCAGAAGCGGACAGGCATTTTAAACTCGCTGATTCGGTGCTGCGATTATGTTCCCGGGTCGCTTCTGCCAGGGGGGATTCTGTTTTCAATGGGCTCGCCTGGGCCAATCTGGGCTGGAATTTTTATCTTGAAAAAAAATATGATTCAGCTATCTATTCGTATAACAAGTCACTTAAATATTCCATACCGATAAAACGGTACAGCACATCTGCCAACTCATATGGAAACCTGGGGACCGTTAACCGCGATCTGAGGAATTTTCAAAAGGCACTGGATTATTACAATAAAGGGATCGATCAGGCAAAACTTGCAAATGACATCTACGTAATCTCCTGGATTTACAGGGACATGAGTGATCTTTACCTTGTTAAAGAAGACACTTCCAACGCCTATAAGAATTATGTCCTCTTCAAGAAATACAATGATATTTACCTCCAGGGCGATAAAGTCAAAGGGTTGAATGATGCCTCTGCAAGGTTCCAGGCTGAGTCGCAAAGCAAGGAAGTGGAGCTTCTTTCCCTTCAGCTAAGGAACCAGAGGCTTGTCATTTTCGGATCATCAGCCTTTTTCGTGCTGATGATGCTGATCCTTCTGCTGATCTACAGCAGGGCAAGGATCAATGCCAAAAGAAGGATAACCGAGATGGATCGCCAGATATCCGAGCTGAACCAGGCAAACCTGCGTCAGCAGATGAATCCTCATTTTATTTTCAATACACTGAATTCAATACAGTATTATATGTACCAGCACGACAAGCTGGCCACGAACAATTACCTGACAAAATTCTCCAACCTTATCAGGAAGGTGCTTGAAAACTCGAGATACACTTCAATCCCCATACGCGAT
>DATGYZ010000020.1:0-129891 GCA_035297425.1 Bacteroidales bacterium | reverse complement strand
GCCTGAAGATAACCCCTGGCGCTTTTCTTTCAAAAGGCATTGTATAAAGGTCACCGGTAACAGGGCCCTTGCCGTCGAGAGGCTGACCTGTCGGGGATATTACTCTTCCAAGAAGACCTTCTCCCACTTCAAGGGAGGCTATTCTTCCGGTCCTTTTAACGATGTCCCCTTCGTTGATTTCCTCTGTGGGTCCAAGCAAAACTGCTCCGATGTTATCTTCCTCTAGGTTAAGAACAATACCTTCCATACCGTTCTCGAACTCGATAAGCTCATTCGACTCGGCATTTGAAAGTCCGTAGATACGGGCTATCCCATCCCCTACAGTGAGTACAGTTCCAACTTCTTCAAGCTCAGCCCCGGTCTGTATGCCTTCAAGCTGCTCTTTCAGAATTTTTGAAACTTCTGCTGGTTTAATGTTTGCCATTTTATTATTTGATTCTTTTATGAATATTCACTTACCTGGATTTATTGTTACCAAGAAGCTCTTTTTTAACTTTCCTGAGCTTGTTCTTTATACTGGCATCGATGTAGTTATCATCGACCCTGAGAATAAAGCCTCCTATGATTGAGGGATCGATCACTTCCTTAAGTTCAACCCTGGTTTTAAAAGTATCAGCGACAAGCTTTGTGATATCTTTTCTCACATTTTCGTCAACAGGCACTGCAGTTGTAAGAACGGTCTCGGTTATACCCCTGTGAACACGTGTCTCGTGAACGAATGCCCGTGCAATTGCAGGCAGGAAGCTTTCCCTTCCGTTCTTAACAAGAAGGTCGACGAGTGAAAGCGTTACGTCCTGTACACTTCCTTTAAGAAGCTTGTTCAGAACGGTTGCTTTTTTTGACGGAACGATTACTGGGTTTTCAAGAAATTCCCGTGTTTCGGGCGCTTTGTTGATCTCAAGAATAAATGCCATATCGGCCATAACCTTGTCGATGATATCCTTCTCCAGGGCAGTCCGGAAGAGTGCCTTTGAATATCTTACCGATATCTTGCTGTCGTTCATCCCTTAATTCTTGTTGAGATCAATATCTTTCAAATACGAATCGATAAGTTTTGACTGCTCCTGTGTTGTTTTGAGCTTTTCGCCCAGGAGCTTGGATGCAATTTCAACAGAGAGATTTGCAACCTGCTCATGAATCTCGGAAAGGGCTTTTCTCTTTTCACTATCTATTCCTGCTCTTGCTTTCTCAACAAGCTTTTCAGCCTCCTCTGTTGCCTTAACCTTTGCTTCGGTGATCAGTTTATCGCGGACATCCCTTGCTTCTTTAAGTATCTCTTCACGTTCTTCCCTTGCTTTTCTCAGGATTGCTTCATTGTCGCTCTGCAGCTTTTTCATTTCCTCACGGGCTTTTGCGGCCGATTCAAGAGAACCCTTTATCATCTCTTCTCTTGCCCTGATTGCAGCAAGAACCGGCTTCCATGCAAATTTGGTAAGCAGGAAAAAGAATATGAGAAAAATTATTACCGCCCAGAAAATAGTCCCGATTGCGGGAGTTGTAAGACTGTTTGCCAGTAGTACCATATCTTTATTTCTTTCTGTTTTCTTTGTTTTTAATGAAGTCCTGCAACCAACCGTTGCAGGGCTTCATAGTTTCTTTCAGTTGCTTAAAGAAGAGCAACAACTACAGCGAAAAGGGCTACACCCTCGATAAGAGCTGCAGAGATGATCATTGCAGTCTGGATCTTTGAAGTAGCTTCCGGCTGACGTGCTATAGCGTCCATTGCTGAACCACCAATACGGCCGATACCCAGTCCTGCTCCGATTACTGCTAGTCCTGCTCCTACTGCTGCCAGTGAAATTGGTTCCATAATTGAATTTTTAATAGTTATTAATGATGCTCTTCTGCGACGGCAAGTCCAATGAACAATGACGAGAGAAGAGTGAAAATATATGCCTGCAAAAATGCCACCAGCAATTCCATGAAGTCCATAAAGACCACAAAGAGTATTGATACAGGTGACATGAATATAGAGTTGAAAATAAAAATAAGTGAAATCAGGCTGAGAACAAGTATGTGCCCGGCTGTAATGTTGGCAAAGAGACGAATCATCAGTGCAAATGGTTTTGAGAACAGGCCTATGATCTCAACCGGTATCATAATTGGCAGGAGCCATACAGGCACACCTGGTGTTGCAAATACATGTTTCCAGTGACTCCTGCTGCCGCTGAACTGTGTGATAAGGAATGTGCAAACTGCCAGAACCATTGTAACTGCAATGTTACCTGTTACGTTCCCGCCGAAAGGAGGAGGAAATGGTATCAGCCCCATCACATTATTGATGATAATAAATGTAAATACTGTAAGAAGATAAGGCATATACCTGTCGGCTTTATGGCCAATATTCGGAATTGCAACATCGTCGCGGATGAAAAGCACAACCGGTTCAAGGAAGCTCTGTATTCCTTTTGGATGGCTCACACCCGTCTTTTTGTATGAGCGCGCCATTGAAATGAAAAGTACAAGTCCGATTATTGCAGCAGCAAGCATTGCCACTACTGTTTTTGTCATTGAAAAATCAAGCGGGAAATATTCCTCATTTACATTTCCTGAAGCATCAACTTTAACGATCTTGCCCTGGTAATCACCTTCCTCTTCAAGTTTAAAACCCCGGTAGATATGACCATGAGCAAGCTTCTTTGATGAGAATGCGTTAAGTCCTGATTCTTTATCGTAAAGTATTACCGGAAGGTAGATTGCAACACTCTTTTCACCTTCCCCGAAAAGATGCCATTCATGTGAATCGGCGATATGATTTAATATAAAAGAGCTGGCATTGAATTTTTCTTTTGTCCCCCCATTCTCTTCATCATTCGAACCTGCTGCAGACAAAGCAATAAATCCGGAAAGAAGGATGAAGAAGAAAATACTGATCAGTCTTTTTGTTTTCAATTCAGTTGAAATTTATTATAACCGCTTCTTTTTCAATTCATTCAAGATAAAAAACACCGAAGTCAAAGTGAGCGTTAAATATAAGACAAAAAATATAAATACATCGGTTAATGAATTTTTTTTAGCCAAAGCAAACCATATTAATGCAAGTATGAGTTCCAGAAGCATCTTTAGTCCGAAAGCAGTAAGAGAATAAAAGGTCTGTGTCCTTGGATCTTTCGTCTGGCCTTTAATGAAAATATAAACGATTAATGAAGATAAGACAGAAAAAGAGAGGAGGATTATAAGATATCCTGTAATATATATTTTCAGGTCTGCCAGGCTTAATATCAGATAACCAATTATGGCGGAAATGGAACTTAACCAGAATAACAGATGCAGATATTTCCTGAAGGAATTCAATTATCTTTTCTGATAAAGTCTTTTAACACATTATAGATAGCTGCCACAACGCCAAGTAATGAGAGGATGATTGTGAAAACAGGTTTATTGTTCCCGGTGATCTTGTCGAGCTTAATGCCTCCCCAGGTCGTGATGAAGATGATCGCGAACATCTGGAAAGCCATACCTGAATACTTTGCCCAGTCGTTAAGACCTTTACCTGGCCGCTTTTTCAGGTCCTTTTTCTTTTGAGGTTCCTGCTGTGTCACCATTAAAGTCGCTTTCGCTCATTTTGCAATTGCCACTGAATTTTGCGCCTGGCTCTATTGACAATTTGGACGTTGAAATATCTCCGAGGATCCTGCTTGATGCTTTAAGATTAAGAAGCTGGGAAACAGTGATTCTACCTTCAATAACTCCCGAGATCTCCGAATTTTTGCAGGTTATTTCTCCTTTAACCTTTCCTGTGGGGCCGAGTACAACCTTACCTTTTGTATTTAATGTTCCGGTTACTGTTCCATCGATTCTTATATCACCGCTTGAACTGATGTCGCCGTTTATTTCCGTACCACTGCTGATAAGATTAATGGTGTTTGTATTATCAGGTTCATTGTACTTTGCCATCTGGTATAGTTTTTAGGTAAATCCTTTTAATAACTCACAAATATAAAAACTATTGCAGATTTAAGTAAAATACATGAAAAAAAGCGTTCGCTGTTGCTTTTTTTTTACGCCTCAATTGGGATCATAAGCCCATTTAAGATAAATGGAGCCCCATGTAAAACCACCGCCGAAAGCTGCAAGAATGATCTTGTCCCCCTTCTTCAGTTTCTTCTCATATTCCCAGAGGCAGAGAGGTATTGTTGCTGCAGTTGTATTTCCGTAGTTCTCAATGTTTATCATTACCTTTTCAGGAGGTAATCCCATTCTTCTGCCTGTTGCATCTATTATGCGCAGGTTGGCCTGGTGAGGGACTAACCAGGATATATCCTCTGATTTGAGATTGTTGCGTTCCATTATTTCAACAGCAACATCGGCCATGTTTGAAACGGCGAATTTAAAAACGCTCTGACCCTCCTGGTAGATAAAATGTTCCTTATTGTCTATTGTTTCATGAGAAGCAGGCCTTGCGGAACCGCCAGCCTTAAGATGAAGATATTTTTTCCCTGAACCATCAGTATGCAACACGTGGTCCATGATACCGAATTCTTCATTGGTGGGCTCAAGCAGGACAGCCCCGGCTGCATCACCAAAAAGCGGGCATGTTGTGCGGTCTGTATAATCTGTTATTGAAGACATTTTATCGGCTCCCACAACAATCACCTTTTTATACCTGCCGCTTTCAATATACATTGATCCAGTCTGCAGGGCAAACAAAAAGCCTGAGCATGCAGCTGCAAGATCGAAGCTGAACGCATTCTTAATACCACATTTATCCGAAATAATATTGGCAGTTGCGGGGAAAGCCATATCCGGAGTAACTGTTGCGCAGATCAGGAGATCAACATCGTCAGGACTTGTTTTTGTCTTTTCAAGAAGGCCCCGTACCGCCTGTTCCCCGAGGTCAGAACTTCCCAATCCTTCTCCTTTCAGTATCCGTCTCTCCTTTATTCCGACTCTCTGCATTATCCATTCGTCGGATGTGTCAACCATTTGGGATAGTTCCTGATTTGTCAGCCTGTATTCCGGTACCCATGCATGGATTCCGGTGACTGCTGCGCGTATTCTTTCCATAATTAAATTGCTTCCTTGATCTTCTGGGCCAGGTTGGCATGAACGACGCCTTTTGTCTGAAGTATCATGTTCATAATGGCATATCTCCTGGATATTCCATGACCAATAACAACATTGGCATTGATACCTACAACAGGTGTACCACCTATGTTCTCCCAGTTAAGACTATCAAAAAATGAATCCTTAAGATTTCTTATTTTATAAATATGATGAAATGCCTCTCCAAGCTTAAGTACGACGTTGCCAACAAATCCGTCACAAACAACAACATCGGGCATTTTCTCACTAAAGATGATATTTCCCTCAACATTCCCGATAAAATTAATCCCGGGAAATCCTTTCATCAGTTCATATGCTGCCTTGATGCTTGGTGTGCCTTTCGATTCTTCCTCGCCGATATTGAGCAAACCCACAGTCGGGTTTTCAGTCTCCAGCACGTATTTTGAATAAATGCTGCCGAGAACTCCATACTGAAGAAGTACATCCGGCTTTGTATCAGGATTCAGGCCAACATCAAGAATAACAGTGAATTTATTATCGATTTTAGGCAGTACAATAGCTAAAGCCGGTCTGAGTACCCCGGGTATAACATTAACAGTATAGCTGGCACCAACGAGCATTGCTCCTGTGTTGCCTGCACTGCAAAATCCGTCAATAAGACCACTTTTAAGCATGCCATATCCAACTGCAATGCTTGAGTTCTTTTTCTGAGAAAAAGCTTTTGCAGGATGATCGCCCATCTCAATTACCTGGGTTGTCGGGACAATCTCGAAGCGTCCTGAATCAACCTGCATCTCATTCAGCTTATTGTAAATGGCTGCTTCATCGCCTATCAGAATGAGGCTTTCCTCACTAGTCAGATGATTAAGGGAATCAACTGCACCTTCAATAATTGCTTCGGGCGCAAAATCACCTCCCATAACATCAAGGCCGATTCTCATAGTTCAGGTTTTAGTTTGATCGATTATGCAGTAACCTGCTTCTCAACAGCCTGCTTACCCCTGTAGTAACCACACTCCGGACAAACCCTGTGATACTGAACTGATGATCCGCAATTTGAACAGCTGCCAACTGTAGGAGCTGTTGCCTTATAATGTGTTCTGCGTTTATCTCTCCTTGTCTTGGAGTGTTTGTGTTTTGGATGTGCCATTTCTTGTAAATATTAGTTATTGTTCATTAGCTTCTTCAAATCATCCCACCTGGGATCTGTTTCGGACTCGCCTTCTGTTATGAGATCTTCAAGCTTCTTTAGCATTTCAGGATCGCAGGTGCTGTTCCCTTCAATATCATCAGGATGAATCTTCCTGATAGGTAATGACAGCATTATAAAATCATAAAAATGCTGCTGCAGATCAAGTTCGTTTTCCCCAAAGGCCAAATATAGAATGTCCGGATCAATTTCCTCATCATTTTCACCAAATTTGACCAAAAGTCTGCTTTTACTCTCAACAGGGAAAGAAAACATCTCAAGACACCTGTCACAGCATATCATCACAGCACCGGAAATTCTGATTGTAAGATCTGAATGTGTAGACCTTTTTTCAATCACAACTTCAGCTGTAAGGCTTCCTTCCTTAACTTCCGACTCCTCAAATCTTTCAAAAAACCTGTTATCAATCTCAAATTCAACCTGATGCAGTCCGTCCTTCATTCCGCTAAGCGGTATTGTGTATTTTCGGGACATCACTTCAAATTTTGGTTTGCAAAAATATGAATCCTTCTGCAATTAAAAAAATTATCAACTAAAAAGTAACAATTACATCTGTTTAAAAGCTATTTACCGGCAAAAATACTCATTCTGCCGAATACATCTTATATTGAAGTACAATGCTGACCTATCTTTGCATTAAAGAATTTTCAAAATGAGAAACAGGGATTATCAATACAGGCACAATGAACGCCGGCCGGGAGTTGCAATAGGAATTTTCCTTGTAGTCCTGGGGTTAGCTTTGCTGGTTGCAACTAACGATCTGTTCAACCTCGGCAGCATGTCGGGTTATTTTAACTGGAAAACAGCAATGATATTTATTGGAGTAGTACTTCTGCTGAACCTCGAGTTCACAGGCGGGATATTGCTTGTGGCAGGAGGAGTCTGGTTTCTCCGCGAGGAGCTGTTTCCCTTCGATTATGAACAATTTGAGGATTTTTTCTGGCCTGCTGTAATAGCCCTTTCCGGAATATCATTGATCCTGAAATCAATTATCAGGAGAAGATCATAATAAACAAAGACATATAAAAACTCAGAGTCATGGAAACAAATCAATCTTTTGGAAGTGAAAAACCGGTAACCCGCGGTAATATAGACAACCGGATCCTTATCGGTATAGTGCTTGTTGTAGTAGGGCTTTTCCTTGTAATGCGCAACACTGGCATATTCCCGCATTTTATCGATCATGTAATCTTCAGCTGGCAGATGCTGCTTGTTGCAATAGGACTCGTCATTACCCTGGGGTCTTCAGGGAACCGTACATCAGGCATAGTGGTGATGGCTGTCGGCGGGTTTTTCCTCATACCTCTTATATTCAGGGAAACGTTTGATGTAAATCTGTTCTGGCCGTCAATCTTTATAATTATTGGTATCATTTTCATATTTTCGAAACGAAGCGGCTGGAATTCATCACGGGTGGTATCAAGGGCTGCAGATGAATATATAGACTATGTTCATATCTTCAGCGGTGGAGAAAGACAGATCATTTCTGAAAATTTCAGGGGAGGAAAAGTAACAGCAGTGTTCGGTGGCAGTGAAATTGACCTAACCAAGGCAAAGCTTGCACCTGGAGTTTCTGAACTCGAGATTGCATGCGTTTTCGGCGGAACAACAATCATTGTCCCTGATGACTGGAATGTAAAGGTTGATGTAACACCCGTCCTCGGCGGGTTTGATGATTCACGTAAATTGCACCCGGGAAGGACAATCGATACAACAAGGCAGCTTATAATAAGAGGTGCCGTTGTATTCGGCGGAGGTGAAGTAAAAAGCTATTGATCGGTTATGAAACATCCCGTCCTTGCCAACAGGGCATGGCTTATAGTGTGGTGGCTGGCCTGGTTCCTTCTTGCAGCAGGCCAGTCGCTGCTTTTTATCTTTGCATATGACGCGCCACCAGTGGTCAGCATTGCCGACAGCCTTATTTCATTATTAATATACTCGGGCCTTGCCCTTTCCCTGTGGTACCCCTTCCGGTTTGTGAGTGCAGGCAGGAATGTTGCAACTGCAATTCTTCCAAACCTCATCCTTGCAGGTGTCTTTACAGTCGGCATATGGATCATCGTTACTAGGATAATTCTGAATGGTATTCTTCCTGAAGATTACAACTATCCTCAATTCAGGGACAGCACACTGACCTACAGGATCGCTTCGGGAGTATTTATATACCTGCTTGTAATGCTTGCCTATTTTCTAACGGAGAGTCTTTCATCTCTTTCCGACAAGAATGCCAGGGAGGCCAGGCTCGAAAGCATTGTAAAGGAGACCGAGCTAAGAATGCTAAGGTCACAGATCAATCCTCACTTCCTCTTCAACAGTCTTAATTCAATAAGTTCACTTACAATTACTGATCCTGAAAAAGCCCGGGATATGATCGTTAAGCTCTCGGAATTCATGAGATATTCCCTTTCGAGGAAGGATGAACAACCGGTCTCTTTGCAGAGCGAACTCGACAACCTTCGCCTGTATCTCGATATAGAAAAAGTGAGATTCGGGGACAGGCTTATTACCGAAGAACATCTCGAGGATGACTGCCATGAATTCAGGATACCTGTATTATTGCTTCAGCCTTTATATGAAAATGCAATAAAGCATGGTGTTTATGAGAGCACCGAAACTGTCAGGATCATAACAAGGGCCAGGAAAACCGATGGTTTTGTAGAGATAACGATCAGCAACAATTTCAACCCTTCATCGGTTGTAAGAAAAGGAACCGGTACAGGACTGACAAACGTTGCACGGAGGATGGAGCTTCAGTATGGCAATAAAGCTTCAATCGACACAATAAAGGAAGACGGATTCTTTAGAGTACGGCTTTACATACCTGTTGAGGGTGGATTGCCTGGCAATAGTTGAAATTCGTATCTTTAAGGGCAATTTGATTTTAATGGATAAAATTAAAGCAGTAATAATCGACGATGAAGCTCCTGCCAGGGAGATAATAAAGCATTATCTCTCCGAACTTGAAGAAATAGAGGTAATTGCTGAATGTTCGGATGGTTTTTCAGGGTTGAAAAACATAACACAGCTCAAACCAGATCTTGTGTTCCTCGATATCCAGATGCCACGGCTTACCGGCATTGAGCTCGTTGAGGTTATGACAGAAAAGCCTGAGATCATTTTCATTACTGCCTACGATCAGTATGCTATAAGGGCATTCGAGCTGAATGCTGCCGATTACCTGATGAAGCCATTTGCTAAAAGACGGTTTCATGAAGCTGTTAAAAAAGCGACAGACAAGATCAGGGCAGGGTTATCTGCAAAACCTGCAATGGAGATCCTTTCAAAGAAACCTGAACCTGCTGCCCAGATAGAAAGGTTTGTAGTACGGAAAGGAAATTCAATTAATATTATCCCTGTTGAAAAGATCAGGTACATTGAGGCCCAGGATGATTACATTATGATATACCACGAAGAGGGGAAGGCACTCAAACAGGAAACAATGAAGTTCTGTGAGGATAACCTGCCGGGCAAGGATTTTGCAAGAGTACACAGGTCATACATCGTTAACCTTTCCGGGATCAAGAAACTCGAACCCTATGGGAAGGATAACCATGTTGCAGTACTTGGCACGGGTGAAAAAATACCTGTCAGCCGCAACGGCTATAAGCAGCTCAAAGAAGATCTGGGATTTTAACTGTTAATTATTTAACAATCCTTTTCAACCGGTTTTCACTCTTCCGGTAATAAGAAAGATTATGCAAAGGCTTATACTTTTTAAACCTGAAAAGAGGCACAGGATCATAACCATGCGTTCCTCCGGGCCTGCACCTGATTATCCTTGCTATTCCCATTAGAAGACCAGTGAAGGGGCCATGTATCCTTAATGCATCAAGCATATATTGTGAGCATGTGGGAACATGACGGCAACCTCTGCCCATTATAGGGGACAGTGTATACCTGTAAAAATGTACCGGCAACGACAGAACAAAAGATAATATCCTGTTGACTGGACCCTGCATAATGCAAAGATAATCGTTGATAAGGCAATTTGACTTTATAATTGCAAAATCAGTAAATTTGCAGCTATGACAAACTGACACCTGTATAATTTGGCAATCTTTTTGCTGTAACTAAAACGTAACTAATTAAGGAGGAAAAAGGAAATGAGCATATGGATTCTATTTATTGGTTTTATGGTCCTGAGCCTGGTTGTAAGCCAGACTTTGAAATACAAGTTTAACAAGTATTCAAAGGTGCCGCTTGATAATGGCATGTCGGGAAAGGATATTGCCGAAAGGATGCTTCATGCAAATGGCATATATGATGTTAAGGTTGAAAGTGTTCAGGGCACTCTTACAGATCATTACAACCCTGCAAACAAGACTATCAACCTGAGCCCTGCCGTTTACAGCGGTAGAAGTATTTCAGCTGCTGCCGTTGCAGCACATGAAACTGGACATGCTGTACAACATGCTTCTGCATATGCATGGCTTGGTTTCAGATCCAAGCTGGTGCCTGTGGTAACATTTGCATCAAAATGGGTAACCTGGGTTATCCTTGCAGGAATCCTGCTGATCCAGACAATGCCTGGTATTCTTCTTGCAGGAATCATTTTATTTGCAATGACAACCATCTTCAGCTTTATAACACTTCCTGTTGAGATCAATGCCAGCCAGAGAGCTCTTGCATGGCTTTCCACATCAGGTATCACATCCTACCAGAATCATGGTATGGCAAAGGATGCGCTTAAATGGGCTGCCTACACATACGTTGTTGCCGCTCTTGGTTCACTTGCAACTCTGCTGTATTACGTTATGATCTATATGGGATCGAGAGATTGAGGAAGTGCAGAAAGTGCCTGGAGTTTCAGGATAAAAATTAACGGGATCAAGGTATCCCGTTTTTTTTACATTAAAACTTTAAATACTTCTGGCATTTTAGGCACACACGGCACTTTCCCTTACCTTCCCTCCACCTGCAGCAATCTTGTTTTCTTATGTATTGTCCTGGTTACAAACCAGATGACAACAGCTGCTGCTGTAAGGTATATCCACATTCCCGTAAGATAAATGCTTCCTGAAAGGAAGTAATTGCGGAAAATATCAAGAATAAAGAAAATCACAAAGATGTTTACAAAGCTGTTGTATTCCCTCAGGAGGACATTCCTTACAGAAAAAGGAAGGTTCGGCCGGATATAATTCCAGTTCCAGGGTATTATCGCACTAACAGTCTCCGACCATTTATCATATGCATCACCGAATTTTCTTCTCAGGAACTGTTCCTCTGCAAACATTATCCTCTCATAATAGAGCCAATAAACGAGACAGAATATAATCGTAAAGCTTACTGACCTCAGGAATAATACCGGACCAAGCCACATAAAGAAGTTCCCAAGATAAAGAGGATGCCTTATCAGCGAATATAATCCTGTTGTATTGAGCACCTCTGCAACCTGCCCGGCATCAGTATTCCTTCCGGAGGTATTCCTCGGCGCATAACCCACAGTTATTATTCTGATTGTTTCACCAAAAAGACTAACAGCAAGGTATATAAGCTCATTGCGCATATCGAATATAATGGCCTGCCTGTTGACAATATAGAGTACGAATATTCCTGCAACAACAAGGATGACAGGAAGCCAGCTGCGTCTCTTGAACAACCAGTTACCCGTATTCTCAAATTCATGAACAAGTGCCATTGATTTCTTTCTTGGTGAACGGGCAAAAATATGGAAAAAACTAGAAACTGAATTTTATTCTTAAAAAAGCTATGTTGATTTTTGAAGCAGTCCCTGTCAGATCCCCCCTGAAATGTTGCCATAACAAGCTGGCATCGACATTCTCCGCCAAAGAATAATCGGCCGACAATCCACCGAAATATCCCTGAATGCCCGGAAACCATATTACTGAGATACCAGTGGTGAACAAAGGTGTAACCGGGTATGAATATGAAGCAAATGCTGTAAACACAGAAAATGCGAGGTCTTCAACTGTCATGTCCCGTGTGTAAAGTGATGAAAAATCATGAAGATCCAGGGGATCGTTGCAGAGCATCAACTGTAACTGCACCATTGAATTATTCTGAAATATCTTGTCAAAACCCGAGGTGATGATTAATTTTCCAATTTCATTGTTAGTGTTTTCAAATGGCTGAAACCATGTTGCTTCACCTCTGAATGATATTGACTTTATTGCTCCTGACCATCCTGCTCCTGCCACTATTTCATCACTGTCATAAATACCTCCCAGGAGCTGTATGTCATAACTCCATTTGTTGAACCTGTACAGTAAAGCAGCTGTGACATCGTTCTGGTAATCTGCTTTAATAGCAAAATCAAGAACATCGGATGAACTAACATAATACTGGACTCTCACAGCATCGCTTCCCGGACGTTCTATATAGTCAAAATCAAAATATGAATAAGCATTGAATATATCATTCGGATTCCAGATAAGCGCCTGTCCCCAGTTTATACGCTGCCTGCCAACTCTTGCCTGGATGCTGCCATAGTTGAAATCGACCCATAGCCTGTCGGCAGTTGTATTGAGAAAAAAAGAATGCTTGCTGACAAGGTTCCATGACAGGTCGGCAAACCCTTTGTCATCGCCTGTGAGTTCGGCATACCCCAATCCGCTTCTTACCATATCGCCTGCAAAAAGCCTGTTGCGCAGCTCGAGTGCAAATGTGATATTGTTGCCCAGGTATGCTTTCAAATTAAGCCTGTTATGAATTAGGTTATCGATTATAAAAGGATCGTTTACAGACTCAAACATTGAACTAGTCACAGTACTGGCATAGCCGTTCAGATCAACTTTTGAAGGCTCATCCTGTGACATGACAGGTATTGCCAGACAAAGATACAACAGTATGACTAAACCGCCGGTTTTCATTTATGGCATGGCTGTTTCCTTAATATCATCCGATACTATACGGCCATCTTCCAGCGTAATAACACGGTGAGCCATTTTAACTACCCTCGGGTCATGTGTAGAGAAGATGAATGTGATTTTTTCTTCATGGTTCAGCTTTTCCATGATCTCCAGCAGTGTTGTTGCAGATTTTGAATCGAGATTAGCTGTTGGTTCATCGGCAAGTACAAACTTGGGCCTTGAAGCAAGTGCCCTTGCCACTGCAATCCTTTGCTGCTGGCCTCCCGACAATTTTGAAGGACGGCTGTTTATCCTGTCAGCCAGGCCGATTGCCCTTAGCAATTCCAATGTACGCTCATCTCTTTCCCTGCGTGAACGTTTCTGAAGAGACATTATGAATTCTATGTTTTCACTGGCTGTCAGAACAGGGATCAGGTTATATGCCTGGAAGACAAAGCCAATGTTCCTCATCCGGAAGTCAATAAGTTTTGACGAGGAGAGTGTTGAAAGATCAGTACCCTCAACAATAATTTCACCCGAAGTCGGGGAATCGAGGCCGCCGATAAGATTCAGCAGTGTGGTTTTGCCGGAACCGGAAGGTCCAACGATTGCCGCGAACTCTGCCTGGCTGAAATCAACAGAGACATTATCCACGGCCCTTACTTCTACTTCAGTTTCATGGTATATCTTGCTTACATTCCTGATCTCAATTATTTTCATCATAAAATCTGTTTAATTTAAAACCAGTTATTCACTTCGAATTGCCTCAACAGGGTTGAGTTTCAAAGCTTTCAATGCCGGGTACACTGATGAAAGTATTCCTGTAATTACTACAAGCAATGTCATCATTATGAAAAAACTAAAATTTATCTGAGGGAATATGTGCGCTGAATAACCGTATGCTTCCATGCCTTCTGCATACTGGAGGAAATTAATACCTTTTTGTGATGTGAGTGTTATAACGATCCATCCGGTGATCATCCCTGCAACACCTCCTGTAAGTGAAAGGAAGACAGATTCCAGCATTATCATTGAAAATACTTTCCGCCTGTTCATCCCTATGGCAGTAAGCATTCCAAGTTCCCTTGTTCTCTCAAGTACAGCCATTAGCATTGTATTGACTATGCCAAAAGCAAGAGCTGCCATGATAATGACCATAAGTATCCCATAGATCTGGTGAACGTAATCTGTCATCATTGCAAGATCCGGCTGGAGATCCTTCCAGTTCATTATTTCAAGATCAGGAAACTTTTCGCGAAGAATTTCAGTTACCGGCACAGTTTCCTCTATGTCATTTAACTTTATTATCAGCTGGTTGATATGATCCGGGGGATATTCTGTCAGGCTTGCGAGATCAGAGTTCCTCACGAATACAGAGCTTATTTCGAACACTGTGTTTTTGGTATCATATATACCTGCTATCCTGAATCTTGCACCTACCTGGTTTTCCTCTTTGTCAAAGAAAGTTAGGGTAAGTCGTGAACCTTCCCTGTAAGACCAGGCTTCATTTTTGATTATATAAAAATACTTTCTGCTGTCTTTTTCTGAAAGTACCCCGCGGAGAGATTTATTGAATTTCTTTTCATTGTCAAACCTTATGCCGGTTAATGTTTTCAGGCTGTCGGTAACCCGGGCTGGCAGAACTCCGGAAAGTTTTAAGATGACTGAATCATCTATCGTGAACCTTATGATGTTAAGCTGCTTGGCAAGATCCTGCCCGATCAAAACAAGATCCTTACGGGTATCTTCGAAATAATTTCCTGTTCCTGCTAATATTGTATTGTTGAGGGTAAATATCTTTTTCTCCTGTTCCGGGTCAATTCCGGTTATCTCGACACCTGCATTGGCCGTTGCTGTGCCTGCCATTCCTCCTGTTATCGATCTTCTGACAATATCTTTTACTCCTTCAATTTTCAGGATCTCTCTTTCAATAGAATCAGCATTCACAAGAATGACTGAAGGATCATTATTGAGCCTGAATCCTTTGGCTGTTACCTGTATGTGTGAAATCTCCTCATTGATGGCAGCATCAAACCTTTGAGCTATCATTCCATTCATGAATGCAATGGTGAAAACTGCAGCAAAGACTCCTGTTGTAACTGACGCAATTACGACAAGGCTCCTGGTCTTATTCCGCCAAATATTTTTCCAGGCTGTTTTCCAGATCATCATCATGCTTTTAATGAATTCACAACCTTCATCTTCATTATCTTTCTTACCGGGTAGTATAATGCCACCAAAACGATTATTGCAATTACAAGCGACTGCCACAGGAAATATGTATCGGGAAGGAGCATAGGCATTACCGGCTCCATGCCATAATCCTCGTACATCTTGCCAATGTCACCTGAAAATCTTATAGGGTTATAATAACCATAAAATATGACTGGCAATGCTGCCAGGGCTCCTCCGGCAAGACCCATGAATCCGATATAGAGCATTTCGAAAACAATTGTTCCGGCCAGCCTTGTCTTTTGCATGCCAATGGCAACCAGCACTCCGAACTCTCTTCGCCGTTCAGCAGTCATCATCAGCACTGTGCCAAATATTCCGAAAGCAATAACAAGGTAGAGTATTGCTATCATTATCATTCCGCTTTTTGAATCTGCATCCATCTGGTTGATCATCATCTCGTTCATCTCTCTCCAACTGACAATTTTAAGCGGAGGCTTTACAGTGCTTCCAAGAGATGAAGCCATCCGTTCTATTTCATCATCAGAGTTGTCTCTTACAATGATTGCAAGGGAAGTAACCATTCCCGCTGCATTATACAACTGCTGGCAGGTTTCAATTGGCAGGTAAACGATCCTGCTGTCGAAATCAGGTGTTGGAAGCTTCACAATACCATCAACATGGTATTTTCCTGCAGCCATTGTTCCCTGGTATCCCTGTCCTATCAGTACAATTGTATCGCCAACGGAGGCATTAAGAAAAACAGCAAGTCTGGAGCTTATAAGCGCTCCCGGCTGATCTTTTTCAAGATACCCGCTTTTATAAGATGCATACTTTCTGACCACATTCATTACAGCAGCTGAATCTTCATCAGAAACACCAATTCCAGATAACAGTGAAGAGCTGCTTGTAAAAGACTCCCCTTCATTCAGGTGCAACTGCGACCAGTAATCTTCTGGAATTTCAGGTTCAATATTGCGTATTGCTTCACTTGTAAGCCTGAACTTCACGACCCTGGATCGTACATTTGAAAGATTATCTTCCTTTTCAGGGTCAATGCCCAGGACCATTATTCCCTTGGTAAGGTTACCTGATGAAACAAGAGCAAATGATTCAAACCTCGGGACAATCATAGATGTGTTGGGATCATTGAGGATTGTGCTTTCAGTCCCTGTATCCGGCCTGAAAACATAATCAATTGTCCTGCTGTCCCAGAAATCCTCATGCTGAACCTGCAGGTAACCTGTATAAGATTCAATAACATTCTTATACATGTGATTATATGTTCCAAGCTGGAGGGAGCGCATCAGCAGTGCAAAGAAGACAGCAAAAAAGACTGAGGCAACTGTAATCAGCGTCCGTCTTTTATTCCTCCAGATATTCCGCCACGCTATTAGGTAATTCTTCATCCGGGTGTATTACAGGCTATCTTAAGTTCTTCATATTCTGCTGTGAAAAGAAGCTTTCCTCAACTGCCACATTAAATTTGATCTCTTTAATTGTAACAACTGTTTTATTGCCAGGATCATCTTCAGGTATAAGCTCTATCCTGGTCTGGATAGTCCTGCCATCCATTGACCTTATGTCTGATCCTTTCTCCGTTCTTACAAGGTATCCATCTTCATCATAAAGTTCTGCCTTCAGTACAAGGAATTCCTTCTTATCAATCCACCTGAGCTGATGGCCCCAGACTATGGCGGCATCTTCCTTCGCCACCATCTTAATTTTGTAGCATTGCCTTCCATCAATTGATTCCTCCCCGATGATCTCATGTGTATAATCATTTACAACAGAAGATTCTTTAAGAATATCATCATTGGTATAATCCGATCCCATCCAACCCTGTGACATCATAGATGGAGGAAGCTTAATTACCCTGCTGATCGAGGGATTCCAGCTCCACATTTCATTTTTCCTGCGTAGGAATGACTGTCCGGCATCCCTGGCAGGAGCCGTGATAAGTGTCATTGAGTAATCTCTTCCAAGTGTCCAGTTCCGGAATTCAACTGTCCTCTCCCATGCCGGCCTTACTATTGTCATCGACATAACCATCATGCTCGATTTCTCCCCATTGAATTTCTCATCGGCTTTCTTCACAATATCTGCAGCAGTAAGCTCCTGTCCTGATATGGTTCTATTCCCGGTAAATGAAATGAACAATATTGCCAGTGTAACACATGCCAGCCTGCAATTAGTACCTTGTCTTATTCTCATTGCTTTAATCATACTATCAGGAATTACAACAAATAACATTCCATGATCCAGTCAGTTTTTAATAAACTGCAAATACTGAATCAAAGTTATATAAATAATAAAACACAAAATGATTTTAAGTCTGCTTAAGACTTAACAGAATTTAATGTCACCGATCAATTTGATGCAGGAACCGTGAGAGGCTTAATCACCGGGGCTGTCCTGGGCAGGGTGAAGAAGAATGCAGAACCCTTTCCGGGCTGTGATTCTATCCAAATCCTGCCTCCATGGCGTTCGACAATCCTTTTACATATGGCAAGTCCTATGCCTGTACCCTCATAATGCTCACGGGGGTGAAGCCTCTGGAATATCTGGAATATCCTTTCAAAATATTGGGGCTCGATACCGATGCCATTGTCGGAAATTGAGAAAGTCCAGTATCCTTTTGAAGCTTTTGCAGTAATTGTAATTACAGGATTTACTTTGCTGAATTTTATTCCATTGGCTATTATATTCTGGAACAGATGTACCATCTGATCGTAATCACCATAAATGAAAGGAAGCTTTTCAGTATTTAGCAGAACTTCCTTTTCCAGGATCTTCAATGATAGATTTTTTCTTACTGCATCAACAACTTTGTTAACGTCAATCCTCGCGTATGCTAATTCCTTCTTGTTTATCCTTGAATAAGCCAGAAGGCTGTTTATAAGATCATACATTCGCTTTGCCCCGCTTGTGGCATATTCAATATACTCCCTGGCCCGGGCATCGAGCTTTTCTCCGTACTGAACCTCCAGAAGTTGTGTAAAGCTGGTGATCATCCTGAGCGGTTCCTGCAAATCGTGAGATGCAACATACGCGAAGCTTTCGAGCTCACGGTTTGATCTTAGAAGTTCCTGGTTAAGCCTGCTTATCAGGTTTTCTGTACCTTCCTTCAGCCCGGTTATGTCGAAACACACGCCTGATAGAAGCAGGGGTCTTCCGCTGCGGTCATACTTAAGCTGGGCCTTGGAGCTGATATACTTTATTCCTTTTTTGCCATACCGTATCCTGTAAATTGTTTCAAATGGCATATTTGTCCGCAGGGTGTCATCAATTGCCTTTCTGAAATGCGCAACATCCTCATCATGAATTAGTCTTTCAAAATCATCATATGTGCCACCGAACCAACCGGGAGGAACACCGAACATCTTTTCCATTCTGTCATCCCAGGTTATATTGCCGGTCTTTAGGTTCCATTCCCATACACCAATCTTTCCGCTCTCAAGAGCCATCCTTAGCCTGGCTTCGGATTCCTTCAGCTTATCCTCGGCCATTCTCCTGGAAGTAACATCCTGTGAGATGCCGAATGCAGCAATGAGCTTGCCTTCCCCGTCAAACTCCAGGTATGCCTTCTCCCTAACCCATTTGATCATACCATTAACCATGATCCTGTGCTCAAGGTCATAATCCTTTCCTGCAAGAGCTGCCTTCCAGCTTTTGTCCACATCTTCCCGGTCATCCGGATGAACAAGCTGGAGGAAAAATGTATAATTAAGCCTCGTACCTTCAGCGATGCCAAAGATCTGGTAATTTTCCCCCGACCAGAAGAGTTCTTCTGTCGCCGGGTCAAGGCGCCAGTTTCCGATATTTGCAATCCTCTGTGCATGTTGGAGGTCGATCTGGCTTTTCCTCAGCTCTTCAGTATGTTCGGCAACCCTGAGCCCGAGCGCTTCATTAAGATCCTTCAGTGAAATCTCGGCTTTGCGCCAACCGGTAATGTCTATATCCATCTCGAGTATCAGCGGGGAGCCGTCACTATCCCTGATCAGAAAATTATGTATGTCGAAGGTTCTTCCGTCAGGAAGCGTCCATTGCCAGTTGTGAGGTTTGCCTGTTTTCAATGGTAAAAAGGCCTGGCATTCACTGCAAGGCTTATCCAAATTGAATTGCTTGCGATAGCACAGCCCGCCTTCATTATTTCCCAGAGCTTCCCTGTAAGCTTTATTACACCATTTAATTGTGTAATCAGGACGTATCATTGTTAGAATTACCGGTATCGTGTCAAGAATCTCCTTATCCTTTTCTGAACCCGATGAAGCAACTTGTATGAAGCAGTCAATATAGCATAGCTCAGATTCTTCTGAGTAAAGCGGTGCAAACCATCCTGATAGTTTACGTTTATTGCCACCGGGCAAGCTGATGCTGAAGGTTAATTGAACCCCGTTCTCTCTCCGGAAAAGAACCGGAAGTGAATCTAACGCAACAAGATCACGGGCATCTATTAAAGTCCTGAGATCATCAATCTTCATCGACAAAAGCTCATCACATGATCTTCCTGAAATTTTCATTGTTACATGATCAGGACTGAGATATTCAATTTTCTGATCACAGACATTAAACCGGCAGATTAAATCCCTCGAGTTTTCGAGTATTGAATTCAGACTTTTTTCAACCTGGAAACCTTCTTCTACCATAAAGGCATTTTTCATTTGTAAAGTCTTATCTTTAAAGATAATAACTTTCCGGGAGAATTCCATATTTTAATAGCTCAAAGAGAGAGTTCTCAAATAAATTATACATTGATTTTTATTTCAAAAAATCAATTTTCCGGTACCACAGAGCGTTTATTATAGAAAGATTTTTATCTTTAACGGTTGTACCTAAACGAATTTGAAAATGGCAAGCCTCAAACTATTACTGGGAATGATTCCCTCAACAGCCAAGATTGAGCAGGATGAAAAGGCACTGGTAACAGAATTTGCAAAGCTGAAAAGCTTTTCTGAATCGGAAAAGCTTGCTGAATATAACAAGATTGACAAACTCGTGAATTCTGCTGAGTTCATCCGGAAGAAGAAAGATATTGAATCACTTCAGTATAAGACTTCTGAGGAATATCAAAAAGAAAAAGAGTTCCTCGGTATGCAGAAATCAAAAGATATCGGTCTTTATTTCAGGGTGAATGCAGGCTCAGAGCTAAAGGATTTTAAATCAATTGAAGGTTCTGACAGGATAAAGAATTATGAAGATCTTGAAAAAGAGGTGGCCTCACTTGAGTTCCGGGAAAAGATGAAAGCTAAAAATTTCAGGGAAACAGATGATTTCAAGAGGCTTGATGAATATAAAAGGCTGAAAGCAAGCACAGAAATAAAGAACTATTACAGGTTCAAAAAATCCAGGGAATATGCCAACTTCCTTAACCTCGATGGATCAACACGTCTTGCCAGGTACAATGAACTGAAAGATTATGTTGCGACCCCGGAATTCAAAAAACAAAAAGAATACCTTCTCGATAAGAAGAGATTCGAAAAAGATGAGATGTTCAATCAGCTTAAACAATACCATGCTCTTAAAAATGATCCGGATATAATATGGTATTATAAAGTAAAAGACTCAAATAAATTTGATGTTCTCAAACAAAGAGAACTTATTTTTTCCGATGAGTTTGAGGGTGAAACTCTCGATACAAAGAAATGGATGACAAACTTTTACTGGGGGGATAAGCTTCTGAAAGACAGATATTCTGTTGAACCAGATCTCCAGGCATATACAGAAAAGGAAAACTTCGAACTAAGAAACAGTACTCTTAAAATTCACATTAAGCCGCAGAAAACAAAAGGAACAGCATGGACTGCATCAAAAGGGTTCATTAAAAAGGATTTTGATTATACATCAGGCATAATAAATTCAGCCAACAGTTTCAGGCAGAAATATGGTGTTTTTTCAGCAAAGATAAAGCTGGGTGACCCCAACACTAAAAATGCATTCTGGATGCTTGCCGACAGGATAGCACCACATGTCGACATCTGCAGGGCTTCAAAAGGAAAAGTATGGTTCGATTACTTTACCGGAAATGGCAGTAATTCAAAAACATCACTCGGATCGAGGTATGCAGGCGATTTCTACATCTATACCCTCGAATGGACTCCAGACAGGCTTACCTGGAAAATTAACAATACAGAGGTACTCACACAGACATCCAATGTTCCGCAGGAACCAATGTACATACTTCTTGCAGGCGCGCTTGACAAGCCAATCAGCGGTATGACTTCCATGGAAATTGACTGGGTTCGTGTTTACCAGCCTAAATGAGATAAAGAAAATATTTACTTAACATAGACGCCTCATCAGGGCGTCTTTTTTTTACCTGAAAAGTGTTACAATAAAAGTGGCTATTTTCTTATAAAAAAGGAGCAATATTGTCAATGTAATCATAATCTGCTTTTATGTTAATAATTAATCCGCAGTGTTTTCCGGATCAGTATAGTCAGATACTCTAAACAACGAATGAAAAGAAATATTGTTTATCCATGTAACTTTTTTTTATTTGAACCGTCTTTATTCTGCCAGATCGGTTTATGACTGTAGGTGAATACAACAAATCGGTAGAAGCGTATGCTGACCACATATATCGCTTCATCCTTGGAAGTGTTAAAGATGCACACAGGGCTGATGACATCGTGCAGGATACTTATGAAAGGCTTTGGATGCATCTCACGGAAATTGATTTCATTGTGGTTAAGTCATGGCTCTTTTCAACATCATACCATATAATGATAGACATTATAAGGAAAGAAAAAAGAATCTCAGGCCTTGAAGATTTGGTGCATGAGCCGGAATTTAATGGCAGGGGCTACAGCGACCTGAATGAAATACTTCACAGGGCTATCGAAAAACTTCCGGAAATTCAAAAGACCTCGATACTGCTTCGTGATTATGAAGGATACAGCTATAAGGAAATTGGTGAAATTACCGGACAGAATGAGTCCCAGGTTAAAATAAACATTTACAGGGGACGGATTGCACTGAAGAACTATATCGGATCAATAGAATCAATCCTTGAATCATGATAGACAGGTCAAATTATGAATTATGGCTCGCCGACTGGCTTGATAACAGGCTCACTACAAGCCAGGTTATTGAGCTCAATGCCTTCCTTGATTCGAATCCCGACCTGAAGGAAGAATTTGAGTCATTCAGCACCGTGCGGCTTGAACCTGTGCAACCTCGTTATGTTGCAAAAGGAAAACTCAGGAAGTCAGTCGATGACATATCGGCCTGCCAGTTTGAGCTGCTTTGCGCAGCCTATACTGAAAATGATCTTGATGAAATACAGCTTGCAGAATTTAAAGAAATGCTGGAAAGTGATGCATCAAGGAAAAAGATACTGGAAAAGATCACACGTGCAAGGCTTACTCCTCCAGCCACCGTTTATCCCCGCAAAGGAAGGCTTAGACACCACAGTATTGGCAGAAGCTTATTCATTAAAGCCGTAATAAGTGCTGCTGCCGCAATTATTGCCGTTGTTGTGATTACAGGAATCTTAAGGCAAAATCGTGTGCTGCCCCAGCAGGCAAACCTGAATTTAGCAGATACCATATATATTATGAGGAACCTGCCTGTAATATCTGATAAAGACAGTAAAAAATCAGAAAACATAATTATTGCGGTAAATAACCCGGTTAAAACATCTTCTCCAGTTTCAGAAGAGCCTGCAATTCACTATATATCTGAACCTGTACCAGCACAGGTTGATCATTTAAGGTACTATACGGCAGCATGGCCTCAACCAGAAAACCTTGCCTCATCAAGCCTGACAGAAGTCACAGTAATTAGTGATGATTACAGGAGCAGGTTCGGAAAAGTTTTTGCAATGACGTTCCGCGAGAAATTGCTGAAACGCGATGATTATGATGACACGCCTCTTAAAGGATATGAACTTGCAGAAGCCGGGATCACAGGATTAAACAAGCTTCTTGGCTGGGAAATGGCCCTGACTGCCAATAATGATGAAAAGGGGGAGCTCAGGTCACTCAGTTTTAATTCAAGAACAATCAAGTTCAATACTCCTGTAAGAAAAAATGAATCCCGCGAGTAACTTTTAATTCTGCTAATCCGTCTGATGTCTGAACAACAAAAACCAACAATATGAAAAAACTTGGAATATTCGTAATGCTGATGTCGTTAATATCACAGGGATTCAGCCAGGAAGTGTCTGCCGGTGAAAGGAAGGATGATCCTGAAAAAAAAGAGATAGTAATAGGAAAAGACTTTGTGAAATTCTCCGAAAATGACAGTTCAGTCAACATCAAGGTTGGCAACCGTGGTCTGATAATTCTTGAATCGCTTGAAAATGATGGTACTGAGATAAGGATCCGGAAGTATTCTTCTGATGAAGTTGATGACAGGGATGAGTATTATTATGATGAAAATGAAAACGATGACAGGAAAGAAACAAGAAGAGAATCACGCAGCAGGAGCTTCAGGGGCAACTGGTCAGGAGTCGAATTCGGTTACAATAATTACACAACATCAGATAACAGTCATTACATCCCTGAAGATATCGGGTACATGACTGTTCATTCAGGGAAATCACACAATTTGAATATCAACTTTGCACAGGTAAGTCTCGGGATTACGCGCCACATCGGATTTGTTACTGGTATGGGCTTAAGCTGGAACAACTACAGGTTTGATCGTAACAACAACATCGATAAAGGACCTCAAGGAATAATCCAGGAACTTAATCCGGGAACACCCCTTGAAAAATCAAAAATGACTTCTTTATACCTGCATGTTCCATTCCTTCTCGAGCTTCAGCTGCCTGTGATGAGCAACCATCTGAATATATCTGCAGGCCCCATAGGTGCAATAAAGGTTGCGTCACATTCAAAAATGGTTTTTGAAGATGGGAACAAGGTTAAATCAAACAGTGACTTCAATTTGAATCTTCTTCGTGCCGGAGGTACTGCAAGATTTGGATATTCAAACCTCCAGCTTTACGGAACCTGTTATATCACTCCGATGTTCCGTGAAGGAAAGGCTCCCGGAGGGTATGATCTGTATCCTTTCGAAGTCGGCCTGGCATTTACATTTAATAACTGATATTTTCAGGATCCGGGATTGTTCACCATAAATATTAATTTAAGGTTAATAATGCCTTAATTCCTGATTAAACAACTGAACCAGAGCCTTCGTGATAATGATTTCGGGTATATTTGTAATACACGAATGACACACGAAGATGAGCGATACAACATTATCAAACAGGGAAACCCGGAGATACAGCAAACATATTTTACTCCCTGAAATCGGTATTGCAGGACAGGAAAAACTTAAAAGTGCAAAAGTACTTGTTGTTGGCGCCGGAGGGCTGGGATGTCCTGTACTGCAATATCTCTCTGCGGCAGGAGTTGGAAAGCTGTCGATACTGGATTTTGACATAGTTGATGAAACAAACCTCGCCAGGCAGGTGCTGTACGGGTCCCCTGACCTGGGAAAACTTAAGTCAATAATTGCAAAAAGCAGGCTCGAATACCTGAATCCTCTTTGTGAATACACAGTCATTAACAGGAAGCTTGACAGCACAAGTGCGCCTGAATTCCTGAAGGATTATGCTGTAATAGTTGATGCCACTGATAATGCAGAGGCAAGGTATGTTATTAACGATGCTTGCCTGTATCTTAACAAGCCCATGGTGCACGGATCAGTATACAAGTATGAAGGAATGGTTTCTGTATTTAATTATAACGGAGGACCTTCATACAGGAAATTCAATCCTGAGTCAAACAGGGAATTCAGGAACCCGGCTCCTGAGAATGTAGGTGTATTCGGAGTTTTACCAGGCATTACAGGAATCTATATGGCCAATGAAGTAATAAAGATCATCACCGGTGCTGGAGAAGTCCTGAGCGGTAAATTTCTTATATTTAATCTTTTTACAAATACATTCACAACCTTCTCATTAGATGATCAGCCAGGAAAACAGGAGGTTATTGAATATCAGGACTCACTAGCCACAGTATGAAAAACGCCAGGTTATTACTTATCAGCAATTCCACAAATCCCGGGGAACCATATCTCGATTATCCTAAATTCATGATAAGGGATTTCCTGGGAAAGAAACCCGTAAAGGCATTGTTCATCCCATACGCAGCAGTTACCTTTTCGTTTGATGAATATGAGAAAAGGGTAAAAGAGAGGTTTAATGAAATAGGACATGATGTTGTTTCCATCCATAAGTATACCAACCCTGTAGCCGCTGTTGAAGAGTGTGAAGCTATAGTAATAGGAGGTGGCAATACATGGAAGCTTTTAAAAATGATGCAGGATAACAAACTAATGGATGTAATAAGAAAAAAGGTAATTCAAGGCTTTCCTTACATAGGCTGGAGCGCAGGTTCCAACGTTGCATGTCCAACAATAAGAACAACAAACGACATGCCCGTAACTGAACCCTCCTCCTTTTCTGCTTTAGACCTTATTCCTTTCCAGATAAACCCACATTACCTCGATGCCAACCCGGCAGGTCATGCAGGTGAGACCCGTGAGCAGAGAATAGAAGAGTTCATTGAGATGAATCCCGGGATAGCGGTGGCTGGCTTAAGGGAAGGAACAATGCTACTTCTTATAGACGGGAAATTAAGGCTTTCAGGGCCACGGGCTGTCAGAATATTCAAAAAGGGTTCTTTACCACAGGAGTTGTCAGAATCTGATGATTTGTCTTTCCTTCTGAATCATTAAGGGTTTTTTTTGCCTAATTCAATTACCTTTGGCCCGGGAATATTCATAAAAGGCGAATGAAATTCCGCTCTATTCAATACCCTATTTTCTAACAATGAAATTTCTGGCTAAAACAGGTAAGCTGCTGATAATCTTTGCTTCAGGTCTTTTGGTTTTACTTTTTGCTGCTTCATTACTTTTGCAGGAAAGGGTTACATCGATCGTTATCTCTTCCATCAATAAAAACATCACTTCCAGGGTTGAAGCCGAACATGTAAAATTATCTTTTCTGAGAAACTTTCCGGATGGCTCGGTTGAGCTTAAGAATGTACTGGTAACCTCCCCCCTGAACGCTGGTCAGGTTACCGGATCCTTTCCTGACACCCTATTATTTGCACAATCATTTTTCCTGGAGTTCAGTCCGTTTGATGCACTCCGTGGAGTATACAATATTAAAAGCATTGATGTACGATCAGGCATTGTTAATATTTTAACAACACCCGATGGATACGTGAATTACAAGGTTACATCAAAAAGGGAGAATACCGAAAGTGCTGAACCGGTAAACATCAATCTTGAAAAAGTAACTCTTTCGCATATCAAAGCAACCTATACTGATCTTAAAAGGAGAGTAGCTATTAACAGTGAAGTCAGAACAGGAAAAGTAACAAGCCGGATTTTGGGTGAGAGAATTGATCTTAAATCTGAAGGAATACTTCTTATAAATTCGTTTAATGCTTCTGCCTTAAAGCTTAATAATCCCTTCGATGCATCCGTAGATCTCAAAATGCAAAGTAGTGATGAGGGTATCCGGTTCGACAGGAGTACTTTCACAATCGATGGTATGACATTCAGTCTCGAAGGCAGTTTTGACAAGCAAAACAACCCCGACCTGAGCATAAAAGCCGTTAATGTGACCATTTCAGAATCAATGAAATTTCTACCTGCCGGAATTGTAAAGAAATTTTCGGACTATAAAACTGGTGGAACTCTTTCTGTTGGGTGCACGATCAAAGGCACTTCTTTAGGGACCACCTTTAATGTTGATTTTATGATCAGCAATGGATTTTTTAATTCAGGCAGGAGTGTTATAAATGAAATTACTGCAAAGGGGAATTTCTTTACAGATTTTGAAAAGAAGCAGGTTCTTGATATAACAGATCTCAGTATGAAACCCGGCAGCTCAGATATTGCAGGATCATTTACTGTCAATGATTTTACCACCTACCATGTTAAGGCACATCTTACCGGAACAATTCTTCCTTCAGATATAAGGGATCTTCTGAATTATGAAAACATCAGCAATGCAGCGGGTTCTGCCCGGTTTGACCTTAAGTTCGATGAAAACATCAGTCCGGATATGACCGGCACCACGTTTTTGTTGCTGAATCCAGAAGGTACCATAGAGCTGAATTCGTTTTCGCTGGCTCTTAATGAACCAGGGTTTGAAGTAAGTGATGCCAATGGCTTGCTGATACTTTCAGATATTATCAAAGCTGAAAATCTGAGGTTTGGTTACAAGGGACAAAAGATTGCTATTAGCGGTAATTTCCGGAATTTGCCGGAATGGCTTGCTGGCAAAAACGTAACTCTTGCCGCCGAAGGAGCTATACGTTTTGACAGGTTCCTGCCTGATGTTTTTATGGCACATGAAGAGAGCCCATCAAATATGGCAGTACGTTTTCCGGCTGACATGCTGCTTGATTTTGACTTTTCAGCAGATAATGTATCGTATAAGAACTTCACAGCACGTGATGTGAATGGATCACTGAACTACAAACCTCGTATTTTAAATTTTACTGATCTGAATATGAAATCTCTCGATGGGATTATCTCAGGCAATGGTTTCATTGTACAGAATTCAGGAAAATCAATCATATCAAAAGGTGATTTCAACTTCAGCAGCATTGATGTGAACAAAGCCTTTTCAACATTCAGTAATTTTGGCCAGGATTTCATCATTGCATCCAACCTGTCAGGAATCATCTCCGGTTCAGTATCAGTTCTGCTCCCAATGGACTCACTTTTCAGAACCAGCGCCAGGACGATCACTGCAGATGGCAACTATATTATCCAGAATGGGGCGCTGATAAATTTTGAACCTGTAAAGCAATTATCAGATTTTATTGAATTATCCGAACTTGAAAATATTCATTTCCAGACGATTAAAAATGATTTTTACATCAGGAACAACATTCTATTCATTCCTCAGATGGATGTAAGGTCATCTGCAGCGGATATTTCTGTAAATGGCAAACACACTTTCGACAACACATATGAATATCATGTCAGGGTTCTACTTTCACAGATCCTGAGTAAGAAAAGGAAAACAATAAGGAAACCCATCACTGAGTTCGGTGCGGTTCAGGATGATGGTCTTGGCAGAACCTCCCTGCTGCTGAAAGTTGAAAGCAGGGGAGATGATGTGAAGGTGGGATATGATATAAAAGCAGTCGGAAATGAAGTTAAACAGGGTATCAGGAAGGAGAAGGAATCGCTGAAAACAATCATGAAAGAAGAGTACGGATGGTATAGCGATGATAAGAACCAGCAGGTGCCGGTTGATCAAACTGAAAGTAAGAAAAAATTTACAATAACCTGGCCGGAAAATGATTCAGTTCCGGAAGAAAACACCATTACAGAAGAGAAACCACGCACAGGTCTTTTCAGAAAAAGGTAAATTTGCAATATAATCGAATCATTTGAGGTTATTCCGCCATAAATATATCGGCAAATTATTTCTGCTGATTTTTGCAGTTGCGATCGGCTTAGGATCTCTCATATATACAAACGGGCTTGTTAAAATATTAAAAGACCAGGAGAGAAAAAATGCCCAGATCTGGGCTGAAGCTACTATCAAGGTTTTAAACCAGGAAGGCCAGGATGTTGACCTCCTGCTTTCGTCGATAATTGAAAACAATAACACCGTTCCGGTAATCCTTACTGATGAGAACGACAGCATTATATCAGCCAGGAACTTCAACGCCTCTAGGATCGGGGATCCTCTCTTTCTTCAGAAAAAACTGGCAGAATTCAAGGAGAGTACCAATCCTATATCGATAGAGCTCGACAAAAGGCATTATAACTACATCTATTACAGCGACAGCATAATCCTCACAATGCTCATTTATTATCCTTATGCACAGCTGGGGATCATACTCATGTTCATCCTGGTCTCACTCCTTGCCTTCAGTTCTTCCCGGAAGGCAGAACAGAACCAGGTTTGGGTATCCTTATCACGTGAAACTGCACACCAACTCGGGACGCCAACATCATCTCTCGCAGGATGGGTAGAAGTACTGCAGCAAAGATACCCGGGTTTGAACTTCACTAAAGAGCTTTCGCTTGATGTGATGAGGCTTGAAAAAGTAACCGAAAGGTTCTCCAGGATAGGATCAAAACCTGCCCTGACTGAAGAAAACATTAATTCAATAGTTACAAATGCAGTGGAATATCTGAAAAGCAGGTCCTCATCGAAAATCATGTTCACTTTTGACCCCAGGAGCAGGCCGGACGTCATTGTGCCTGTAAATTCCGCATTGTTTGAATGGGTAATAGAAAATGTCTGCAAGAATGCGATCGATGCGATGGAAGGTAAAGGGACTGTATCGGTGTTGATTTCAGAAAATGAAAAACATGCTTTCATTGATATATCCGACACAGGAAAAGGTATTCCAAAATCAGCATTCAAGAAAATTTTCAATACAGGATTCACAACAAAAAAACGAGGGTGGGGTGTCGGCCTGTCTCTTGCACGACGAATAATAGAAGAGTACCATCATGGGAAAATATTTGTCAGGAATTCAGAATTGGGCAAGGGTTCCAGCATTAGAATAGTGATGAACAAGTAATTACAATTTTTATATCTTTGCGGGCTTTATGAAAAGAAAAGATATAGAAATAATGGCTCCGGCGGGTTCAAGAGAATCGCTGATGGCTGCCATACAGGGGGGGGCCGATTCTGTGTATTTCGGTGTGGGAAAACTGAACATGAGAGCAGGCTCAAGCAATAATTTTACACTGAACGATCTGAGGGATATTGCCTCGATATGCAGGGATAACGGTCTTAAAAGCTACCTTACCCTTAACGTGATCGTTTATGACAATGAAACAGAAGAAATGCATGAAGCTGTAGATGCAGCTGTTGAAAGTGGCATATCTGCAGTAATTGCCTCTGATCTTTCTGTCATCAACTATGCTTATTCAAGGGGGATGGAGATACATCTGTCAACCCAGCTAAATATTACGAATGTTGAAGCATTGAAATTCTACTCGCGCTGGGCAGATGTTGCTGTGCTTGCCCGGGAACTGAATCTCGACCAGGTAAAATATATAAGCGAAAATGTTGTAAAGCAGGATATCAGGGGACCAAAAGGTGATTTGATAAAGCTCGAGATGTTCGCACACGGAGCATTATGCATGGCTGTTTCCGGCAAATGTTACCTGAGCCTTCATGAAAACAATAAATCAGCCAACAGGGGGGAATGTTATCAGACTTGCAGGAAATCATATATTGTTACCGGAAAAGAATCAGGATACGAGCTTGAGATTGACAATGAATATATAATGTCTCCAAAGGACCTTTGTACAATTGGTTTTGTCGACAGGATCATCGATGCAGGCGTTACGGTCCTTAAGATTGAAGGAAGAGCCAGGTCAGCTGAATATGTTAAAACAGTGTGCCAGTGCTATAATGAAGCTCTTAATGCAATAGAAGCGGGAACTTACACGATTGAAAAAGCTGATGCCCTGAAGGAAAAGCTTGCAACTGTATTTAACCGAGGTTTCTGGGACGGTTATTACCTCGGACAGAAGATTGGTGAATGGAACAACAAGTATGGTTCAAATGCAACCAAGAGAAAGATATACATCGGCAAAATAACCAATTATTTCACAAAGATAAATGTCGCTGAAATAAAGCTCGAAAATGGCACCCTGAACAAGGGAGATACGATCATAATCACCGGACCTACAACAGGTGTTGTTGAATATGTTGCAGATGAAATAAGGGTTGATCTTAAAGTAACCGAGATTGCTCTTAAGGGCGAATTTTGTTCGGTGAGAACCGACGAATACCTTAGAAGGTCAGACAAGGTATATAAGATTGTTGATGCTTCCGAAATCCTTGGAGGCAACCAGGATTCTATCTGAATCCGGCAGCTTCCATTACCCTTGCTGCATTCAGTGAAATATCATCCGTGTCTGTATCGACCCATATCATCCCGGCTTCCGTTTTTCTTTTAAGCGAATATTCATAGGCCTTGTCATAATAAAGCAACGTTATTGTTATTGCTTTTGCAAGGTCTCCCCTGTCAATTGACTCCAGTGCATTGCGTACGTTGTCTCCGCCCAGTCGTTTGCTGATTTTCATTACAGATGCTTTCAGAAGCTCAGGTGAAAATGAGGCATACTCCCGTAGCAGCCTTGGCAACCTGGTTTGAATGTCCATCCTGAGGACGATTGTTTTTGATCTTTGCATGTTAAAATAAAAACCATCAGGCATAAAGACAGTTCCGATGTTCCTGCTTTCATCTTCAAGCCACAAAGGTTTTCCGGGATCAAGCTCCGCAAATTCCCTGAAAAGATCATTTGCAAACTGTTCAGTTGAGGGCTGGGGTGACTGCCCCAGACTCCCGAAGGCTGAACCTTTATGATGAGCCAGACCTTCAAGATCTATCACCTGCTCACCCTGTTCCTTTAAATATTGCAGTATGTGGGTTTTACTGCTGCCTGTCATACCGCCAAGGACAATTGTATTGCGCTTTTCAGAAAGAGAGTTCAGAATATGATTCCTGTAGGCCTTATAACCTCCGGAAAGTACAGTGCAATCAATGCTCCCCAGTGAGAATAACCATGCCATAGCCTCAGAGCGCATTCCTCCTCTCCAGCAATGAACAAGCAGCTTCCCTTCTTTCGCATACTCCAGGGCTTTTTCAAGCTTGAGATGTATCGCCTTCCCGGTAAGCCTCAAACCCTCTTTTATTGCAGGAATCCTGCCTTCTTTCTTATAAACGGTACCTACAACAGCTCTCTCTTCATCATTAAAAAGAGGTATGTTGATTGCATCAGGAATGTGTCCGGCTGCAAATTCAGAGGGTGACCTTACATCAACTACAGGGTATTTATGAGATAATTCCAGGAAATCCTTTATATCCGTCCGCTTCATTTAAAATGCCTGAATATCATTTTTTTAATCTCATCTGGTTTAACAGGCTTTGTAAGAAAATCCCTGATACCTGCCAACTCGGCTTTCTTCCTGGTTTCTGGCATGCTGTCGGCAGTTAAAGCAACTATTACCGGTGAAGAATCGGATTTAAGTATTTTCTGTGCTGCTTCAAACCCGTCAATCTCAGGAAGGAACAGGTCCATAAGGATCAGATCATATTTCTTTGATCTTGCTTTAAGATACGCTGAATATCCATCTTCGGCAACATCAAATTCGTAACCAAGATTCCTGAGGATCGTTCCTATTGCAATCTGGTTCATTTTGTTATCCTCAACGAATAATATTTTAAGGTTCCTTCCGTCCTTCACAAAAATTTGCTCGGATGTCTCGCCTGCAAACGGAAAATCTTCCCTGATCTTTGCTGCAAGCTCATTATTGTCAAAGGGTTTGATCAAATAATGATCCACTCCCAGGTTGAGACATTTAAGATAATTCCCTTTTATATCGTTCGAACTTATCATCATTATTATTACCTGCCTGGAAAGGTCACTTTTATATAAAGCTTCTGCAGCCTCAAAACCGTTGAAATTCTTGTCGTCACAAATAATTAACAGGTCGTACTTTTCAGCGGGATTATTTAAATTGGCCTTGATCTGGTTCACTGTCAGCTTCATGTATGTCGTTACAGTAACATTCAATCCAAGCTGATGCAGGATTGAAATAGTATCCTCATCCCTGTTCGGGCCTGCAATGACAAGGGTTTTAATGCTTTCATAAGCAAGATGCCTGTTATTATCCAGGTTCTTCTGCACCTTTTGTGCTGAAAAAGCAACTATTGTAAAACATACTTTCAGCCCTGAATCACCGGACAAACCTGAGGGACTTTCGGCAACAAATTCGCCGCCCATCAACTCAACAAGGTGCCTTGCAAGGACAGTTCCAAATGCAGGATCATCATTCTGGAATTCCTGGATGTCAGGATTCATTGCAAATTTCTTCTTCAAAGTCAGCTCATCGAAACTTGTTCCTGTATCGGCAATCTCAAAGCAAAGACCAATTGAATTTTCGTTTCTTATTTTAGCTGTACAACTAAGCTTTATTGTGCCCGATAGAGTGTTTTTAACAGAATGACTTATCAGGTTTGTCAACACCTGTCTCAGTCTTACGGGGTCGCCAATTACAATATCCGGGATGTTCTGGCTTAAGTTTGCTGAAATATCAACCTTGCCTGAGGTGTTTGTTCTTGCCAGGTCGATACAATAGGATACTTCATCCCTGATATTAAAAGGAATTTCATCTATTACAAGGTTGCCTGATTCAATACGTGAGAAATCAAGAATATTGTCGACGATATTAAGGAGTACTTCAGATGAACGGCGTAATAATCTTACTATTTCAACTGTTTCAGACGGGAGATCTTGTTTTCCCAGGATTTCAGCCATACTGACGATGCCATTCAGAGGAGTCCTGATTTCATAGCTCATTCTTGCAAGAAACTCCGATTTGGCATCATTTTTCTTCGCCTCAAGCTTGCGCGCAGATTCAAGGATTGTTACATCCATCAGGATCTCCATTGTGGCTTCGGTATCCTTATAAACAACAGGAATACTTTTTCTGAATAGAACTATTTCCCTGTCTGGTTGCTTCAGTACAATAAACTGGTCTGAATTAAATTCATTTTCGATATTCATTCCCGAGACAGAATCCGGGAAAGAGGAAGCCGGAAAGATCTGTCCCAGCATTTCAGATTCATCGTTAAATGAATAATACGATGAAGCTGCTTTGTTGGTCATTATGATCTTCCTCTCCTTGTTATAGATGACAACTCCCACGGGCATTTCATTAAAAAACTTTGTAAGCATCTTTTCTGATGCTTTAAGTTTTTTCTTCTCATGCTTAACCGATCTTATATATTTCCAGAAAATATATATGATTACCTGGACCAGCAGGAGAGTTACCATTACGATGAAAAGGCTGTTCCTTACAATATATTTCTGAAAGTAATCCGTTGGGGCAGAAAATACGAGGCCAAGGTCCCTCTGAAGCAGTTGTGTTGAATAATATGAAGAAACTATCTCTGTTTTTTTGGTATCAATAATAGCGCTGTGAACAGTGTTTTCCACTGATCCTTCTGCAAGACGGGCAACAATCTTGTCAAGATCTGAATATTGTATCTTCTTTCCGTAATTGTCATAAATAATTTCGCCTGAATCACTTACAACCCATTGCCACTGGTAATCCTGGAGATTATAAGTTGTAAATATTTCCCTGAAATACTTCTGGAAATCAACTGTTACAACCACATTACCTATCGTATTGTTGTTTTCATCATAAACCGGGAGGTAATAGTTGTATCTTTTGCTTTCCTGGATCAGGTTCTCCATATCATAGATTTCAGGCTGCACATGGAGCACAAATGATTGTTCCAGCCAGTCGCCGGATTCACTTTCAGTATCTCTCTTCAGAGTGAATTCGTTCTTTTTATCATCGTAATACTTGATGCTTGTAACAAATGCTTCATATTTAGTAAAGAAGAGCTTCATCCTGTCGATTGCCCGACGGTAATTCTCAGGTTTAGTGAAGAATGATGTAAGATCTTCTGAAAAGTTGATCTGGTTCAAATCGCTTAGAAAACTGTTGTTGGTTTCATCAACCTCAAGACCTACGATCTGGACCTGCCGTGCAAGGAGCTCGAAAATGTAGTCGATCTGTTTTGAATACAGGTTCTTGTAATAAAAATAATTCGTGAGCATTATTATTACAAAAGCACTGTATACAATAATAAAGATCCTTTTCATTGCTTGTTAAGGTTAATGACTGAAGGGGTATAAAGATATTTTAAATATAATAAAAACGGAATTACCTGTATTTACTGTCCCCGTCCATGATATTAAGATAGCTTTTGTACCTCAGGAAATCTATTTCTCCCATCTCAACAGCATCCCTTACTGCACAACCGGGTTCGTCAAGGTGAAGGCAATTGTAATAACGGCAACCTTCTGATATCCTGAATAGTTCAGGGAAAAAATGGTATATCTCGTTTTTCTGCATGTCAACAACACCAAAACCTCTAAGTCCCGGGGTGTCAATAACAAACCCGCCAAAAGGCATTGCATGCATTTCAGGGAAAGTGGTTATATGTTTCCCTTGTTTATGATAGTCTGAAATTTCTCCTGTTTTAAGGTTCAGACCAGGATTAAGAGTGTTTACAAGGCTTGTCTTGCCTACCCCTGAATTGCCGGAGATAAGGCTTATCTTGTCTTTCATTCTTTCCGCCAGTAATCCGATATTCTCATTATTTTTCACTGAAAGAGTTATACATTCATAACCGATCCTTGTGTAAATTGCTTCAATATATTCCATCTTCTCAAGAGCATCACCGTCATAAATATCTGTTTTGTTAATGATGATGCTTACTGGAATACGATATGCTTCAGCTGTGACAAGGAACCTGTCAATAAACTCAACCGGAGTTTCAGGCAGGATGATTGTTATCATCAGTAGAGCCTGGTCGATGTTGGCTGCAATGATCTGTGACTGCCTGGAGAGATTTGTTGATTTTCTGAGGATATAGTTCTTTCTTTCAAGTACCTCTTTTATTACCCATGTCCCGCCATTATTTTCAACAATTACATTATCACCGACTGCCACGGGATTTGTAATCTCATAATCCCTGGTTCTGAGTTTTCCCCTTATAATGCAATCCTTAACTATGCCATTATTTATGAGGACTTTATAATGCCTTCCTGTTGATTTAAGAACTAAGCCTTTTTCCACATGGATTATTTGCCCCAAAGTTACTTAAAAATACCATAAGCCTGTTTTACCACCGTACTGCTTATGAAGCTGGCTTGCATCAGCATTAATCAAAAGAAAAACCCTCCGTTTTATGAGAGGGTTTTTATATTTTTATAGTATGTATATTAACTATTGTGAGTCTGAAGCCATCAGAAGAAATGGTTTCATTTCAAAGCTGTGGTAATATGGTCTCAGCCTTTCGGTGTTATAATCAGAAAGCTTAACAAGCTTCTTGGAGGCAGTGACAACATCAATAGGCAGGTTGTCATATCTTCCATTCTTAAGTACAACAAGCCTTCCATACACTCCGCTCAGTATAAGATCGAGAGCAAGATTTCCATAAGCCATTGGAACTATCGAATCAAGTGCATCCGGATCACCGCCACGCACTATGTATCCAAGCTTCTGGTTGATGATATTAACAGACTTACCTTTGTTGTACCCGGCTGAGAGATCCTTCAGCTTTGCAGAGACAAGGTCACCTATTCCACCAAGCTTGGCATGGCCATATGCATCTTTTTCACCATCTGAAAAGATCATTTGTCCTCCTTTGAACATCGCACCCTCGGAAACAAGCACTATTGCATACTTGCTTGGATTGTTGTTACGGTCATTTACAAGAAGTTCCGTAAGCTTTTCGATATCAAACTCATATTCAGGGATAACGCACCTGTTTGCTGCACCTGCCATTGTAGGAAGCATAGCCGTGAAACCTGCATACCTGCCAAACACCTCGAGAACCAGGAGGCGCTCATGGCTGCCGGCTGAGGTCCTGAGACTGTTAACCATCTGGATTGTACGTGATATGCATGTGCTGAAACCAATGCAATAATCAGTTCCCGGAACATCATTGTCCATCGTTTTTGGGATAGCAACAACATTAACACCTTTTTGATACAGATGTACACCGTAACTCAATGTATCGTCACCACCTATCGGTATAAGGTAATCCACGCCAAGCCATTCAAGGTTTTTAATTACTTCAGGTGTGAGGTCATTGGTATCAGCATTGTAAGAGCTCTGAAGATGATCCGGAACAGATGCTTTTTTCATATGACTGGGTCTTGTCCTGGATGTATGCAGGAATGTACCCCCGGTACGTCCGGCCCTGTTAACGATATCATCTGTAAGGACCTGGAAGTTATTGCTGTTGTCAGCTTTTGGATCTCTGATTATCTCTGTAACGCCTGCCCAGCCTCTGCGCAGGCCAATTACTTTGTATCCTTCCCTGTTTGCTCGGATAGTCACTGCACGGATTGCCGGATTAAGTCCGGGAACATCTCCTCCTCCAGTCAGGATAGCTATAATACCCTTTGTTTTTTTTACTACTGCCATGATAGCTTTTATTTGTCTAGATATTGGTAAATTAGACCCTAAAAGTACGATTTTTTCATCTTTAATTCAAACCCTCGGGAAGAATGGCTCAAATAAGTGAAAATACCGGAAGACCCGGCAAGGTTTTGATCAGTGGTGGAAGCGGCCTTATTGGCAGGTATCTTACCTCCATGCTTCTTGAAAGGGGTTATTCAGTTTCGCATCTTTCAAGATCCGCATCACAGTTTGGACGGGTGAGGGTTTTCAGGTGGAATCCTGAGATGGGAATTTTGGATGCTTCTTCTCTCCGGGACGTAAATTATATTATTCATCTTGCAGGTGCCGGGATCGGCGATAAACGCTGGACAGAAAGCCGCAAAAAAGAAATAATTGACAGCAGGGTTCTGAGTGCTGAACTGATCCATAAAACCATAACTGATGAAGGATTAAGGCCTGAGGCATTTATTACCGCATCAGGAGCAGGTTACTATGGGGCAGTAACTTCAGATACTGTTTTTTCGGAAAATGATCCTCCATCGGGAGATTTCCTTGGCATTACAACAAAAAAATGGGAAGAAGCTGCTTCACTCTTTGAGAGCGACGGTATCAGGACAGTTAAGATAAGAACTGCTGTTGTACTTGAAAAAAACGACAGTGCCCTTGTTAAAATAACTATGCCTGCAAAGTTCGGTTTTCTTTCAACAATCGGAAAAGGTAACCAGTATATGCCCTGGATACACATAAAAGATCTCTGCAGGATCTACATCAAAGCAATTGAGGATGAAAATATGTCGGGTGCATTCAATGCTGCGGCAAAAGAACAGGTAACTCACAAGGAATTTATGAAAATCCTCGCAAAAGTGTTAAAAATACACTTATTACCTGCAGTGCCGTCTCTTGCAATTAAAGCTATGTATGGTGAGATGGCTGATGTTGTCCTGAAAGGAAGCAGGATATCTTCTGAAAAAATCAGGAAAGCGGGATTTGAATTTGAATTTGATGATCTGAAAAGGGCACTTGAAGATATCTACCGGGAAGTCAGCTGATTTAGCCTCTTTTGGCTATTATCTCGAGCTTATCAAGATCATGAATTTCGATAGTCTTCCCATAAATTCCGATAAGCCCCTCTTTTTTAAAGTCCGACATAGTCCGGATCACATTGGCTGTGCTCATTCCGATATAGTCAGCAATTTCCTTTCTTGAAACAGGAAGATCAAAAACCCTCGACCTGTAGATTTCTTTTGAAAAGTAAATAAGTACATATGCCACACGGCCTACAAGGTTTTTCTGCCTTATATCGAGTGTCTGGGTAATGATCTTGTCATTGATCTTTGAGATCTTGTTAAGAAGGTCAATTGCAAAACCACTGTTACTTTTAAAAAGATTCTTGATGAAATCAAGCTTTATAATGCAGATGACTGAATCTTCAAGCGCGGAAACCGAATACTGGTACTTTTCCTCCGAAAAGATGCTCATGTTACTGACGAATTCAAACGGCCTTGTAATAGTGATTATCTGCTCTTCGCCGGTTGAAACACGCCTGTAGAGTTTAACCAGGCCTGTTTTAAGAAATTTGAAATTAATGATCTTTTCACCTTCATGGTTTATAATCTCGCCTTTCCTGAAAAATTGTTCTTCCTTGTTATCACACAATGCATCCATTGCTTTTTCATCGAGGTTGTCACTTACAACACTCTTGAATTCGCAATCAAGGCATATACATGACTTTTTCTTTTCGTTCACAGAAAGCTATTTTACGCAAATTTACCAATTTAAGAATGAAAATTTCATTTCGTTGGTTTTTTATGGCATGAAATGACGTAAATTTGTGTTTCTGAAACATTCCCCGCTTACAATAAACATGTATAAGACAGATTATCACATGCATACCATATTCAGCGATGGTCGTGCCGAACCGGAGGATTATCTGTTGCCTGCCATTAAAGCGGGCCTGCAGGAAATCGGATTTTCAGATCATATAACCCTTTTCCTTGAAAGGCAGCAATGGAATATGGATCCTGCCGGCATCAATCAGTATATTGAAAGGATGATGTCGGTTAAGGAGAAAGCCCGGGGTATCAGCGTAAGGATAGGTCTAGAAGTCGATTATTTTCCCGGAAGAGAAGAAGAAATCAAAGAATACCTGGAGCCACTTCCCCTTGATTATATTATCGGATCAGTTCATTACCAGGGAGAGTTTTCTGTGGATGAAGGACCGGAATATTATAAAATCAAGAATGTTGACAGGATCTATGAAGAATACTTCAGGACTGTGAGCCTGGCTGCTGAATCAGGATTGTTCGACATAATAGGTCATTGTGATCTTGTAAGGATCTACGGTTTCAGGCCTCATAATAACCCTGAATATCTGTACAGGGAGCTGGCAAAGACATTTAAAAAAAGTGATGTTGCTTTCGAATTAAATACAAATGGAAGGAACAGGCCCCTTGCAGATTTCTACCCTGACAGACGTTTTCTGCACATATTTGCCGAAGAGAATGCTGCAGTCTGTGTCAATTCAGATGCACACATGCCCTCGAGAGTTGCCCAGTACTTTGATGAGGCATACGAGCTTCTCAGGTATGAAGGATTCAGCGAAATGGCAGTATTTGAGAACAGGAAAAGAAAGATGATTCCTTTCTGAGTATTCAGGCAAGAAGGTGTTCCAGGAGCATTTTAAAACCTATTCCGACAAGGATCAGGCCTCCCATGATTTCAACACGCGCGCCGAGTTTTTCACCTGCTGATTTCCCGATTCTTATTGCAAGCATTGATGCTATAAACGTAACGGCTCCAATAAGTATGCCTGCTGCCCAGATTTCTGTTTTCAGAAGGGCAAGGCTGACACCAACCGCAAATGCGTCTATGCTTGTTGCAACGGCAACAGAACAGAGCATCACCGGATTGTTATAGTCTTTTATCTCTTCATCATTGCTCCTGAGACTTTCAATAATCATTTTGGCTCCCAGGAAGACAAGCACACCAAAAGCAATCCAGTAATTTGCAGAGGCAAAATTTTCGGAAACAAGCGAACCAAGGTAATACCCGGTAACAGTCAGTCCACCCTGGAAAAGGGCAAAAACGACTGCAACCCTTGTTGCCTGCCTGAAGATTATACTGTTCCTGACAACCCCGTACGAAAGTGAGACAGCAAATGTATCGAAAGATAATCCCAGTGCTATTGCCAGTAATGTGAAATAATCCATCTCTTAATTTCAGGGTTGCAAATATAAATAAACCTCTAAAATAAGATAAAATTTGATTGTATTATATTTGTCACTAATTTCTTAATACAATGAGAGCTGTAATTCAGCGTGTTAGAGAAGCTTCAGTAACAATAAACAATAAGTGTACCTCCCGTATAGGTAACGGATTACTTATTCTGCTTGGTATTGAAACTGAAGACAACAAAGAAGATTCAGAATGGTTATCTGGTAAGATAGTACAATTGAGGATCTTTGATGATGAAAATAATATAATGAACAGGTCTGTAACTGATACCGGCGGGGATATTCTTGTTGTAAGCCAGTTCACGCTGCACGCCAGGACAAAGAAAGGAAACAGGCCTTCATATGTCCGTGCTGCACGTCCTGAAACCGCCATTCCACTTTACAACGATTTCATTGAGAGGACAGAACAATTGCTGGGCAGGAGAGTAAAAACAGGAGAATTCGGGGCAATGATGCAGGTATCGCTTATAAACGACGGACCTGTGACAATAATAATCGATACAAAAGAAAAAGAATGAACGAAAATCCGGATAAAACTTCAGCTGATAAAGGAACATCAAAAGGTTCGGTGCTGCTTGTTGCTACTTTTGCAGCTTTCCTGACTCCCTTCCTGGGATCAGCTGTCAACCTGGCTTTGCCTGCCATCGGTAAGGACATGAATGCATCGGCGATATCCTTAAGCTGGGTAATAAGCAGTTTTATCCTGTCGTCAGCAATATTCCTGCTTCCGTTTGGTCATCTTGCAGATATTAAAGGCAGGAAAAAAGTATTTTCACTTGGAATCGCTCTTTTCACTATATCAACCTTCCTGATAATATTTTCAAAAAGCATTACAAGCCTGCTTATACTGAGAGTTGTCCAGGGACTTGCAAGTGCGATGATATTCGGAACCAGCCTGGCAATAATAACCTCAGTATTTCCGGCTGGAGAAAGAGGGAAAGCAATGGGAATAAACATAACGGCAGTGTATCTCGGGCTTTCACTTGGCCCTGTTATAGGAGGAGTACTGACACAGTATTTCGGATGGAGAAGCATCTTCATGTTCCTCGTCCCTTTTGGAATTGTTTCCCTGTTACTGATAAAGAAGAGAATCAAAACAGAATGGGCCGAAGCTTCGGGTGAAAAGTTCGACTGGACAGGATCTGTAATTTACGGGGCTTCGCTTGCATCTTTTATCTACGGATTTTCAAAGCTCCCATCAATGGCAGGATGGATCTTCCTCCTGTCAGGAATAGTAATGTCAGTGGTGTTCATATTCGTCGAGAAGCGCACATCACATCCTGTTTTTGATATCAGGCTGATGCTTAACAACAGGGTTTTCACATTCTCCGGACTTGCAGCACTCATTAACTATTCAGCAACAAGTGCAATTGGCTTTTTTATAAGTCTTTATCTTCAGTATTTGAAAGGACATGATGCAAGAACAGCAGGACTTATTATGATTGCTCAACCTGTTGCGATGACAATCCTTTCACCAATAGCAGGCAGGCTTTCGGATAAAAAAAATCCTGGCGTGATAGCATCATCCGGCATGGCAATTACTGCACTTGGACTTATTTTACTGTGCTTTATTGATGAAAATACCTCAACATACATCATCATTCTGCTTATGCTCCTTCTTGGAACCGGGTTTGGATTGTTTTCTTCACCTAACTCAAATGCCATTATGAGCTCTGTTGAAAAACGTCACCTGGGAGTAGCTTCAGGAGTAGTTGGTACGATGAGGATGGTAGGCCAGATGATGAGCATGGGAATTGCCATGATGCTTATAGCAATATACCTGGGGAAATCTGCAATAGTTCCGGAAACCTATCCTGGACTGATTGCTGCCATGAGAACCGGTTTTATAATCTTCTCAGCACTTTCAGTATTAGGCATATTTGCTTCACTCGCCCGGAACAGCAAGCTTAACAGGAGTTGAAACGTTGATGGCCGAAGCTTTTTAGGAGACATGTCACAAATTTTTTCTTTGTAAATACAAAAACCTTATATTGACAGCCTGAAAAATTCAAGTCTGCATTAAGGTTTACAATAGAAATCATGACTAAACTGTACGAAAAACTTACAAAAGCCGCTCCGGCCGAAACAGAAGTAACAAAAGGCATTAAAAAGGTAATGGCAACGGCGGCGAAAGGGCCTGATAAGAAGGAGCTCATGGCCTTACTCAACATGATTGATCTTACAAGCCTGAATTCAACTGACAACAGAACTTCAATTTTACAGCTTACAGGTAAAGTCAACAGTTTCTCGGGCAGGTATTCCAATATACCGAATGTAGCAGCAATCTGCGTCTATCCGAATTTTGTACCGCTTGTTAAGGAAAAGCTTTCAGTGAGAAATGTTAAGATTGCAGCTGTTGCAGGTGGATTCCCTTCATCCCAGACATTCAGGATTATTAAAGTGACCGAATCGAAGATGGCTGTTGATGCAGGTGCCGATGAAATAGATATTGTGATCTCAGTAGGTTCATTCCTTGGAAATGAGTTTAACAGGGTAGCCGATGAAATAAGAGAAATAAAGGATGCTATCGGTGACAAGCACCTGAAAGTCATTCTTGAAACCGGGCTCCTTACTGATTACCAGAGTATATTCAAAGCATCAATGATAGCGATGGATGCAGGTGCGGACTTCATCAAAACCTCAACCGGGAAATCTCCGGTATCTGCAACACCTGAAGCTGCATATGTGATGTGCAGGGCAATTTCAGATTTTTACTCTGAGACCGGAATAAAAGTTGGTTTCAAGGCTGCCGGAGGTATTGTTAATGCATCTGATGCATTTGTATATTATAATATTGTTTCTCAATGTCTTGGCAAAGGCTGGCTTAACAATGGTTATTTCAGGATAGGGGCCAGCAGGCTTGCCAACAACATACTTACAGAAATATCAGGAAGCACCTGCAACCATTTCTGATTTTTATTGCCGGCGAATTCGGAAATTAATTACTTTTGCAGCCATAATCCTTTCATGATTATGGCTTTGTTCCAGGAGGATAAGAATCAGGATACCATTTTATTTAGGAAAGTTTCTTCAACTGACACTTTACATAGTTATGCACGGAAGTCAATTTCCGGAAAGAGCTTAATCCAGAATGAAGTTGTAACAAATGATACAACCCTTGTCTGTAAGAGGAACAGTATTGCCGATGTAACTTTTTATGATTCCCTGAGTTTTGTCAGGACTCCCGGCCAGTTTAAAACCACAGCGCCAATATACAACATTGCTTCACAGGCTCAGCAATTTTCATCAGAAAGAAAAGAATCGCTTATTATCCATCTTAAAGAAGGAAACCTTTTGCACCATTCAGAGGGTACTGACTGGATATTAATGATCCTCCTGTTCTCATCGGTTTTGCTATCCCTTGTAAGGCCTTTTTCTAAAAATTTCCAGTCGGCGCTAAGGTTTATGTTTTTCAGGGGTATCAAGGATACTGAATATGGTGAATCTGGAGGGTTGTTCCACTGGCAGACCACCATTCAGAATTTTATATCTTTTTCAGTAATCGCCTTGTTCATCTACCACGCTGTCTCGTTTTTTGGTGGCTCTTCCCCCATGAAAGGGGTTATCTTCTGGTCTCTTGCAACAGCATCAGTAATTGCTGCTTTTACAGTCCGTTATATTGTTTGTTTCGTTGCCGGAAATCTCAGTGGTGAGAGAGAGGCTTTCAGAGAGTATCTTACCGGCATCTACCAGTCTTATCACATCGGGGCTCTATTTCTCTTCATAATTGTTGTGCTTGTATCCTATACCAAAATAGCTCCAGCAGGAGGACTGCTTATTACAGGTTTCATTTGGATTGGCCTGGTCTATATTCTCAGGGTACTTCGACTGCTTATAATTTTTATAAACAGGAATATTTCTGTTTTCTATTTGATTTTATACCTTTGTGCGCTGGAAATTCTGCCTGTTGCTATTGCTATCAGGTACTTTTCTGGCACTGTTTAGGTAAATATTAATGTTTTCAGTGGGTATTAACTAAATGTTAAAAAGTTGAAAATAAGGAAGATATTAGTATCGCAGCCAGAACCTCAAAATCCCAAGTCTCCATATTACGAGCTGGCAAAGAAGTATAATCTTAAGGTTGACTTTAAACCCTTTGTTGAGATAGAAGGATTGTCGGCAAAAGATTTCAGGCAGCAGAAGATCAATATCCTTGACTTCACAGCAGTTATTTTTACCAGTAAGACAGGTATTGATCATTTTTTCAGAATCTGCAACGAAATGAGAACAGTGGTTCCGGATACTATGAAGTATTTCTGTATCACAGAAAACGTTGCCTTTTACCTCCAGAAATATATAGTTTACAGGAAAAGAAAAATTTTCCATGGAAACTCAAAGTTCCAGGACCTGATAGATACAATAAACAAGCACAAAGAAGATAATTACTTTGTCCCCCTTTCAGAACCTCATAATGCAGAAATTCCGGAGCTTCTTGACAAATATGCAATAAAATATACTGTCGGTACCCTCTACAAAACTATCAGCACTCATTTCAACAACATGGATGAGTTCGATTATGACATTATAGTTTTTTACAGTCCTTCCGGTATTAAATCTTTAAGGGAAAATTTTCCCAATTTTGTCCAGGGAGATATCAAAATTGCCGCATTTGGACCCACCACAGCATGTGCTGTTGAGAACGAAGGCCTGCGGCTCGACATTAATGCTCCTAATCCTAAAGCTCCTTCAATGACTATGGCTCTGGATGAATTTTTGAAGGAGCATAACAAGAGCAGCAAATAACAGCTCTTCCCGATTAATGTAGAAGGCTTAGCCGAATTGGATACAATACGCCATACTTTCAGTAAAGAAGAAAAACTCTGCAGTGTCAGTATCATTGAACAACTGTTTGAAGAAGGCCGTATCTTTCATCATTCAATATTCAAGGTAGTCTGGATTTTTAAGGAAGGGCTCCCTGCACCTTCCCAGATAGCCTTCAGTGTGCCAAAAAGATGCTTCAGGTCTTCAGTTAAACGCAACCTTATCAAAAGAAGGATGCGGGAAACCTACAGGAAAAACAAGCATCTGCTTAATGATGAGCTCAGAAAATCGGGCCGCCAGCTTGCTTTCCTCGTAGTTATGAAGAGCAGTGAAATTCCTGATTATTCTGTAACAGAAGAAGCAATGAAAGGTATTATATCACGTTTAATTACTATTGCCAGGCATCCTGACAAATGTTAAATTTATTTTAATTATTTGCTGATCAGGCGAATTACTTCAATTTCTTACTAATTTCGTTGACCAATATCCATTAAATCGAATTCATGAAAAGACTACATAAGGGAAAATTTCTCCTGATTGTGCTGGTTTTTTTTACAGCAGCTGTCAGCACAGGATTTCTTGTAAGCCAGGAGACACGTGATTTTCGGATTGCAAAAAATCTTGAAATCTTTTTTACACTTTTCAGGGAGCTGAACACTTTCTATGTTGACGAAATTGACCCTGATAAGATTGTGAAGGCTGGTATTGACAACATGCTGAATACCCTCGATCCTTACACGGTTTATTTTCCGGAGAACGATGCTGATGAGTTCAGAATACTTACAACAGGCAAATATGGCGGAATAGGATCGCTTATACGATCAAATGGTGACTATACGATTGTGAGTGAAGTCTACAAAGGTTTTCCTGCCGACCTTGCAGGCATCAGGCCAGGTGATATTCTTAAAAAAGTAGACGGAGCATCTATAAAGGGCCTTACGACCGACCAGGTAAGTGAAAAGCTTAAAGGAAATCCCGGAACATCGATCAGCCTCACCATAGAAAGGAACGGTAAGGATAATGACTATATGCTTAAGAGGGAAAGGATTGCCATACCTGCAGTTCCGTATTTCGGCATGATAGGAAATGAAACAGGCTATATTCGCTTTACTTCCTTTACACAGAATTGTGTTGATGAAGTAAAAAATGCCCTTGTTTCACTCAAAAAAGATAATGCAAAACAGATTATACTCGATCTCAGGGGTAACCCAGGAGGATTGCTTACTGAAGCTGTTGAGATAGTAAACCTTTTTGTTGGACCTGGTAATGAGGTTGTATCAACCAAAGGTAAGGTCAAGCAATTTGATGAAGTGTTCAAGACAACCAAGGCAGCTGTTGATGAAAAGATTCCGCTTGCAGTCATTATTAACAGGGGTTCCGCCTCTGCCAGCGAAATAGTAGCCGGAGCAATACAGGACCTTGACAGGGGAATTGTTGTCGGTCAGCGCTCATATGGCAAAGGCCTTGTCCAGATTACCAGGCCGTTAAGCTATAACACGCAGCTTAAAGTTACCACGGCAAAATACTACATACCTAGCGGCAGGTGCATCCAGGCTCTTGACTTTTCACACAGGAATGAAGATGGCAGCGTAGGCATAATCCCCGATTCACTGATCAAAGAATTCAAAACAAGGAACGGGAGAACTGTAAAAGATGGCGGTGGAATACTGCCTGATATTGATATTTCAGCTGAAAGCCTCAGTCAGGTTACAGCCGAGCTCTATCTCAGGAATTATATTTTTGATTATGCCACCAGGTATTACTGGGAACATCCGGGGATTACGGCTCCTGAACAGTTTGTTCTGACAGACAAGGATTACGAAGACTTCAGAAAGATGCTCGTTGAAAGGAAATTCAGCTACAACACTGAAACCGAAAACTCGTTCAATGAACTTATTTCAAATGCAAAGAAAGAGAAGTACTATGATGTTCACAAAGATCTCTTTGATGCATTGCAGAAGGATCTTTCGCACAGCCTGGATCACGATCTTGATCTTTTCAAGGGTGAGATAAAAGGGCTTATTGAAGATGAAATAGTTTCCAGGTATTTCTACGAAGCAGGGGCTTTGGCCTGGGCTGTTAAGAAAGATAACCAGGTGCTAAAAGCAATAGACCTCCTTAACAACAGTGAACAATACAGCTCAATTCTGAATGGCAAGGCAGGAGCTATTATGCTTACTCATACCGGCAAGATGAATTTCGATTATTATTTACCGGGAACGAAAACTGCAGCACTGGAAAATATCTGATTCAACTTATCCTCCGTAGAATGGAGGAAGAAAGGCAACCTCATCGCCGTCACTTAGAACAGGTTCCGCCTCAACAAGGACCCTGTTGTGGCATACCCGGTATTTGTAATTCGAAACTGCAGGAAATTCATCGCTGATACGTTTCCTGAGATCATCAAAAGAAGCAACACCAGGATATGTCATAAAAGTTGTGCCGGTGACTTCGGCCAGAACGCCGTAAAAAATAACTCTGATTTCCAATTTCGGCCTGCTATTATGTTATAAAGATATACAGATGAAATAACACACAATAAGTTTAATGAGCTTCAAACCAGTTTTTTCCTCTTCCCCAGTCTACAGCAAGCGGAACTCTCAATATAGCTGCTCCTGACATTTCATGAACAACCATATCTTTCAACTTATCGAATTCTGATTCATAGGCCTCAAAGATCAATTCATCATGCACCTGTAATATCATCCTCGACCGGTATTTTTCTTCCTTTATCCTTTTGTGGATCCTCACCATTGCAATTTTTATTATGTCCGCCGCGCTGCCCTGTATCGGGGCATTTATTGCATTTCTTTCTGCCATTCCTCTTACAACCTGGTTTCTTGAGTGAATATCAGGTAAGTACCTCCTCCTTCCGAACATTGTTTTAACATAACCAAGCTCCCTGGCTGCTTTTATGCTTTCTTCCATATACAGCTTAACCCCGGGATAAGAATTAAAGTACCCGTCTATAAGTTCTTTTGCTTCTTTACGACCTATCGTAAGCCTCTCCGACAGACCAAAGGTTGATATTCCATAAATGATACCGAAATTGGCTGTTTTGGCACGGCTACGCATTTCCCTTGTAACTTCGCTTATATCCACGCCAAAAATTTTTGAAGCGGTTGCCGCGTGTATATCATTCCCTGAAAGGAAGTCAGTAATCATGCTTTCATCCTGGCTCAGGTGAGCCATAAGTCTCAATTCGATCTGGGAATAATCAACTGAAAGCATGCTGAAACCCTCATCAGCCACAAACGCTTTCCTGAGCTGCCTTCCCCGTTCGTCTCTAACAGGAATGTTCTGCAGATTAGGATTGACCGAACTAAGCCTTCCGGTTGCAGCTACAGCCTGGTTATAGCTTGTATGTATCCTCCCGGTCTTTTTGTTCACAAGCTGGGGAAGGGCCTCAACATAAGTTGTCAGAAGCTTTTTCAGACCCCTGTATTCAAGTACTTTCTCCACAATGGGATGCTTGCTTACAAGCCGTTGTAATATCTCCTCGCTAGTAACAAACTGCTTAGTCTTGGTAACCTTGGCCTTGTCATCAAGCTTCAGTTTGATAAAAAGGATATCGCCAAGCTGTTTTGGAGATGAGATGTTGAATTCTGTTCCGGCAAGCACGAAAATATCTTTTTCAAGCTGAGTTATGTCCTCTCTCAGGTTCCCCATAATGCTGTCGAGGTTGGCAAGATCGAGCCTGACTCCTGCGCTTTCCATCCCGGCAAGTACTTTTATAAGGGGCATCTCAATTTCTGAAGCAAGAGTATCCGTGTTCCTTTCCCTGAGAAGAGGTTCAAAAAGATTTTTAAGCCGGAAGGCAATATCAGCTTCCTCAACAAGAAATTCATGAAGTCTTGTCTGTGAATACATTTGCAACCCTCCATTCCGTTCAGGTAAGGTTTCTGCAGGCATTTTCCTGTATGAAAGATACAGTTCCGCGAGCGTATCAATATCATGCCTCATCTCAGGTTCGAGAAGGTAGTGTGCAAGCATTGTATCGAAAAGATCGCCTGCTACTTCTATGCCATACTGTGCAAGGTTCCTGATATCTGACTTGATATCATGACCTGCCTTCATGATTTCAGGATCTTCAAAAACCGGTCTGAAAGCGTTCAGCTTTTCAATGACATCCTTTTCAGTATTTACAAGGTATCCCTTTCCATGTTCCCATGATAAAGAAAAAGCAATGATACCGGGTTCAGAATCAGGTCCTGCAACATAAGTCTTAAAGCTGAAGTCCCTGACATCTGCCATTGATGAACTGAGTTCATATATAGCTTCCGGGTCTTCTATAATAAGATATTCATGAGGTTCATTCTCAATGCTAACAAGATCTTTGGCAGCACGCTCGCCTGTTGGTTCGAAAAGATTCCCCTGCATAGAATCTGATACAGCAGAAGTGCTTTCGGTTTTCTGCTTCTCAATCCTTTCTGAGTTGCCCAGCACCCTTGATATAAGTGACTTAAATTCAAGTTCTTCAAAAAGAGGCATCAGCCTCTCAGAGTCAGGAGAACGCATAATTATTGCCTCTTCATTCAGTTCAACCGGTGCATACTGATCAATGCATACTAGCTTTTTTGAGAACTCAATCTGTTCTTTATTGGCCTCAAGGATTTCCCTGCACTTGCCTTTCACCTTTCCGGTATTCGAAAGAAGCTCTTCCACAGATCCGAATTCGGAGATAAGCTTCATTGCTGTTTTGGGTCCTATACCGGGAGCACCGGGTATATTATCAGATGAATCTCCCATTAGTGCAAGAACATCTATAACCTGGGCAGGGGTATTAACATTGAATTCCCTCCTGACGTCATCCACTCCCCAAGTGACTGACTCAATCCCGTTTCGTGCCGGTTTAATTATCAGTATATCTTCAGTAACAAGCTGACAAAAATCCTTATCGGGGGTCATCATGTATGTCTTGTAACCTTTTTCGGCTGCTTTCCTGGCAAGAGTTCCGATAACATCATCTGCTTCGAAGCCAGGACAATCATAAACAGGTATTCTGTACGCTTCAAGAAGCTTTTTTATATAGGGGACAGATGTTCTGATGTCTTCAGGTGTTTCACTCCTGGTGGATTTATAATCAGCGAACATCTCATGCCTGAATGTCGGCGACGGATGATCGAAAACAACTGCAAGATGTGTTGGCCTTTGCTTCTGTATCACCTCTTCAAGGGCTAGCAGAAAACCAAATATTGCTGAAGTATTCAGACCTTTTGATGTTATCCGCGGATTTTTTATAAAAGCATAATACGCACGGAAGATCAATGCATAAGCATCAATTAATATTAATTTCTTTTTCTGGTTCTCTGGCATCACAATTTATTATTGTCTTCGGAATACCACTCGGCATATGAAGTTGCTGTTTCATATAACTTGAGGCTAAATAGCTTTATTCCTTCAGGTAGCAGCCTGGAGATTCTGCCTGCAAAATCAGCTGCAAGGTTTTCGCATGTTGGCTGGTAATCCACAGGAACAACGTTACCAAACAGGGAAGTAAATTTTTCGATCCTCGAAGAATCGAACCGGTTATTTACAACAACCGAATGATCGAATACATTTACAATCTCTGCTTTAACAATACGTTTCAGCTCTGAAAAATCCATTACCATTCCATTTTTAGGATGATTGGCATCATCAACCGGAATCCCGGAAATTGTGACAAAAAGCTTATAGGAGTGACCATGTACATTTCTGCATGGCCCGTCATAATTCCAGAGGACATGAGCCATCTCAAAATGAAATTCCTTTGTCACCCTGATAATTGACTTCATAGCTTGAGATTTGCTGCAAAATTAACTAATCAACTGATAAAGCATTAATTATTAATAATCTTATTAAACATAATTAATACAATTTTAATATGCCCGCTGCTTTATTTATTTACCTTTGTTGTTTCAATGATTGCTGGATGTATAATGAACAGAAAAAGCTGACTTTCCCGTCTGTATTCCAGGAGACCTTAAAGAATTTCAGTAGTAGAACCGCCTATTCATTTGCAGGGGAGGCATCTGAAACGTATGATCAGATTGATGCCAGGATAAAATCCCTGATTTCTTTTCTGGAAAAGAACGGAATAGTTCCAGGAAACAGAGTTGCCATACTTAGCCATAATATGCCTGAGTGGCCAGTGGCTTATTTCTCGATCACTTTCATGGGAGCTGTTGCAGTTCCTGTTCTGCCTGATTTCTCTCCAACAGAAATTAAAAATGTTCTTGAGCACTCAGGATCCAGGGCAGTTTTCGTTTCATCCACTCTTGTGCAGAAACTTGATGGTTACAGGCCTGATGGCCTGATGATAATATCAATTGAAGATTTTTCAGTTATATCAGATGTAAGGGGCATTACTTCATATAATCCTGATAGCAGGCCAGGTATGGTTTACAGTGTTGAAGAAGAGGACCTTGCATCAATAATTTACACATCAGGCACAACCGGTCGTTCGAAGGGAGTAATGCTGACACATAAGAACATTGTTTTCAATGCAATGAAGGGCGCAGTTATCCAGCCGATCGATGAAAATGACAGGTTTCTTTCAGTTCTTCCGCTTTCACATACATATGAGAACACCCTGGGGCTGATCCTGCCTTTACTTGCTGGGGCTTCGGTGCATTACCTCCGCAAACCGCCAACTCCTTCTGTATTGCTACCTGCCCTGGAGAAAGTAAGACCAACGATGATGCTTACTGTGCCACTGATTATAGAAAAGATCTATTTCAATAAGATAATTCCTTCGGTAAGGGAAAATAAGATAGTAAGCACTCTGTACAAGATATCTTTTTTCCGGAAGAAAATCAATGCAGCTGCAGGGAAGAAGCTCATGAAAACATTTGGAGCTCAGCTTAAATTCTTCGGGATTGGAGGAGCAAAACTCAACAAAGCAGTAGAGAAATTCCTCATTGAAGCAAAATTCCCTTACGCCATTGGATATGGTCTTACTGAAACAGCACCATTACTGGCTGGTTCAAACCCAAAACATACTGTATTTGAATCAACCGGGCCTGCTATTGAAGGAGTTGAACTTAAGATCCATGAGCCTGACAGCAAAACAGGCGAAGGCGAAATATGGGCAAAGGGACCAAATGTTATGAAGGGCTACTACAAAGAGCCGGAACTGACAAAAGAGGTCCTGACTGCTGATGGATGGTTCAGGACTGGTGATCTTGGCGTTCTCGATGCCGATAACAACCTCTTTATCAAAGGGAGGCTGAAAAATATGATTCTTGGTGCAAGCGGCGAAAATATCTACCCTGAAGAGATCGAATCAATCATTAATAATTTCCGCTTTGTCGTTGAATCCCTTGTACTTGAACAAAAAGGCAAACTGGTTGCACTTGTTCATCTTAACATGGAAGAACTTGAAAAGAAATATCAGACGCTTAAAGATGATATGGCCGGGAAAAAGGAAGAGCTGGTGAACGAACTGAAAGCTTATGTGAACTCACATCTCAGCAAATTCAGCCAGGTTCAGAAAGTCATAATCCATCCGGAGCCTTTCCAGAAAACTGCAACACTGAAGATCAAAAGATTCTTATATGCATAAAAGATAAGGCTGCCTTCCCGGCAGCCTTTTTGTTTATTTCATCCTTTAAGCGCTTCACTGAATCTGCGGTTAACTTCCTCCCAGTTTACAACATTCCAGAAAGCATCAATGTACTCAGGTCGGCGGTTCTGGTATTTAAGATAGTATGCATGTTCCCATACATCCAGTGTAAGCAGGGGTAATCCTTTAAGTTGTGAAACGTCCATAAGAGGACTATCCTGGTTTGGAGTATTCCCGACAGCAAGTGTTTTATCCTGCTTTAATACAAGCCAGGCCCAGCCGCTGCCAAAACGTGTCCTGGCAGCATTATTGAAAGCTTCTTTGAACTTGTCGAATGAACCAAAAACCGAATCAATCGCTTTCTGAAGTTCAGCAGATGGCTTGCCGGAATTTTTAGAAAGATTATTCCAGAAAATCAGGTGATTATGATATCCACCACCATTGTTCCTCACAGCTTCAGGGAGATTTGAAATTGTGGCAAATATTTCTTCAACAGTTTGTTTGGCAGCAGGAGTATCTTTAATCGCATTCAGGAAATTAGTGTGGTAAGTCCTGTGATGCTTATCATAATGGACTTCCATAGTTTTCGCATCAATATAAGGTTCAAGTGCATCGTATGCAAAAGGAAGAGCAGGGAATTGTGTTTCGATTGCTGTTCCCTTTGTTGAAAGCACTATTGCTTCCGGTCTCTCAGTTGCTGCAAACATTTGAGGGGTGAAAGATGCAGCTGCAGTTACTATTCCTGCCGATTTAACGAAGGTTCTTCTTTTCATAATTTAAGTTTTATGCATTAACATTAATCTTTAAATATTGTTCATACTTAAATTAACAGGCTTTGTAAACTGTTTTACCATCAGCATGTTGGTAGAAGGAAATTTTTAATACTTTTAAGGAACAAAATACCTGAATAGTAAAGTTATAGCAATTGTTTGTATCCAGTATCCAAAAAGATCAATCCATGAAAAATATTACAACCATTGGGAGAATACTGTTTGCAATTCCCTTTGCAATTTTCGGAATTAATCATTTTCTCATGACTGACTACTATGTTGGCATGCTCACTTCTTTTGTACCCAGAGGAGCTTATACAATCATTCTTGTCGGAATACTGATGATTGCTGCCAGCATAAGTATTATTTCAAAGAAATATGTTAAAGCTTCAACAATCATGCTTGCCTGCCTGCTTCTACTTTTTATTCTCACAATACATATTCCTCACCTGATCCATTATGCAGATAAGACCACAACCATAATAGCATTACTCAAAGACATTTCTCTCCTTGGAGGATCACTTATGATAGCAGGTATCTATTCTGATGAAGAGAAGAACATCAGCAAATAAGCTTTGCGCTGATATATTGAATGATGTGCTCATAATTTGAAGTAATCAGTGTAATTTTTGTTATCTTTATACTCTCACTCCATAAAAGGCTAATGCAATGAAGAAAAAATCCCTTTTCCTTGCTCTAATCGCTATATTAAGTGTGGCCGCATATTCCCAGAATGCACTATTCGATCAGCAGATGCAGATAGGTTTTGAAGAAAAGCAGGGACAATATGCAGATCTTGATGCAAAGATTGTTAATGAAAATGGCGATACCGTGCTTCTCAGGGATGTAATAACAAAACCCACTATCCTGAATCTCGTATATTACAGGTGCCCGGGCACCTGCAGTCCGCTGATGTGGGGAATATCAAAATTCATCGATGAGATGGATCTGAAGCTTGGGCAGGACTACCAGGTTCTTACAATCAGCTTCGATCATACAGAAAGTATCGATCTTGGTAAAAAGAAGAAAGCAAGCTACATTAACAATATGAAAGACAAGGAATCTGCCGCCGCCTGGCAATTCTTTGTTGCCGACAGTTCACAAATTGCTGCAATTACAAAATCAGTCGGGTTTCATTTCCAGAAAGTAAACAATGAATATGTTCACCCTACCGGACTTATAGCACTTGCTGCAGATGGTAAGATAACAAGATATTTACGCGGAATTGATTTTCTGCCCTTCGATATCAAAATAACAATGGTTGAAGCAGCAAACGGGAAGATCGGTCCAAGCATTAACAGGCTCCTTGCAGTTTGTTATTCTTATGATACCACCGGTAACCAGTTTGTTTTCAATGTAACAAGGGTCTCGGCAATCCTGATTTCTTTCTTTTTAGCCATATTCCTTGTAATACTTGCCCTGAAAAAACCAAGGCTGAAAAGAGCTTGATTTATTAACTCATAAATTCCAGATATGAATGTTCAGGAAGTAAATAAAGAGCCTGATTATCTCAATTACCAAGGAAAACATAAGGGCATTTTCGCCTGGATACTGTCGACAGATCATAAAAGGATTGGTTTGCTGTACCTGTTTTCTTTTCTGATTTTCTTTAGTGTTGCGGCCACACTTGGGCTCCTCATGAAGTTTGAGCTGATAGCTCCGGGACGTACCATAATGGATCCCCAGACTTATAATGCCTTTTTTACAATTCATGGCATAATTATGATCTTTGCCATTGTAATTCCTGGATTACCAGCAGTCTTTGGTAACTTCTTCCTTCCGATACTAATCGGTGCAAAAGATGTTGCATTTCCAAGACTTAACCTTTTATCATGGTATCTTTATGCTTCCGGGGTTACCCTCGTGCTGATTGCAATCTTTGCAGGGCAGGGACCTCCTGATACCGGATGGACGTTCTATGCACCTTACAGCTTCCGCACTGCCGGTAATATGCTGCCTGCTGTAACAGGAGCTTTTATACTCGGATTTTCAACAATCATAACAGGTATTAATTTCATTGTCACAATGCACAGGATGAGGGCTCCCGGAATGACCTGGACGAAAATGCCCTTATTCCCCTGGTCATTGTACGCAACAGGATGGATTCAGCTTCTTGCGACACCCGTAATTGGAATTACATTGCTGCTGATTATTGCTGAGAAGTTATTCAATATCGGCTTTTTCGACCCTACCCTTGGTGGTGACCCGGTTCTTTACCAGCATCTTTTCTGGACATATAGCCATCCTGCTGTGTATATTATGATTCTGCCGGCAATGGGTGCGATATCTGAGATAATATCTACTATGTCGCACAAAACTGTATTCGGTTATAAGTTCATGATAGGATCAATGCTTGCAATTGCTATTGTTGGTTATTTTGTGTGGGGTCATCATATGTTCACATCAGGAATGAGCAATGTATCGATGTACACATTCTCACTGCTTACATTTCTTGTTGCAATCCCAAGCGCTATAAAGGTTTTCAACTGGATTTCCACAATGCATAAAGGTTCTATTGATCTCAGGACACCATTCTACTGGGCTCTTGCATTCATCTTTGTCTTCATGATAGGTGGTTTTTCGGGACTGATGCTTGGTTCTCTTGCAGCAAACGTTCATCTTCACAATACACACTTTGTTGTTGCACATTTTCATTACATAGTATTTGGAGGCACAGGTTTTGCCTTTTTCGGAGCAATGCACTACTGGTTCCCAAAAATAACCGGCAGAATGTATGATGAGAAATGGGCAAATATAGGTCTCACAGTCTTTTTTATCGGATTCAACCTGCTTTACGGACTTATGTTCTACCTGGGATATGAAGGTATGCCAAGAAGATATTTTGACTATGATGAAACCTTCCATCTTGGAAACATCTATTCAACAATGGGTGCGTGGATAATGTACACAGGCCTTGGAATAATCATAACGAACCTGCTTGTTTCACTAAGAAGCAAGGTTCGTGCACCTGCAAATCCATGGGGTGGTATTACACTGGAATGGACGGTTCCTTCTCCCCCGCCAACTGAGAATTTTGAAGAAATACCAGTTGTAACAAATAAAATATACGATTACAAATGAGTCATTCTGCAGATATTCACAGGGATGATCTTGCCTCAAAAACAGGAATGTGGCTTTTCCTGTTCACAGAAATGCTGCTGTTCGGGGCTCTTTTTGTTGTTTATTCCGTGTACCGGTATTCAAATTCCGAAGCATTCCACCTGGCTTCAAGGGAGCTTGATGTCAGAATTGGCACAATAAACACAATCATCCTTCTTATAAGCAGCGCCTGTGTGGCAATGTCCATAACTGCAATGCAGGAAAAAAAGAAAAAGCTTGCGCTTGGCCTTCTTTCTGCTACCATGATCTGCGGGCTGGTATTCCTTGTAAACAAGTATTTTGAATGGGGTCATCATATCCATGACAAGATATATCCAGGTTCAGAGGTCCTTGTGCAGAGAGGTTATGGGGATATAATGTTTTACGGGCTTTATTATTTTATGACAGGTGTTCATGCTCTTCACATTATTATAGGGCTTATCTTCCTCAGCTTTGTATTTGTTTATATCATAAAAGATGAGATCACTCATGACAATTTTATCCTGCATGAGAATGGTGGCCTTTACTGGCACCTTGTCGACCTGATCTGGATTTTTCTTTTCCCGCTGTTCTATCTTATTGCCTAAATGAATTAACATGGAGAATGAAAATAAGCATATAGTCCCATACAGAACAATTTTACTGGTTCTCGGGGTATTAATTATCCTTACACTTACCTCCGTATTCCTTACCCGTATTTATCTTGGAGCGCTTACCGTGTTTGCAGCACTCCTGATTGCTGCTGTCAAATCTACCTTCGTTCTTCGAATATTCATGCATCTTAAGCTGGAGAACAGGATGTTCACCATACTGACTATTGGTGTCGCTACAGTTGTGGCTTTTGTGATCATAGGAACAATAACTGATTATATTTTCAGATAGATATGTATTCAACGACAGGGTTTGATGCTTCGAATTTTGTAACAACTTTCAACACCTCATTCAACCTGATGCTTTGGGTCTCAATTGCTTTCATAGTTTTTCTGACCGGCATAATGCTTTATTTTGTATACCGTTATAATAGCAAGAAGCATAAAAAGGCTGAACAGATAGAAGGGAGTAACGCTCTTGAAATCACGTGGACTGTAATTCCTGTAATGATTGCGCTACTTATGTTCTATTTTGGATGGAAAGGATGGACACCAATGAACAAGGCTCCCAAGGATGCTCTTAATATTACTACGGTTGCCCGGATGTGGAGCTTCAGCTTTCTTTATGAAAACGGCAAACAAAGTCCTGATCTGATTATTCCCTCAAATGTTCCTGTTAATATTAAACTTATTTCCCTCGATGTACTGCATAGCCTTTATATTCCTGAATTCAGGGTTAAATCAGATATAGTTCCCGGACGCGAAAAACAGATGTGGTTCAGGTCGGACAGGGAAGGTGAATATGACCTTTATTGTGCCGAATATTGTGGCCTCAGGCATTCTTATATGAGCGCTAATGTCAGAGTACTGCCAAAAGATGAATTTGATAAATGGTATTCGGATTCAACAATTGTTGCTGATTCAGCAGCAACAGCTACCCCTGGCGCTGAAGGCGCAGGGTTGGTTAAAAGCAACGGGTGCCTGGCATGTCATACTACTGATGGTACCAAACTGGTCGGACCAAGTTTCAAGGGACTTTATGGACATGAGCAGAGTGTTATCCGGGGTGGACAAACAGTAACAATCACTGCTGATGATCCATATATCGTAAGGTCCATACTTGAACCCAATGCAGAGATTGTACAGGGTTTCCAGGAAGGTCTGATGCAATCATACAAAGGTGTACTGAATGAGGATCAGATAGCAAAAATCATCGAATATCTCAAGACGCTTGATGGTAAGTGATCCTGTCAGATCTGTTCTTTGCTACCTGGAAATGTTCAAGTTAAAGATAATGGTTCCTGTTAGCCTCACCGGCTTTACAGGTTTTTTCCTTTATAATCCTTCATTTTCCAGTGCGATACTTCTGGTTACAACAGGCATTCTCTGCCTGTCTGTTTCAGCATCAATACTTAACCAGATACAGGAAGTCGATACAGATAAACTGATGGAACGGACAAAGAACAGGCCGCTTCCTTCCGGTAAATTAAGAAAGCAGGATGCATATGCTGCTTTTCTTGTTTTTTTGATCGCCGGATCTTTCCTTGTATTCAGTGGTGGAAACATCGTAGCACTGCTACTAAGCCTTTTTACGGTATTATGGTATAACGGAGTATATACTTTATTAAAGAGGGTTACGGCATATGCAGTTATACCGGGGGCCCTTACAGGAGCACTCCCTCCTTTTATTGGCTGGGTGGCAGCAGGTGGAAATCCTTTTGATGCCAGGGTAGCAACACTGATGCTTATGTTCTTTGCAGGCCAGATGCCTCATTTCTGGCTGCTGCTTCTGAAATACGGTGACCAGTATGCAGCAGCAGGAATGCCATCGCTTACTTCAACCTTGAATGAAAAGTTTCTAAAAAAACTAATCCTTTCTTTTATAATCCTTACATCAGTCGCTGCTCTGTTACTGAAAACCACAGGCGTTATAGCCAACAATGTCATTTTCGTATCAACAGCCGTAATTTCTGGGATACTGGTAGTATTATTCTATATTTTTCTTGAGGATAAAAATGCAAAGCGGGAAGTGAGCAGATATTCAATCTTCCTCAACACATATTATCTCATTGTAATGGTATTGCTTGTATCAGACAGACTGATACAGCAAAGCTGATCATTAATCAAACTGATGTTCCAGGCTTTCCACAAGATATGGATGGTTCTTTGGCACCAGTTCCGCCCTGGTTAGGGCTCTTGATACAACGAATGAAAACAACCCTGCAAATCCAAGGAAGAGTGCTGCATCGATAAGGCTAAACTGATGCTGCCCTGCAAGAGGTGGCATAATCTGGACATACAGATCAATGTACTGACCTATAATAAGTACAGCTATAACACCTATAATTATGTTAAGGTTACGGCTCGTCTGAACAGGAAGTAAAACCAGGAAAGGGACACCCCAGTTAAGTGCTATCTGAAGCCAGAAGAATATTTTCCAGCCCTGCTGCCATCTGTCAAAATAGTAGGCAGTCTCCTCAGGTATGTTTCCATACCAGATGATCAGGAACTGGGCAAACCACATATATCCCCATATTATAGAAAGGATAAAGATGTACCTGGCAAAATCATGAAGATGATATTTGTTGAGGAAAGGGAAATATCCGATCCTGTAGAGAATAAAAACTATCAGAGCAATTATTGTAACTCCATGATAAAATGCAGCTACGAAATTTTTAAATGCAAAAATACTGCTGAACCAGTGTGGTTCAAGCGACATTATCCAGTCGAACGCTGCAATTGTAAATGTGAGAGCAAGAACAAATATGAAAATCCTGGAATAAAATTCGATGCGATGGAAATTCTTCAGGATCCCTGCTGTATCATTTGGTTCGAACCTTTCTTCCCTGAGTGACAACTTCCTTAAATACCAAACAAGGATGATCCACATACCGAAACTAAGTATCATCCTAATAAAGAAAAATGGCACATTCAGATAGACTGATTTATGTACAATAAGCTCATCATTAGTTATAACATCTTCATGAGTCCAGTGATACAGATCATTCATTCCAAAATAAAGAAGGATAAAGAAGATAAATGCAAAAGGTATCCATGACATCATTGCTTCAGGAATACGCCTGAATGCAGAGGACCATCCTGACTGTGTTATATTCTGTATGGCAAAGAAGAATGCAGCACCGATTGAAAGAGACAGGAAATAATACGCAGAAACAAGATATGATCCCCATGTAACAGCAGGGTCTCTCATTATTCCGAAAATGAAGGCTAATACCCCGATGCCTGCAAGAATAAGAGAAATAAGACTGAATATTTTCGGTACCTGGAACTTATCTTTCATCATACAACAATTAATTTTCTATCTCTTCTGTTGCAACGATTGCCTTATGTAAATAATGATCTTCCACCTGTCATCGGGTCTTACCTGTGATCCGTGAGGACCCATGGAACCAAAGCCCAGTTTTATTGTATGGTATATCTCGCCATCCTGCAACACATTAGCTGAGCTACCTGCTAAAGGTCTTGGTTTCATCGGGTATAATCCCATTTTAAACAACTGGCCGTCACCCTCCCCTGCAGGACCATGGCAACCTATACAAAAAGTTTCATAAGCTTCCTTCCCGCGCTGAATGTTTGATTCTGTGGGTTCAAATGGATTTTTAAGCTCCTCTCCTGCCTTTTTCCTTGACTCAGCACTGATTGAATATTCAAAAGGAACATAGTTCCTTGGAATTGTACCTTCAGGTGGCACCCTCATGGTCATATTGTCAGCGAAGTTTGGATTTTCTGTATATGTTTCATATGCAGTGGAATAAAACATATCAGGGAAATAATCCCACCCGGGATGATTCCTGGTCCTGTCGCAGGCCGCAAGAATGATAACAGCAGTGATCAGCAATATCTTCCTCATTCCTGTATTTTTTCTAATTCTTTCTCAGTAACCTCAAGAGCTCCGTTGCCATGCATTATAAGTGAAGGATCTTTCCCTTCGGTTTTTTCAGCCACAATTATGAATTTATCATCGGTTGCCCTTAAATCGAATATCGTATTTTCCCTTCCCGGGATCATCCTTGACCTGGCTGAAAAAAGAAAGAGGCTAAGAACTGTTACCGTAAAGATCGTTATGACAATAGTTACAACTATAAATGAAGGAAAGGAATTGAATGGCTTTCCTCCATAGTTTATTGGCCAGTCAAGCACAGAAGCATAGTAAAGGAAGCCAAGTGTAGCAGCAATCCCGAACAATCCAAAGAAGTATGCAGCAAGCGGCAGTCTTGATTTTCTTTTCAATAAATGGAAAACTTCATGAATCGGGTATGGAGTAAATACATCATGAATTGGGACTTTCTTTTCATTAAGCTCTTTCATTGAGGAAATAAATCTTTCCTCATCATCATAGACACCGATATTAAATACTCTTGACATTGCTAATTCAGATTAATCAGATTTCTTTTTCCCGATATCTACCACCCCTTTCAGCTCGCTTATTGCCATCATGGGAATATACCTCATAAACATCAGCACTCCTGAAGCAAAAAGGCCAACAGTGCCCAGGAATATACCAACATCAATATATGTTGGCCTGTATGTTGTCCAGTTTGCGGGCAGAAAATCCTGGCTGAGTGGCGGAACAACAATGTTGTATCTTTCGTACCACATACCCACGTTTATTGCAAGTGAAATTAACAGGAGCGTGACCCAGCTCCTCCTGAATTTTCGGAACCAGAAAAGCTGGGGGATCAAAGCATTACATGCAATCATAATCCAGAACTGGAATTTGTAGTTTCCGGTTAACCTGTTCCTCACAAGAACTGACATTTCATATTCATTGCCGGAATACCATGCTATGAATAGCTCGGTTGCATATGCCGTTGCCATTATAAGTGATACAAAGATCAGTATCCTTGCAATAGCATCCATATGGTTATCCGTTATGTAATCAGTGAGTTTATAAATTTTCCTTATCATCACCATAAGGGTCATTACCATTGCGAAACCGGAGAAAATTGCACCAACTACGAAAAAAGGCGGGAACAGGGTTGTGTGCCAGCCTGGCTCAACTCCCACTGCAAAGTCGGTTGACACAATTGAATGTACAGAAACTACAAGTACTGCAGCAATACCTCCCAGTATGAATGCAAGTGATTCATATCTTATCCATTGCCTGCTCGATCCGGTCCAGCCCATGCTGAAGAAACCATAAATGGCTTTCCTGATCTTTGATGTTGTTTTATCGCGTATTGTGCCAAAATCAGGCAACATGCCAAGATACCAGAATGATGCAGATATAAGCAGGTATGCAGTTATAGCAGTGAAATCCCAGAAGAGCGGGGAATTGAAATTTACCCATAGTGGGCCACGTGTATTTGGATAAGGTATAACATAGAATACAAGCCATATTCTTCCCATATGAAGAAGAGGGAAGAGAGCAGCACACATAACTGCAAAAACTGTCATTGCCTCTGCTGACCTGTTTATTGAAGTTCTCCATCGCTGCCTGAGGATAAGGAGGAAAATTGAAAAAGCTGTTCCTGCATGTCCTATACCTATCCACCAAACAAAATTTATGATCTCCCAGCCCCATGCAACGGAATTATTCACACCCCATGTTCCGATGCCCTGGGATACTGTTATGTATATAGCATAAGCCCCATAAAGAAGCAGCAGGGTAGATACTGCCATTCCAATGTACCACCACAGACCGGGAGCTGCTTCCAATGGAGCAATGACATCCCTTGTAACCATTCCGTATGTCTTGTTACCTTCTACTAGCGGTCCTCTGATCTTCCTGTTATACATTTTTTCTTACTGTTATTCAGGATAATTTTTCATCATTGCGGACTTTTGTCAGAAATCCGATTGAAGGAAGAGTGTGCAGCTCTTCAAGAAGATGATACCTGCGCGGATCTTTAAATATTTTGTTTACTGTGCTTTCCGGATCATTCGTATTGCCAAACACTATTGCACCTGCAGGACATGCCTGCATGCATGCCGGTTTAATATCAAGGTCCCGAAGTGTTCTTCCTTCAATTTTGGCTTCAAGCTTTTTGGCCTGGATCCTCTGAACACAGAAAGTGCATTTCTCAACAACACCTCTCTCTCTTACTGTGACATCTGGATTGAGCACCATTTTTCCGAGATCTGAAGCGGTATTGTAATCAAAAGCCTTGTTATCCGTATACCTGTACCAATTAAACCTTCTCACCCTGTAAGGACAGTTGTTCATGCAATATTTCGTTCCCACACACCTGTTATAAGCCATCTGGTTCAAACCTTCATTACTGTGGTTTGTGGCGGAAACAGGACAAACATTTTCACAAGGTGCATCATCACATTGCTGGCAGAATACAGGCTGGAAATATACCTTTGGTTCATCCTGGTCTTCAGAATAATACCTGTGAACTTTAATCCAGTGCATCACACGGTTCCTCATAACCTGATCTTTACCAACCGTCGGACTGTTGTTTTCGGCCTGGCATGCAATTACACAAGTATTGCATCCTATACAGGCATTAAGGTCTATTGCAATGGCCCAGTGAAAACCATCGAAAGGAGTATCAGGATAAAGGCTCTTATGCTTTTCCTCAAATTCAAAATGCATTTCATTGCCTGAAGAAGGTTTTTCCTTCCATTCACTCAAAGTAGTTTCCCTCACAAGAGGGCGTCCCTCCATGGTCTCATGCATCTGGACCAGTCCAAGTTCCCTGGTCTCGCCTGTTGGTGTAATTCCTGTTGTTTTGTAGGTATAAGACCTGTTGCCGTTTTTCATTTTGGCGAACTGGAAAACATTCACACCTTTTCCGGATGCAACAGGGCCTATATTCTCATGGCCATATCCAAGGTGAATCGTTATTGTTCCTTCAGCCTGCCCGGGCTGAATAATTGCCGGAATAGTTATTTCATCGCCAACCCTTATCACATTGCCTGTTACAATGCCTATCTCTTTTGCATCCGTTGCAGAAACATAAGCAACATTTTCCCATGTAACCCTTGAAACAGGATCCGGAAGCTCCATCAGCCATGGATTGTTGGCATTCATTCCATTCCCCATTGAAACTGACTCTGCAAGAATTACTTCAATCTTACCCACTTCATCAGGCTGACCAGTATATTTAGCAATTAATTGAGGAGCTAAAGCCACAGAAGACGATTTATCCTGAACAGGCGTATAGCTGAAAACACCATCTCCGACAGCTTTGTTCCAGAACGTCTGGAACGTGTCAATACCGGAAAGCGGAAAATAACTCTTTTGCCATTCTGACGACATGTATTGCAGCCAGTTCATATTGTTGCCCGACCATCTGAGAAGCGAGTCCTGGAATGATCTCGTATTGAATATTGGGCTAATACATGGTTGTGCAAGTGACAGCTGCCCCGGTATTATCTCAGCATCATTCCATGATTCGAGGTAATGATTCACCGGACATTCATATCTTGCTTTCGATACAGTTTCATTCTGCCGTACAGACATATTAACGGTAACCCGGACTCTTGATAATCCTTCAGAGAACAGCAGGGACTCAGCATAATCATAGACAGGATTAACATCATACATAAGCAATGCTTTAATGCTACCCTGGGTCATATCCCCGATTAGTTTTTCCATATCGCCATCGCGGCCTGCCGCCAGACTGACCGGATTATCCAGGTCGATACAGCTGCTATAATTTCCCAGCAATGAATTTATGCCGTTCACAATAACCTGAATGTCTTTCCTGTTTGTTCCGGAAACGACTATTGAACGGCCCCCGGAAGCTACAAGCTTTGAAGCAATAGGAGCAAGATCAATCCTGAATGTACCGGATGTATTTGAATTTCCCTTTCCTGAAATAATGTTATAGAGGCTGGTGAGAAAAGCTTTCTCTTCGGATGGCTTAATTTTTATCCGTTTATCAGCATTGCTTCCTGTAAGTGTAAGGGAAGATTCTGCCTGAATATGCAGGAGCATATCCGGCTTTCCTGCCTCAACCCTCCGGCGGGAAACATAGGACGGTATGAAATGAACCGGTGCAATCCATGTACCCAGGAAGTCACAGTTTACAGATAAAACTACATCTGCCTTGTCGAACCTGTAATCAGGTATAACTGCTTTCCCAAAACATTCTTCGTTAGCTTCTGTTATGGCTGAATATGAAACAGGGTCATACTTTACCCACCTGAACTTTCTGAACCTGGATCCGAATGAGCTTATAAGTTTTTTAGAGGAAGGTGATATGATTGTCGGTGTAAGAAGAACAATCTCGCCACCATCATTATCAACCGCTGTAAGATCATTTATAATCTGTTGATCAATTTCCTGCCATTCGGCCTGTTTGCCGTTAATCATCGGATACCTGAGCCTTGCATCATCATAAAGGCTAAGCACCGAAGCCTGAACCCTTGCAGTAGTTCCTTCACCATTAAAAAGAGATAAAGGATTTCCCTCTATTTTGATCGGCCTGCCATCGAGGTTCTTTACTAGTATTGCACAGTAATCATGCCCATCGAAGAATGTTGATGCATAATAGAGAGGCTTCCTGGGAACAAGTTCCGGGGGTTGAACCGGATACGGAACCGCCATCCTTACCGGTCTCCTGCATGCTGCAAGGACAGCTGCTGAGGCAAAGCTGTATCCAAAAACCTTAAGAAAATTCCTCCTTGAAGAATGCATTTTCGGGAAATCTTCTCCGAGCAATTTCAGAATATCGTCTTCCTCTCTGTCAGGCAGCTGACTGGCTGGCTTTTTTCCGGGTTTCTTCATACTATCAATAATGACATCTCATGCATTCGTTTCCTCCCTGCGCAGCAACTACAACGCTGTCAAGCACACCCTGTGAAACTTTCTCGGACAACAATGCATATTGTGAGTAAAATTCATTTTCACTGAAATTAACCTGCCGCGTCCTGTGGCAATTGATACACCAGCCCATCGACAGATCTGAATACTGATATATCCGGTCCATCTTGTCGACAGGTCCATGACATATCATGCAGTCAACTCCCCCGGCATTGACATGCTGAGAATGATTGAAATATACATGATCAGGGAGATTATGAACCTGTATCCACCTTATTGGTTCCTTTTTTTCATAGGCTGAGACAACCTTTGCAATTTCAAATAAGCCTGATCTGGTTCCATTTCTGACAATAAGATGGCAATTCATGCAGACATTCGCCGGAGTTATCCCCGATACTTTACTGTACGGAGCATAGCTATGACAATATATACAGGCAGTCTGGTTCTGGCCTGCGTGCACAGCATGAGAGAACTTGACAGGCTGATCAGGTGAATAATCAGGTGATCTGCCAACTGCTATTGCATTCACAACAAGTACCCACGTGATATATATTGAGGTTACAGTCAGAATGCCAAGGTTTATCCATTGCTTCTTAAGCTTTTTTGTAAAAATAAGATCTGTTGTTGCTGCAAGCAGCAGAACAGAAGCGATTATGAAAAGAAGGAGATTAGTAATGATTGGTTTTTTCTCTGTCAGCCCTTTTTCCGGAAACCTGTCCATAAAACCTTTAATCCTGGCAATTTCCTGTGGGCTAAACTTGAAATTTGCATGTGCTGCAGCCATCTTCTGTCCGGATGGATTGAGAAGTGCACGGCCAAGATCTTCCGGACTAAGATTGAGGTATTTCACCGAAATATCAAGTGCATTGGGATTCCAGTTGACGGAATCAACATAAGATGCCGAATAGATACTGTGACAACCTGAACATTTCATTGCTTTATTGTCCCTGTGGATCAATCCGTGAAATAGTCTTTCACCCCTGATAATATCTTCATGGCTGAGCGTGTCCTTTGGAATAACAGTATCTTGTTCTGCAGCCCGGACAGGCACTAATGAAATAAACAGGAAAAATACAGTTAAGCAGTATCTGGATTTTTTTAATAAACAGATCATGTATAGATATTATCAGTTATTGGATAAAGTCTGTTTAAAGGTTTTAGAATTATAAATATACAAAAAAGTTGTTTACAATCTTCAATCCATGATCATTGTAAATTAGAGACCATCGTATTAATCTAATCTATTTTAATATATTCGAATTTTTGCATACTTTTAACTTTGATCAGCCGTTAATTTCAATATACAAAAATTATGAAAAAAGTAATTTTACTGTGCCTGATGATGGCTTTCATTGCCGGGGCATGCACAAAAGACAAAGGAGATCCTCCTGTTTTGCCACCTGCAACCTCCATGACTATTGATTTCAGCAATTTTACCAGTCTTGTAAAATCAGCTGAAACAAGATCAGTAAAGGGAGAAAACAACAGTGCATGGGAATTTGCAGCAGTCCCGGTTGTTTTCTGGAAATATGTTGTTAATACAATTCTTTACATACCTGTTGCCTCGTTTAAGGTGACAATTGACCAGAACCCCGTTTATGTGGCAGAAAAGACATGGGAATGGAAGTATTCAACGACTATTGAAAATATTAATTACCAGACAAGGCTGAACGGGCAGATTACAGGTAATGAGGTTAAATGGAAAATGTATATCACAAAGCAAAACGGTTTTACTGATTTTCTATGGTTTGAAGGTACGTCTGCCCTGGATGGTAAAAGCGGCCAATGGATACTTTACCAGGACAATGAAAATCCCAATGTTAAGATCCTCCAGATTGACTGGTCTGCCATCGATGGATCAACAATACCTCATGTAACTTATACCTACGTGAAAGAGGGTTTCAATTCAGGGAACTTCATTGAGTATGGGCCTCTGTCTGTAACGGGTTCACAGTATAATTCATTTTACAAAATAAAATACTCACACGCCCTTACTGAAAAAACTTACAGTATTGATGTTGAATGGAATTCCGGAACCAAAAAAGGAAGGGTCAAAAGTCCTGATTACCTCCTTGGTGAATGGTATTGCTGGGATTCCAACAGGATCAACGTGAGCTGCAACTGACATAAAAATAAATCCTAAAACATAAATAACCAACACTGGGATTTCAGGTTGGTTATTTTTTTGGGGTCGTTCAAAAAAAATCTATTAACTGTATTGTTTTAATAATATTTATATAACTTTGTATTTCAAAGTACTTTTATATGAAAAGCATTAATGAACACCTGGATGACCTTGTTACAATAAAGAAAATCATGGACAAATCAACAAGGTTTGTGTCACTTAGCGGACTATCTGGTGTTTTCGCTGGGATAACAGCAGTTGCAGGTTTTGGTTATGCAATCACATTGCTCCCTATATCCGGCGATCAGGAAATAATTAAAAACCTTACAATTGCTGCAATACTGGTACTTGTTACAGCAATTTCCGGGGCTGTTGTTCTCTCATACCGCAAAGCACTCAAGCAGGGCCAAAAAATCTGGACCCCAGTTTCAAAGAGGCTTCTTGTCAGCATTTCAATACCACTTCTGACGGGAGGAATACTGATAATGATACTTCTTAGCCATGGCTTATATGATCTAATTGTACCCGCAATGCTGATCTTTTATGGCCTTGCTCTTGTCAGCGCTGAGAAATTTACTTACAGCGAATTATTTTACCTCGGAATACTTGAGATAATTTGCGGGCTTGTAACCGCAGTTATACCCGGAATTGGTTTATATACCTGGGTTGCAGGCTTCGGCCTTCTTCATATAATTTACGGTTTATTAATGTACAGGAAATACGACAAATGAAAGTTGATATATCCAGACTTAACAGGCTTTTTGAAAACAGGGTGAGACTGGGCATTATGTCAATTCTTGTAGTGAATGATTCCTATGATTTTAACAGCCTCAAAGAAACCCTTGAAGTTACAGACGGCAATCTTGCCAGTCATCTTAAGGCTCTTGAGGAAAATGACCTTATTGCTGTGCGAAAGCAATTCCTGGGCAAGAAACCTAATACAGTGTACTCGGTTACTGAAATCGGAAGGAAACTGTTCCGCGATCATCTTAATGCACTGGAGGATATTATTAAAGCAAAATAAATTTTTTTATATAATCACTTTGAATTGCAAAGTACTTTTAGATTAAGCTATGAAAATTGAAATCAATGACAATGAAAAATGGCAGAACTCACTGACAATTAAGATGATTCTGCTGGGTGTTTTGGGAATATTCCTGTTGATTCCACTTGAACTTATAAAAGAGATGATCCAGGAACGGCAGAAAAATTCTGAGGAAATTAAGAATGAAATATCTTTTCAGTGGTCAGGTCAGCAGACAATCTCCGGTCCTGTGCTTAACATCCCCGTGTTAGTACAGCCTGCAGCAGCAAATGCGGAACCTTACAGGACTGTGTTCCACATAATGCCGGAAAAACTTGATATCAATAGCGCGATCAACACAGAAAAAAGATATAAAGGAATTTATGAAAGTGTGGTATACTCTTCACAGGTAAGCCTGTCCGGAACATTCCAGGTTCCCGATATTATTCTTTCTGAAAAACATGATATCCTGTACAAGGAGGCATACTATTCAATCGGTATCAGTGATAACAGGGGCATACGTGGTGCAATAATAATGAATACAGGAGAAAAATCGATTGAAGCTATCCCCGGGTTGAAGGATACTGATCTTTTTAAGACTGGTATCTCTTTCCCATCGGAAATCAATTCTGAGCTTCGGAACATTCCATTCACCGTCAGTATGCAGATTTCAGGCTCTGAAAGCATGAACTTTACACCTCTTGGAAAAGAAACAACTGTATCGATGAAATCAGCCTGGAATTCCCCCGGTTTCACAGGCAATTTTCTTCCATCTGAACGGTCTGTCACAAATAATGGTTTCGAGGCCCGCTGGATAATCACTAACCTTAACAGGAATTTCCCCCAGATGTGGAGCGGAAATTCATATAATACTGAAATGGATTCGTTCGGAACAGAGTTCATACTACAGGCCGATCATTACCAGAAATCCCTCAGGAGCGCAAAATACGGAATCCTGTTCATTGCACTTACTTTTCTGGCACTCCTGTTCACGGAGATGACATTAAAGGAAAAAATACATGTTTTCCACTACCTGTTGATGGCACTTGGTCTTGTACTTTTCTTCTCACTGTTAAATGCACTGAGTGAACATACCGGTTTCAGCATTGCCTACCTTGTTGCTGCCATATCCACCCTTTTACTTATTGGTTCATTCCTGAAGTCGCTGATCAGGAATTCAAAACCGGTTATCTTAACTTCCGGTCTGCTTGCATTTCTTTATGGTTTCATTTATATCCTTCTCACCCTTAAAGATTATGCGTACCTCGCAGGTAACATAGGACTGTTCGTGCTGCTCGCAATAACGATGAGACTTTCATTGAAGCTGAAGGATCTTTATTGATTTTTCTTTCGGGAAATCTTTTCAAGTTCATTTTTTTCTGTTTAAAGAGATGAACTTGAAATATTCAATTACGGCAAGCCCCGATCCTGTAATTAGGATGGGGGCTTGCCATATGATATGGTCGAGTGAGATAAGATTTCACTGAATGAATAAATTTTGCTAATTTTCGCACCTAATTTATAAAGCCAATGTCGCTGGGAAAGAAATCAATACTATTCATCGTTATAATACTTATCCTTGATCAGGCACTTAAAATTTGGGTGAAAACCCATATGCAGATCGGTGATGAGGTCAGGCTGTTCGGGAACAGGGGTATGCTCCATTTCATCGAAAACAATGGAATGGCTTTCGGGATGGAGATGGGAGGAAAAATTGGCAAGTTCATTCTCAGCATATTCAGAATCATAGCGATAACAGGTATCGGATGGTTCCTTGCCTCTTTAATTAAGAGAAACACAAACACAGCGCTTGTACTTGCAGTTAGTGCCATCCTTGCAGGAGCTATCGGCAACATAATTGACAGTGCTTTTTATGGTATGATCTTCAATGACAGTTATGGTCAGGTAGCCCGGTTATTACCTCCTGATGGCGGTTACTCTTCATTCCTGCATGGAAAGGTTGTGGATATGTTTTATTTCCCGGTGATCAATACATACTGGCCTGACTGGTCGCCTTACAGACCGGGTGAATCGCTAATCTTTTTCAGACCGATATTCAACATAGCTGATTCTGCAATTACCTGCGGAGTGCTTTCAATAATATTCTTCCAGAAGAAAATGTTCAGGGATCTTTAGGATCAGCGGCAACATTTACCAATACAATCCAGGACAGTTTTCAGGTCAGGATGCTTAAGGAAATACCAGGTATTCTTGCCTTCCCTCTTCGAAGCCAGGACACCCTTGTCTTTGAGTATACCAAGGTGATGTGATGCTGTTGACTGCTCAATACCAAGCATCATATGAATTTCAGTTACAGTCCTGCTTTGACCATCTTCGAGGCAACCCACAATTGATATCCTTATCGGATGAGCAATAGCCCTGAGCATTGTTGATGCTTTATCGAGGGATTCCGGTGTCAGATCATTGTGTTCCATCATCTGTAATTAACTAGTGCAAAGATATATAAATATGTGCATATGTTCATCTGGTTTTCATGCTCAGGTTTTTAGTATATTTACACAAAGATGATTTCATGTCAGATCTTGCACAGATACGGAAGCCGATAGAAAAAGAGATGGCTGATTTTGAAGACTATTTCAGCCGTACTATGAGAAGCAATATACCTCTGCTTAACATTATACTAAACTATATCTTAAGACGCAAAGGAAAGCAGATGAGGCCTCTTCTTGTTTTTCTCACCGCAAGGCTTCATGGTACAATCTCCGAACCTACTTATGTTGCTGCAACATTTATCGAACTTCTGCATACGGCATCACTTGTCCATGATGATGTTGTTGATGATGCCAGCGAGCGCCGAGGGGCTCTTTCAATTAATGCATTATGGAATTCCAAGATTGCTGTTCTTGTTGGCGATTACATGCTATCAAAGGGTATGCTGATAAGTGTTGAGAAAGAAAGATACGACATGCTGGGGATCATCTCTGAGGCTGTAAGGTCTATGAGTGAAGGGGAGCTATTCCAGCTGCAGAAATCGCGCAAGCTTAACATAACCGAAGAGGATTACTTCAGGATTATTACAAGCAAGACGGCAGCTCTTCTTGCTGCATGCACGGCATGTGGTGCAAGGTCAGTCAGTGAGGATCCTGACACGGTACAGTTGATGAAGGATTTTGGCGAGAATATCGGCATTGCTTTCCAGATCAGGGATGATATCCTGGATTACCAGCCTACAGGACTGACAGGAAAAATAGCAGGGAATGACATTAAGGAGAAAAAAATAACACTCCCGCTTATCCATGTCCTTGAAAATTCGCCCGGCCCGCAGAAAAAGCATATACTCGGAATTTTAAAAAACAAGAAAAAAAACAACTCCCAGATATCAGAAGTAATCCGCTTCGTAACAGACAATGGCGGACTTGATTATTCAGAAATGAAAATGAACCTGTATCGTGATAAAGCCCTTGCCATTCTGGACACCTACCCTCAATCTGATGTCAGGGAATCGCTCAAAAGCTTTGTCAACTATACCACATTAAGGAAAAAATAGATCCTTATGCTTCAGGTATCAGATCGACATGTGCTACCTTTTTCATATCAGAATCGTAATATCTCGATCCCATGTAAAAGAGGAAGGCGCCTGCCAGAAGCACAAGAGGCAGAAAGCCAAGAGCTGTTTTGATATTTGAAATATCATAAATCTTACCAACAACAATTGGCGCCATCGAAGAGCCCAGAAGGTTCTGGATGACAACAGCTACTGCATACGACATTGCTCTTAACCCAGGGTGAATTACATCCTGGGTGACTGAAGCCGCACCTGAAATGAACAGCATTATGAAAACTCCCATGATAAGGAAACATATTATCTGCAGTATTCCTGAAAAAAAGTTCATTGCAGCAAACAAAAGTACGGCAGTAAGTAATGTCGATATTGTCGGAAAAAGCAATCTTGCCCTTGGCTGGCTCTTTCTCCACCTGTCGGTAAGAAAACCTCCGAGCGGAGCACCAACAATCGCAAGAACCATTACTGCACTTGCAAGCGTTCCGGCTTTATCCTGTGCTATGTTTCTTTCAATCTGAAAATAAGTGGCGAGCCATGTGATAAGTGATGTTGTAACAAAAACTACAGCAGTTATGCCGAAATATGTGAATATAAGCGATGGCTTGGTAATGAATTCCCTGAAAATATCCTTTGAGGTCATCCTAACCTTGTTGTTCATCGCGTTGACAAATGAGAGATCCACGGTTTTGTAATCTTTTACAAACAGGAACAGTATAGCCACGATCAGACCGGGAACAGCAACAATCCCGAAGGCATGCTTCCAACCGAGATGCAATGCAATTATTCCACCGAGAAGCACACCGATGGCAGTACCAAGTGGAATAGATGCATTCCACAAACCCATCATTTTTGATCTTTTGTCAAGCGGATATAAACCAGCGATCATTGCACTTCCCCCCGGAGCATAACCTGCTTCCCCAATACCGATGAGAAGCCTGGCCATGAAAAGCTGTACAAAATTTCCTGTAAGTGCACACAGTGCTGTGGCTACACTCCATAATATAGCCATGATCCCTATTGTCTTGGTCCGGCTCCACCTGTCAATAAGGATAGAAACAGGGAAGGTAAGGATAACTATTGCCCAGTAAACTGCCGAAACGAGCATTCCGCTCTGCATGTGCGAGATACCCCAATCCTTCTCGATCGATGTAAACATTGATGTAACTATCATCCTGTCGATATAATCGAACATGTAGAGAAGAAAAAGGAGTGTGAAAACATAGTTGGAGTATCCTTTTGAAAAGAGATAGCCTTCCCGGGATTCCGGATTTTTCATAATGGAATTATTTGAAATCATGCCAAATAAAGAAAAAATTTACTCAGTTCCCTTTTTTCTTTTATTTTTAAGTCTTTATACCTATCAATTTTGAAGTAATTTTCAACTTACATCATTTTAATTCTGAAAAGACATGACCAGCCTCAAACAAATCAACCAGTTCATTGATTCACAGCCCATAGCAATGGTCGGTGTTTCACAAAACCCCAATAAGTTCGGTCATACTGCATTTAAGGAGCTGAAAGCAAAAGGCATGAACCTTATTCCTGTTAATCCCGAAGTAGATCATATACTCGGCGAAAAAACTTACAGGAATATTTCTGTACTCCCATCCGATGTTAAAGGAATTATAGTAACGACAAAAAAGACCAAGACAGCCGCTATTGTACGTGAAGCTATTGACAGGGGAATAAAGAATATCTGGATCCAGCAGATGTCCGACAGTCCTGAAGCAATCGATCAGCTTAAAGCAAGCGATGTAAATTATATCGTTGGTGAATGCATTCTCATGCATTACAAAGCACATGGGATACATAAGTTCCATGGTAAGCTGAAGAAGTTTTTCGGGAAATTTCCGAAATAATCCGATTTAAACCATTAGGGTATTTGAGTGTTTATCTTTTTAAGGGAAATCTTGAAAACAGATGATTCGGTACACAGGCTGGAGTTCCTTGTGAGGGACTATGAATGCGATCTCCAGGGGGTTGTTAATAATGCAAATTACCAGCATTACCTCGAGCATGCACGTCATGAGTTTCTTATTTCAAAAGGAGTATCTTTTGATGAGCTCCACAGAAACGGAACAGACCTTGTTGTCACTAAAGTGGTTATTGAATATAAATCACCTCTTAAGAGCCGTGATAACTTTGTGGTTCTGACTGGAATTGAAAGAGAAGGAAATGCAAAGCTTGTCTTTAACCAGGAAATACTTCACCTGCCGGATCTTAAAACTGTAATCAGGGCAAAAGTTACTGGTGTCGCAACAAGGAACGGACGCCCGGTTTCCCCCGGAAATTTAGTTGAAAAACTTGGGTTACAGTAATATCCACGAATACCAAATGTTATGAAGACAAATAATTTAACTCGCAGGCAATTTGTCAGAACAATGTCGGTTGGTGCAGGCAGCATCCTGATTGCAGGTTCAGCATTGGCGGCGCCTGTAAAATCAAGATCACCCCTGGCTTTGGACAAGATCAAGCTGGGTAAAAGCGGCTTGAATTCCACATTTCTCGGGTTTGGTACAGGCGTGAACGCCACAAATCGTTCCTCAAGCATCATAAGATCAGGTACAGCTGAAAAGATCATCCGTGAAGGTTATGACAGGGGTGTCAGATTCTTTGACTGTGCCGATGCCTATGGAACTCATACTGCTACCGGTATTGCACTTAAAGGAATCCCTCGTGACAATTACATTCTGTCAACAAAGATCTGGTTAGCATCAGGGGGTATTCCTGAACAGGAAAGACCTGATGCAAACATTGTTATTGACCGCTTCAGGAAGGAACTGAACATGGACTACCTTGACATGGTACAGATACACCTGATGACAGATCCTAAATGGACTGATGTTTACAAGAAGCAAATGGACATCCTTGAAAATCTTAAAGCAAAAGGAATAATCCGTGCACATGGAGTTTCTGTTCACTCTCTTGAAGCAATGCAGGCTTGTGTGGGCAACCCATGGATCGATGTAATACATGTCAGGGTCAACCCTTATGGCGCTTCTATGGATAAGAAAAACCCTGAAGAAGTCATTCCCGTAATCAAACAGCTTCATGATGAAGGCAAGGGAGTTATTGGTATGAAACTCATCGGTGCTGGATCTTATAAAAACGATTCCGAGAAGATTGACAACGCAATAAAATATGTTCAGGGATTAGGTAGTGTTGATATGGTAATTGTAGGTTTTGAACAACCACAACAAATTGATGATTATATTTCAAGAATAGAAAAAGCAGGAAAATCCTAACTAAACTAAACCACATATGAAATTAAAAGTAATGCTAATGGCAATTCCGGCAGCATTTTTATGCTTCTCCTTCCTGCAGCAGGAAGAACCGCTTAAGCTCATTCAGACAGGAGCCAAACTTGAAAAAATAGCCGATGGCTTCAAATTCGGTGAGGGTCCTGCTGTCGACGGACAGGGTAATATTTATTTTACTGATCAGCCAAACGACAGGATAATGATCTGGAGTACCGACGGCAAATTATCAACATTTATGCAGCCTTCAGGCAGGGCAAACGGACTGACCTTCGACAAAAAAGGATACCTGTGGGCTTGCTGTGATGATAAAGGCGAATTATGGAGAATAAGTCCTGATAAGAAAGTCGAAAAGATTGTGACCGGCTATGAAGGAAAAAGACTCAATGGTCCTAACGATGTTTTCGTAGATTCAAAAGGAGGTGCATATTTTACAGATCCTTTCTGGGTAAGGGATTACTGGACTGATAAAACACAACCTCAGCAGATTATGGGGGTATATTATCTTAAACCGGATCATAAAACTGTGATTCGTGTTATAGATGATTTCCAGTCTCCCAACGGCCTGCATATAACTCCTGACGGGAAAAGGATAATTGTCGCAGATATCCGGGGAAGGAAAACATGGTCGTATGCAATAAACAAAGATGGCACATTGACCGATAAGAAGCTGTTTTGTGATCAGGCTTCTGACGGACTGACAATTGACAGCGAGGGCAATGTTTATCTATGCTCACGGGGTGTGAACGTTTATAATGCAAAGGGTGAAAAAATCGGTGATATTCCGGTTCCTGAGCCTATTACAAACTGCTGCTTCGGCGATAAGGATATGAAGACTCTTTTTATTACTGGCCACACGAGCCTCTACAAAATAAAAATGAATGTCAAAGGTTTGAGAGGCTGATCAGCCTTGACCTGCAAAACAAAGGTGTCTCAGAAAGAGGCACCTTTTTTTTATCCAGGAAATACCTTCGCCTCATCGGCCGGAACACCATGTTCAATCCCGGGCTAAACAGTTGAAAAAAATAAACTTGTGTTGATTTCAAGATAGAAAGAAAAATATTTTTCGTAAAGAATTTTCTTTATCATTGTGCGTTATTAGACAAACATGATACTAGCTATGGAAGGAACAAGAAGAGCAGATATCAGGCCTGGTATTGCTGTTATGGTGGAATTAACTGAAGACAAGAGGACAGGCCGGTTGACAGGCGGTACTGTAAAAGAGATACTGACATCCTCCCCTACTCATCCTCACGGTATAAAAGTTATGCTGGAAAATGGATTGGTAGGCAGGATCAAAAGGATAATTTAACCCGCTTATACCTGACAATCAAGTAATTTTCTTATTTTTGCGGCTCCGGAAAAACATGGAACCCGGAACTGTTTTAATTTTTTTTCAATTTCAGGAAAAATGGATCACCAGGATTTTATTGTACAGACACTCGGTAAATGTAAAGTTGTATCACCCCTTAAAATCAATCTCAAGGATGGAAGTCCTTTGTACAAATACGTTGAAGATGATGAAAGAATAATCAACGATCCTTCGTTAAAAAGTTTCATCGAATGCAGAGACAATGGCACATTGCCAGTATCTTTCGAAAAAGCAGGTCCACGCGAAACAATTTTCTTTGAGCCTGCAAAAACAAAGGTGGGGGTTGTAACATGCGGCGGGTTGTGCCCCGGTCTTAATAATGTAATAAGGAGCCTTGTTAATGAGCTCTATTACAGGTATGGCATTAAAAGAATATTCGGTTTCCAGTATGGCTTTGAAGGACTGGTATCCAAATTCAATCATCCTGTCATTGATCTTACTCCTGATATGGTTGGTGATATCCACCTTGTGGGAGGTACAATACTTGGATCTTCAAGAGGAAACCAGGATGTAACACAGGTTGTGGACACCCTGGAGATACTTAATATCAACATACTTTTCTGTATCGGTGGTGACGGAACCCTGAGAGGAGCACATGCCATTCATGAAGAAATTATTAAAAGGAAGCTAAAGATTTCAATTGCAGGTATTCCGAAAACAATCGACAATGACATTGACCTGATTCAGCAATCCTTTGGTTTCGAGACAGCATGTTCAATTGCCAATGATATTATAAGCAATGCCCACAATGAGGCTCATGGCGCCTACAATGGCATTGCTCTTGTCAAGCTGATGGGAAGGGATTCGGGGTTTATTGCTGCAAGCGCATCCCTGTCAAGCCAGGAAGCTAATTTTGTTCTAATACCGGAAATCTCCTTCGATCTTTATGGTCCACGGGGTTTCCTTAAAACATTAAGGCACAGGCTTGAAGAAAGACATCACGCTGTAATAGTTGTTGCTGAAGGAGCCGGTCAGGATTTATTTGAAGAAATCTCCAGTGAGCAGGATGCATCGGGGAATATCAAGCATAATGATATCGGTATTTTCCTGAAGGAAAAGATCCAGGAGGAGTTTAAAGCTAAAGACTTCCCCTTCAGCATAAAATACATTGACCCCAGCTACATCATACGAAGTGCGGCAGCAAATGCCAATGACAGTAAATTCTGTAACCTGCTTGCCCAAAATGCTGTTCATGCAGCACTTGCGGGAAAAACAGATTTTGTAATAGGCTTCTGGAATGACAATTTTACTGTAATGCCAATAACCGCTGTTATTGCAAAAAGAAAAAAGATAGATATTGAAGGAGAACTATGGTGGAACGTACTGGAGGCAACAGGCCAGCCGATAAGCATGAAGAATCCGGAATAATCAGGAATATAATATTCGATCTCGGGAATGTTCTGATACGCTTCAGCCCTGAGGATTTTCTGGATAAAATAAATGTTGCCGGAACACTTAAAGACACAATTCTCACAGACATTTTTGCCAGCGAAGAATGGCTCCTTCTGGACAAGGCTGAACTTTCCCTTGCCGAAGCGGCAGAAAGAATATCTTCACGATCATCTCTAGGACATGAACTGATATCTTCTGTCTTCAGCAGGAGAGAAGGAACCCTCGAACCGATACCACAAAATGTCTGCATACTCCCAGAGCTTAAGAAAAGAGGGTTTAAGCTGTTTTACCTTTCGAATTTCCCTTTCGACATGTGGGAGCATATAAATGCGCTACAGGGCACGGAATACAGCTTTTTCAGGTTTTTTGACGGCGGTATCATATCTGCCGAGGTTGGCTGTGCCAAACCTGATCATGCAATATACAGGCATCTTTTAGAAAAATATAACCTGGAAGCAGGGGAATGCCTGTTCATAGATGATCTTAGCATTAATGTTGATGCAGCTCAAACCATCGGGATGAAAGGAATTTTTACCGGCGGAGCAGTCCCGATCAATGGTCTTATAAAAGAGGCACTCAAAATTTCATAAATAGTGTTTATTATCAGGCCGGCAAATATTGTTTGCATTATGGTCATTTCTCTTTCCTGCTTATGCAGGGAAGCCTATGCTCAGTCAGTCAGTGGAAAAGTTATTGATTCTGATACAGGAAAGCCTGTTTACGGAGCCTACATCACTGTTCCTGGTTCAGACCCTCCCTCAGGTACAACCTCAGATGAAAACGGTAAATTCAGGCTGGCCGCAAAAACATACGGAAGAATAAACCTGAAGATTACCTATATCGGATATGAAGATTTAATCATAAACAACATACTGGTGACATCGGGGAAAGAATCTGTAATTGAAGCTGCTGTCAGGCAGAAAATCCATACAACATCTGAAGTGCTGGTCAATGGAACTTCCTCACTGTCATCGATCAATACTGTTTCACCTGTGAGCACGCACATATTAAGGACAGATGATGCCATGCGATATGCGGGAGGTTTTTATGATGCTTCAAGACTGGTTAATTCTTTTGCAGGAGTTATTACATCGAATAACGATTACAGCAATGAAATTGTCATCAGGGGGAATTCTTCAAGAGGTCTTCTCTGGCGACTGGAGGGAATTGAGATACCTAATCCAAATCATTTTAGCGATGGCAGAGGCGGCAGCGGTGGTGCTTTTTCAGCAATCACCTCAAACGTTATTGAGAAATTTGATTTCTTCACGGGTGCTTTCCCTTCTGAATATGGCAATGCTTTCTCGGGAGTTATGGATCTAATTCTAAGGAAGGGAAATTCTGAAAAACATGAGGTTGCTTTCCAGTCAGGTATGATTGGTGCAGAGCTTTCTGCAGAAGGACCCATTACAGGAAAGTCATCCTTTCTCATTAATTCCAGGTTCACAAATTTCAATATTCTAAGTAAGATGAACCTTATCGACCTTGGTGAAACAAATTATGCACCCAGGACGAAGGATCTCGTTGTAAACATTGTACTGCCTTCACGAAAATCAGGCTCTTTCAACATATTTGGTTTCTATGGTGCAAGTGAGCTGGGGAAAATAGCCTCAAGAAACATTACGTTGTGGGCAGATTTATCAGACAGATGGGAGGAAATGCAGAAACAAGTAACAGGGGTTTTAGGGATTAAAAACACTTTTTCCCTTAAAGGATCAGGAACCTATGTTCGGACTGTTCTTGCATATTCTTATTATTCAGACACATACAATGAAGGTTACCTGGATTCATCCTTAGTCCGCAGTGACAGTTACCTGTACAATTATTCCTATCCGTCAATTCGTTTTTCATCACTGATCAATCACAGGATCAATGCGGGCAATGTGATCCGTGCAGGAGTGGATGCCGGGTTTCTGATGGCCCGGATGTCAGATATGAGGTTAAAAGATAATGGAGATTATGACAGGCTTGTGGAACCCAAGGGAGAAGCATTTCTATCGCAGGGATTCATCGAATGGAAGTACAGGCCCGGAAATAAGATTGAACTGAATTCCGGCCTCCATTTTATTCAGTTCAGTGTAAATAAGCAGCAAAGCGTTGAACCCAGGTTTGGTATGAGCTGGAAGATCTCTCCTGACGTATCAATCGTTGCCGGTGCAGGATTTCACTCCCGGACTGAAGCTCTTTCAGAATATTATGCCCTTGTTAAAAAACCCGACGGCACCCGTTCCGCTCTTAACATGGATATGGATTTGCCCAAGGCCTTTCATACCATAGGCGGAGTTGAGCTACATTTTCTAAATGATTTCAAATTCAGGTCAGAAATGTATCTTCAGCGGCTTTATAATATTCCGATAGATGCTGTACCAACCACAAGATATTCAAGCATTAACAGCTCCGAATCACTACCCGATTCAGAGCTTCAAAATTCGGGTCTGGGATTTAACAGGGGCATCGAAATCACAGTTGAGAAACCTTTTACCAGAAATTACTATTTTCTTATCACCGCCTCTTTGTTTGATTCGAAATATAGAGCATCCGATAACCAATGGTATGATACCTACTATAATACCGGATTTGTCTTTAACCTGCTATGTGGCAAGGATTTCGTTTTAGGCAAAGAAAAACGGAATATTATTGGGGTTAATTCAAAGCTAATGATAAGAGGTGGTTATCGCTACACTCCTGTTGATATTTCAAGATCATTAAAGCAGAAAAGGATAATTTATGACAGGGCGGTAAGTTATTCCTCAAGCCTTCCGGATTTCACAAGGATGGATGCCGGAATCAGTTATAGGAGAAATCAACCCGGTTACAGCTGGATAATTATGTTGGATGTTCAGAATGTTCCTGATCACAAAAATGTATTGAGAAGAAAATTCATTTTTGAGAATGGAGAAGTAAAAACTATTGATGTGAAGAGTCTTGGAATTGTCCCCGTCTTAAACCTGAGAATTGAATTCTGAATAACAGCCTTATCACTGCCGTAATCATAATAATCACGGCCATCCGGCAGTATTGTTATAAATATTCAACTGTGGACCAGTTTAATCTTTTAAAATATGCTATAATATCAATATTTTCAGAGTGTTATAAAGACATCAATGAGAGTTGTTCCACGTGGAAACTAGGTGGGATTTTTAAAAAATTCCTGTAACAGGCTTGCTTTTGAATTGCCGATCAGTTTTTGAAGCTCCCCGGGGTTAGATTTTTCTATAGCTTCAACTGAACCAAAATGCTTCAGCAATATTTCCTTTGTCTTCGGACCGATACCCTTAATTTCATCAAGACCCGACTTCAGCATACCCGACGATCTTTTATCCCGGTGAAAATTAATTCCAAACCTGTGAGCTTCATTTCTCAGCTGCTGGATGATTTTAAGGCTTATCGAATTCTTATCCAGGTATATAGGAACATTATCACCAGGAAAATATATCTCTTCCAACCGCTTTGCTATACCAATAACAGTAACTTTGTCCCTGATTCCCAGCATGTTAATGCTCTTCATTGCCGAAGAAAGCTGACCCTTGCCCCCGTCGATTATTACAAGTTGTGGAAGGGTGCTGCCTTCATCAAGCATTCTGCTGTACCGCCGGTATACTATCTCCTGCATTGATGAGAAATCATCAGGGCCGGTTACAGTCTTGATATTAAAATGACGATATTCACTTCTGCTTGGCTTCGCATTCCTGAACACCACACATGCTGCGACAGGATTTGTTCCCATAATATTTGAATTATCGAAACATTCAATGTGCACCGGAAGAGCAGGCATGTGAAGATCGTTTTTTAGTTTTTCCAGATTCTTTCCAGTCCTTGCTTCAGGAGAATGTTCTACGTTCTTCTTCTTTTGTTCAAGCTTATAATATATGGCATTGCGCTCAGCGAGCTCAAGTAGTCGAAGCTTATCTCCTGCTTTCGGTATCGAATACTTAATATTGCTTATCAGGGTATCGGGATTGAAAGGGACAATTATCTCCCTGGAATCGCTGCAAAGCTTTTGCCTTATTTCTGTTATTGCAATCCCCAGAACCACTTCTTTCTCTTCATCAATACGGCTTTTTAATTCAAGTGTAAAAGCCTGGGTAACAGATCCTTCAACTACTTTCAGATAGTTTACAAATGCATTGCCTCCATCCTCCGTATAACCAAAAACATCAACATTCCCAATAGTGCTGCTTACAATTGCCGACTTGCTTCTGAATCTTGACAGGATTTCGATTTTTTCTTTTATAACCTGTGCTTCTTCGAATCTCATTTGCCTGGAAAATTTTGTCATCAGCTGATTAAGGTGGTCTATAACCGACGAAATATTTCCTTTAAGTATATCCTTTATCTGCCTGATATTCTCCATATAATCACATTCCTGCTGGAGTCCGACACATGGCCCCTTGCAGTTGCCGATATGATACTCGAGGCACACCTTGAATTTTCCTGCTGCAATGTTATCCTGAGTTAGAGCCAGGGAGCAAGTCCTAAGGTTATAAAGCTGCCGTATGAGGTCAAGCAGAGTCCTCACCATAAGGGCTGATGTATACGGACCAAAATATGAAGAACCGTCCCTTGGTGTGCTCCGTGTGCTGAAGACCCGAGGGAAAGGCTCATTCTTTATACATATCCACGGGAATGTCTTGTCATCTTTAAGGAGAATATTATATCGCGGCTGGTGCTTCTTGATCAGGTTATTCTCAAGAAGCAAAGCATCAGATTCATTTTCGACAACAATATGCCTTATGTCACTGGCCTTCCTGACCATAACGGCTGTCTTAGCCGACTGGTTTGAGCTAAAATATGATGTGACTCTCTTTCTAAGGTTCTTTGCTTTTCCTATATAAATTATATTCCCGTCTGCATCAATAAACTGGTAAATACCGGGTTTATCGGGTATCAACGGAAGTAAAGATTCATATTTCAGGATTACACTCATGGTGCAAAGATATATCATAAATCGTGCCGATGCTCTTCAGCACCTGCCTCCGGAAGAAGCCTAAAGAGCAAAATAACCGGGTTCCAGCCTGAGATGCACTAAAGAAAAAGAGATACCGGGGTAAAGCGGGTTACGTCGAACAAGCCCCTGTCCCCTATTTTCAGAGAAGGAATAACCAGCAGTGACATAAAAGAAAGGGTCATGAAAGGGGCTTTCATTGTGCAACCAAACGAACGTACAAGCCCGGAAAGTTGCTGGTATCTGTCGGCAACTGTGTTGCATTCATCTGTTGACATAATACCGCCAACATCAAGCTTCAAAGTGTTTAATTTATTCCCGAAACTAACTGCAAGTCCACCTCTCATCTGAGTAATTGCATTTACAGCATTAACAATGTCAGCATCATTAGTTCCAATTGCAACAATATTATGACTATCGTGCGCTACAGAGCTTGCAAAGGCGCCCTGCTTAAGACCGAAACCCTTTATGAAACCTGTTGCAGGTTTTGAATCCTTATAACGGTCTTTTACAACAATCTTAAGTATATCCTGGCTTATATCAGGATGGATAACCTCATCTTTTGAATTCCAGAATAATTCCCCGGTCAGGAGTTCTCCCTCCATTGCTTCAATAACTCGTAAGCTTTTCAACTGGTTTTTAATTAAAATATCACCGGTTGAAATAAAGCTGCAGTTAAAGTTATTGACGGGTTCTCCATGGTTGTAGGAGAACTTTGCTTCACCATCAGTAAAAACCGGATGGCCATCAATCCATGTTTCGATAATATTCATCGATTCCGGATTATCGACAATGATAAAATCGGCATAATCTCCTTTCCTGAGAAGCCCGACAGGCAAACTATAATGGCTGACTGGATTTAATGTTACCGCCCTCAGCACATCAAACAAATCATAACCTTCACGTATAAGCTGGGAAACAAGCTTATTTAAATGCCGATCGCGGAGCATTTCAGGATGCAGATCGTCACTGCAAAGCATTACCATCTGAGGATGGCTTCTTAAAAGAGGTTTTAAAGCATTTAGATTTCTTGCGGCACTTCCTTCCCTGATAAGGATCTTCATACCAAGTTTGATCTTCTCAAGCGCTTCATTTAGATCGCTGCACTCATGGTCTGTGGAAATTCCTGCTTCAACATATTTTTGCAGGTCAGCACCAGTAAGACCAGGTGCGTGTCCATCTACAGGCTTTCCTGATAATGCTGCCGCTTTAAGTTTTTCCAGAACATCGGAATCATTATAGATGACTCCAGGGAAATTCATCATTTCTGATAAATACAATATGTCATCCCGCCTTAACAGGGTTTTAATGTCTTCCGGCGAAAGGCTGGCGCCGCTTGTTTCGAAAGATGTAGCCGGCACACATGATGGTGCCCCGAAAAAGAATTTTACCGGAACTTTCCGTGCATCTTCAATCATGAATTCCACCCCGGCAATTCCCGTAACATTAGCAATCTCATGAGGATCCGACACTGTTGCAACCGTACCATGCCTTACTGCTTCCCTGGCAAATGATCCAGGCGTCAGCATTGAACTTTCTATGTGAATATGTGCATCAATTAGTCCTGGAAGAATGAAGACGCCAGCAGCATTTTCTCTTTTTTCAATTGAATGAATTTTGCCATCTCTGATAAAAATTTCAGCAGGAAAAATGTTTTTTTTGTGAACATCTATTATATTTCCTGAAATTTTTTTCATTTCAAAAGATTTTAGTGTTCCACGTGGAACATTATCGCCCAAGGTACATGAGCAGAATATTAATATCGGAGGGTGAAACCCCGCTGATCCTGCCAGCCTGACCTATGTTCGCCGGCTTTATTTTTTTCAGTTTCTGCCTTCCTTCTGTCGAAATGGACATAAGTTCCGAATAATCAATTTCCGGAGGGATCCTGAGTTCTTCCAGCCTTTTGATTTTGTCAGCAATTACCTTCTCGCGTTGTATATAGCCTTCATATTTAATTCGGATTTCGGCTGATTCAGCAATTTCTTCAAAATGCTCATCAGACATGATATCTGAAACTGAACCTTCACCAATCCTGCCAAGAAGGTCTATTATATTAACCTGGGGTCTGGCTGCAATATTAATAGCTTTCGTTTTCTGGCTGACGATATTTGTTCCTATTCCTGACAGGTAGTCGTTTATTGATGCCGGATCAATGCTTTTTTCACCCAGGAAAGAAATGATCTGATTGACCATATCTTCTTTTTCTGTAAGACGTCTCAATCTTTCGCTATCCGCTAAGCCAAGTTCGAATGCTTTGCGGGTCAGTCTTTCGTCAGCGTTATCCTGCCTTAACAAAATACGGTATTCTGCCCTTGATGTAAACATCCTGTAAGGCTCGTCAACACCCTTCGTAACAAGATCGTCTATAAGAACACCAATGTACGATTCCTCCCTTCCAAGTATAAACGGCTTGCCATCCCTGGTTTTCAATACAGCATTTATCCCTGCCATCAATCCCTGTGCTGCAGCTTCCTCATATCCTGTCGTGCCATTTATCTGACCTGCAAAATACAGGTTCTTTATCTTTTTCGTTTCAAGTGTATGTGTTAGCTGAGTGGGTTGGAAGAAATCATACTCAATTGCATATCCCGGTCTGAACATCACAACGTCTTCGAGTCCCGGAACCTTCCTTAATGCTTTAAGCTGAACCTCGAGTGGCAGGCTGCTCGAAAAACCGTTCACATAGTATTCAACTGTGTCAAGTCCTTCCGGCTCTATGAAGAGCTGGTGCGAATTTCTTTCCCTGAAAGTAACTATTTTGTCTTCGATACTCGGACAATATCTTGGGCCCCGCCCTTTTATCCTGCCTGTGAAGAGCGGACTGAATTCAAGTCCTTTTCTCAGTTCCTCATGAACTTCTTCATTAGTATGTGTGATAAAGCAACTGCTTTGAACATTCAGCTTATCAGTTTTTAGATACGAGAATGACCTTCCTTCATCATCCCCTTTCTGCTCGGTCATAACACTGAAGTTGATAGTTCTTCCGTCGAGCCTGGCGCTTGTACCTGTTTTCATTCTTTCAACGCTGAAGCCCGATTCTTCAAGCTGCTCGCTAAGACCGGTTGAAGCCTGGTCGCCTGAACGCCCACCTTTGATATTCTTGAAACCAACATGCATCAAACCGTTAAGGAAAGTGCCATTTGTAAGTATTATTGCTTTGGCGAAGAATTTCGAACCGAAAGAGGTTACAACACCAACAGCCCTGTTTTCTTCAATCATCAGGTTTGTAGCCTGCTCCTGCCATATTGAAAGATTAGCAGTACTTTCAAGAACCTTCCTCCACTCCCATGTGAACCTCATCCTGTCACACTGTGCTCTTGGACTCCACATCGCAGGACCTTTTGAACGGTTCAGCATCCGGAACTGGATCATGCTTCTGTCCGTTACTATCCCGCTCATACCTCCAAGGGCATCAATTTCCCTGACTATCTGGCCTTTAGCTATGCCTCCCATAGCCGGATTACATGACATTTGTGCCAGTTTTGTCATATCCATCGTTATCAGAACGGTTTTTGCGCCCATCCTGGCTGCAGCATGAGCTGCTTCACATCCTGCGTGGCCACCCCCGACAACAATTATATCGTAGAAAAATTCCATATCTAAAATCCCAGTTTATCCAGCCAGAAATCTTCCATTTTGCGCATCAGCTGCTTTTCCTCGTCTGACTTATCATCATAACCAGCAAGGTGCAAAATGCCATGTATCATAACCCGTGACATTTCCTTTTTCAGTCCTGTCTCATAGATCCCGGCATTATCTTTTACTGTGTCGATACTTATATATATCTCTCCTGAAACTATATTCCCCGTATTATAATTAAATGTAATAACGTCTGTGAAGTAATTGTGTTCCAGAAATTCTACATTAATGTCTTTCAGCTTCCTGTCGGTTGTGATTATAAAATTGATTTCTCCGGGCTTTCTTTTTTCAGAAGCGAGTATTTTCCCGGTAAGATCTTTGAGTTTCAGCCAGCCTTTATACCTGTAGACAGTCTCATCGTAAAAAATACGTATTCTCAAGCCAGAATATTTTTAAAAGTCATTGTCACGCAAGTACCATTCCTGGTAAACTTAATCTGATCTGCAAGCTTCGACATGAGGAACACACCTCGACCATTAAGTTCTTCTAAATTTTTGGGCATTGTAGGATCCGGTACCTCTTCAGGTCTGAATCCTTCACCCTCATCTGATATAATAATCTTAAGCTGATTCTTACTGTATTTTATTTCAATGTGAACAGTCTTTTCAGGATCAGATTTGTTGCCATGTGTTATCGCGTTGTTAACCCCTTCCATTGTTGAAACCAGGATTTTGCCATAACAATCCTTAGATATACCAAGCTCATTGGTAACCTCATCGATAATCTTTTCCACCAGTCCCAGGCAGTCAATCCTAGATTCTATTTCCAGTTTCTTGTACATTACTTCATATTATCTCTTATACTGGAATAATGTTAAGTTGTTACAATATAAATTAATTTTTCGCAATCCACAGTTCGGGATCCTGAAATTTTGAGTCGTATATCATGAACTCAAGCACACAATTATTATCATCAGGATTTATAAATACATCTCCAATTACCTGTTTTGTGTCCACTATCTCACCTGGTTTGACCTTAACATTTACAACATTATTATAAACGCTGTAGTATTTACCATGCCGTATTATAACAGTCATATTTGACCCCTGTATCGGGAATACCCTGGTAACTTCACCTTTGAATATACTTCTCACTGACATTTTTCCTGAACCTGTAATTTCAATGCCGATGTTCTCTTCCTGCACATATTTAAGCACCGGATTCTTCTGAATACCAAACCTGCTGGTGATCAATCCCTTTTCTACCGGCCACGGCAACCTTCCTTTATTTTCTGCAAAATTATCTCCAATAAGCTTTTGTTCCGGTGTTTCAGCCATGCTTTTTGCACGCTTTTTCTCTTCTTCAATCAACTTTGCTATTTCCGACTCTATCTTTTTTGCGGTTCTTCTTTTCTCATCAAGCTGCTTTCTTAACTGCTGTTCTTTTTTGCTGAGCGAATTAACTATTTGCTGACTTCTAACTTGTTCTTTCTGAAGCATTTGCTTTTGCTGCTCTTCTTTTGATTTTAAATCCGATATCTTACTTAAATCTACCTCCAGTTTCACTTTTGCATCTTCAATCTGGCTTTTGAGGTCATATATTAGTTCAGATTCTCTTCTCCTCAACTCTGTTACCTGCTGAAGGTATTTCAGCCTTTTATACCCCTGGTTAAAGTCCCTTGCCGACAACACATATAGCATTTCAGAATTTCCTTTTGCAGTTTTATATGAGTTAACAACCGCCTGTGAATAGTCCTTCCTCAGCTCTACAAGGTCATCTTCCATCATCTCTATTGCCAGGCTGTTAAGCTCTATTCGTTCTGACAACAGTGATATTTCCTGCCTCATTCCATTTATAACCGTTTCCCTGAGATTAAGCTTCTTCCCGATGATCTTGACAGAATTAATTGTTTCATTTCTTTGACGCGAAGTGGTTTTCAGAAGATTATCAACATAGGTGATCTCTTCCAGCGTTTTCTTTCTTTCAGCTTCCAGTGCAGACCTGCTTTGTCCTTTCGCTGTGAAAAATATAACAGATAATAATAAGATAGCAACAATTAACCTTATCATCGCAACTCTTTCTTTTCGTAATTATTTCCCGGAATAAATTCAATAACATCATTCCATGGAACTTCAATCTTATCAATCTTAACAATAATAACCATACCCGATCTGTTGTTCGTTATCTTTATACTTTTCGGAAATGTTACTGATTGTTCTTTTTCAAAATCAATGAAGGATATAACATTTTCATTACCATTATAACTGCCTTCCTGTTCAATCTCTCTTACCTTTTTCAGCCTGCAATCGATAACATACTTCAGTCTCATTCCCTGGTACACCTGGTTACTATACGACTGATTTTCCATACATCGCAATGTATCAATCCGTTTTTCACTTACAAGCAAATCTCCAAAAACAAGCGGAAGCAGATCTGCGGGATATCCGATAAGAGTACGAAGGTGTTCAGGCTTTCCATAATAAAGAATCCTGTTTATTCTGTCATTAACCAGTATTGTGTCCTTTGTCATGAAAATTCTGCCAGCTTCAATACCCGCCCTGCTTCTCAGGCTTACAAGGTAGCTGCCATCATTAAATTTAACCGATGCAATGAATTTTTGACTTTCTTCACCATTTTCCACTTCCACCTCTGCCCTGACTATGTTAAATCCTCTGTTCGTCAGATTCTTATCGATGACATCATCTATAATCAAAACATTAGTACCTGTGGTTTTAGTGATGTCTGTACCAGATCTTCTTACTACTGAGCACGAAGACAGCAAAACAAGCAGCACCGATATGTAACAAACTATTTTTTGCAATTTTCTATTTCAGTATTCAGATAAATTTTAGAAGGATCCAGCATCAAAGCCGTTTTCCAGGCTTCGATTGCCTTGCTGCATTTATTCTGCTTTTGTAGAACAAATCCATAATGTTCGTGCCATTCAGCATCCTGAACCTTGTTATCAGCAATAATAGATTCGAAAACCTTTGCAGCTTCATTAAATTTACCCCGTTTATAAAGAACCCAACCATATGTATCAAGGTATGTGGAATTATCCTTTTCCTTCCCTATAACCTTTCTTGCAAGCTCCTCAGCCTCTTTAAGCTTCAGGTTTTGCTCGGCAAGATAATATGCATAATTATTCATTACAGTAATGTCTTCCGGATCAGATTTAATAGCTTCTTCATAGGATGCAAAAGCTTTTGAATATTCCTTGTTCTTATAATAAACATCTGCCCTCACATTAAGAACCTGCAACAACATTTCCCTGTTTTCTCCTGCAAGGATCTCTGCCTTTTTCAGTTCATTAAGAGCAAGGTCATATTTGCCTGTCTCCGTTGCACCTGTGGCATAGAGCATTTTTGCAATGAAGGATGTATTGAATTTTGTCGCACATTCAGCTCCCTTTACCGTTAGCTTCTGATAATCCTTCTGATCGAGGTAGACAAATAAAAGCTTCTCCCAGGCATAATAATTATCAGGAAGCTCCCTTGTTAATTCTTCAAGTCTCTTTGCAGCTTCCTCAAGCTTACCTGCTTTAACCATGAGTTCAGGTCTTAAGAGAGGAATAATATTATCTCCTTTATACGTTGATTCAAGAACCATCAGTGTCAATGTCAGAGAGTTCTGCCTGTCAAGTGAATAATCGTAATTTTCTATAAGCCGTCCAAAAAATGAGATCTTATCTTCTTTGCTAATACTTTCGTTCATGACAATAGCATTGAGCATAGAAAAAAGCTGATCATATATCTTCTCTTCAGCCAGAAATTCCGCAAGAGTAAGCTGCACTTCACCCTGCCCCGGGTTCTTTTCGAGCATTTTTGAATATGTCGCTATAAACTGGTCCTTGTTTCCTTCGCTTCTATAGATCTCAGCCATCAATCCGTTATAAAGAAGTTCATCCGGGTTTTGAGCAAGCAACAGATTCAGTTTAACACGCGCTTCATTGTATTTGCCCGAAGCCATCAGGCTCCTAACAGATGAGACGGTAGAAGTTTCATTAATGCCATATTTCTTATCAAAGCTGTCGAAAATCTGGTTTGCCTTTTCATACTGGCGATTCTCTATATACAGATCACCAAGACTGAGCTGCATATTCTCATTATCAGGGAATGCTTTAACAGCCTTTTCGTGCCAGATTATTGCACTATCAAGATTTTTTTCCCTGTAATACAGCTGGGATACAAGCATCATATACCATAAATTCTTCCCGTCACGGCCTGCAGCTGTAAGAGCATACTTTTTTGCATTCGCAGCATCCCCGGTTGCAGCCAGTATCTGAGCCATCTCATAATACGGAGCATCAGCAGCCGGGTTAATCTGTTTGCACATTTCAAAATACTTCAATGATTCACCGGTGTTGCCTATAAGCTTCTGTTTCAAAGCTTCAACATAATATCTTTCATACTCTGTACGATCGACATTTTTGTCATTTTCGTTTATGCCTCCGGCCGGAGATAGTTTTCTGGTACAACCTGCTGTTACAGACAAAACCAGGATAAAAAGAAAAAAAGCTTTCCTAATCATTATCATTCTTTTCCGGTATGACCAAATCCACCCTTGCCCCTGGCAGTTTCCTCAAGCGTTTCGACATTTATCCAGTCAGCCTTTTCATGCCGTGCAATGATCATCTGGGCAATTCTTTCGCCATCCTTAATTACAAAATCATCATTTGAAAGGTTTATCAGAATAATACAAACCTCACCCCTGTAATCAGAATCAATTGTTCCGGGAGAATTCAGAACAGTTATCCCCTTATTTATGGCCAAGCCGCTCCTCGGCCTTATCTGGGCTTCATATCCTTCCGGAATTTCAAGGAACAGTCCTGTTTTCACAAGAACTCTCTGTAATGGTTTGATCACAATTTCTGTATCAATATTGGCCCTGATGTCCATTCCGGCGGAATGAACGGTAGAATATTCAGGAAGGGGATGTTTCGATTTGCTTACTATTCTGATCTTCATAAAGCATTGCATTAATCTGCAAATATACCTTTAGCCATCAATGTGCTGACAATAATAGCACATAAAAAATATATATTTTGAGATTCCAAAATATTATGTATACTACAAAGTTAAATATCTTTGCAAACAGATTTGCTGAACGTTATTAACCAAATATTCAGATTCATGAACATCTCTATCAAACGGATAATCCTGATAAATATTCTCTTCGTTCTTATTTCCTGCAGCGCTCCCGGAGGCAATGAGAATACTTTTGTCTCAATAACCACCACTCTTGGAACAATAAAGATCAGGCTGTATGATGAAACACCTATTCATCGTGACAATTTTATAAAGCTGGTTAAATCAGGATTATATGATGATGTTTCTTTTCATCGTGTTATTAAGGATTTTATGATACAGGCGGGAGATCCCTTGACTAAGGCAAACCATGAAGGATTGAACGATTCTCTTTCAACATACACTTTGCCTGCTGAATTCAGGAGCCAGTATTTTCATAAAAGAGGGGCGCTCGCTGCCGCAAGACAAGGTAACGATGTCAACCCTGAAATGAGGTCTTCTGGAACCCAGTTCTATATTGTCCAGGGAACAAAGCTTACCTATGATGAGCTTAACGAGATGGAACTGAGGATCAACAGTAGTATGAAGCAAACATATTTCAACCAGCTTCTGAAAGAAGTAGCCGACAGCGCGGAAGCTACCGGCAAAACACTGACTCCCGGTGAAGTACAGGAAATTGCCTCGATAAAAATGTTTAACTACCTGACTGATCATAAAGACTTCAAAATACAGCAGGATCACAGGGATGTTTACATGAGTGAAGGGGGCGTTCCCAGGCTTGATGGCACCTATACCGTTTTTGGTGAAGTTGTTGAAGGAATGGATGTTGTTGACAGTATAGCCGCTGTTGAAACTGATGAGTCGGATAAACCTGTCAGCGATGTTAAGATTATCAGGATGAAAATTGTAAAGAATTGATTTGTAATGATTGATAAAATAAAAGAGTTACTCGATGTAATATCAGGATTCCAGGCAGGCACCGCTGAAGACCTTGAATCATTCAGGTTAAAGTACCTGAGTAAAAAAGGTACCATTTCTGAATTGTTTGATGAATTCCGTAATGTTCCGCCTGCAGAGAAGAAAGATGTTGGCCAGGCCCTTAATACATTGAAACAGAAAGCCCAGGAAAAATATAATGCACTTAAGGGTGCTCTTTCCACGGCTGAAGATGCTTCTGTAAACAGTGACCTTACAAGGCCCGGCTTTCCTTATGCCCCGGGAAGCAGGCATCCCATTTCGATAGTCAGAAACGAGATCATTGGAATATTTTCAAGGCTTGGTTTTGTGATCTCTGAAGGTCCTGAGATAGAAGATGATGATCATGTATTTACAAAACTTAATTTTCCACCCGAACACCCTGCCCGCGACATGCAGGACACATTTTACATATCACGTATCTCTGCAGAAGACTCAAATCCCGGAGATATCCTCATAAGAACACACACCTCTTCCGTTCAGGTCAGGGTAATGGAGGGCCAGAAACCACCGATCAGGACCATATCCCCCGGCAGAGTGTTCCGTAATGAAGCTATTTCTGCAAGGGCCCATTGTATCTTCCACCAGGTTGAAGGACTTTACATTGATGAAAACGTATCATTTGCTGACTTAAAACAAACCCTCCTGTATTTTGCCCGTGAGCTTTATGGCAAAGAAACAGAAATAAGGCTCAGGCCTTCATATTTTCCATTTACCGAACCATCTGCAGAAATGGATGTAAGCTGCAAGCTGTGCCATGGTAAAGGCTGTAATGTTTGCAAATACACCGGATGGCTCGAACTACTCGGATGCGGAATGGTACATCCTAATGTTCTGGAAGCATGTAACATTGACAGTAAAAAATATACAGGCTTTGCTTTCGGAATGGGAATTGAAAGGGCTGCAATGCTTAAATACCAGGTCAATGACCTGAGGCTCTATTTTGAGAATGATAAAAGATTCTTAGATCAGTTCAGGACAGCATTATAATTCACATTCCTTAACGCATATTTTAAAATGAAGCAACAGGAAATAAACATGCCACTTTGCGCTAAATGCTCTCCAGATTCAGGATCTCTTTTCAGGTATCTTTCTGAGGAAGAGACTCAGATGCTCAATTATGAAAAAGATTTCCGTGTTTATAAAAGAGGTGATGTTCTGTACCAGGAAGGCGGAAGGATAAGCGGCTTTTACTGCATCAACAGTGGCATCATAAAGATTTATAAAACAGGCTTTGATGGCAAGGAGCAGATAATCCGTTTCGCAAAAAGAGGAGATTTTATCGCCTACAGGAGTGTACTGAGTAATGAGCTTGCGTGTACATCTGCAAAAGTTATTGAAGATTGCCAGGTCTGTTTCATTCCTTCCGAAATTCTGATTCAGCTTAGTAAAGGAAATTCAACTTTTGCCCTTGAGCTTCTTAAGCTTGCATGCCATGAGCTGGGAGAAGCCAATTCCTATATAACTGACATAGCTCAGAAAACAGTAAGGGAAAGGCTTGCTGAAATGTTGTTGCTTCTTGTCAATGATTTCGGGGTTGATGAGAATAAATACCTTAACATATCACTCACAAGAGAAGAGCTTGCGAACCTGGTGGGAACGGCAACTGAATCTGTTATAAGGCTCCTGTCTGAATTTAAAGCAGATAAGATTGTAGAGCTCAGCGGCCGCAGGATAAGGATCTTAAATATAAAAATGCTCGAGAAGATCAGCAACGTTTTTAACTGATCATCAGAATAGTGTACCTGTTTCAGGCTTTTTGAACTGCCTGCCCAGATGCCTGTAAGCATGTTCAGTTGCTTCCCTGCCTCTTGGGGTTCTCTTAAGGTAGCCTTCCTTAATCAGGAATGGCTCATAAACCTCCTCAATTGTACCGCTCTCCTCTCCTATTGCCGTTGCAATTGTGTTCAATCCAACCGGTCCACCGGAGAACTTATCTATTATTGCGGAAAGGATCCTGTTGTCCATTTCATCCAGGCCATGTTGATCGATGTTAAGGGCTTTTAGTCCATACCTTGTTATTTCTACATCGATATTGCCCGATCCTTTCACCTGCGCAAAATCACGTACTCTCCTGAGTAGTGCATTTGCTATCCTTGGGGTACCCCTGCTCCTTCTGGCAATCTCCATTGCGGCATCATCATGAATCCTGACATTAAGGATGCCCGCCGATCTTTTTACAATTCCTGAAAGTATATCGTGATCGTAATATTCAAGGTGGAATTTAATGCCGAATCTTGCACGCAGCGGGCTTGTAAGAAGTCCTGACCTCGTAGTGGCCCCGATAAGAGTAAAACGGTTCAGGGAAAGCTGTACGCTTCTTGCGCTGGGGCCCTTATCTATCATTATGTCAATCTGGAAGTCCTCCATTGCTGAATAGAGATATTCTTCAACAACGGGGCTTAGCCTATGGATCTCATCAATGAACAGCACATCACCCTCAAGAAGGTTGGTAAGTATCCCGGCAAGATCTCCTGGCTTGTCAAGAACGGGCCCTGATGTAACCCTCATGTTTACTTTCAGTTCATTTGCAATAATTGAAGCCAGTGTTGTTTTTCCGAGTCCCGGGGGACCATGAAGAAGCACATGGTCCAGGGATTCTCCTCTCTGAAGTGCAGCTGTTACAAAGACTGTAAGATTTTCAAGGACCTGTTTCTGACCTTTAAAATCATCAAACGAAAGAGGCCTGAGTTGTTTTTCAAACTCTTTATCGGTAATCGAGTTATTTTCTTTCCTGATGTTTAGGCTTTCGTCCATACGGCAAAGTAAACCTATTTTATCAGTTTTACATCGCTTTCAGGGAGTTTAATTCTGACCCCATTTATACTAACCTCAACATCATTTTTATATGCAATAGCAAGAATTACAGCACCTTCCTCGTCATACTTCTTCCATGTTTTCTCCCTTATGCCCAGGTCAAAGCTCTGTTCTTCACGCACTCTGCCATCTTCATAGTAATATGTCTGAAGACCGTCAGGATTACCCTGTACAAAAGATCCTTTAAACATCATCTTGCCGTTAGGATAGTAAGATTTCCACAAACCATCTTTTAGTCCTGAAATATAATTTCCCTCCTCTGTAAAATCTCCGTTCCTGTATTTCCATGGACCGTTCCTTTCGCCTGCAATATATTCGCCCTGGCTGATAATTTCGCCTGTCACAGAGTATTCAATGAAGCCTCCTTCTCTTTCACCCTGGAAATATTCTTCCTCGCGGAGGAGTGCACCATTATCGTAATACCATTTCCATATTCCATCGGGTCTTCCTGCATTGTATGAACCAGCCTGCTCCAGCTTGCCGTCGGCCCGGTAGAATTTCCATTGTCCGGAACGCCTGTTTTCATTGTATTGCCCCTCTGCGGATACTTTTCCATCGGTGAAATATGTTTTCCATTTGCCGTTCCTGTTACCAGCTTCATCAACAATTCCTTCTTCGAGTAAGAGGCCATTATCGTTGTAAATAAAAGCATTTTTAATTTTTCCATCCGGCGTGTATTCACGGTGTGTTCCAACGGGTACATCTTTTCTGAATGGTCCGCTGTAAGTCAGCCTTCCTGAATCATCATACCGGTTTATAATTTCGATTTCCGGCTCATCTTCAACGAGTGATTTTACAATTGATCCCTTGTCGTAGAGCATTGTAAGAACAAGGTTCCCCTTATCATCATATTCCTTGTAATAACCATGCATCAGGTCATCAACGTATGTGGCTTCGGATCTGATTCTGCCATTATCATAAAATACTTTCCATGGCCCCTGCTTAAGTTTGTTTGCATCCAATCTGTTGATTCTTTCGCGAGTAACGAGGAAATCATTATGATACTCCGTCAGGGTTATTATGTTCCCGTTTTCATCATACTCTTTTGAAAGACCCTCCTTCTTTCCGTTACTGAACATTATTGTCTCTTTCACTTTACCATCAGGAAAAAAAACTGTTGAGGTTCCCTGTTTAATATCTCCTGCATAAAGCTCCTGCGACCACAGGTAAACGCCGGATGCATCTTTTTTATACCGGTAATGCCAGCCATTCTTCTTACCGTACAGGTAATTAACCTTATCTGTTATATCGCCTGACTGGTCATAGAAGACCCAGACACTGTCCAGAAGATGGTTTGTTCTTCTCCCTTCCGATTTAAGTACACCGGTAACATAATAGCTTTTCCAGAAACCCTCCGGTTTACCATTTTTCATCAACCCTTCGCTTGATTTTGTTCCGTTGGGGTACTTATAGACCTGGTAACCATCGGCAATTCCTTCCTGTTCCTGTGAGAAAGCATTCGGAAGGATGACAAGGAAAATAACCAGAAATGATAATTTTTTCATTTTAAGAGTCCTGCTTTTTCAGAAATCTCCATCATTCTGCGGATAGGCTTAGCCGCTTTCAAAATAACGTCATTTCCAAGGGTAATTTCAGGCTGTTCAGTTAACAAGCACCTGTAAATTTTTTCCATTGTAATGAGCTTCATAAAACTGCATTCGCTGCAACCACATGTTGAATCCCTTGGAGGAGCAGGTATGTAATCCTTTGATGGATTTTCCTTTTTCATCTGATGGATTATACCTGGTTCGGTTGCAACAATATAAGTAGTACTATTATCTTTTCTCGTGAATTCAAGAAGAGCTGCTGTCGAACCTATAAAATCTGCGACCATTCTTACAGGAAGCTCACATTCAGGATGCACAATGATCCTGGCATCAGGATGTTCTTTTTTAAGATTGAGTATTGCTTCGAGTGAAAATTCTTCATGAACATGACATGTACCATTCCAGATTACAATATCTCTTCCGGTTTTATTAAGAACATAATTTCCAAGGTTTCTGTCGGGAGCAAATATTATCTTTTCAGTGACAGACAACGATTCTATTATCTGAACTGCATTTGAAGATGTGCAGATGATATCAGAAAGTGCTTTAATATCAGCATTTGTATTGACATATGTCACAACAGTCCTCCCCGGGTTCTGCAAGAGAAATGCCCTGAAATCATCTGGTTTACATGAATCGGCAAGAGAACATCCTGCCATCATATCAGGTAAAAGAACCTTTTTTTCGGGAGCAAGAATCTTTGCTGTTTCAGCCATAAACTTAACTCCAGCAAAAAGAATGATATCTGCAGAGTTAGAAGCAGCTTTCTGCGATAATGCAAGACTGTCGCCTACAAAATCAGCTATATCCTGGATATCACCTGTCTGGTAGTAGTGCGCAAGTATTATTGCATTCTTCTCTATTTTCAGCTTTTTTATTTCTGTAACGTAATCCTTGCTAATAACTTCATTCATCTTTCTTCGGATATCTGATGTAAACATACCAATAAACCTGAAATTAAAATTTCTGATTTTACCGGTTTACGGATTTCAACAATATTAATTCTTCATTAAGGTTAAATTAAAATTTCTTAATGAATGTGATGATATGCTGTTAATAGTGTTGAAACAAAAAACAGTTTGTTATTGCTTTTTACAGATTCATCACCACATAAACAGCTTTTCAACAAATATTAACACACCTCTATTTTGAAAATCAGTCATTTGGTAAACTAATTAACAACTGTTAAGGTATGAATGTTGATACTCATCCATGAAACAAAATTATAGCTTAGGAAGTTTATAAGGAGTTAATATTGCAGGATTATTTTCTAGAAACTTTCCTTTTTTTGATCCTGTTTCCGGCTTCTGCGGACAAATGTTGAAAAACGCTGGTTTATAAAAATGTTGTGACAGAGTTTTTGACACTTTTTTCAACAATCCATCAATACAGACGTTAAAAGATATTAAGAGTAAATAATATTTTTTTCTTTAACTCAATTATTGCGTTACTTTGTATTGATAAAATTAAAAGGAAAAGTGTTGAAGAAGAAAAGAATAGCAATAACATCAGATCATGCTGGTTTTTTTCTGAAGGAGAAGATCCTGAAGTATCTTAAGAATGAAAACTATGAAGTGAAGGACCTGGGATGCAATTCGGATGAACCTGTTGATTACCCGGAATTCGGGCATCAGCTTGCCAGGTTGGTTTCAGAGGGAGAATGTGAATACGGAATATCGATCTGTGGTACAGGTAATGGTATAAACATAGTAGTTAATAAACACCCGGGAATAAGGAGCGCTATTTGCTGGAACGAAGAAATAAGCAGGCTTGCCAGGGCGCATAATGACGCTAATGTATGTGCGCTTCCCGGAAGGTTTATTTCCGAATCGGAGGCTTACCTGATAGTTAAGACATTTTTGAAAACATCATTTGACGGGGGACGGCATAAGCGGAGGATAGACAAAATTCCACTTAAATTGTACTGACATGTTATCAAATTCCTGCCGTTACGGTATAAGAGCTGTAATCTACCTGGCAAGCCAGCCTTCTGCTTCTGTAAGAACAGGTATAAAGCAGATCAGTGACGACCTTGACCTGCCCACTCCTTTCCTGGCAAAAATCCTGCAGGAACTTGCCAAGCAGAAGATATTATTATCGAGCAAAGGACCGCATGGAGGATTTTCTCTTTACAAAGATCCCAGGAAAATCAAGCTTATTGATATTGTCAGGGCTATTGACGGAGAGGAGTTCTTTACAAACTGTGTGATGCACAACGGCACCTGCGGCGGGAGAAAAAGAAGCAAAAAAGTGTGCTCACTGCACGATGACTATGACAAAATCAGGAAGGACCTGGCAGACCTTTTCGGGAAGCGAACAATATACGACCTTGTGGTAAGATCGGGCAATTCGTTGCTTATTTCAATCTGATGCCCAGTGGCCTGAATAAAAACACGAATAAAAAAGCCAGCAGTATGCCAAACGTGTTGAATAATGCGTCATAAGGACTTCCTGAACGTGTTTGGGTAAGAATGAACTGCAGTAGTTCCATTATAATTCCATATGAAAAGGGAACCAGGGCTGATAAGAGTAATCTGCTGAGAACAATAAGTTTTTCCCTCATCTCAACAATTATTGACATCATAAGAGTAAAATACATACCGGCGTGTACGATCTTGTCAAAATGAGGTATCGGTACCTGGAACTTATTAAAATTTTCGGAGCTTGAAAGGCTTAAATATGCAATGGCTATCGCGATAAGGAATGAAAGAAAGTATTTACGGAACATGTTTATATTTTAGGGCAAAATTAGACATAATAGTTTCCATTTTTATCATAAATTACATTTCCGAAATAAACTATGGCAGGAATTTACATACATATCCCATATTGTAAAAAACTTTGCTTTTACTGTGATTTCTTCCACGTAACAGCAAAGGGCGACCTGTCGGGTTTTGCTGAAGGTATAAAAGCTGAGGCAATGCTTCGCCGCGAATATCTTGGAAATGAAACCATAGGAACAATTTACTTCGGAGGCGGAACACCGTCTGTTTTTTCTGCCAGGGAGCTTGCTGGCATTCTTGAATCTTTAGCCAGGTTATTCCACATCGATGAAGGAAGTGAGATAACCGTTGAATTAAATCCTGATGATGTTGACAGTAACTATCTGAAAGATCTGAAACAGGCAGGTTTCAACAGGATCAGTCTTGGGGTGCAGTCATGGAATGATGATGATCTGAAGCTGATGAACCGCAGGCATGATTCTTCAATCGCCGCAACGGCTCTTAATGCGTGTCTGGATGAGTTTTCAAATGTTTCGATGGATCTTATTTATGGTATTCCGGGAATGACACTTGAGATGTGGGAAAGAAACCTTGACAAAACCTTTGCATTTGATATCAAACACCTGTCGGCTTATCATCTGACTTTTGAAAAAGGCACCGTGTTCGGCAAAATGCTTGAAAAAGGATTAATCGCGGAGGCTGATGAAGAGCTAAGCACGCAGATGTTCCATATGTTAATAAGAAAAGCAGAAGAGGCAGGCTTTGTGCAGTATGAGATTTCCAATTTCGGAAAAGAAGGATTCTTCTCCAGGCATAATACAAATTACTGGAAACAAGTTAATTACCTGGGACTGGGTCCTTCTGCGCATTCTTTTAACGGGTTTTCACGGCAATGGAATAAAAGTGATATAAAAAGCTATCTGAAGGCGATTGCTGCAGGAACAACTGAATATGAAACAGAGGAGCTCGATACCCGGACAAAGTTCAATGAATATATAATGGTATCATTCCGTACGATGTGGGGCGTTGATCTTGGTTACATAGAAAACACTTTCGGCAGGGAGGAGTATGATTACCTTATCAACATGTCTTCAAAGTTCCGCAGGTACGGGCTTATGAATTTCAGCAACAATCATCTTGTGCTTAGTGATCAGGGAAAGATGATATCGGATAATATCATCTCAGAGTTCATGATGACTGATTAAAGGTTATTCAGAATGCTGCGAAGCAGATGAGGACACTCCTTCTAAGAGCAGTGATCCTCAACAAGTAATAATATATATATTAATATATATTAAAATATATATAATTATATAACTTTTTTTTAATTCATGGCAATAAAAAAGCCGTCTTGTAAGGACGGCTCATATGTGTTAAAAATCTTCTATCTTTTTGTAAGGGCAAAGGTTGTCTGGCCGATGATATTGTTATCCATGTAGAGTTCTACCGAGTAATTTCCAACAACGAAATCACCGTTGTTATCGACGAAAATACACATTTCAACATCCTGGTTCATATAGTCAACCTGGCGTGTTGCGGAGTAGATAAGCTTGTCGCCTCTATACTCGAAAAGATTATCGGCACTGTTTGAGATTACAAGTGAATCTGGCCGCAGGACCCTCATATATACATCCCTGGTTCCGGCTGCTGCTATTGCATTAGCCCGGAGTGTAAAACAGATCCTCAGCTTATCCATGTAGTTGAGGCGCTTTGTTTCTTTGCCATTTTTATTAAGCGTGGTTGCAACAATATCAGTAGCCATTATAACGGACGCTGTCTCAACCTTGGATGAAAGCTCCTCCCTGGCTTTTGACAACTCGGTATTCGTGTTTCTCATCTCATCTATCTGGGTTCTGATCTCGGTGTTCTCTGCTGACAAGAACTTATTCCTTGTATTAAGAGAGTCGATCTGGACAATATAGCTTTTCATAATTTCCCGCATAGTTGATATCTCGTTACGATACCTTTTTACAAGCGCTGCATTAGAGGCATTTACAGAAAGCAGCTGGACAATCCTGGTTCTCTCCCGTTGCAGTCCTGCATTAAGTGTATCGTTGTTGGTCTTCATGGTATCGTAAGCCGCAACCATTCCTCTCAGCACACCTGCAAGGGAATCTTTCTCCTGCGTAAGTTCCGTTTCCATCTCCATCCTTTTACTTCTCTGATCGAAATACATAAAAATCAGAAAAATAAGAAGCACGCCAAGGATAATTGATGTAGCTATCATCCCAACGGGTGTCTTACCTGATCCTGATTCTTTTCCTGAATAATTGTCGTTGGTTGCCATATGAAATATATTTATACAAAATTAATAATTACCTTATAATTAATAAGTAGCAATGTTTAAGTTTCTCGAAAAAATGGAAGGAATAGGAAAATGCAGGAAACCTGTTCAGATCCTGTATATTTGTTAACTAAAGAATAAACATTAAAACTCATTGTTTGTTCGATTAAACCAAGAACAGATTTTTATCAGAAATATTTTATAAAAGCATAATTTTTTCATGAAGTATGTTGGAGCACATGTCAGCATTTCAGGGGGTGTTGAGAATGCACCGCTGAATGCCGCAAAGATAGGAGCAAGGGCATTTGCCCTGTTCACGAAAAATCAAAGACAATGGAATGCAAAACCACTGACGGCAGAATCTGTAAAGGCATTCAGACAGAATTGTGAGAATAATGATTACAAGCCGATGCAAATACTTCCTCACGACAGTTACCTGATAAACATAGGAAACCCCGGAGAGCTGATACTTAAAAAGTCGAGGGAAGCATTTACTGATGAGATGAAGCGATGCGAACTGCTGGGTCTTGACAGGCTTAATTTTCACCCGGGCAGTCACCTGAACCTCGTAACCTCTGAAGAATGTATGAAGACCATTGCAGACTCGATAAATATGGCGCTCGAGGCAACCAGTGGCGTGACTGCAGTCATTGAAAATACTGCAGGGCAGGGGTCAAACCTTGGTTTTTCATTTTACCAGCTGAAGTTTATTATTGACAATATTGAAGACAAATCGAGGGCCGGAGTATGTATTGATACATGCCATGCTTTTTCCGCCGGTTATGATATAAAAACAAAGGAAGGGTTCGAAAGGACATTCCACGAATTCGATGAAATTGTAGGATTTAAGTACCTGAAGGGCATACATCTCAATGACACAAAAAAAGGGCTTGGATCAAAGGTCGACAGGCATGAAAATATTGGTAAGGGATTTATAGGAGAAGACACATTCAGGATGCTCATGAATGATGCCAGGTTTGATGAGATTCCCCTGATACTTGAGACGCCGGATGAAAGTTTATGGGAAGAAGAAATAAAGCTTCTGTATTCTTTCGTGAAATGATCATTCTGACCTGTCCTTCAACAGCTTCTTTATATCGAAGTTTTTGAGCTTTTCACGTGTGTCGAGGTAGCCGATATTGAACATCTCCTCTGCTTTGGATGTATCGAGAACCTTGTAATCTTTCAGGGCTTCAGGAGCAATACAAAGGTCGAACCGGCGCGATTTTTCAATAATCTCCTTCGACATGCTCAGCATGAAGGTCCTTTCTGCAAGCTTCATAAGCCCGGAAAATTTTTCAATTGGTCCTACCTGGTTGACAAATGAGCCAATGAGTATTTTACATTTTTTTTCTATTGCACTTACGGGGAAATTATCCATTACTCCTCCGTCGACAAACATAGATTCTCCAATCCTTACAGGGGGAAACATTACAGGGATGCTTGCTGAGGCAATAATTACATCGAGCAGATCTCCTTCTGAAAAATAAACCGCTTTCGCATTGTTAATATCGGTTGCTGTAACATACAGCGGTATTTTAAGATCTGCAAAAGTTTTAGCCCGAAGGTATGTCTGGATTATCTTTATGAGTCCGCTTATCTGGAGAAGGCTTTCCCTCGGAAGGGTTGGTTTCATTAAATCAAACCTTTTGGCAGAGTTTGTGAATAAAAGAATTTCCCTCGGAGAATAGCCATCAGCATAGAGAGCCCCGGCGATAGCACCAGCGCTTGTGCCTGCAATTACATCAGGGTAAATACCGGCTTCATTCAGAGCTTCAAGAAACCCGAGGTGAGCATAACCACGGGCACCACCTCCGCTAAGCACCAGTCCGATATTAAATTGTTTGCTGTCCATATAAATCTTTTAAGCAGGCCAGTGGAGATCCATGATCAATAAAGATAAAAATTAAAAGCTCAGGTAAAAACTATTGTAGTAAATTTGGGATTAAATTGATGTTTAATTAAAAGCGACTACAATGCAATTTCTGCTTATTGCCTATGATGGCACTGATTCAGGTGCTCTTGACAGAAGAATGAAATCGAGGGAAAAGCATCTTGAGAGGATTGATGTTCTTAAAAAATCTGGAAATTTCATATTCGGTGGCGCAATACTTGATGATAGCGGCAAAATGATCGGTTCAACGATTGTCTACGAATTTCCTGACAGGCAGGCTCTTGATGAGGTGCTTAAGACCGAACCTTATATTACCGGTAATGTATGGGAGAAGATTACAATTCATCCTTACAGGCTTGCAAAATAAGGCTCTTTCCGGTTATTTTTGTTTTGCTTATTATAAGTAAACATTTCAACTTTTCCTGTTAGAGGGTGTTTATATATAACCAAAAAAACAAAAGCAACCATGGCATTTACACTTCAACCAGGCGATAAGGCTGTAGATTTCAAGCTGCTTGCAACAGATGGAAACGAATACAGCCTTTCCGATTTTAACAGGTTCAGAGTTCTTGTTGTATTCTTCACCTGCAATCATTGTCCCTATGTTATTGGTTCAGATGAGATAACAAGAGAGACGGCAAACAAGTACTACAGCAGGAGCGTTGGCTTTGTCGGGATCAACTCGAACAGTGAGAATACCTACCCCGAAGACAGCTACCCGAACATGGTGAAAAGGATGGAATTGCACAAATTTCCATGGGTGTATCTTCATGACAATACACAGGAAATTGCCAGGGCATACGGAGCCCTTAAAACGCCTCATTTCTATGTATTCGATGAAAACAGGACTCTTGTTTATACAGGGAGGGGTGTTGACAATCCAAGGAACCCTGATCTTATAAAAGTAAATGACCTGGACAGGGTTTTGAGGGAGCTGACATCAGGAAAGCAAGTATCTGTGAAGCTTACCAATCCTATTGGCTGTACAGTCAAGTGGGAAGGAAAAGATTCTCACTGGGTGCCTGCAGAAGCATGTGATCTTGTCTGATCAGGGGGCAAGTCTTGATATCTTCCAGGCATCTCCGGTTTTCCTGTATTCTATCCTGTCGTGAAGTCTGTATTCCCTGTTTTCCCAGAATTCAAACAAAAGGGGAATGATTCTGAATCCTCCCCAGTGCTCAGGTTTAGGCACCGGGGAACCTGAAAATAATTTATTATAATGGTCAAATCTTTCCTCAAGGCGGGCCCTGTCAGGCACAACAGAACTTTGATCACTTGCCCAGGCTGATATCTGGCTTTCACGGGGTCTTGTACTGAAATATTCCTCCGAGATTTCGGGAGTGACTTTTTCTGCCAACCCTTCAATTCTTACCTGTCTGCCTTTTTCCTTCCAGTAGAAAAGTAAGGCTGCATACCTGTTCTGGGACATCTCCCTGCTTTTACGGCTGTGATAATTTGTGAAGAATGTAAACCCCCTTGAATCATAATCTTTCAGCAGGACAGTCCTTGCAGACACTCTCCCGTCGGATGAAGAGGTTGCCAGAAAAGCAGCTTCAGGTATGTTTGATTCAGCTTCAAGATGCTCTTTGTACCAGGTTTCAAACAGGGTGAAAGGATTTTTGGGAACAGTAGTCTCAGACAAAAAGGGAATCATAGAGTTTATTTTCCTGTAATAACGTGGTTCCGGCAGCAATGTTCTTTTTATTAGAGAACCGACCGGGAGGAGCTTCAGACAAAAACGCTTAATTACAGTTCATTAAAGCGAAATATTATTTCGGATTATACCGTATTAATCTGAATAATATTATTTTAGCGAACAACAGAGACTAACCTATGAAAAAATCATACACGGCAGGCATGCATTCCAACAGGTATATTCCTTCAATTTCATGGATAAGGAGTTACTCAATAAGTCTTCTGGGAAATGATGCAGTTGCAGGAATCACCCTGGCAGCATATGCAATTCCGGTATCCCTTGCATATGCAACTTTGGCAGGCCTTCCTCCGCAATACGGTGTTTACGGATATCTTATCGGTGGTGTGTTTTATGCCTTGCTTGGAACGGGTAAGCAGCTGGCAGTGGGACCTACTTCGGCAATTTCAATGCTTATCGGTGTTACCCTGGCATCACTGGCAGGAGGAGACGTCCAGAGATGGATCGACCTGGCTTCATTATCTGCGCTGGTATTTGCAGCAATGAGCATCCTTGCATGGTTGCTGCGGTTAAGCAGTATCATAAATTTCATAAGTGAAACAGTACTTGTAGGGTTTAAGGCCGGGGCCGCAATAACTATCGGGCTGACACAGCTCCCGAAACTCTTTGGAGTGCCGGGAGGAGGGGAGAACTTCTTTCAGAAGCTGGTGTTGCTGGTGCAGCAGTTAAAAGATACCAATATAGCTGTTCTTCTTTTCGGAATAGTTGCAATTGCTCTTATAGTTACAGGCATAAAGCTGTTTCCCGGGAAACCCGTATCGATCATAATAGTTGCACTTTCAATAATTGCAATAAGCTTTACGCCTCTTGGTTCGATGGGATTCAAGACAGTAGGAATAATTCCCACCGGGCTGCCGGGATTCAGTATACCTCTGATCAGTCTCACTGATGCAGGGCAGATCCTTCCGCTTGCCTTTGCATGTTTCCTCCTGGCATACATAGAAAGCGTTTCTGCAGCCAGGACCCTTGCACAGCAGAATGGATATGAGATTGATTCAAGGCAGGAGCTTCTCGCACTAGGTATTGCGAACCTGGCAACTTCATTCGGTCACGGGTACCCTGTGAGCGGAGGCCTGTCACAGTCGGCTGTAAATGAAAAAGCTGGAGCAAAAACACCAATGTCGCTGATTTTTGCGTCAGGAACAATAGCCATTTGCCTCTTATTCCTTACCGGGCTTCTGAGGAATCTGCCAATGGTAATTCTTGCATCAATAGTGCTTGTTGCTATTCGCGGGCTTGTTGATATTAAAGAATTGAAAAGGATGTACATAGTCAACAAGTTTGATTTTGTGATTGCAATTACTGCACTGGTAAGTGTTATTGTATTCGGAATACTCCAGGGAGTGCTTATTGCAGCATTATTTTCGCTGATCCTGATCATTAGAAATGTTTCAAGCCCGAATATTGCATTTCTTGGCAGGATACCAGGAACAAACAGGTATACAGACATAAAGCGACATCCTGATAATGAGCTTATACCCGGGGTACTGTGTTTCCGTGTTGAGTCGACCCTGGTATATTTCAATGTTGCCTCAGTATATAACAGGGTATGGTCGAAAATTCTTGAGATGGAGTCATCACTTAAAGTGGTTATCTTCGACCTTAGTACTTCTGCAACAATCGATTCCAGCGGCGCCAGACTTATAAAGAGGCTTTACCTTAATCTTAAAGAGCGCGGAGTCGAATTCAAGGTTGCTGAAGCACACTCCGGTGTACGGGATATACTTCGCCATGAAGAAATAGAACACCTGCTTGGTCATGTGAGCAGGCGCGACACCCTGCATGATGTTATCGTTACAGCGATAGGAGAGAGGGAGCCGGACATAAAGAAAGCCCAGGTTAAGCCTGTTAAAATTCTTGCACCGGAGATAGTCGCTCAGATTGTGCTCGGTAATAACTACTTTACACAGACACATCCGAAAGAATATTTCGAAAGTTTCGGCCAGGAGCAAAAACCATATCTTACACTTGTAACATGCTCAGATTCAAGAGTGCCCCTGAATTCACTAATGCCTGATACCTCAAACAAGGTGTTCTCGATACAAAATATAGGAAACCAGATACTTTCGACAGAAGGATCGGTCGATTACGGGATATACCACCTTAAAACCCCTATGCTGCTTTTTCTTGGTCATTCGGATTGTGGTGCAATAAAAGCTTATTTGAAAGGATTTGATGATGAGTCATACAACATAAAGCACGAACTTGATTTCCTGAGGCCATCAATAAAGGAGATACAAACTGTTAACGACTTTGGAGCGCTGCATACGCATATCATTGAAAAAAACCTCGATTACCAGGTAAACATAGCATGCAAGAAATACAAAGACCTCATCCAGGACGGCAGGCTTGTTGTAATGTCAGGATTTTACGATTTCAGGGGTGAGTTTGGTAAAGGAATGGGAGATATCGTAATAGTGAATGTTAACAAGATCAGGGATGTTGAGCAGATGAGAAATCTTACAATTTTTGCTGATTTATCTAAAGCTCAGAAGGAACTTCATATTGGAAGATTACCTGTTTCGAGTATTAATTAACAATATTTAACACCTAATGGATCAGTGCGGGTTTCAGATAATTTGTCATGAAATTTGCCTGAATACATTAAGTTAGAATAAATTAAGATCAAACCTGGTTTCTCCCTTGCCCATTTTTTAACACCGGTTAATAACTTTATTCATTCAGCAGCGCGTATAATGAGGGTTGTCTTTTTTATTTTTAGGCTGCTAAGATCCACTCAGAGGGAGATTTAAGCACAATAAATAATTGTATAATTCTAAAAAAGAGGTATGAAAAAAATTTTACTTTCATCTGTACTTGTATTATTCTTTTTCTCTTCAGCTTCAGCACAGGAGAAGATTTTTGAAACCAAAATTTCGGCTTTTCCTATAACAGGTTCCGGGGCGAATAAAGAGACAGCGGTATATGCAGGCACAAAAAATTTCAATGTTGTTCAGCTTACAACCGGTAAAATGATCCTGGACAAAACGTACAAGGATGCGGGGGTTTCGGTATCGAAAGTAACGGACGCCTATGTAAATGATGATTTAAGCAAGCTTGTGCTGTGTGATGGAACAACAGTAAGTTGTGTCGACACCAAAACCGGAACAAAAACATGGGAGACCAAAAGTTTTACTGAGCTCGATAACAGCAGCAGCGCACTTATGATTTTTGGGAATTATGTTCTAGTAACAGACAAGAAGGGCAAAGAGAACTTCTCGCTCACATGTCATAATATTGCTGATGGGAAGGAACTATGGTCGCTTACAGGAGAAAAAAACCGGATCGGAACAGGTGATCTCTACTTCATTCCGTCATTCACTTCCCTGGGAGTCTTTACAGGTAAGACCGGTCAGTTCCGCATTGTTGAGCTTGCAACGGGCAAAACAGCTTCAACCTTTACAATCGAAGGAAGTCCCATATATTCACTTCTGGATGAGGAATCAGGTACTATTTATGTACATCACAGGGTTGCTGAAGACAATTCTTATGTTTCTGCAATAAGCATGAAGTCGAACAAGCTTATTTGGAAGACAAAGTCGGCAAATAAATCACCGCAAACGCCAATGACGATGAATACCGACATCATTACTTATTATGCTAAAGTAAGGTCATACGATGACAAAGTGCTGCTTATTACTGAAGGGCTTGAAGCTTTTGATACGGCAACAGGCAAACTTGTTTTCAATGTTCCTTTTGTTCCATATTATGAGTGGGGTGTAGGGCATTACACAAATGGCATTTTTGAGCCGGTAATAACTGAAGATGGGATCCTGATTGCCGACCGTACCAGCAAAGACATGTACATCAGGATGGTTGATAAAAATTCAGGCAGGCAGATCTGGTCGACAGATAAGCTTAAAGATATGGATTCAGCACCAGTTGCTGTAGTTTCAGGAGAGAATGCAGTAATCCAGTTTGGGGGGCTCAACTATTTCGAAGTTATGAACAACACTGGCATTGGGAAGCTTCTGAAGCCATTTACTATAATGTCTTTTGATCTGAAAACAGGTAAAAATGCCTGGACCCTTGAGAGCAAAAAAGATTTCTATTATATCAGCAATTCGAATGAAAAAGTAATGATTGTAGGTACAAAAGAATTCCAGTCACTTGATCCCAAAACGGGTGCAGTTCTGGCAACAGAGAAGAACCCATTCAGTGAAAGTTATTTCATGACCAAATTTGATCTTTCTTCAACTCACAAACTGCAGAAGAATGTTGAGTTTGATTTTTCAGCAAGAAAATTCCTTCTTTTCGAGGAAGGGAAACTTTCATTAAGTACTTTCTGATATTATATAAGCAATAGGGGAGTGTGTCTCATCCGGAATCAGAATATGAGCTTACGGACTTTGGGGCACACTTCTTTTTTTATCCAACTACACTGTTTCAACCACAGAAACAGGTTTGACGTTTTTTCTTATTGCAGGTAAAGGCCTGAACTCTTGCTTTGCAAAAAACAAGATCTGCTTAACAAGATTATTGAAGCCAGTTGCTGAGATCATATCTGAATAGGTCTTAAGGTCGAGCCTGACGCCATTTATAAAGCCCCATTTAATATATTTTTGTTTGTTTATCCCTGAATGAGCCATCCAGGCAACAACTTTTCCGTTGGTATGCATCCAATTGTTAATTGCTGATTCAAGCTGCCAGCCTTGCACAGATAATGTATCGATTATTGTTTCAAGATCGGACCGTCTCATCAGGCGTTCCCCTGAAAACAAGACATCAGCCCTGTAGAGCCTTACAAAAAAGGAAGCATTGATTCTCCTGAGTATCAGCATGTCGAGGTTTTCAGCAAGGTTGAAAGCCTTAACAGCTCTCTCAATTTCTGCGGAATTAAGGTTGCGAAGGTCTGCATCAAGAAGTAAAACAAAGTCTCCCTTCGCGCACTTTAATCCTTCCCTTATCGCTCCTGTTTTGCCCCGGTTTTTTTTCAGTCTAAGGCTTTTAATTTCAGGATAACTGCTTTTTAAAATTTTGAAGTTTTCATCATCAGAACCATCATCAATACAAATGATCTCTGAGACATTTCTTACTTTCTTCATCTCATTCAGAACCATGAACAGATTTTCACCTTCATTCCAGAAGGGAATAATGCAGGTTATCCCCGGATTTTCAATCATAGAAAAATTATAACGCCCTATTATAGAATACAGAAGATCAAAAAAAATGTTCTTGCAGCAGAGTAATTTTGTGGAACTGTTTAATCAATTAACAGATGTGAACCTGCTTTGGATTTCATTGAAAGCCGACTCAGTAGTATATTCGAATTTATAATTGTAACGTTTTACAAGTTTTTGAGGATCAAGTATAACCGGGTATATGCTTGTATCCAGCGAGGAAGGCTGAAGATTGAAGATCCGCAGGGTCCATAGAGTCCACATAAGTGATCTCATTACAAATTTAGGAAGAAGCAGAAATTTTTTATCAGGGGACAGATCAGAAATATATGAACTGGTATCGGAAGCAAGATTATAAATTCCGTTTATTTCCGGATCGCGCAGGATCTCCGACATTAAAGCCACAAAATCATGTTCATGGATCAGCTGGAGGCGGTTGTACTTATAAAACAGGGGAAAGACCGGGAATTCAGCAATCAGTTTCAGCAATACTCTTTCATTTGAATATGAGGGTCCTGAAAGAGTGCATACACGGGTTATAACGACTTTAAGGCCAGGGCGCTTCCCGGACAGGAACATATTCTCTATGGTCCTTTTGTTAATACCATAGCTGTATTTGCCGGGCCGTGGTTCGTAATCTTCAGAAATCCATTCCGGGTTGTCGGGATATCCTCCATATACAGCAGCTGAACTTGAATATATGAGTTGCTTTACTGAAAGTGTCCGGTTTACGGCTGCCAGGAGATTCTCAGAACCTCCCACATCTATTGTGTATTCTTTATCCTGGTCACGCAGCTTGTTGAAAGTACAGGCAAAATGGACTACATGTGTTGGTTGTTCTGCAGAAACAATACTCGCAAGTTCCTGCCTGTCGGTTATAGAACAGTTATAATACCTGAAAAAATCAGAACGGTTTAAAATCGGATTTTCCCTGATGTCCAGACCAATTACACTGATGCCGGATGCGATAAGATGATTTGTCAAAATTGAGCCAAAATAACCCGAAGAACCTGTAATCAGAACTTTCATAAGTTTGATTTTACCTGGTGATTTTTCTTTCTTTAATGAATATTGAGGCTATATATTCCACTGATTTTTCAATTTCAGTAAGCCGGAAACCTGTTCTTTCCTTTATCTTACTGTTATCATAACCGATCCTTGTCCACGCGGCATTAAGAATATCTTTTGTTAAAGGCAGCTTTTTTCCGGAAAACGCCCGGATCATTTTAATTACCGGAGGCAGAAACGGACCAATAAACCGGGGTATTTTTATGAATGGTTTTCTTACCCCCAGGTTTTGCGCAATCATTGAAAATACTTTTTGATTGGTGAGATTTTCCGAACTCAGAATAAATTTTTCACCTGAGATACCGCTCTCCATCAGAAGTATCATTGCATCCGCAACATCGTTAACATCAACATAAGCTTTGATGCCATCAGTATAAAAAGGAAGTCCGCCGGCTATTGTTCCGAAGATTGCCGAGCTGCTTCTTTTCCAGTCGCCTGGCCCGAGGATTATTGACGGTAAAACAATTACAGCATTCAATCCTTGTGAAATACCATTCCATACTTCCTGTTCAGAAAGGTATTTACTTGTATTATAAGCAGGATGAGGTTTTTCGCTGTTCCACCTGCTCTCTTCGTTAATTGTGAGCTCACCATCGGATCCGCCAAGTGCCGCAACAGAGCTGACATGGCATAACTTGCTTATTTTGTTTTCAAGACATGCTTTTACGATATTTGATGTTACAGCAGTGTTGTTCTTTATTATCTTTTCATTATCCCCGGACTCGAATGATACCATTGCAGCACAATGATATACAAGCCGGGCATCACTCATTGCGAGGCTTAAGTCTGCAGGATCGGAAAGATCGCATTCAATCCATTCTATTTTTTTAAATAGCTCTTCAGCCCCGGGTGTATAATAAGCAGCTACTTTCCTTACAATATCCCTGTTGCTGCTTTTCCTGCAGGTTGCTTTAACTGCTTCCCCCCTTGAAAGAAGCTTATAGATAAGGTGACTGCCAAGAAGACCCGTGCCGCCTGTGACAAGAATTTTATTCATGAATTGGTTTGATCATGATCCAGTTATAAAGTTATCAGAAAGTCAGGTTTAAAGCAAGACAATAATTACTTCTCAGAATTGTCCGGATGGCGAGTGAGCTAGAACCCTCTCCAGGCGGTCTTTTATCAGGTGATGCTTATCCTGGGGTTCGGCATGGATATAAATTTCGCAGCGGGGTATGCTGTTTTTAAGCTCAAGTTCTATTTTATCACATATCTCGTGAGCATTTTTAAGAGTTATTGCAGGATCGAGATGAATATTGAATTTTATGAATGTATAAGCACCTGATGTTCGTATCTTCAGGCTGTGGATGTATTTAATTTCCGGGAATGAGGAAATGACATTCCTGACTTTTGAACGCATCCCTTCTGGTGCCGTATCGATCAATGCAGCTACTGCCTGTTTGCCCAGCCTGTATGAGACAAGAAGAACGAGGCATGAAACAAGAAGTGCTGCAATTGAATCGGCAAAGAAAAAACCAAAATCAGAGGAGACAAGACCAAGAAGCACGACACCTGAGCTCCAGATGTCAGTCGAGAAATGAAGTGCATCTGCTTCCAGGGCCTGGCTTTTAAATTTCCTTGCAACCCTGTACAAAGCAGAGGACCTGCTGAAATCGATAAGAATGGAAGTTATAACAACGCCATAGCTCCAGGCATTTACTTCAATGAGAATGCTATTACCGGTTAGTCTATCAACAGCTTCATAAATGATCCAGATGCATGTTACCAGCAGGAGGACAGTCTGGAAAAGTGCCGAAAGGTTTTCGATCTTTCCATGCCCATAGTTATGACCTTTGTCAGCAGGTTTGTCTGAGACTCTTACCGAAAATAGTGTAATTAGTGATGCAGCAAGGTCGAGGCCGGAGTGAAGAGCCTCTGAGATTATGCCAAGACTTCCTGTAAAAAAACCAACAATAAACTTGAATGCCGTAAGAAAGAACGCAGCAATAACAGACAGAAAGGCAACCCTGTTTTTTTCCTGTATCATTATTTCGGCTGAAGTATCAGTAAGATATCTGTTAAACAAACTGAATTCAATCCAGGTTTTTGTTGTGATGTAATTAATATGAAGCAAAGGGTAATTTATACAGGTTCTAAACGCATTATGAAAAGGCTATATTCCCGGATATCTGAAATACAGGAGAAAATTAACTGCAATTCGTCCTTAATTCATTATCAGGGTAAATATTCAAATGATGATTTATTAAAAACCAATAAAGTATATTATTGAAAATCAGTCATCAGGTTGCACGCCTTAACATAAATGGTGCTTATCTTTGACATTTCTTACCGGCGAGTATACATTGTACTGTATAAACATCCGGAAATTTAACCAGAGTGAGTCGGGTAAAAAAAACCGTTTGATCCAGGCATAAATCAAACATTCTTCAAATCTGATTATTTCTATTATTTTAGACAGTTCAAAAAATTATTTCAATGGCAAATAAATTCTTTGCTAAAAAATCTGTTGAGGAGCTTATTGCGCAGACAGAGGAGAGTGATCATAAGCTCAAAAGAGCCCTGGGGTCGACAGACCTGATTTTCCTGGGGATCGGGGCCATTATCGGGACGGGTATCTTTGTACTCACAGGTGTTGGTGCGGCGCTTCATGCCGGTCCTGCTGTTACACTGTCTTTTCTTGTATCAGCAATTGCCTGTGTTTTTGCGGCTCTTTGTTATGCAGAATTTGCTTCCATCATTCCGGTTAGCGGAAGCGCATATACATACGCTTATGCGACAATAGGAGAACTTATTGCTTGGATAATAGGCTGGGATCTCATACTTGAATACGCAGTTGCTTCTATTGCAGTTGCAATAGGATGGTCGGGGTATCTCGTAAATCTGCTTGCCGGACTTGGGATAATCATTCCTGCATGGATGTCAACACCTCCTTTCAACCTTCCTGCCCTTGTGATAGTATTTATAATAACAACGCTTCTTGTAATTGGCATCAAGGAAAGTGCAAAGTTCAACAATGTAATCGTGATAGTAAAGCTGTCTGTAATTCTTTTCTTTATTGCACTCGGGGCATTCTTCATTAAACCCGATAACTGGACACCGTTTATGCCTTTTGGCTGGACAGGGGTGATGACCGGAGCAGCAATAGTTTTCTTTGCATATATTGGATTTGATGCTGTTTCAACAACAGCAGAGGAGACCAAAAATCCTCAGAGAGATCTTCCGATAGGTATAATTGTATCGCTTCTTGTTTGTTCCATATTATATATACTTGTGGCGCTTGTACTTACCGGCATAATACCGGTGATGGATTATGCAGATGACCAGAAATTCCTTTCAGCACCAATTGCTTTTGCTTTAAATATAATACACCAGGACTGGGCATCAGGGATTATTTCTGTTGGAGCAGTAATGGGAATTACCAGCGTGCTCCTTGTAATGATGATGGGTCAGCCGAGGGTATTTTTTGCAATGTCGCGCGACAGGCTTTTCCCTGAAAGCATTTCAAAAGTTCATCCCCGCTTCAGGACACCTTACAAGACAACAATAATCACAGGCCTCCTGGTTGGCCTTGTTGCTCTTTTGATTCCAATAGGTACTGCCGCAGAGCTTGCCAATATAGGAACACTGTTTGCATTTGCAATAGTTTCGGCGAGTGTGCTTATTCTGCGCAGGACAAACCCGGGAATAAAAAGATCATTCAGGGTTCCCTTTGTTTATTTTATCTCACCAATGGGTGTTATTTCGAGCTTTTATCTTATGTACAGCCTTCCTGTGCTGACATGGATAAGGTTCCTGGCATGGCTTGACATCGGACTTCTGATATATTACTTCTATAGCCGGACACACAGCAGGATTGCTGAAAAAAGCGGTCGTGATACAATGTTCCACTGGAGAGACATGCTGGAATTCTTTGGAATATTTGCCTTTATCAATGGCTTCCTGTTTGGCATATTGTCGGTTCTGGCTTTATCAGGATTAACTTCACTGAAAACCTGGGATGAAATACATATTCAGCCGGAGCATACAATCCTGGTCTGCCTGATTCTTATAATTGCAGGTACTGTAATGTTCCTGGCAGGCAGGATAGGTAAAAAAAGTAGTTCAAAAGGTTGATAATGACCGCAGAAAAAAGCAAGATCAGTCAGGATTCATATAAACATTAACCAGATGTGAATGTTCTCCTTTTAGAGGTTAAGCAAACATTAACTTAAAAAAGGAGGAATTATGTTGACAAATGGGAAAACATTGACAAAATACAGGCTTAATGGCCTGGATGAGGATGTCGGCAGCATCAAGGAATTCTTCTTTGATGACAAATACTGGACTGTAAGGTATCTTGTTGTTAATACCGGTAACTGGTTCAACAGAAAACAGGTTTTGATATCACCATATTTCCTGGGAAATGTTGATCACACACTTGAATTCATTAATGTCAACCTTAGAACAGACGAGATTAAGAACAGTCCGCCTGTAGAAAGCAAGAAGCCGGTTTCAAGGCAATATGAACAAAGCTATTATGATTATTATGGAGCCCCTGTTTACTGGGGGGGTCCGTATGCATGGGGTTCGTTTCCCACTTTGAATCATGACAGGGAATCATGGAAAAGCATAAAAAAAGAAGAAAGTTCATGGGATCCAAATCTCCGCAGCAGCGATGATGTCTCAGGACATAGCATACATGCTTCTGATGGAGAGATAGGTCAGGTGGATGATTTTATAATTGATGATGAGAGCTGGACCATAAGGTACCTTGTAATTGATACCCGGAAATGGTTGCCCGGGAAAAAAGTCCTGATATCACCCCAGTGGATAGACAGGATAAGCTGGGACGATTCAAAGGTATATGTAAATCTTACACAGGATTCAATCAGGAATGCTCCCGAATATGACAAGGACAGTATTGTAACACGTGAATATGAGAGAGAGCTCCATGGTTATTATAAAAGGCAGGGATACTGGGCTGAAGAGCCTGTCGGAACAGAATACTCCAGGAGAGTTTAAATTGAAGATTTAATAAAAATCAATGAAAGAGGGTGTCATCAAAAGGCACCCTCTTAATTTTTACGTATAAGCTGATCGATTGAAAAGCGGCCGGGACCCATGATCAGGATTGTCAGAAAACCAGCCAGGAACAACAGTGCCAGCTCTTTATTTCCGAAAGTATCTTCACGATGAACAATGAAAGCAGCAACTGACATGGCTGTCAATACCGGAATTGTTGCCAGCCTTGTAACAAGACCGGGTATGATCAGTAATGGTGCAATAACCTCTCCTGTTACCGCAAGGAGAAGGCTCAGGGTATTTCCAATTCCCAGGGGATCAGGAAACTCAGAACCATTGCCCCCTATGAGCATCGTGATTTTTGGCCAGCCATGTGTAAACATGAAGACAGACAGTACAATCCTGAGCACCATTATCCAGAGGTCATTCAAAGTTTCACCGGAGTTTGTGGAAAAAATGAATTTCTGCATTGATAATCTTTTTGGCCAAATTAATCTTTTTCATGATTATTTCTGAGATGCAGCAGCACAAGACATAAGTTGTGGAAATCAAATTGACCTGATATTCAGCAGGAATGATGAAATTTTTCTTACATTTCAATTATTGAAATAAGATAAATCAGGAAGCTTATGAATGAAGAGAACACAAACAATAACCACCGTGCTGATGTACGCACAGGCCTTGATGTTGAATCACTCAAGCAGGCAATTACCGAGCATCTGTTCTTTCAGCAGGGCAGGAACATTGTGAATACTTCGTATAATGATCTTTACATGGCCGTTTCGTATGCCGTTCGTGACAGGCTTAAACAGAGGGAGCACAGAACGATGAATGCTGTTTTTGACAGTGATGCCCGGGTTGTCAGCTATCTCTCAGCGGAATATCTTATGGGACCCCAGCTCGGAAGCAACCTCATAGCAATGAATATTTATGCAGAGATGAAGAAGGCGGTTGAGGAGCTCGGCTTCGATTTTAAGAAGGTGATAATGCAGGAAGAAGAGCCAGGATTAGGCAATGGCGGACTCGGCCGTCTTGCAGCCTGCTTTATTGATTCTCTTGCGACACAACAGGTACCTGCAATAGGTTATGGAATACGGTACGAGTTTGGAATATTTGACCAGGAGATTCAGGATGGATGGCAGGTTGAGAAGGCAGATAAATGGCTGCGCTTTGGTAATCCCTGGGAAGTTTCGAGACCAGAGCTTTCTGTTAATGTTAAGTTCGGGGGTTATACGGAACCATATACCGGCAGCGATGGCCGGGTTTGCTACAGGTGGAATCCTGACTACCTTGTTAAAGGTATTCCTGTGGATACCCCAGTTATGGGTTACAATGTAAATAACTGCAATTTCCTCAGGCTATGGAAATCTGAAGCTGAGGAGTCATTCGATTTCAAGTCATTTAACCAGGGGGATTACTACAAAGCTGTGGAGTACAAGGTAAAATCGGAGAACATCAGCAAAGTTCTTTATCCCAATGATGAAATGATTGAAGGAAAGAAACTTCGCCTGAAACAGCAATATTTCTTTGTTTCATGTTCATTACAGGACATGATGAACATACATCTCAGGTTCGACGGCAAGCCGGAAGATTTCCATAAGAGGTGGGCTGTTCAGCTCAACGACACACACCCTTCAGTTGGTGTTGCCGAGCTGATGAGGATACTTGTTGATGAATACAATATTGAATGGGAAAAAGCATGGGACACGACATGCAAAACTTTCAGCTATACTAATCACACATTGCTTGCGGAAGCCCTTGAGAAATGGCCTGTTGGGTTATTCAGATATCTTATACCACGCATACTTGAAATCATTTTTGAAATAAACCACCGGTTTCTTTCCGAAGTTAACAGGCGTTTTCCCGGGGACCAGGGAAAGCTTTCACGCATGTCGCTGATTGATGAGACAGGAGGAAAATATATCCGTATGGCCAATCTTGCATGTGCAGGCTGCTCTGCTATAAATGGTGTAGCAGCTTTGCATACCGAACTTCTGAAAGAGCTTGTTCTTCATGACTGGGTGGAGATGTATCCTGAAAAGTTCTGCAATGTAACGAATGGTGTTACCCCGCGAAGGTTCATTGTCCTAAGCAATCCTGGCTTATCAGGGCTCATTACAGATGCAATCGGAAATAAATGGCCGGGAAACCTGGAAGAACTAAAAAAGCTCGAGAGCCTCAGCTCAGATGATGCTTTCCTGGAAAAATTCAGGAATGTCAAGCTTGAAAACAAAAAGCATCTTGCATCGCTAATCAGGGAACGAACCGGGGTAATTGTTGATCCTTCATCAATGTTCGATATACAGGTAAAAAGGATACACGAGTATAAAAGGCAGCATCTGAATGTGCTCCATATACTCACACTTTACCTTAGGATCAAGAACAATCCCTCAATAGACCTGGCTCCCAGGACATTCATCTTCGGTGGCAAGGCTGCCCCGGGGTACCATATTGCCAAGCTCATAATCAAGCTTATCAATTCTGTTGGCGATCTTGTTAATTCCGATGCAGACGTGAAAGACAGGTTAAAAGTTGTCTTTTTTCCTGACTTCAATGTAACCAATGCCCAGAACATTTATCCGGCAGCCGACCTGTCAGAGCAGATATCCACAGCAGGCAAGGAAGCAAGCGGCACAGGCAACATGAAGTTTTCGATGAATGGAGCTCTCACAATTGGAACGCTCGATGGTGCAAACATTGAGATAAGGGATGAGGTGGGAGAAGATAATTTCTTCCTTTTCGGACTTACGGCACTGCAGGTTGAAGAATCTCTGAGATCGGGGTATAATCCTCATTTTATTTATGACCATAATGAAGAACTCCGGAATGTTATTGACCTTATAAATTCGGGAATTCTTTCCAAAGGCGATACTAACCTATTCCGTCAACTTACCGACAGTTTGTTATGGCATGACCCGTACATACTCCTGGCGGATTATCCTCTCTATACAGCCTGCCAGGATATCGTAAGTGAAACATGGAGGAATGTTTCGGAATGGAACAGGAAAGCAATGCTTAATGTTGCAAGGATGGGTAAATTCTCTTCTGACAGATCGATAAAGGAATATTGCGATAAGATATGGAAAGTCAGGCCTTTCAGGATAAAATAAGGCTATAATACAATACACTGGCACAAAATAATTATATTGCAGGTATCCCTGTAAAAGGGATTTTTTATGTGAAAGTATAAATACAAAATATGAATAAAACGACGATTGCTCTTGTTGCCGGCATATTATGCAGCTCAGTTATCAAAGCTCAGCTTTATGAATGGAGAGGACCTCAGAGAACCGGTGTTTACAATGAAACAGGGTTATTGAAACAATGGCCTTCGGGAGGACCGAAGCTGATATGGGAATATAATGATTCAGGTTTTGGTTATTCATCAGCAACAATAACTGACGATGCCATCTACATCACTGGCAGGAAAGGTTCAGATGATGTAATTACAGCACTGACACTGGATGGCAAAAAGAAATGGGAGCTGGCATATGGGAAAGCATGGACAACAAATCACGACGGCACAAGATGTACCCCGACATATTACAATGGCAACATATTCCTTGTAAGCGGCAGCGGGGATATAGTTTGCGTTGGATCAGACGGTAAGCTGAAATGGACGAAGAACCATTTTTCATTATATGGAAGCAAGCCCCTGAGCTTTGGTATCTCAGAATCGCCGCTTGTTGTTGACAACCTTGTTATAGCTACACCGGGAGGAAAGAAAGCATCTCTAGTGGCATTCAATATAAATGATGGAAAGGTTGCCTGGGAAGCAGAACCAATAGATGCTGCTCCGCAGTATGTAAATCCATTGCTTGTGGAATACGGAGGGAAGAAGATAATTATTACAGTCCTGTCAACATATATTGTTGGTGTGAATGCAAAGGACGGGAAGATTTTATGGAAGGAAGATTATGCTGCTGCAAATGCAAAACAGCCCAAAAGCTATGAAAACCATGCAGTAACACCCACTTTCCGTAATGGTGAGCTTTTAATCGCAAATGGCTATAACTGGATTGCTTTGAAATTCAAACTGTCTCCTGATGGAACTTCGATCAGCAGGGTGTGGGAGAACACAGCATTCGACCCCCAGCTTGGAGGAGTTGTTCTTGTTGGAAACCACGTATATGGTTCAACACATGAAGCAAGGCCTGTTGATTCGTGGGCCTGTGTTGACTGGACTACAGGCAAAACACTTTGGACACAGAAATGGTACAGTAAAGGGTCAATAATAAGCGCCGACGGTATGCTTTACCTGTTTGAAGAGAGATCAGGCCATGTAGGGCTTGCTAAGCCCAACCCGGCAAAGCTCGAGATAGTAAGCGAATTCCAGGTAAATAAAGGAGACGGACCATACTGGGCACATCCGGCAATTAAAAACGGCAGGATTTATATACGGCATGGATCTTACCTGGGTGTATACCAGGTTAAATGAATGATTCATTCATTTGAAAATTCATATATTTTCACAGCCTTCTGCTCCTGGAAGCAACAAATATAATCCCACCGATCACCATAATTCCAATACCGAGATATGGTGACCAGACAATTGAATGCGGTTTGTCTGCTGATACTTCAATACTTCCAACATCAACCACTTTTTCTTTGGTAAAAAATTTGAAACCAGTTACCAGAGTAAGTATCAGGCCAATAATGACCAGGATGATCCCAAGGTTTCTCATGATAATTGAAGATTTAAATTGTTTAACAAATTTCATAAGCCCGGCTGTATAATTCATTACATAGTTTTAGGAAAAGTTTATGTTTTTAAAGGTATTCAGACTTACACTGCCGGATAAGGTAATTTATCCTCAAATCTGTTTGTTTTTGTATAGGTGTTGCTAAAGGATGCTTATTTTTGCCGGAATTATTTTCAGCAAGATGCAAAATCAAAACAACCAGACTACAACAAATCCAGCCGATTTAGCCGGGAAAACAATATTTTCAATTTTAATATCAATCAGCGTCTCTCATCTTCTTAATGATACCATACAGTCACTTATACCATCAATCTATCCTGTAGTTAAGAATTCTTTTAACCTTAATTTCTCGCAAATAGGGATCATTACCCTGGTATTTCAGCTGACCGCATCATTGTTCCAGCCGCTTATAGGTTTATATACCGACCGTAAGCCGCAACCTTATTCCCTTGCGGTGGGCATGGTTTTTACTTTATCCGGCTTAATCCTCCTTTCGCAATCTAAAAACTATTTAATGCTTCTGATTTCAGTTGCAGTGATTGGTACAGGATCTTCTGTTTTTCATCCTGAAGCATCGAAGGTTGCCTACATGGCTTCAGGTGGCCGCAGGGGACTTGCCCAATCAATTTTCCAGGTAGGGGGCAACCTTGGTGGATCACTGGGTCCCATACTTGCAGCAATGATCATTGTTCCTTTTGGGCAGTCAAGCATACTGTGGTTCTCAATACTTGCCCTTATTGCGATTATTGTGCTTCTGAATGTCGGTAGCTGGTATACGCATCACATGAACAGGATGAGGAAAAAAGCTGCTGTGATCACAAAAGGGCATGGTTTATCAAAGTCAAAAGTTGCATGGTCGGTAGTTATCCTACTGGTGCTGATATTTTCGAAATATTTTTACATGGCATCAGTCACAAGCTATTTTACTTTTTACCTGATTCATAAATTCAACGTTTCTATCCAGTCTTCGCAGTTACATCTTTTTCTTTTCCTGTTTGCGGTAGCAACAGGTACCCTACTTGGCGGGCCGATAGGCGACAGGGTAGGAAGGAAGTATGTTATCTGGTTCTCTATTCTCGGTGTGGCGCCCTTTACTTTATTGTTACCTTATGCCAGTCTTTTCTGGACCACCGTATTAAGTATACTGATCGGTGTAATACTTGCTTCCGCGTTTTCGGCGATCCTTGTTTACGCGCAGGAGCTCATCCCGGGTAAGATAGGTATGATTTCGGGCTTGTTCTTTGGCTTTGCTTTTGGGATGGGGGGACTTGGTTCGGCTTTGCTCGGCATTCTGGCAGATAAAACAAGCATAGACTATGTTTATCATGTTTGTGCATTCCTGCCTTTGATGGGTATAATAACAGTTTTTTTGCCTGATATAGGGACTAGAAGGAGATAAAAAAACATTATTCCAACGACACGGAGTGCCAGAATTTATGCCCTGGTGGCGAAACCCTGGTTTTAGTTTTAAATACAGGATAATCTGTCCTGCCAGAAATTTGCATATTTTCCTTATAATAGCTAATATTGCAGTCCGAATATTTCAGGTTACGGGTAACGGTTTCAGGTTACGGTTTTTTACCAGTAACAAGCAACCAGTAACAAGTAACCAGACCGGGCCCATAGCTCAGATGGTTAGCAGCACCTGACTCATAATCAGGGGGTCGCTGGTTCGATCCCAGCTGGGCCCACACAGAAAATCAGACACTTACAAAAAGTGTCTTTTTTTTTACGCCAGGTTTACGCCAGGTTTTGGAGGGTTTCGTTTAGATTTAAACGCCTGAGGAGGGGTTTTAATGATTCTTAGTTTGTAAATCATACTGCTTCCTTCCACCCAAAAATGCACTTCAAAGGGAACAAAAGGTTAATTTATCTGTTTAAAACTTTAACGGTGAGGTAAAAAATAACTAAAATCGAGTGTTTTTAATTCAATTCCTTTTTATAATTTTATTAAAACATTTGGTTGATCTCTACAATTGAGTAATTTTGCGCTTCCTAAAAACATCAAATTAATTCAGTTCCAAATGAGCAAAAAAAACCCTGACAAAGAAAAAGGAGCATTGGGTGAGCATCAACTCAAAGCCCTTGCAGAGTGGCTTAAATCTAATGGATCAGAGGCTTTCAAGCCTGCTTTTCAAAACAAATCTGAAGTTGAAAGGATTATTGAAAAAATGTCAATTATAGATGAAAAAGCCATAAGAGAGCCATATACGGTTTAATAGTATGGTAGTATGGTCACGTTTCATGTTATTGACTACTCAATTTCAAATCTTAAGAATCTTTTTCAGAAGTATTCAAACACTCCGGCACAGAATCTAAGTGCCAAAATACATCTTACATATTTTGAGGAATACTTTAAGGAATTAGCCGCCAAGACTATTCTTGTTGAGTCACCCTACATTGATCACGACTATTTGGAGGATTTCTCAGCATATTACGTAAAATGTTTTAATAAGTATGAACGGTTTTGCACCCGGTTACATTTCTTTAGCATTCCCTTTTCAGATGACGAATTTACCAGATTACTCAGATCTGAAGATGATTCTATAGATAAAGAGTCATTAAATGAGGAATATCTCGGATTTATCGTCGTAAAACCTATCCCATTAACGTTTATTGGCCGGACATGCCTAAAAACATATCCGTTAAGTGGGGGAAGAGATTATCCTTTCCGGCATGAATATCATGTCAATCTTTTTGGTTTAAATTTATTCGTAAAGTCACTTGCATATCAGGAACAGGATAGTATTGTTGCAGCCTGCGCGTCCACTGCAATATGGACAGCTTTTCAGGCTACAGCTTACCTTTTTCAACATTCAGTGCCCACGCCTGTAGAAATCACTAAGGCAGCCGTTAAATTTTTTCCTTTGTCCAACCGTCATTTCCCAAACAAAGGATTATCTGAAGAACAAATGGCACAGGCAATAAGGGATGTTGGTCTTGAGCCATACCTTATTTCTACATCAGAGGCCCATATAATTAAAGCTTCAGTATATGCTTATCAGAAAGCGGGAATACCTTTGGTCTTAGGAATTGAGATTGCTGAAGAAGGGGATGATAATCCAATAGGCAGGCACGCAGTGACAATTTCTGGGTACCGGATGGAAGGTAAAAAAACGAGTTTCCCTAGAAGCAGATTTCATTTATTGAGTTCAAGAATAAACAAAATATACGCACATGATGACCAAGTTGGTCCTTTTGCCAGAATGGAATTTCTTCCTGATGGAACGAAATTATCTACATCATGGCCTGACTCGCATGGTAAGCTAGGGAATATAACCGCCAACCCTACAATATTATTAGTACCACTCTATAACAAACTCAGAATCCCATTTGACTCAATCCTAAAAGTAATATTTAAACTTGATGAATTGTTTGATATCATTGATGATAATCTTCACCTTGGAATAGCTGAAATTGAGTGGGAGATATTTTTATCAAATAGTAATCACTTAAAAGAAGAAGTTTTAAATTCAGAACTTACAGGAGAAGAAAAATTCAAAATTCTTACTAGAAGTCTTCCAAAATACGTCTGGCGGGCAATTGCCCATTTGAATGGCGAGAAAATAGAATTATTATTTGATTCAACTGATATTGAGCAGGGTGAAATCTTTTTAGGATGGATAAAGTATTCTGAAAATCTGTTTAAAACCATAAAAACCATTGCCGACAACATCGAACTTCGAGCCATCAGGTTTATGCAGCTGCATAGTATATTAAAAAGGCTGCGAGATTATGACCATTGAACTCAAATTTTTCTTCGCCGTAATTGTTTGGAAACGCCTGTAATGTTATATCTCCACCTCGACATTTGTTCGCTTGCGCCAAAATGGTGAGATATCTGATTAATTGTGAATCCGTGTCGAAATGCCCAAATTAACCCTTCTCTTGGTAAAAGAAGACAACCTGCCAGCCAATTAGCTTCATCCTCATATTCTTTATCAAACTCACGCAATATAGAACCGCTTATCGGCACTATCGTAGCAAAATTATGTTCACAGATAACATGGGAAATTTCGTGAACGATATTGCTGTTGCTTCTTTTTTGTGAAGAATTTGAGTTGTTAATAAGGATTAGCCCAGACGGTGTTTCAACCAGACATGCGAAAAAATCCGAATCTTGGCTTCTTAATCTGAAGAAATGCTCCCTTGGGAACCCTAATTTACTTAAATCAGATAATGCAACAACAGATATACCCAGTTCATCACAAAGTAACTGACAATCCAACGGATCGTTACTCCTCAAGCCAAATCTCTTTCGTATTTCAAGACTTTTCTTATCAGCCCATGACTTAAACCCCCTTATCACTTTTCTTATTAATTAATTTACCACTATTATCGTATGCGAATTCTATCATTTTGGCAATAGATTCGACAATTCCAGCATCCAGGTTCCTATCAGCTCTTAGGTGATAAAGAACCTTTGTTTTATGGTCATCCTCATTAATAGAGGCTTCAGATGTAAAATCAGTGGAAGGGACTCCTAGCCATTCACAAATCCTGAGAAAAGTATCCAAGTCTGGTACTTTCCCCTGCTCGATGCGGGATAATGTTGAAATGCTCACATCTCCGATCTCCGCAGCAATCTCTCTTAAATTCTTTTTACCCCTCCTGTTTTTGACCATCTGAGACAATTTAGCAATATCAATGTTTGCCATAGTAAAAAATAAGTTTCAACAATAATAATCAATTTTCTTGCATGAAACAAATATTGTTGTATCTTTGATGCAAATATAGTTTCACTTGTAAAACAAATAAGGAGATAATGAGTTCGAGTAGAGGGGAAAAAATAAAGCCAGATTGATAATCCGGCTTGGAATTTTAAAAAGACTTAGGCTAGCAACCTCAGTCATGTTTTTTCTTTTGACGGAACAAACATAATAAGTAAAAAAGATATTTCCAAGCCATCGTTGTTGATTTTTCTGGGAGTATTAACATTTTAATTTTTTTGGATGCTAAAGACAAATAGCACGATTAGATCAGTGAATCAGGGGTTTTAAAGTTGAAAATTTAAATTTAATACGTTCTAAAATGAAAAAATTAAAATTGTTTATCCATGTGAGTAATTCCCAGAAGTATACCACTGCTGAAGTAGATGATGATCTACTAATAAGCCAATTAATTAAAGAAAATTCGCAAGCTGGTATTTCCGAAGAAGTAGATGCCTATCTTGAAGATCAGGAAGAAGGTCTTGATAAAAAAATAACTGTATCAAAGGCCGATTTAAAAAATGGGGATCATGTTTTTCTCGGAAGATGTAAGAAAGTGTCTGTTAGCATCAACTATGCAGGAAAAAGCTTCCCTTTAAGCGTAAGCCCTGCAACAAGTATGAAAAAACTAAAAAAGGAGGCTTTGAAATACTTTGGTATTGATGAAGTCAGCGGTGCAGATTTATTGTTGTGGTACAATAACGAGCCATTAGACATGCGGCAAATTATCGGCTCATTAACTGAATTCCCAACGTGCAGTGTATCCTTAGTTTTAGCCACCAAAAATGATGTTAATGGCTGATTTATCGTACGAAATATTCCTTAATCATCTTGATTCTCCCGAGTATCAATCTGGAGAAATAGAGGGTAGGTGGGGAATTCTTGATCAGGAGAATAGGCCAACTTGGCCTATTCTCTTCTTCTGGATTTCTGCCAGGAATTCAAAAGTCTATAACTTTAAATTTGATTTTACCGGCTATCCTGAAAATGCTCCTACGGCTGTTTTATGGGATTTGGAAAAGAAATCTGTCTTGGCTGCAGTAGAGAGGCCAAATTTTTCAAAGAGAGCAATTCAGGTATTTAAGATCTGGGGTCATGAATGTAACTATCTGCCATGTGACAGATTAGCTTTTCAAGGACACTCCTCTTGGTTGCACGAACATGCAGCCCTTATCTGGAATAATCAGCAGGATACATTTATTAAGTACCTGAACGAACTTTTTCAAATTTTAAATTAATGAAGGTTTCAATACCATATTTTTTATGGTTGCGGTTGCTTAAAGGTTTGAGAAATCGCTCAAAAGGAATAAGGGAAAGTGGAGCGTTTCTCTTAAGAGATAACGGCTCAAATAAAATCTGTAAAGTTGTTTATTACAATCAGTTTGATGAATCTGTTTCAGATTCAGGAATAATTCAGTTTAAAGGAGGACAAAAATTGTACGTCTACCTGGCTGAAAACAATCTTGAAGTCTTTGCCGATATTCATACACATCCTACAATTGATACTGAACAAAGCATTTCAGATAGAGAACATCCAATGATCAGAATAAAAGGGCATATCGCAATTATAGCTCCAAGTTTTGCAAACAGCTTATTTTTAATGCCCGAAGATTGTTCCTTCTATGAATATAAGGGAAGCTTCTGTTGGAGAAGAATTCCTCCAAGTGCAATTCCAATAAAAATTAAATTCTTATAAAATGGATTTACAACACGAGAACAGAGTAGCCATTGCATTAGCAGAAGTTCATAATACAGACTTAATCGAAGCAAATAAATTAATGTCAAATGCTCGAATTTGGTTAATAGCAGGTGAGTCAATCAGGGAATCAGTTGCTCAGCAAATCGCATTTCTGACAACATTAAATATTGCACAAAGAGTGTTTCTTGGTGGAGTCAATTGCTTACTGCCATCTGCTATCCCGAATCTTTTAAAATTAAAATCGGTGAATTTCACTGATTTGGCAACTAAATATGGAGGCTCAATAACTGATAAGTACCCAGATAAAAGCGAGATTAAAATCCTATTTGGAGTAGAGTGTTATGATGAAAATTGTATTGAGGCGACATCTTCGGGTTGGAGAGGCGGAGTTAATTTCTTTGAGGAGAAAAGAGTAATTTTTGAAAATGCTAAAAATCCTGTTTCATTGGGACCTGTTGCTGCTGCTTCTTTAGCGTGTTACTTTGCTTTTTGTAAGATCTTCAGAGTAAATGAAATGAATTTTGGCATTAACACAGGAATTTCTCTGTGGAATCTCAACTCAGCTTCAGAATGGTATTTAGATAAAAATGATGGCCCACAACAGCCACATGTACCGAGGAATGTATGGGCATTGGGGTTAGGTCATTTAGGACAAGCATATCTTTGGACACTGGGGTTAATGCCAATCGATGAACCCTCCAAAGTATTATTTCTTTTACAGGATGATGACATCGTTGGTGAAGAAAATATTGGCTCCCAAGTATTATGTAGTAATTCTAATATTGGATTCCCCAAAACAAGAGCCTGCTTACAATTCCTGGAGAGTTTGGATTTTAAAACGCAGATAATCGAAAAAAGATTCCTTTCCGGCAATTCTGAAGAAAATTGGATTAAATCATTCCCTTTTCTTTTAAATGGAGTCGACAATACAGAAACCAGAAAAAGCATTAATAAAAATAATCTTAAACTCTTTTTAGATGGAGCAACCAATGGAAGCTCAAGCCTTTTTGACTCTTTTACCCTAAAAAATGTGACTAGAATTGATAAAGAACCAAATTTGCTCTGGCCTAAAGAAGAAAAAAGTAAGCCTTTACATAAAAATTTGTATGATAGGTATGAGAAGGAAAATAAGTGTGGAATCATTACGAACATAGGTGTCTCAGTCCCATTTGTTGGACTATTTGGATCTGTATTTATAATTTCTGAACTATTACGAGCTGTGAATCAAGGTAGAATATATTCAATTGTCTCTCTCATGATGCGTGACCTGTCCTCAATTAATGCGGTCGAGCTAGGTACATATGATAAAGAGCTATTAAGATTTTCAATTTGATCTACTTTATTGAATAACTCTGTTTTGTCTATCGCAGGCTTAATTTAGTTAACTTTCAGCAAGTGAGCTTCTAGGTTACAAAAGCCAGACATATTGACCACCTTTGGCCGGAGTAAATTGACCACATCAGAGTTGGTCCTGTAAAAGAGCTTTCTCACAGTTAAAAGTGATTTAACAAATTTATCTTTTTAATTCATTATTTCCATACTTTTTTGT
>DATGYZ010000019.1:0-64195 GCA_035297425.1 Bacteroidales bacterium | reverse complement strand
CCTGCAATCTGGCTCCTTCGCTAAAATTGCCCACCGGGCAATTTCTTTACGCTCGGCCCTGCCATCCGGGCGTAGAAATTCTTCGGTAGTCTATTAAATATTCAAATCTTATTAAAGAACTCTGACTTATTCGGGATGGCGGAATTGGCCTTCCCTGCAATCTGGCTCCTTCGCTAAAATTGCCCACCGGGCAATTTCTTTACGCTCGGCCCTGCCATCCGGGCATATATCAAACTCGATAGACAATTAATTTTTCAATCTTTTCAAGAACGTTACCAGAAGTATGGGATGGCGGAATTGGCCTTCCCTGCAAACTGGCTCCTCGCGGAAATTAACCACCGGGCAATTTCTTCACGCTCGCCCCTGCCATCCTGGCGTAGAAATTTTCGGTAGTCTATTAAATATTCAAATCTTATTAAAGAACTCTGACCATTATTCGGGATGGAGGATTTGGCCTCCCCTGCAATCTTGCTCCTTCGTTAAAATTGCCCACCGGCAATTTCTTGTCGCTTGGTCCTGCCATCCGGCATCAATATTTGAGCTGCAAAACTACTATTTTTTTGTTAAAAATCTTTATATGAAATGAAGATGTAATAATAGAACCTCCCTCAAACCTTAATCATACATGAAATTTGCTACTCATCCTCATAATCATATAACAAATTATGCGGACCCGGACATTATTAATCCGAACCGGAACCATTTTGGTTTGTTTAAAATATAACTAACAGCAGTTATTTAATTTATCAGCATGTGTGGAATTGGCGGGGTTGTGTACATGGACAAGAACAGGACTGTCCGGTACCAGGTTTTGAAGGGAATTGCTGATGTAATGCAACATAGGGGTCCCGATGATGAAGGATTCTATATCGACAGTAATGCCGGTCTTTGTTTCAGACGTCTCAGCATAATTGATCTTAATATGGGGCATCAGCCTCTGACCAGCAATGTGTCAGGAATGACCATTGTATTTAATGGTGAGATCTATAATTTCCAGGAAAAAAGAAAATTACTTATAAAAAAAGGGTACGTCTTCAATACCTTAACAGACACTGAGGTAATTCTTCATCTGTACGAGGAGTATGGTGTCAAATGTCTCGATCATCTTCAGGGGATGTTCTCATTTGCCATATGGGATCCCATCAGAAGACGGATGTTCTGTGCCCGCGACCGTTTCGGAATAAAGCCTTTTTATTATTCAACCAATAATGGGAAATTTGCTTTTGGCTCCGAAATCAAAGTAGTAATGAATTCCGGGGAAATCGACCAGACTATTTCGTACGAGGCATTGGATTCATATTTTGCTTTTGGCCACATTACAGGCGAATTATCAATTTACAAACATATCAGGAAGCTTAAGCCTGGTCATTACCTGATGGCTTCTTTCGGAGACAATTTCAGTGTAGAAACGTTTAAGTACTGGGAAATAAAATTTGAACCGGACCATTCGAAGAGTGTCAACTACTGGATGGATGAAATAAAAAATTGCCTGTCTGAAACAGTAAGGCTGCACATGATTTCAGATGTTCCTCTGGGTGCTTTCCTGAGCGGAGGTATTGATTCGAGTTCTGTTGTTTCTATGATGGCCAAAAACTCATCCCAACCTCTGAAGACATTCTCAATAGGTTTTAAAGAAAAGGGATACAGCGAATTACCTTTTGCGAGATTACTGGCACAAAAATACGGGCTCGACCATCATGAGCAGATTATTGAACCGGAATCAGTCACTATCCTTCCGTTACTGGTTAGAGGCTTTGATGAACCTTTTGCCGATTCCTCGGCAATTCCAACATGGTATATTTCTAAAATTGCCCGTGAACAGGTTACAGTGGCACTTTCAGGCGATGGAGGCGATGAACTGTTTGCAGGTTATAACCATTATGCCTACCTGAAACGGCTCTATTCATTTCCATTTACAATTAATTCACCAGCCCTTAGCAAAATTATCTGGGGAGGAATACATAAAATAATTCCAGGGAATATGCATGGGAAAAACGCGGCATACCTGTTCTCTAAAAGCAGGAACTTCATTAGTGCTTATCTGAACATGTTCTCTCAGAAAGAAAGAGATAACATGTTTCTTATTGATCGTGATCTCATAAACTTATCATCGGGATCAGAACTCTATAATGTTGAAGTTCTTAAGAATGGAATTAAGAATGACTTTCTTTCAAATATGCAATATCTTGATCTCCAGACTTACCTGGTAGACGATATTCTGACTAAGGTCGACAGGGCAAGTATGTTGAATTCACTCGAAGTAAGGGTGCCGCTGCTCGATCACAAATTTGCAGAGCTGACATTTAAGATTCCATCTGACTTAAAGCTGAAGGATAATCAGAGTAAATATATCTTCAAGAAAGCAATGTCTGATTATCTTCCGGAGACAATCCTGACACACCCAAAACAGGGATTTGTCATACCCGTTTCACACTGGTTCAAAGAGAATCTGAATGAATATGTAAGGGATATCCTGTTATCGGCCAACCCTTATTATTCTGACTATCTCGATAAACAATATATAAAAAAGCTAGTTCTTGAGAATTTCTCCGGCAAAAAGGCTTCAAATACAAGGCTGTGGTCGTTGTTATTCTTTGAAGAATGGCTGAAGCAAAACCGCAAGGTTGAGAATAGCAACCACGATCTGACCATGACAACTTTGGACAGGAAACTTGAAGGATCTATGATACTGTAAAGGTTATATCAGGAAATGTAATTGTGGAATAATCTGGTCTGGAATACCGTAATTTACTAAATCAGAGGATGGGATCACCGCAGAAATCCTTACGTTTACATGCTTTGCAATGCTTCCCCATCCAAACTTCATCGAACTGATCCATTATTTCTTTAACAAGAGCCGGTTCAGTTGTTACTATGCCTGATTCAAAGTTGCGGGTATTCCCGCCCTTCATTCCAAGCCCGGCTCCTGTCAGATTTGCAGAACCTGTATAGGCAAACTTGCCGTCAATAACTATGCTTTTGAAATGAACCCGCGGGCAAAGCTGACGTTCCATAGATTTCCACAACAAAGGATACCTGTCAAAACTATCCCTGAAGGCGGGTCCCGGATCTTTTGCATGTAACAGCCTCAATTCAACCTTCCTTTTTGCCAGTCCATCAAGAACCGACAAAAAAGAACTTACAGAACCTTTGTACTTAACATGAAGGTCCTTAATATCAGCTGTGCCAATCCAGACAAAATCCTGAGCCTGTGCCACAGGAACAATTACATGTTCGTACAAATCCGTATTCGTAAGGAACCTGGTACCCATACCTGATCAATAACCCTGCAATTTAAGATTTTCCCAGGACACCCAGACACCAGGACACCCAGACACCAAGACACCAAGACACCAAGACACCAAGACACCCAAACACCCAGACACCAGGACACCCAGACACCCAGACACCCAGACACCCGACCCCTAGACTTCTGCACGCTGGGGATTGACTCTCCGGTAAAGTTCAACAAGCCTTGACCGGTATTCATCCCTTATCAGATCTTCATCATCATCAAGGGGGCTTACTGGTAAAATATCAATTACCTGGTCTTCTGTAAGATCAGACCTGTGGGCAAGGTGCAATGAGGAGATTGTGGATTCACTTAGAAAATCAACAGTTTCTCTTTCATTTAATCCCAGTTCGCGTCCCATGCTGATAAGCTCTTTCCACTGGTACCAGAAGTATGCTGGCAACACCGATGAAAATGCTGAATAAGTCTGCAGCTTTTCTTCAGGCACTTCAAGTGCCCTCCCCAGGTAATTGAAAAGTTCAAACACATCATCTTTGGCCCCTTCAGGGAAGGCCGGGCTGAAAGCAACAGGTATCAAAGCTTCATTTATATAAACTGCAGCAGGTGGCAGTGTTCTGGCCAGCCTGTTATTCTCAGGAAGCCTTATGGCAAGTTTTGCAAAGTTGATATCCGGAACTGTTGAGATTAATATTGAATTTTCATCAAATTCGTTCGATATCAATCCTAATGTATCCATTGTCAACTTCTGATCCAAACCCAGGAAGACAATATCCTGTGATGCAGCTGCCGCAGCACTATCGGACTTTATAAATGAAAATTCGTTCCTGAGGCTGTCCAAAACGACAGGATTGGAATCTGCAACTATAACTTTTTTGAATTTTATTTTCTTGTTATCAAAACCCCTTAATAGTAGTCTTGTAACCTTCCCTCCTCCGATAAAACCTATTGATTTTCTCATGATATTTTCTTTTTAAATTAACTAATTACCAGACTCCATTATCTAACAAACCGGCTGTGCAAATGTTGCCATCTCTGCATTGCCGGTATGTTTACAATCAACAAAATCAATGCTTATATTGTTAGCTTTATAAATTTAAGATGAACGACTGGGGAAAAGCTCTTGAACCTTTATTTAAAGAATATGGTAACCGAAGCCATCCTCTTCATTACCATAACAGGTACCAGCTGCTTGTAATGGTGATACTTGCCGCACAGACAACCGATAACCTCGTCAACAAAGTTGCTCCGGAATTTTTTAAGGCCTATCCATCAATAGAATCTTTACAGTCCAGTCAGCCGGAAGACCTGTTCCCTTTACTCAGCTCTGTAAGGGGATTCAGGAAGAAGGCAAAGTGGATTATCGATATAGCCCATGCGGTGCAGACAGATGAAGGTATCCCCGCGACAATGGCAGAACTATCGGCACTCACAGGTGTCGGACGGAAAAGTGCAAATGTTATAATCCGTGAATCAGGAGGTCCTGCAGAAGGTATCATGGTCGACCTTCATGTTGTAAGGGTTGCTCCACGACTGGGTATAGCAACATCAGATAAACCTGTCAAAATAGAGAAAGAGCTGATGAGCGCATTGCCACGGGAGAAATGGAATGATGCCGGGATGGTATTATCCTATCACGGAAGGGAGATCTGCCGTCCAAAACCCGAATGTGCGAGATGCATTGTAAATTCAGTCTGCGATTATTACAGGAATCTTCCCCGATCTTCCCCTCTAGTTTGAGATTCGCAGATTTAACACCTCAGAATCTCTGGATTTCTCTCTCATAAGTATATTTCACTGATTTAAGTTATATATTTTTTTATCTTAGCTGGAAACAAATCAGTCTACCTATGAAAAAGAAATTAACCTCTTTAATTGCAACCCTGATACTTCTGCTTTTTGCAGTTTCATGTTCTGAAAACAAGGAAACAAAATCAAAGTTGTCAGACGTAAACTGGCTGCAGGTGTCAGGTGATCAGATAGTTAACCAGAAAGGTGATACAGTCTGCCTCAGGGGATTTGGTCTCGGGGGCATGCTTCACATGGAGAACTTTATTGATGGTTATCCTGCCAATGAACAGGCAATGCGACAGGGTCTGCTTGAAGTGATGGGAAAGGAAAAGTATGACCTCTATTTTAAAACCTTCTATGAAAGCTACTTCACCGAACCAGATGCACAATACATCAATAGCCTTGGCCTGAACCTTGTACGAATCCCAATACATTACAGGCAGTTTGAGGATGACATGAACCCGGGCGTTATAAAGGAAGAGAGCTTTAAATACCTTGATAATGTAATTGACCTTTGTGCAAAATACCAGATTTATACAATAATCGACCTTCATGCCCTGCCCGGATCACAGAATCAGCACTGGCACAGTGACAATCCAACACATAAAGCATTCTTCTGGGATTTCAAGGATTTCCAGGACCGTGCCCTGAACCTCTGGGTTGCCATTGCCGACAGGTACAAGGATAATCCCTGGGTGGCAGGTTATGATCTCATCAATGAGCCTTCCGATCCCACAGGAGAAAGAGTGTTCCCTTATTTCAAAAGGTTATATGAGGCCATAAGGACAGTTGATCCTAATCATATCATGTTCCTTGAAGGAAACAATTATGCTACTGACTTCAGCATTTTTAAAGAAATATGGCCAAATGTTGTTTATGCAAATCATGATTATGCTGTTCCGGGCTTTATTGATGGTGGTGATTATCCTGGTTTCTCAAGGGGGAAATATTATGACAGGGATACAATTGAAAAAGATTTCCTTCTCAGAAGCGAATTCATGTTCAAAAATAAAGTACCTGTTTGGGTAGGTGAATTTGGACCTGTCTATACCGGTGTCCCTGAAAAAGATGAAATGCGGTACCAGATACTTAAAGATCAGCTTGAGATATACGACAGGTACAAAGTAAGCTGGTGCATATGGCTCTACAAGGATCTCGGACTGCAGGCAATTCTTTCACAGAAAGAAGAAGCTCCTTATATGACTCTTGTTTCAGGCTTCCTCAAAAAGAAAAATTATTATGGAACTGATGCATGGGGCTCGACCGATGCCAATATCAGGTCTGTTCTATCTCCTATTGAAGATTTGATCGCCAGGGAATTCCCCGATTACCAACCGGCACATGACGGTGCAAAACGCACAGTTGCTCTTGTTGTCAGGCACGTTCTTCTTGCTGAAGCCATGTTACCTGAATATTGTAATCTTTTTAAGGATCTTACCAACGAACAGGTTGTTGCACTAGCACAATCTTTCAGGTTTGAAAATTATAAGAAAAGACAAAGGCTTGAAGATATCTTCCTTGGAAAAGAGAAGAATGTTCCGCTTGACAGGTATAATCCTACAACATTAAAATAATTAACTGATACAGCTGAGGAAAGTGATGAAAAAGACACTTATCCCGATGCGATTCGTGCTTTTATTCTGCACTTTCCTCATGTCTGTATTGCTGTATGTTGACCGTGCTTCGATCTCTGCAGCAAAAAATGATATCTGTGCTGACCTTCATATCGGCATCACCGAGTTTGGGTGGATAATGGCAGTTTTCACGCTGGGTTATGCACTGTTTCAAACACCTTCAGGCAAGTTGGCCGATAAGGCTGGCCCACGAGTAGTTATAACATTTATCGTTGCAGCCTGGTCTTTTCTGACATCTCTTACCGGATTGGTAAGAAGCTATTCATCCATGCTCCTGGTACGTTTCTTGTTTGGCGGAGCTGAGGCCGGTGCTTTCCCGGCATTGTCGAAAGTTGTATTCAACTGGTTTCCTCATAAGGAAAGAGGCATTGCACAAGGCATAAACTTCTCAGGATCAAGGATTGGAGCAGCTTTTGCCATGCCCCTGGTGGCATGGATGATAACCACCAGTGGATGGAGGAACACCTTTCTCGTTATCGGATTAATCGGTTTTATCTACTCAGCTTTATGGTATTTGCTTTTCAGGAATAAACCGGAAGATTCAGGTTTCATCAGCAATGAAGAGATGACTTATATAACCGGGAACAGGCAACAGGAAGAAAAAGCAGAAAGACGGCTCAGCTTTATTAACCTGATGGCATCATCGACTGTATGGAAGCTCATGATCCAGTACATCTGCAGTAATTTTACTTTCTATTTTACAATTACATGGATGTATACTTATATACTCGACAGATTCGGCCTCGGTGCTGTTGAAACAGGTTTATATGCATCTGTGCCACTAATTGCCGGAGCCGCAGGAAACTGGTTTGGAGGGATACTGGTCGATTATATTTTCCGAAAGGGAAACTGGAAACTTTCGAGAAGGATTCCGGCAGTTGCAGGCTTTATTGTATCAGCTTCAGGAATGATACTTGTGACATTTGCCGACTCTCCAGCAATATCTGTTCTTTACATGTCACTGGCTGTATTTGGTGCTGATATGACACTCAGTCCTTCATGGGCTTTTTGCATTGATGCCGGGAAACAGGATGCAGGCCTGGTGTCGGGCACCATGAATATGGCGGGAAACCTGGGGGCTTTCATTACTATAATCACATTCCCATATGTTTTCACCCTGACAAAAAGCTACGAACCGTTCTTTTTAATCTGTGCTGCACTGAGCATTGTTGCAGTTTTTATGTGGTTGGCGCTTGATCCAAAAACAGTAATTTCACCAAATAATACTTTTTCATGAAAAAATTCATCCCATTAATCTTATCAGCAATCATCCTTTCAGGTGGCTGCAAACAGGCAGGAAAAAATTCAGACAGAACCTTTGTCAGCATAAACGCCGACAAATTCCTGGTAAATGGTGAACTAACTTACAAGGGTGTAATGTGGAATGGCATTTCACTCGAAGGGCTGCTGCTAAATTCAAGGATGGTGCAGGGAATATACGATGACGAGAATCCGGAGACTGCAGGAATGTGGAAGTACCCTGATACCCAGAGCTGGGATGCTGACAGGAACACTAACGAGTTTGTACAGAACATGGCGGTGTGGCATAGCTATGGACTGCTCTCTTTTACGATCAATCTCCAGGGCGGAAGCCCACAGGGTTATTCACAGGGACAGCCATGGATCAACTCTGCAATTGATTCTGCAGGAAACCTTAAGCCGGCTTACATGACACGTCTCAAGAAAATCCTTGACAAGGCTGATGAACTCGGAATGGTTCCCATTTTAGGAATCTTCTACTTCGGGCAGGATGAACGTGTAAAAGATGAAAAAGCAGTTATAAATGCTGTAACAAATACTGTTAACTGGCTTTTTGACAACGATTACAGGAATGTGCTTATAGAAATCAACAATGAATGCAATATCAATTATGACCATCCTGTCCTTCAGCCGGGTAGGGTCCATGAATTAATCAACCTGGTGAAATCTATAGAAAAAAATGGCCACAGGTACCTGGCCGGTACAAGCTATGGAGGAGGAACAATCCCGGAAAAGAATGTGATTGAGGCTTCCGATTTCATCCTTCTCCATGGAAACGGTGTAGGTGACCCTGCAAGGATAGCCGAAATGGTAAAGCTCACAAGAGAAACTGAAGGATACACCTCCAAGCCCATCATCTTCAACGAAGATGATCATTTCAATTTTGACAAACAGGTTAACAATTTTACTGAGGCAGTAAGATCATATGCATCCTGGGGTTTCTTCGACTACAGGATGAAGAATGAAAATTATGTTGACGGATACCAGTCTGTTCCTGTTAACTGGGGTATAAGCTCACCAAGAAAGCAGGGATTTTTCAACCTCGTTAAAGAGATGACTGGCGGCTTCCCTGAAAAGTAATATACTCCTGACATGAAACTTGCATTAAATACCCTTGTTTACGAAGTTGGAAACAGAGGCCCGCTTGAATCCCTGAAAAGCGCAGCAAAATTCGGTTTCAGGTATTTCGATTATGCCGGGATCAGGAAAGGAAACCCTCTTACAATGTCAGCCGCTGAGAAAGCAGAAGTTGCAGGGCTTGTAAAAAACGAAGGCCTTATAAGTTCCCAGATGTTGCTTGTTGCAACAAAGGACACAGCACATCCTGATCAGAAAAAACGGGACAAGGTTTTCGATTACATGAAAGCGTGTGCGGAATTCCAGAAAGAGCTCGGAGGAAGGCAGATGCTTGTTTGCTGGGGAGGCGGGCTGTATGAAGCAGGTGTGCCGCGTGAGAGATCATGGTGCCTGATGATCGATAATATCAGGCGGTTCGCTGAATATTGCCTTGAAAGGGATATGCTTGTTGGTATAGAACTTGATCCTCATGTATATTTCATTTGCAACGACACTTACAGGCTCGCCAGTGCTGTTGAAGACATCAATCTTCCGAATGTCTACCCTAACGTCGATGTGGGTCATCTCGTAATAACAAGGGAAGATCCTGTTCAACTTGAAAAGCTTAAGCACAGGCTGTTACATGTCCATTTAAGTGAAACAGAGTCTTTCAATCATACAAACAGCATCCTGGGAACAGGGGTTGTTGATTTCAGGGCTTATGTTGAAAAGCTGATTTCCCTTGGCATTGAAGAAAACTGCAGGAAATATGGTGAGGCCTGTGTTGCTTCGATTGAAATGGGAAGCGAAGCAAGCGGTATGTTTGTCGAAGACCCTGATTCATGGGTAAGACAAAGCCTTGAGTACCTTGGTAAGATACTACCTGAACTTACGCTTTAATTTCTAATAATATATATTTTAAACTATATTATAATATATATTATAATATATATTAAATAAAATGATCTGATCATGCAGAAAATAATAAACGATCCATCGAAAGTTGTGGATGAGATGCTTGAAGCATTTGTGTCTGCTCATCCTGAAATTATTGCCAGGACAGCTAATGAACGTGTATTGAAATATATAAAAGCTCCTGTTAAGGGAAAGGTTGGAATTGTGACAGGCGGTGGATCAGGACACAAGCCTGCGTTCATCGGATACCTGGGACGCAACATCGTGGATGCTGTTGCCTGTGGTGAAATATTCTCTTCGCCCCCGGCAGCAATGTTCTATGATGCCATCAAAGAAGCAGATGGCGGCGAAGGGGTGGCTATCCTTTATGGTAACTACTCAGGCGATAACATGAATGTTGCAATGGCCATGGAACAGGCCGAAATGGATGGCATAAGAGTAAAAAAAGTAGTCGCCAACGACGATGTTCCTTCAGCCCCGAAAGGAAGCGAGGAGAAGCGCCGGGGAGTTGCCGGTGAAATATTCATGTGGAAGGTGGGCGGAGCAAAGGCAGCAATGGGGGCCTCTCTTGATGAAGTAATCTCAGCAGCCCGGAAAGCAATAGATAATACCCGCAGTATGGGAGTTGGCCTCAGCCCATGCACAATACCTGATGTGGGTCATCCGAACTTCACAATACCGGAAGGAAAAATGGAAGTCGGAATAGGCCATCATGGAGAACCCGGTATGGAAGTCGTGGAACTTGAGACTGCCGCAGGCATTGCCTCAAGGATGTGCAAAGTTATTCTCGAAGACCTTCCATTTGCAGAAGGCGATGAAGTAGCTGTGCTGGTTTCCGGGCTGGGCTCTACACCCCTGATGGAATTATACATACTCTTCGGCGAAGTGAAAAAACTTATTTCACCGAAGCTTAAAATACATGTGGCATATGTCGGCAACTATTTTACCTCGCTCGAAATGGCAGGAGCAACACTCACAATTATGAAGCTGGACAATGAATTGAAACAATGTATCGATTATGAGTGTGATTCTCCTGGCATGAAACAATTCCAGAGATTATAATATTAAATATGAAGACTTTCTCAGTTAATGACGGGGCCAGGATCATCGATAACCTGGTAGTTACATTCCGGGATAACAAGCAATATCTCAGCGATATGGATGGCCTTATCGGAGATGGGGACCATGGCATTAACATGAACAAGGGATTTACCCTTGTCAGGGAGGAACTTGATAAGAATCCCGGCAACCTTGTCCATGGACTAAAGACTGTTTCAAAAATTCTCATGATGAAAATCGGTGGGTCGATGGGCCCGTTGTATGGGAAATTTTTCGGAGCTATGGCAGCCTCCCTTTCCGAAAAGGAGAATATTGGTATTCAGGATATACTTACAGCCTTCCAGTCAGCACAGGGAGCAATTTCAACAATTTCACAGGCCAGGCCCGGGGATAAAACACTTATGGATACGCTTGTACCGGCAACTGAAGCTTTAATGGATGCTATTGCAAAAGGCAGGTCCGAAGAAGAATGCCTTGCTGAACTGAAGCGGAGTGCACTTGAAGGGTTTGAGTCAACAAAGGAGATGGTTGCCAGAATAGGCCGGGCAAGCAGGCTGGCTGAAAGATCGCGTGGAGTGCATGACCCCGGGGCAGCATCATGTTACCTTATTATAGAGACTTTTTGTGATACAATAACAAATCTTCTTAAATGAAACAGGCAATAATAATCTCATTCCTTGGAAAGACCCAGGACAGGTTTTCGGAATACCAGAAACCCGCAACCACGATTGAGAAACTTGAAATGATATCAAAAATCAATGGCTTCGACGGGGTGGAAATGGTTTTTCCTTATGAGAACATGACACCGGAAGAAACAGTTGCAGCAATGAAAAAATACAACCTGAGCTTTGCTGCCATAAACGTCAATATAAAAAAAGAGCCGGAATGGATTGCCGGTGCTTTGACAAGGCCTGACAAAGGTATTCGTGACCGTGCCGTTAACATGATCAAGAAAGCAAAGGATTTTGCAAAAGCAGTAGGTGCACCCCTGGTAACATGCTGTCCCCTGTCTGATGGTTACGACCTGCTTTTCCAGGTAAATTACAGGGATTCATGGAACTATATGGTTGAAACTATTGGTGAAGCAAGTGAATACCTGCCTGAGATTCCTTTGTTCATCGAGCCCAAATATTCAGAGACAAGGGTTCACTGCCAGCTCGACTCGACAGCCAAAGCCCTCCTTCTGCTCAGGGAAGTCAACAATAGTTCCACCGGCATAACACTCGACATAGGCCATTCACTCCAAAGCTCGGAAAATCCTGCTCAATCGCTTGTAACGATATACGAGAGCGGTTTTGATGCATATATTCATACAAACGACAATGATACGAAAGCCGACTGGGACCTGATAGGGGCAAGCAGGCATTTCCTGCATTACGTAGAACTTATGTTCTGGGCAAGGCAATACAACTATAATAAGTACTTTACAACAGATGCATCCCCGCGCATTTTCAACGTCGTCGAATTCTTTAACAACCATTCAGAAATAACAAAAGCTGCATACGACCTTGCCGGATCGTTAAATGCAAAACATGTATTTGAAATGATGAAGAACGAGGATTATGACGGACTAATGAAGATGGTAAATAAATCAATTTACAGGATTTGAGACGTTGAGACATCCATAAACAAAAAAGATGCTGTAATTGTTAAACCTGTATGATTACAGCCAGAGTAATTGTAACAATCTTAATTATTATGCTTCATCCTTCGGTCCAAATGTTCGGCCAGGGTGGAGCTGTATTTCCCGGATTGTCAGGTTTCGGGCTGGATACAAAAGGCGGCCGTGGGGGAAGGATAATAAGGGTAACAAACCTCAACAGGGATGGAGCCGGATCTCTTAATGAAGCGATAAAAGCCACAGGACCCAGGATAGTTGTTTTTGAAGTGGCCGGCATAATTGACCTCGACGGACGTTCTTACGGCATCCTGAACCCGTACATTACAATTGCAGGGCAGACTGCACCATCACCGGGAATAACACTAATAAAGGGAGGAATAAACATTGGTGCCAATGAGGTCATCATCCAGCATATAAGGGTAAGACCCGGTGAAGCCGGGAAAGAAAAGGCTAGCGGTTGGGATATTGACGGCATTTCGACATTTGAGGGCTCATATAATGTGATCATTGATCATTGTTCGATCAGCTGGTCGACGGATGAAAATCTTTCAGCCTCGGGCCCTCAGTTCAAGGGTGCGGATGTGAAAGAATGGAGAAAAAACACTTCGCATAACATTGTTTTCAGCAATTGCCTGATTGCAGAGGCATTAAGCAAATCAACACATACAGGAGGTGAGCATTCAAAAGGGACCCTGATACATGATAATGCTACCGGGATCCTGATTTACAGGAACCTGTATTCAAGCAATGTTGAAAGAAACCCCTTGTTCAGCGGTGGTTCACAGGGCCTTGTGATAAATAATTATATTTATAACCCGGGGTATGCTGCTATTCAGTTCATCTTTGCAAAATCTGAATGGACAGGCCATAAACTTATACCGGGCATTATGGTTGTTGAAGGGAATTACATTGAATGCGGACCCGATTCACGCAGCAACATCAGCGGAGGAGCTTTCAGGGGACCGGTAGAACTGTACTGGAAAGATAACCTGATAAAAGGTGGGCCTATGGTTACAGAACTATCAGGCGATTATAAGAGGCTTTTTGAACGTCCGTTTTTCCCGGAAGGATTGAATGTCTTACCTTCTGCACAGGTGAAGGATTATGTTTTAAATAATTGCGGTGCTTACCCATGGGACAGGGATGAGACCGACAGACGAATTGTGGAAAACATCAGGTTGAGAAAAGCTAAAATTATAAACAGTGAACGGGAGACTGAAGGTTATCCAATCCTGAAACCTGTTTTCAGAAGATTTAACGAGAATGAATGGGATCTCAGTAATATGGTAATGAAGGCAGGCAGGGACAATAATCTGCAATAATTTACCAGTTGTTAATTAAGTTCCCCGATCACTGCAACATAATTCTTACCGTATTTTTTTGCACACTTAGGGCATGTAGTGTACCACATGAACAATTTCTTTACGCTGCTTCCTCTTGATTTAACAACAGAATCAAAATCTTTACACCACTTACCTGTGTCGCTGAAAGGGCCTTCATAGATCTTGCTGAAGAATTTGCCGCTGATAGTTGTGTTTACTGCTCCGGGAACCTCCCTGTCAACAGCAACATAAATATCCATGTTCCATTTTGAGGTGTGATCAGAAAGTGCAAGATAATCGGGGATAACGGCCCCGGCATTACTTATTTTTTTCCCGATACGGCTCATAACCCTGCCAAAGTCAAGCGGCATAAACATGAATGTATGAACCCTGTCTTTAACGAACATTTTATTGTGCCAGTCAAGGTTCCTGTCCTCCCAAAGGGCGGGATCAATTCTTGGACAGCAAACATTTTCGCTTTCATAATTAGCTTTTTCCATAATCATTTATTTTTTGAGAACTAATATATGAAATCCCGGAAATCAATAAAATGGAATCATAAATCCTTAATCATCCAGATTGTGCATCCGAAATGACCGGAATTTCCCAGAGGTGAAAGAATGAACCGGAACCCTGCCCTCTCATAAAGGCTGATGGCCTTCCCCAGTTCAGGAAGAGATTCAAGATACAAATGTTTATAGCCCATTTCCCTGGCTGCATCGAATGATTTTTCCATAAGGGCCCATCCGATACCATGCCCCCTTGAGGATGATTCAAGATAAAATTTAACAAGCTCTGCATATCCTTCAGGAAGCCCGGCAGTAGGAAAGATCCCGCATCCGCCAATTATTTTCCCGTTTTCTTCTGCAATCCAGTAAACCGAGCCTGGTACGCTGAAAAGAGTGAACAGATCATCTGTTGTGGGATCATAATATACTGTACCGGGTTTATCAATACCGAATTCCCTGAATACATTCCTGATCAGAGAAGCAATTTCTGCATTGTCATTAACTTTTATTTTACGGTAAACCATACTCATCATTAAAGGCTGAACCAGTAATTAAACTTTACTAGAAAAACATTATTGGTAAAGGCATTTTTCAAATGGCTGAAAGAACGACCCAGTGGCTCATCCGCCGAAGCTGAACTTCCAGTCCTGTCACCTGACCATACCAGGTAGAGGTAAGAACCACGCCTGTATTCCCACTTTGCCACCAGGTTTGACCTGAACTGGAAAAAATTAAATTCAGGATTGTCAATTCTGTCATCAGGAATGTCCATATATCCTGTAGCGAGATAAATACCGGATTCATCTTTAAACGAAAACTGGTACAGGCTGAACCTGTCCCTGAGGTCCTTATCGGTTGGAGTTGTTATGTATTTGAAGTTTGAATAACTGCCCTTTGAAACAAAAGGACTTCCATAATATTGAACCGAAAATTCCGGGGAGATATTTAGATCAGCCCTGAAGGTCAGACCAAGGGTCTTTTGATCAATGCTTCCAAGTATGTATCTTTTATCGGGCTGACGGTTTAATGAGGTAACATATTGCAATTCATCCCTGTTGATTCCATAATCGGCTGATATTCCAATCTTCAGCCTGTTCAAAGGCCTTACAGACAGTGTTGGTTCAACCTGGAAGCTTTTCATTGAATTTTCACCCCTGGTTTCATAACGGAAATTAAATCCGGCTGTAACTTTCTTTGACTGGTCTGAATTCAGATTGGCGAAAGTCATAATCGTATATGGCAGGATCATGTCAGGTCCCCCCCTGAGAATCCCGGGATCAATTGCACCTGAATGAAAAATAAGGTTCCCATCAAAACGCCAGTTATTAATGAACTCGCTGTTAAAATTAAGGTGAGCTCCTGAACCAAGGTATGTACCCCCGAAATTCCATGAATTGAACTGTTCAAGAGTTATAGTATATGCATGGAATATTGAGACAGGTTTATTTATGAGGTAGCCGATTTCATTGGACTGGTTTACTTCATCTGCTTTTTGCATATAACCAAGGTCGTTAAGATCTAGACCAGGTGAAAACATTGTAACACCTGTTGAATACCGCCAGAAACCTTTCGATCCTTTTCCTATCCTCAGCTTTCCGCCATAACCGCTCAATGATGTCCGGGTTGTATCATATTTCATGTAAGACATCCCCGGACGCTGGAAATAATGAGCCGAGTTTTCCTGTAATCGTCTGATTGAAAGGGCGCTGCCATCAATGTAACTTCCTGTGAGCCTTGCATCAACAAAGAATTCTTTATCTTTCATATGATGCAGCAGATCGAGTCCCCCAGTAAAGGCGTTATTACTTAAGAATTCCAGTGAAGCATCATCGATCATCCTGTTGGTGGAAGTAAACATCCCTCCTATTGTTGTGTTGCCTGAATTATACCCCTTCTGAACACGGGCAACAGTGTAGCTTGACATTGGCTCCACCATGGCTGTTGTGCGATTTTCGTAAAGATCACTGATCCTTGCGTACTGGGCCGAAGTTATACTTTGTATCAGTCCAACAGAAAGACCAGTAGAAGTTGTTCCGCTGAATTTGACAGCGCTCAGGATGGTTGTCTTATCCGGTGAACTTACAAAAGTATTTTGGTCCGGGTTGATCACAAGTGACGGCGCATGTCCTATACGCCTTGAGTAGAAAAGACTCTGGTCATCGAACTTATAATCGAATATTGTCAGGCCTTCGAGAAAGAACGGGCGTTTTTCCTCATAGAAAGTTTCATAAGCAGTGAGGTTCATAACTGACGGGTCAGATTCAACCTGTCCAAAATCCGGATTTATTGTAAGGTCAACTGTGAAGTTGCTTGAGATGCCTATTTTCGCATCGAGACCTGCATTTCCTGTCCATGACCTTCCGTTCCTGGTAAAAGGATTGCCCTGCACTTCATCCATTGTTTTTACACCTCCAAGTGCAAATGGCATAATCTCGAGCCTTCGTGATCTTTTAAGACCTTTGATCCCTCTGAGCTCGCCGAAATTATAAAGCATTCCAGGACCTGTCTTTGACTGCTTTTCCCAGTTACTCTCCTCCGAGAAACGTGATATCCATCTCCATGTATGCATTCCCCATACCTGTTCATCCTTGTTGCTGTAACGAAGCTGGTTCAATGGTATTTCTAACTCAGCTACCCATGCAGAATCTTCCATCCCAACCTTTCCCGTCCAGACCGCATTCCAGTTGAAATCCCAGTTCATGGGGTTGAACAGCACTAGATCAACTTTTTGTCCCCAGGCTGTGATAGTGAATTCAAAGCCAGTCCTGTAATCGCGGTAGCTGTCGAATGTAATTCCTACAACATCACCCGCGGCATCATCCCTTACTCCGGCCATTCTCACTATTTTATCCGGTTCACCGTCAAAAGCCCTGAAAGCCACGTACAGGTTTTTATCATCATACTGAATATTGTGCTGTGTTGGATATGAAGGTTTGGCACCCTCATCAGGCACAAACTGGGTATAATCTCCAGCCCAGGTTCCATGCTTCCAGCATTCATCATCGAGCTTGCCGTCGATCAATGGCTTTTCTGTTACAAGCCTGGAAGTGACATATACAGGTTGTTTGACAAGAGTTGATGAATCAGGTTTGGTTTTGTTCTGGGCCAATGATTTGGAAGGCAGGCAACAAACGCACGCAGTTATGACCAATAAAAGTTTATTCATGGAGGATTTAAATAGCCAAAAATAATGAAAATCTCCAAAGGATGGCCAGAGTAAATCTGCCCGAAGATTCTTTGATATCTTCTTTTGATAACGTATTTACATCCTGGGATTAGCAGATTGTTCGGATATCTGCATTCCTTCCGCAACCTCCGGGATTACACCAAGCTTCACATATATAGGTCTCACTATTATTTTGAGCTCAGGCAATTTACGCAGGAAGATCAATGCCCCGGTAATCGAGCACAAACCAAATATAAAAGCAGTCCACTGGCTGCCAAAAGCTTTGGCAAGTGCTCCGGCAAGAAGGCTTCCGAATGGAGCTGTTCCCATTATTGCCATAGTATAGAAACTCATTACCCTTCCCCTCTTGTCATCATCAGTTATTGTCTGGAGAATGGTATTGCTTGCCGCCGATTGCAACATCATTCCCATCCCTATTACAATCATCAGCAAAAATGCAACTGAATTTATCCTTGAAACAGACATAAATACCAGTCCTGATCCAAGCAGTATTGCTGAAGCCGGTATCAGCCTGCCAAGACCGAGAATTGTTGTGCGTGATGCAAGAAATATTGCTCCTGCCAGTGCTCCAAGGCCTGCAGCTCCCATAAGAAAGCCGTAAGTTTCGGAGCCTCCTTTCAGAACATCTGATGAGTAGACAGGCATTAACACCTGGTAAGACATGCCCGTAAGACTTACAGCAGTGAGGAGAATAAGTATATGCCTTATGGGGGGAAAGCCGAATGCATAGGATAACCCTTCCCTGAGTTCTGCCAGGATGCGTGTTTCTGAAATGATCTTTCGCTTCGGAGATTTCACACTCATAAACAGCAGTGACAAGATCACAAAAACATAGCTTATGGCATTAATAAGGAAGCAGATTCCGGCATTAGTGGCAGCAAGGATTATTCCAGCAACAGATGGTCCCACAAGGCGGGCACCATTGAACATCATCGAGTTCAGCGCAATAGCATTTCCAATATCTTCGCGGTTCTCAACCATCTCAATGACAAAAGAATGCCTTGACGGAACATCAAATGCATTTATACAACCCATGGCAATGCTAAGTACAACAATATGCCAGATTTCAATTTTTCCTGTAAGCGCAAGCCATGCCAGTATGCTTGCCTGAATCATTGAAATGATCTGGGTTACAAGCAGCACCCTGTACCTGTTCCACCTGTCTGACAAAACACCAGCAAATGGTGAAAGGAGGAAAGTTGGTATCTGGCCTGCAAAGCTTACAATACCAAGAAGCAGTTCCGATCCGGTCATATTGTAAACGAGCCATGGCATTGTAATTCTCTGCATCCATGTCCCGATAAGTGAAATGCTTTGCCCGCTGAAAAACAATCTGTAATTCCTGTATTTCAGTGACCTGAAAATTGTACTTATTTTCAGAGAGTTAAATAAGAATCTGGCCAAGCTTTTAAAATTATTCAAAAATAAAAGTTTTGTCCTGAATGTTCGCAGTAAAAGGATTTAACAAGAGATATTTTATCCCCGGAATGATAACGTTTCCTGACATTCAACTAAAGGCAAATAAATAGATAATTGCAATTACAATGATCGTCAATGAAGATACGCCTATAGGGAACCATACTGGCGCTATCCATGGAACAGGGATGAGGAACAGGACATCAATAGTATTTAAAGAAGGTGGCCATTTTATCAGGATAAACAATGAAAAATAGTAGAACAGGTCCCAGAAAGCGAAAGTCCACAAAAATAAAATACCCCTTTCCGGCCATGATGAACCTGAAAGATATGCAATAACAACAAGCATTATTATTGTTGATGCTTCCCTTGTAATTTCGATGCGAAGATACTTTTTCGGAAATTTCGAAAGAGAATCGATATTAGATGCTGAATCGAGGATTCCCAATGCTTTCCGGAGGTATACCACAACTACTCCTTCAAGATGAGCCATCGAAATACCGAATATGGCAAGCAGCACAAGTTTTAGAAGCATACATTTACCGATTAGACCTAAATATAAGTAATTATCAGGTTTTTACCCAGAGAGAGTCTGTAAAATATTCCCGCTTGTCCGAAAAATTTTCAATTATGCTGAAGCCATATGATGATGCAAGAGAATATATTTCATCAAAATCAAACTTCTTCGACATCTCCATGAAAACAGGTTCCCATTCTCTGAATTGAAAAGATGTCCCAAGCACTGAGGAAAAAACAGTATGCTCCATCGTTGAAACTATATAGCTTCTTACCTCGCCGCTCACAGGGTCGTAAGAGGTGTGATGTTCAAACATTGAAATAACGAAATTCATCCCTGCTTCACGATTGAGCCTCTCAAGGAGGTTGAGATTGAACCTGGTAGTAATGCCGTGAGCATCATTGTAAGCTTTCATTATCACAGAAGGGGACTTTTTCATGTCAAATCCAATAAGGAGGTTATCTCCGGGCATCATAATGTCGGAAATGTTACCAAAAAACTGGTTCATTTCTCTTTTTTCAATATTGCCGATGTTTGAACCAAGGAAAAGTATCGCCTGCTTAGTTCCCCGGACAGGTTCAATTCGCCCTGCGATCCTGAAATAATCAGTTGTAACAGGTCGGATTGTGACCCCGGGGAATTCCTTTTTCACCGATTCAAGAATCTCATCGTTTGCGTTCTTGCTTATATCAACAGGCATAAAACAAAGGTCGGCGTTCATAGCGGAAAGATGCCCGATAAGTATTTTGGTCTTAAGTCCGTCACCCGAACCAAGCTCAATCAGCTTCAATGGCATATGTGAATTTATTTTAGATGCTATTACCTTACCGTAAACATCAAATATTTCCTTCTCGGCTTTTGTAAGGTAATACCCGGGCATTCTTGTAATCTCACCAAATATTTCTGATCCCCGCTTATCATAGAAGTATTTTGGGAAAAGATGCTTTGGTGAAGCTGTGAGCCCTTTGAGTGTATCAGCAGCAATGTCAGGCATCATTTGTTCATCAACAATTGCCTGTTCCTCTTCAGCCCTCTTGTTTACCATGTCACAATGAATAAATTGTTTGTTTTAAAGGTTCACCTGATTCGTATGGATTGTCCGGATCATTGCTCCATTCAAACCAGCCTCCGTCATAGACTGCAATCCTGGGATATCCCATCAGCCAGGCATTTATAAAAGCTTCGCTTCCCCGCCACCCGGTACCGCAGTAAAATGCAAGCCGTTTATCGCGCGAGATTCCATTAGCCTTCCATATTTTCTCAATCTCAGGAAATTCTCTCGTAGTATGATCGGGGTTTCTGTAATTCTCCATATGGTAGGCATCCGATCCGCAATCAGCAAAGATTGCCCCGGGGATCCTACCTTTCTTTTCAATATAATTATAGCCGCTAACCTCTCCTGTGTATTCGCTGAAACTCCTGACACATACCAGGTTGCTATCGGCAGATCCGAGGATTTCTTTTGCTTCAGGGGTATCAACAGCAAGGCAGGGTCTTGAAGGGATCAAGTCTCCGAATGATTTCCTTTTTATCTTTGGTTCATCATCTTTCGATACCGGCAATCCTGCATCTTCCCAGGAACGAAAACCACCATTCAGTATCCTCACATCCCTGACACCTGAGTATAACATAATAAAAGCGCACCTCATTGCACCTATATCACCTGCGGCGCTGCCGGGGAAAGGATCCCTGTTGTCAGGGAACATGAACTTTCCATAAAGTATTACTGTCGTGTCTGAAGTTATGCCATGTGATGTAAGTGCTTTTTCGAGTTCATCCGGACTTCTCCTGTTCCATGTTTCGGGGCTCTCGATATCAAGTGTGTCCATGTCAACAGCACCTGGAATGTGACCACTCAGGTATGCATTTCTGTTTCGGTAATGTGAATGAATAATGACATACTTGTTGTTAGCGAAATGAGCAGGCATATTCCCGGTAATAAGATCATTAACCCATTGAGGAGGAACCAGGTTCCTGAAACCTGGAAGTATGTCAATTGGAAATAACGTGTTTTCTGACCATTCATTAATGAAATTGTAATAGACAATGACATCTTTGAAACCGGCTTTACTGAACTGGACTGCAGCTTTATCTATTTCTTCGTTTGAATAACCATATATTACGAGCTTATTTTCAGGACTGATATTTTTGTTCTTTACAATTTCTATCCAGTCAAAATAGCTGAACCACCTGAAAGGCATACATCGCGCAGACCTGATATGGCCTCCCCTTTTCTCACCCATCAGCGACCACCCATTATAGGCATCAGCCTGTCTTATATCTATAACATGAATATTGTCAGCCCCGATAAGCTGTAACAGGGAATTGCCATCAATTACTCTCATCTGGTTATATTCAGGAAGTTGATGTATAACAAAATGAGAAGATCAAATGTTGAAACTGCCAGGTATTACGTTATCAGTTCTTTCTGATCTTTCCTGAACAACTCCGGCTGAATATTGAAATGATATATACCATACCCGTAAAGCACATTTTCTACCTTATCAAGTATGATTTCGAATTGAGAAATCCTCAGATCCTCGTTAAGGTCCAGGTGGGCTTCCAGCATAAGATCATTTTCATCGAGCTGCCATACATGAACATGATGCACATTTTTAACACCATCAATTTTCCTGATGCTAATTGCAATTGCTTCTATATCGATATGAGATGGAGTAAACTGCATAAAGATCCTTACAGCTTCATAAAAAATACCCCAGCTGCTGTAAAGAAGGTAGCATGCTATTATTATAGTAAGAAGGCTGTCAATCCATGTCCAGCCGAATAGTTTTATTACAATACCTCCGGCAAGCACTGCAATCGATGTTAGCATATCGGCAAACAGGTGAAGCGCTGCAGACCTTATATTGATATCTTTTTCAGCATCGGTGCGGATAAAAAGAATACTGACTCCATTCAGCAGGATTCCTGCACCGGCAAGAACAATCACAATCATTCCCTCAACAGGTTGCGGGTTTATCAGCCTTATTACAGCCTGCCAGATCAGGATAATTGCAATCACGAGGAGAATTGATGTATTTATAAGAGCTGCAAAAATGCCTGCTCTCTTAAAGCCATAGGTCTGCTTAAGTGTCTGTTCTCTCTTGCCTAAACGGATTGCCCAGTAACTTATAATGAGTGACAGCACATCACTGAAGTTGTGAGCAGCATCAGAGAGAAGAGCCATACTGCCCGAAATCAATCCACCAATAAGCTGGAGAAGTGATATTCCAAGATTGAGGACAATTGTAACTAGGATGTTCCTCCCGCTTACCGTACCGTGTTGATGCTGATGGCTCATTAGCTACGCTTGTTGTTTTCCGGATGCACCTCTTAGTGCCTCAACATACCTGGTAATAAATTGTTCTTTCTGTTTTGACCTGTATTGCATTATGAACCTGGGATGTTCAAGAGGTTCGATCCTTCCGAAATAACCATTTATGTTATTGAATTTCTCAAGAAACCTGAAATTTTTACCTGTCCCAAGGCAAAAACAAACATCAGTTAAGATGCCAAACCCAAGCTGAGTTTCAATTGAATCTTTTATGAAGCCTTCTACTGCTTCACTCAGATGAGGGTCATCATAATAATTGTAATTAACATGCTTTTCTTTTTTGCCAGGAGCGGTAAAACCAAGAGGCACAACAGCGCTTATATAATAATCTGAATAGAATTTTTCAACTCCGCCGTAAGCATCGATCATTTCATATACAAACACAGATGATGGTTCGAAAGATTTTACCCCCGGAATCTGTAAACCGCATTTTTCAGCAAGCCTGACTGTATCTGTAAACGGGATTCCGGTTGTTCCGGCACCGAACCGGCCGGGATTTATTCCAAGTATCAGTCTTCGTTTATGATTGTCACTATAAAATCTCTTATAAAAAGCTTCTACAATTTCCATTACAAAAGGATTTTCCCTGAATGGATTCATTATCCTGATATTACCCGGAAGAGTGCCTTTGAAATCAAGGTTCTTATGAAATGAGATGACTTTTTCCGCAAATGTCATCATGACTGAAGGTCAGTTGTTTTTTACACAGCGGACAGAATAACGGTTTGATTTTTCTGAACCAGGTACATCTGCCATGTCGTCTTTTCTGGAAACATCTATCACCTTCTTATTGATTATAAGGAGGTAACTGAAATATTCAGCATTATCAGCATCATACTCTGTTGATGTCCAGTAATAGCCTCCCTCATCGACCTCAGAGAAAATCCCCTGGTAATCCTGCTGGCCACCAAGCTGAATATTGAATGATTCTGAAGGTCCTCTGCCCCATGAATCGTCATAGCCAAAATGGTCAACAAGATTCCTGAATTCAGCTCCTGAGGGAAGCCGCCAGCCTTCAGGGCAGGCTTTATTAGCTGTTTGCCAGTCATAAAGAGCGCCGTATGCCTGCATATTATTCCTGTCATCATCAAAGAAGTTTGTACCGGGCAGGCCGGTGTATCTCAGGTTCTCACACATCCATGTTTTTCCCAGGATCTCCGCAGAGCGGTATACATTACCATCCCTTGGATCTGTAAACATATTCTGGCCCGATGAGGTGAGTGAAAATATAAGAAAGAGAAAAGTCGCCGCTGAAACTTTCATAGTTATCTGTGTAATTGTTCTGTCAGTTTGCTAAATTAATTGTGTCATGTAAATAAAACAGTTAAAAAAACTATTAGTTATTAACTGTAAAAATTAATTATCAAAAGCTTATTTATAAACTGGATTAACCTGTCAGTGGCAAAATATATTAACTTTGATGCCTTTGAATTGTTAATTATAAATCAAAATGCCAAACAGCAAGGTTTTAAGGCCTTATGGTGATAAACAGACATTGTTTGATAAGCGTTATCTGGCAATGGCCTTGATCTGGGCACAGAATTCATATTGTATCAGGAGGCAGGTGGGTGCATTGATTGTTAAGGAAAAGATGATCATTTCAGATGGGTATAACGGAACTCCGGCCGGGTTTGAAAATGTTTGCGAAGATGAGAACAATGTAACGAAGCCATATGTTTTACATGCTGAAGCAAATGCTATAACCAAGGTCGCAAAGTCACATAATTCAAGTGAAAATTCGACCCTTTATGTTACAACCTCACCATGTATGGAATGCGCTAAACTGATAATTCAGGCCGGGATCAGGAGAGTTGTCTATTGCAACCGGTACCATAAGACTGACGGACTTGATCTGTTAAAGCGTGCTGGCATTGAATTGGTATTTATTGATCCTGAAAAAGACATTTATGAACTACAATAATTCGAGGAGAAGCATATTTCTTCCCCTACTCATGGGATTGACCCTGGCAACAGGTATCCTGCTTGGCAGGTTTTTTCCGAATAACATTCACACACCAGGTAACCCGTCACTGCGACTTAGAAGTGATAAGATAAACAGCATCCTTAATGTTATAGAATCAAACTATGTTGATACTGTAAACAGGAATGAGCTCGTGGAAGCGGCTATTCCTGCAATGCTGAAAAAACTTGATCCCCATTCTGTTTACATTCCTGCAAAAGATCTTGCCAGGGCCAATGAACCGTTACAGGGAAATTTTGATGGTATCGGCATATCATTTAACATGCTGACAGATACAATCCTTGTGATATCTACCATTCCGGGTGGTCCGTCTGAAAAGATCGGTCTACTGCCTGGTGATAAAATATTATTTGTTAATGATTCGCTTGTTGCAGGAAAAAACATTTCTGACCAGAAGGTTATGAGCATGCTGAAAGGCCCGAGAGGCACTGTGGTGAAAGTGAAGGTTCTGAGGAATGGCTACAAGGACCTGCTGGCTTTTGATATTACCCGCGACAGGATACCGATGTACAGTATCGATGTTTCTTACATGGTAAATGATTTTACGGGGTACATGAAAATCAACAATTTTGCCATGACCACCTTTGATGAATTCATGAAAGGCCTGCGCAATCTTAAAATGCAGGGAATGAAAAGCCTCATCCTTGATCTTCGTGGCAATTCCGGAGGGATAATGGATGCATCAATCCAGATAGCCAACCAGTTCCTGAAAGCTGATCAGCTTATTGTATATACAAAGGGAAGAACTCACCCCCGAAATGAAGCAAGAGCAACAGGCAAGGGTGAGTTTGAGAAAGGTGATCTCGTGATTCTCATTGATGAATGGAGTGCCTCAGCAAGCGAGATTCTTGCGGGAGCAATACAGGATAATGACAGGGGAATAATTATTGGCCGCAGGTCATTCGGGAAAGGGCTTGTCCAGGAGCCAGTTTCATTTGCTGACGGATCAGGAATGAGACTTACGATTGCCAGGTATTACACACCTACCGGAAGATCTATTCAAAGATCTTATGCAAACGGCTTTGATGCATACTATGAGGATCTCCTTGAAAGATCCGCCAGAGGAGAGCTTGAGGTCTCAGACAGCATACATTTTTCAGATACATTGAAATATGTTACCCCCGGAGGCCGCGTTGTTTATGGTGGTGGTGGAATAATGCCCGATAAATTCGTTCCTGTTGATACAACAGGCATTTCAGAGTATTTCCTCAGCGTGAGACCATTGATATACAGGTTTGCACTTAAGTACACCGAATCAAACAGGGAGGCGCTTAAAAAATTCACTGAAGCAGCAGACCTGAAACGTTTCCTTGACAGACAATCATTGCTTCTGCAGTTTGTGAAATATGCTTCTGTGAACGGTGTACGTGAAGACCGCGAAGGATTAAATATCTCAGGGAACATTATTAATATCCAGCTGGAAGCTTACATTGCACGCAACATGCTCGATAACAGTGGCTTCTACCCTATCTGGGAAAATATTGATACAACTCTTAAATATGCTATTGATTACCTGCGTGAAAATGCAACAGGTGAGGAGCCTGACCTGAAAGGACCTATTACAAAAAATTAAGTGATTAACTCTTTTCCTTTATAAAATCGGACACGGCTTTTACCGAAGCATCCTGTTCTTCAATGAATCCCATGTGGCCGGATTGCTTCAGGAGTATTACACCGGCATTCTCCGGAAGCCTGATCTTTTCTCTTACGGAAATATGATCTATATAATTGTCCTTTGCTCCAAGGATCCACAGGCATGGAACTTTGCCTTTTTCCATAACATCGATCCTTGAAGGCCTTTTCATCATCCCGTTAAGAACAGCTATAATGCCATTCCCAGGAGTTCCCGATGCAATCTTTTTGGATCTCTTAACTTCATCCTTTAACTTGTCAAGATTGGATGAGGCAAACATTTTCTCAATATTATCAGGATAGATCAAATCCTTCTTCCCTGAGAGAACCATTGCAATTTCATTCTTTCTTTTCTGAAGTGCTGCTTCGCTGTCAGCCATTGGATGAGAATGAAACAGGCAATAACCTTTAAGGCTGCCGGGATACAGGTCAACAAATGCCATTGTGACATACCCACCAAGTGAATGACCGACAAGGAAGAACTTGCCAAGCCTGAGATTTCCGGTAAGCTCTTTAATTACTTCCGCAATCATCTCCATTGAGTGTGTTTCACTGTACACATCTGACTTACCCTGACCCGGCAGATCGATTGATATTACCCTGAATTCAGACGAAAGCTTTTCTGAAAAGCCATTCCATATTTCGGAAGACTCAAGATACCCATGAAGCAGAACAACCGGCAAACCGGTACCTGCCTCCGTATACCAGATTTTTCTACCCTGAATAGTTGTATACATTCCAGATTGCTTTATATGTCAAATTTAAATAATATTTATTTTACAGGTGACATTGCTTCCGGTAACGGTTGGGCCATTCTGTCTTAATGGCTTCGGGTATTGTAATTCTTGCAGAATTAAGCTAACTTTAAGTACTTTTATTATTTTTGCGTTAGTTTTATACCAACCTGTCTTTCAATGGAAAAGATATTATTTTCCTCCATCTCAAAAAAATTAGTTATGGCTCTTGCAGGTATCTTCCTGCTTTTATTCCTTCCTGTTCACCTTTATGTTAACCTGATGCTATTAAAGGATGAACCGGAGAATTTTAACAGGGCCGCGCATTTTTTGGCAACATTCCCTGTCGTAAGAATACTCGAAGTACTTCTGATTACTGCTCTCATCGTGCATATAACCTGGGGAATAATTGTGCAGGTACAGAACTGGCTTGCCCGTCCAAAAAGCTATGTAAAGCTTAACAGGTCTGAAACATTATTCTTTTCAAAATTTATGATTTGGACAGGAGCAACTGTATTAACCTTCCTGGTCCTTCACTTCTTCAATTTCTTCTTCATTAAGCTTGGCCTGGTCCCGGGCGATCCTGAAGATTTTTATACAACTGCCCATGAACTTTTCAGGATCCCCTCCTACAACATAATTTACATTGCGAGCTTTGTTATTCTTGGCCTTCACCTGTACCATGCCATATGGTCGGCAACACAGACACTCGGGCTTAACCATCATTTCTGGACTCCTGTTGTAAAAGGATTTGCTGTCTTGTATGCAATATTCATCCCTGCAGGTTTTACATTCATTTCAATCAATTTATGGCTATTCAGATAAGATTAAACCAAGACCAATGGATAAAATAGATGTTAAAATACCTGATGGTCCTCTTGCACTTAAATGGACAAAATACAAGGCTACAACAAAGTTGGTTAACCCGGCAAACAGAAAAAAGATTGATATCATAGTTGTAGGCACCGGAATATCAGGGGCAAGCGCTGCATCGGCACTTGGTGAACAGGGGTACAACGTAAAAAGCTTTTGTTACCAGGATTCTCCAAGAAGAGCCCATTCTGTTGCTGCTCAGGGAGGAATAAATGCTGCAAAGAATTACCAGAACGACAATGACAGTGTATTCAGGCTATTCTATGACATGATAAAGGGTGGTGATTTTCGTGCACGAGAAGCGAATGTATACAGGGTAGCCGAGGTGAGTAACCAGGTTATTGATCACTTTACTTCAATCGGTGTTCCTTTTGCACGTGATTACGGAGGAACTCTCGATACAAGATCATTTGGAGGTGTCCAGGTATCAAGAACTTTCTATTCAAAAGGGCAGACAGGTCAGCAGTGCCTTCTGGGTACATACTCATCACTCAACAGGCAGATAAAAAAAGGAACCGTCCAGGTATTTCCGAGGCGCGAGATGCTCGAGCTCGTAATGATAAATGGCCGGGCCCGAGGTATAATCGTAAGAAACCTTCTCACAGGTGCCATTGAAAGACATTCAGCCCATGCAGTTGTACTCGCCACTGGTGGCTACGGAACTATTTACTACCTCTCAACACTTGCGGTGAATTCAAATGCATCTGCTGCATGGAAAGCACATAAGAAAGGTGCATTCTTTGCCAATCCCAGCTTTGTGCAGATACATCCGACATGTATCCCCCAGCTGCATGATTTCCAGGCCAAGCTGACTTTGATGTCTGAGTCATTACGTAATGACGGAAGGGTCTGGGTCCCAAAATTAAAAGGTGAGAAAAGGCCAGCAAATGCCATCCCTGAAGATGAAAGAGATTATTTCCTTGAAAGAAGATATCCGTCATTCGGCAACCTTGTTCCACGGGATGTTGCTTCAAGGGCTGCAAAAGAAAGATGCGATGCCGGATATGGTGTCGGAGATACAGGCATGGCTGTTAATCTTGATTTCAGGGATGCAATAATGAAACAGGGGAAGGCAGTTATTGAAGGCAAATACGGGAATCTGTTTCATATGTATCATACTATAACCGGAATAGATCCCTACAAAGAGCCAATGCAGATTTATCCTGCAGGTCATTATACGATGGGAGGGCTTTGGGTTAACTATGAACTTATGACAACAATCCCCGGTCTTTTTGCAATTGGCGAAGCTAATTTTTCCGATCACGGTTCAAACAGGCTTGGTGCAAGTTCGCTTATGCAGGCAGCATGCGACGGTTATTTTATTCTGCCCAATACCATAAATAACTACCTGTCAGATCAGATCCGTGTTCCAAGGTTCAGTACCGAAACACCCGAATTTAAAGATGCAGAAGCTGCAGCAACTGAACGGCTGAAAAAGCTCATGAGCATAAAAGGGAAACAGACAGCCACTTCATTTCATAAAAGGCTTGGAAAAATAATGTGGGACTACTGCGGGATGATCAGGAATGAGGAAGGTCTTAAGAAAGCTCTCACGCTTATAGCAGAGTTAAAGGATGAATTCTGGAGAGACCTCAACATTCCCGGGAAGCTTGATGAGATAAATATGGAGCTTGAAAAGGCTGGCAGGGTTGCCGATTATTTTGAGCTTGCCGAGCTTCTCATTACCGATGCATTAAACAGGAAAGAATCCTGCGGGGCACATTTCCGTGAAGAGTACCAGACAAGCGAAGGAGAAGCACTACGTAATGATAATGATTATGCTTATGTGGCAGTATGGGAGTACGCTGGACCAGGAAAAGCTCATATTCTTCATAAGGAAAAGCTAATTTTTGAAACAGTTGAAATGAAGGAAAGAAGCTACAAATAATTGTTCCAAATCTAACTGAAGAAAAAATCCGACAAGATGAAGCTCACTCTTAAAATATGGAGACAAAAGAATGCAAAGTCACAGGGTAGTTTTGAAACCTACCAGATGAATGATGTCTCTCCAAAGATGACTTTCCTGGAGATGCTTGATTCCCTGAACAAAAGGCTTGTTGAAGAGGATAAAGATCCGGTTGCATTCGATCATGATTGCAGGGAAGGGATATGCGGTTCATGCGGCATGTACATCAACGGTCATCCCCATGGGCCTGCACCGGCTATAACGACATGCCATCTGTCTATGAGATATTTCAAGGAAGGAGAAACAATCTGGGTTGAGCCATGGAGAGCTAAAGCTTTCCCTGTGATAAAAGACCTGATTGTCGACCGCGATGCATTTGATAAGATCAACCAGGCAGGAGGATTCATTTCTGTTAATACCGGCTCTGCACCTGAAGCAAATTCCATACTTGTTCCCAAGAAAAAATCAGATGCAGCCTTCGATGCTGCTGTTTGCATTGCATGCGGGGCATGTGTTGCAGCGTGCAAGAATGCCTCTGCAATGCTCTTTGTCTCTGCTAAAATCTCCCAGCTAGCACTTCTGCCCCAGGGCAGGGTCGAGGCAAAAGAACGGGTAAGAGCAATGGTGGCAAAGATGGATGAGGTAGGCTTCGGTAACTGCTCCAATACCAGGGCGTGTGAAGCCCAATGCCCTAAAGAGATCAAGCTTGTGAATATTGCACGGCTGAACAGGGAATTCTATAAATCTTATTAATTTAAAACCTCCATCCATACTTCTCTTATTGGATAAATGAAATACATCCTGCTGTTTTTTCCTATTTTTGGCAAAAAGCCTGAATGAAGAAAATTATTTTACTATCCATTCTTACAATTCTTGCATTTGCAGCAGATGCACAGAAGATAATCAACCGTGACCCTGAAATAGCCGGGATGATAAGTGCTATTTCATCTGAAAATATTTCATCCTCTGTCAATAAGCTGGTTTCATTTCATACCAGGCATGATCTCAGTGAACAGAACAGTGCTGATAAAGGTATAGGTGCAACCTGGAACTGGATAAAGGCCGAAATGGAGAAAAGCATACCCTATTCAGGCGGCAGGCTGACTGTTGAGTTCGACGAATATTCTGTAGGCGGTCCGGGTCAGAGAATAGGCACTGAAATAAAGCTGAGGAATGTAGTTGCTACTCTTAAAGGAAGTGATCCTGCTGATGACAGGATCATATTGATAAGCGCCCACCTCGACTCAAGGGCAGCTCTTGATAATGATAACACAGGCTTTGCTCCCGGGGCAAACGACGATGGTTCGGGAATAGCTGCAATACTTGAACTTGTAAGGATAATGTCTCCTGTAAAATTCCCGGCAACAATAAAATTCGTTGCTGTTTCAGGCGAAGAACACGGGCTCTATGGTTCAAAACATATTGCTGAAATTGCCAGAACCGGGAAATGGAACATAATTGCAATGCTTAATAACGACATGATTGGGAACAGCGGTTCAAGTGAAACCCTGCTGAATGACAATATGAAAGTCCGCATATTCAGTGAGAACATACCTGCGGCTGAAACAGAACAGATGGCAGCAGTGAGAAAACTGACATCCGGAGAAAACGACAGCCGTTCACGGCAGCTGGCGAGGTATATCAAAGAAGTAGCCGAAAGATATGTTGACCAGCTCGGTGTAACACTGATCTACAGAAATGACAGGTTCGGAAGAAGCGGTGATCAAACCCCGTTCGCACAGGCTGGCTTTACAACCGTCAGAATAACTGAATTCAACGAGAATTATGACAGAACACACAAAGTACCACAGATAGTGAACGGGATCCAGGAAGGGGATCTTCCTGGATATGTGGATATAGAGTATGTAAGAAAAAATGCTGCGATGAACCTTGCAACAATTTCAAATCTTGCCTTTGCCCCATATGAACCTGAAAACTGCAATATCGTTGTGGCCGGTCTTACAAACAAAACAACTATCCGATGGGACAAGCCTCAGAAAGGACAATCCCCTGCAGGTTATTATATACTTATGAGAGAGACATACCAGCCTGTATGGGAGAAGAAAATATTTGTAACCGGAAACGAAGTTACTCTTCCCTACTCCAAAGACAACTATTTCTTTGCCGTGCAGTCTGTCGATTCAGGTGGCCATGAAAGCCTTCCTGTTTTCCCAGGCACAGTTAACAGGTAATTATACAGATTCACATACCTGCTCTATTTCTGTAACAGTTTTGGGAATTGGCTTTCCAAGAACTTTATGTCCATTGGCGGTTATCATAATATTATCTTCTATCCTGATGCCTCCTACCGACATGTATTTGTCGATCATGCCATAATCAATGAATGATGTAAATTTCTTTTCCGCCTTCCATTTTTCAATAAGTTCAGGGATGAAGTAACAACCTGGTTCAATCGTAAAAACGTGACCTTGTTTATATTGCAGGGCAAACCGGAGAAAAGCAGTTCCGAATTGCTCGCTCCTCTTCACTTCATCGCTGTATCCAACATAATTCTCTCCAAGTGCTTCCATATCATGAACATCAAGTCCAAGCATATGCCCGATGCCGTGAGGCATAAAGAGGGCATGTGCGCCCTGGGACACTGCATCATTAACATCGCCTTTCATAAGACCAAGTTCTTTAAGTCCTGAAGCAAGCGACCTCACTGCGATAAAGTGCACATCCCTGTTTGACACTCCAGGTTTAGTGGCATCTATTGCTTCCATGTTTGCTTTGAGAACAATTTCATATATGGACTTCTGAAGAGGTCCGAACTTACCACCCACAGGAGTTGTCCTTGTTATATCAGATGCATAGTGCAGTAATGATTCAGCTCCTGCATCAGTTACCATCATTCTTCCTTTCTCAAGTGTTTTCGAATGATCATGGTTGTGAAGAGTCTGGCCATTCATGCTGAGAATTATCGGGAAGGAAGTCCCGGCACCTTTTGATAATGCAATGCCCTCGATAGTTCCGAATATTTCCTGTTCCTTCATTCCCGGCCTGCACATCTTCATTGCAGTTACATGCATTTCCCATGCGATTGCAACAGCTTTTTCAATTTCATCCGCTTCTTCTTCAGATTTAACGGATCTCATTGCAACAACAGCTTTGATCAGTTCAACAGAAGCAGATGACTTCATTTGGCATGGATCCTCACGGAGCAGCCGGCCCAGGGTCATTTTTGTTTCACCCCTGTAAGGCGGGAGGAAATGAACCTGCCTTTTTCTGTGGAGAGCATCTGAAATTGCTGATTCAAAATCCTTCAGCTGACCAGTCAGATTAATACCGCATAATGCAGCAAGATCTTTTACAGTAGGTTGAGGCCCCATCCAGATTATGTCATCCATATCATAATCGTTCCCGAACAGCATATCCTTCCCTGAATCAAAATCTACAAGCCCTGCAAAACCGGGAAGATCAAGCCCGAAATAATAAAGAAAATCACTATCCTGCCTGAAATGAAATGTGTTTCCGGGGTAATTCATGGGTGATTCTACATTCCCGATAAAAATGGCAATGCCTGATTTAATTTTCTTCCGCAGTTTCTCTCTGCGTGTTGAATAGATCCTGCTGTCAAACATGGCGGTTATTTATTAGTTTATTTATTCTTTATAATGCTCCATCCTCCTTTCAGTCCGAAGACAAACCATGCAAGAGCAACTGTTCCCAAAGCAAAAACAGTATCTCCTATCACTCTCAGCCATCTCAGTGTATGAATTTCAGGCCTCTGCATGAATTCTGCAGAACGGGCATACCATAAACCTTCCTTCACACTTGCTACTGTCTGTATAAGACCTATCGGAAGAACACTTATGAGCACCATTGCTGCCAGTCCAATATTGATGCTCCAGAATGCAAATTTAAGCGGTCCTTCCTTCCAATTATCATCTTTGTTGATATCTCTCAGAACAAAAAGCATCAAACCAATGCCAAGCATGCCATAAACACCGAAAAGTGCAGTATGCCCGTGAACCGGGGTTGTATTAAGTCCCTGCATATAGTAAAGTGCAATCGGTGGATTGATAAGGAAACCAAATATACCAGCACCTACAAGGTTCCAGAATGCCACCGAAATAAAACAGTATATAGGCCACCTGTATTTGCTCACCCAGGAAGGATTCCTGCTGAGTTTAACATTATCCCAGGCTTCGAATCCCATCAGTACGAGTGGCACCACTTCAAGGGCACTGAAGGTTGCACCTATAGCCATTATTGAAGTTGGAGTTCCCGAAAAATACAGATGGTGGAATGTACCGAGAATACCTCCTGATAAGAATATGATCGTTGAAAAGAGTACCGCTGTTGTGGCTGTGGCAGCCTTAAGTATCTGCAACCTGACAAAAAGAAATGCTATTACAACTGCTGAGAAAACCTCAAAGAATCCTTCAACCCAAAGATGAACTACCCACCATCTCCAGTATTCTGCCACTGCTAGGTTTGTCTGTCTTCCCCACATAAGGCCAGAGGCATAAAAAGCTGCAATGGCTATTGAAGAAATCAGGAACAGAAGAAGCAGACTGCGGCTTTCAGACTTCTTCACCAGGGCGGGCCAGATAGCACGGCCCATGAGCAGCAGCCATAAAAATAACCCGACGAGAAGAAATACCTGCCAGAACCTTCCAAGATCAACATATTCATACCCCTGGTGACCAAACCAGAAATTCTGAATAAGCCCCAGCTTCTGCATTACACCAAGCCATTGACCAATCAATGAACCAGCAACAATTATAAGCAGTGCGATAAACAAAAAGTTGACACCCAGGAGCTGGTATTTTGGCTCATGACCTGAAATTGCAGGCGCATAATATAATCCGGTTGCAAGCCATGATGTTGCAATCCAGAATATTGCTATCTGAACATGCCAGGTACGTGATATTGAATATGGAAGAAAATCTGCAAGCGGTATACCATAAAAAGCCTGGCCTTCAACACCATAATGTGCGGTGATAACTCCCAGTAAAACCTGGACTAGAATTAGAGCCGAGACAACCCAGAAGTATTTTACAACGGCAAGTTGTGAAGGTGTCTGTTGCTCTTTCAATACAGGGTAATTAGCAGGTACGATATTTTCTGTGTTTTCAGACCGCATTCTGGCATAATACCATACCATAATTCCTATACCTGCCAGAAGAATGATGACACTGAATCCGGTCCATAAAATGAGAGAACCTGTAGGCCTGTTTGCAACAAGCTCTTCTGAAGGCCAGTTATTTGTATAGGTAATAGCCTGCCCGGGTCTTTGAGTGGTGCATGCCCAGGCAGTCCAGAAAAAAAATGCATTAAGCGGCTTAATACGTGCAGGATCTTTAATCGAGTTTTCAGGAATGCTGTATGCATCCCGTAAACCGGCAAGCTCAGGAGAATCAGTAAACAAGCCTTCATAATATGAACTGTTGGAAGCTATCGCTTCTGCCCTGATATCTGAGATCGAAAGTACCCCCGTTCCGGGATCATATGTGTTTGTTCTGAGCTCTTCCTGAAGAAGAACCTTGACTGAAGCCTGTTTATCTTCAGGCAGATCATTATATAATTTACCTTCAGTACGCATGGAAATCCTGTCAAGGATGAACATCGCTTCCCTGTGAAGCCAGTCAGCGCTCCAGTCAGGTGCCTGGTAAGCACCGTGACCCCACACTGTTCCCATTTCCTGGCCTCCCATTGATTGCCATACATTCTGGCCATCTTTTATCTCCTGACCTGTAAAAATCACTGTCCCATTTTCTGAGATTATTTTCTCAGGAACCGGGGGTGCTTCATTGTAAATTTCCCTGCCATAATAAGCCAGTACCGAAAAAGAAATTACAATAACGAGGCTAAATCCAATCCACAGATTTCGTTTTGACATGTTCTGAAATGATTTCGATTAAACAAAGGAGTTATAACAAATATACTAAATATTGTAGAAATCAGCAAGTTCTGCAATCCTGTTTTCGAAGGATGAATTTTGATAATTTTGACTTGCAGCAGCAAAACTTAAGAGCAGATCTCCATGATCTTTTTCTGAAAGAACTTTGTCTGCCATCATGAAGAGAATATTATTTTCTTTTGCAATATGTGATTTTAACAGCTCTGAATAGTTCTTCATGTTCAGATAAATATGCTTCAGGGCTTCCTTATCGCCATTTTTATATACATCGATATTTATCCTCATTCCTTTAACATAATTCCGACCAGTCTCATGTTCATTAAGCATTACTGCCACAGGACCTGAAGTCCGGCTGAAACCTTTCTGCTCGAGAAGAGGAAAAAGCATTTCTTCTTCTTTTGCATGGTGCACACCGTCAGCAAAATTTTTAATTATGCTAACTATTTCTTCCAGATGATCAATATCAGGGTCGTTAGTAGTTGTTATGTGATCCATCACACTGATAAGCTTCAGAATGCTTATGTGATCATTTTCGAGATTTTTTGTTGCTGATTTCATACATTTTTAAGTTTATCGGTTGTTTTGGGGAACAGTACATTATTTTCAAGATGCACATGAACATGAAGATCATCCTCGAAAGCTGAGAGCATTTTAAATGCAAGCCTGTATGAGTTGCAGGCATCTTCCGGCAATTCGTAACCTTTTGTCAGAATATTAATCCTGTCCATTGCACCACCTGCGGATTCGTGCTCTTCAGAAAGTGATCCAAGTTCTTCTTTTACAATAGCTGCAGCTCTTCCGGAACCAGTGCTGAATAATTGCTTAATTGCCGGAAAGAATACTTCTTCTTCTTTCAACAGATGAGCGGTCAAATCATTTTCAACCTGGCTAAAAAGCTCAGCGACATCCCTTAATTCAGGATGATTCGCACCATGAACAGAGGCTATCTTATCCACATAGAACTTTGTTTCGGGCAAAGATTTTTTTACATAGGAATGATGAACATTTATAATGTAATCAGTCAGGAAACCCGGTTCCCATTCATTAAACCTGTGAACAGTTGTGTCTTCATCCTGTCCGGCATTTTCAAGTTTCGTCAGTAAACCTTTAATATCAATTTTCTTTTCAGCACATGTCTCATCAATTGTTTTTTTCCCGCAGCAAAAATCTATGCCGGCTTCCTTAAAGATGGCTGCTGTTCTGAAGTCACGAGCCACTATTTCCCCTATTGTCAGATCTTTTAATTGTGAATCCATAATTTTTGATTTTAATTATCCCAACAAAGGTAAATATTATTATTAAAAGACAATATGGTCTTTTTGTATTTTTAATAAATTTTATAAATTTGCACTTTAATTACATCAGTATGTTTAATAAGGAAACCGAATACGCCATCAGGGCCCTGGTATATATAAAGGTTCAGAACTTAAAGAACCGGAAGCCCGGGGCTGCAGAAATTTCAAAAGAAATAGATGCTCCTCATTTCTTTATAGCTAAAATTCTTCAGCGCCTTGTAAGATCAGGCTTCATGAGATCCATAAAAGGAAAAGGCGGAGGATTTTATTTTGATGATTCAAAGCCTGAAATATCCTTAATGGATCTCATGCAGTTTACTGAAGGCGGATCATCATTCTTATCATGTGGTTTTGGATTAAAAGAATGCAATGAAAAATCCCCGTGTCCGTTGCATGATAAATATGCACCAATAAGGGATTCTGTGAACAGGCTTCTGAAGGAAGAAACGATTTCAAAACTTGCAAGAAAGGTTGTATGATTTATGGAACTTAAAAATTTAACTACCCGCAGATACAGATTATCATTCATTGTTTTCATTTCAACATTCATACTCCTGTCATTTGTTCAGGTGAAAGTTGAAAGACCGATGCTCCTGGCAGAAAGGTTTGCCGGTGGCGCCGGATGGATCGAAATATTGTTCATCGCCCTTTATGGAGGCTTTGTAGCATATATGATGCAGGATCCTTCAAATGTTCCCTTCTGGAGAAAATTAACCTGGACAACCTTTTCGGCAGTGTTTTTTCTACAGCTTTTTATAGGTCTGGCCGGAGAGGAAAAATTCCTGATGTCCGGCAAGCTTCATCTACCGGTTCCTATGATGATAATAGGAGGGCCATTATACAGGGGAGAATTATCGGTTATGACTATTCTTTTCCTCAGCACTGTTGTTCTTACAGGTCCCGCGTGGTGCAGCCAGTTCTGCTACTTTGGAGCTTTTGATAATGTGGCAGCAGGAGGTCGTCCTTCAAAGGGCAGGATAAAGAATAAAGCTGCCATCAAATCAACAATCCTCGCCCTTGTTATAATCATGGCTTTGTTACTCAGGTGGCTTAAGGTCCCGGTGCTTACAGCTACCCTCATTGCAGCAGGATTTGGAGTGACCGGGATTCTTGTGATGATAATGTTTTCCTACAAACAGAACAAGATGTTTCACTGTGCTCTTTATTGCCCGGTCGGAACCCTGGTGAATGTATTCAGGTATGTTAACCCTTTCAGGATGTACATCGATAAGAGCTGTACATTATGCAACAGGTGCACAAGCTTCTGCAAATATGATTCTCTCGATATTACAAATATCAAAAATGGCAAACCCGGGCCCGGATGCACCTTGTGCGGTGATTGTCTTGCAGGTTGTCATCATGATTCGATCAAGTATAAATTCCTGAATATCAATCCGGAAAAAGCCAGAAATCTTTATCTTATCCTTACAATTACCCTTCATGCTTCATGCCTGGCGCTGGCAAGAATCTGATATTTTCAGTAAATTTGTACATTATTCCTCCCCGAATTTAAACACCATAAATAATGAGTGAAATTTCAGAAGAAATCAGGAAAAGAAAAGAGCTTTTAAAGCACATGATACTCCAGCTTCATAAAGGTGAAGCTCCTTCAATTGTCAAAAACAGGCTTGCTGAGCTTTTAGGCTCAATACCATACGATGAAGTTGTAGAGGTGGAACAGGAACTGATTGCAGAAGGACTCCCGATGGAAGAGGTTCTGAAATTCTGTGACATACACCAGATGGTGCTTGAAGGAAAGATTGATACAGGTGGAAATAAAGATCTGCCCGAAGGTCATCCTGTTGAAACTTTCAAAAAGGAAAATCTTGAACTAGAAAAGGTAATTAAAGATTTGAACGATCTTTTTATCCTGTTAAGAAACGATAAAAATACTGATGTAAAGCAATGGCTCCTCAAGGTCCATTCTTCATTGAACAGCCTCTCGGATGTAAATAAACATTATCTCAGAAAGGAATATCTTCTCTTCCCCTTTCTTGAAAAATATGAAGTAACAGGGCCTCCCAAGGTAATGTGGGGAAAACATGATGAGATACGTGAGCAGTTAAAAGCTGCGATAGAAGGAGTAAGCACAAAGGAAGCAATAACATATAATGAAGCATTGTCGCTTGCTGACCTCCTGCTTATCCCGGCAGTGCGGGGTGTAGCTGATATGATAACCAAGGAAGAAGAGATACTCTTTCCCATGAGTCTTGATAAGCTTGCTGAAGAAGACTGGTATTCAGTTTACCAGCAGACAGGAGAATTCGGGTATTGCCTGTATGATCCTCAAGTGGAATGGAGACCTGAGATTGCCGGTGATGCTGAAGTTGTTTACAACAAGGGAAGCAATATTCACCTGACAACAGGAACTTTCAGTATCAATGAGCTTGAATCCCTGTTCAGAACTCTCCCGGTAGATCTCACTTTTGTTGATGAGAATGATAAGGTAAAGTTTTTCAGCCTTGGTCCCGACAGGATCTTTCCACGAAACCGGGCAATTATTGGTCGCGATGTACGAATGTGCCATCCGCCATCAAGCGTTCATGTTGTTGAAAGAATACTTGATGACTTCAGGAATAACAGGCACAACAGCGCGGCATTCTGGATCAACATGCACGGGCGTTTTATATACATCGAGTATTTTGCATTGCGAGACAAGGATAATAAATACCTCGGTACAGTGGAATTCACCCAGGATCTTACTGAATTAAGGAAACTGGAAGGTGAGCAGCGATTGCTTTCATACAATGAAAAAAGATGAACAAGCCTGTAATTTCACCAAAAACAAAAGTTGGTGAGCTTCTTGATGCCTACCCTGAGCTTGAGGCAGTTTTAATGGAATTGTCACCTGCATTTCATAAGCTTAAAAATCCTGTCCTCAGGAAAACTGTTGCCAGGGTTGCAACATTGCAACAGATCTCAGTTGTCGGAGGAATACCCGTTGAAAACATAATAAGCCGCCTTCGCCACGAAGCCGGACAGGATGATACTGCTGATTACCAGTCGGCTGGGTCAGGCAATGCTGCTGAAATCCCGGCATGGTTTGATGAGAAGAAAATTGTTTCTGTATATGATGCCACTGAAGTTATTAATTCAGGAGAAAGTCCCATGGCTGAAGTTCTTAAGAGAGCCAATGGATTGAACCCCGGGGAGATACTGGAATTGAGGACACCTTTCATTCCGGCGCCGATACTTGATATGCTTAAAACGAAAATGTTCCGGGTATTCTCACTGCAACATGGGGATGTTTTCACTAATTACATCTCACGATAAAAGTTAAAATTATGAGGATGCCCGGTAAAGCGGGCATTTTTTATTTTCCTGAGTGAAACAAACCACAAATATTTTTCGTATAACCTGTGATGATTTTGTCTGCAACAAGATCACTGTGATAAAATGATATCATTCAAGATAATAAATATTGCGAATACTTTGGTTTTTAACAAAGTATTAATATATTCGCCTGAGTTGTTAACACTTTTATCAACAAACCTCTACCTGACCGATGCCCTACAGAAGACTCCCCAACACTGATGCAGCGCGGATCAAAGCCATGAAAATTGCGCTGGAAAAAGGAAAAGAAGTACCGCCACACAAACTAGCCTACTCATCTAAAACAGTTGTCAGACTTCAGAAATTCATGCCATTGTTTGAACATAACCTCCAGCTCTACAGGCAGACAATGACAGCCCATAATAAAAAAAGCAGGGATTATTATGAGATAATTAAAAAAGCCAGGGTTTACCTTACACATTTCATAAGGGTAATGAACATGGCAATCTTCAGGGGTGAACTTCCGGCAGAAACACGAGCTTTCTATGGATTGCCGACCGATGACTCAACGGTACCCGGTCTAAATACCGAAACAGAATTATTAAGCTGGGGAAGAAGGATCATTGAAGGTGAAGAATTCAGAATAAGAAAAGGCGGAAGCCCGATAACTAACCCTACTATCGCAGTTGTAAAAGTCAGGTTTGAAAAGTTTATAGAAGCATGGACCTACCATAATACACTCGCAAAAAGGACCCTTGATTATGTTGAGAAAAATAGTGTTCTGCGAAAAGAGGCGGACGAAATAATCCTTCATCTCTGGAATGAAATAGAATCATCAAGCACCTCTTTACCGGAAACTGTAAGGATGAGCCACTGCGAAGATTATGGAGTAGTCTACTTTTACAGGAAAAACGAGCTGAACAAAGCCAGTACCGCTGAAAGTATGATGTAATGCATTATGAGTCCTGGAGTCGTGCGTCCAGGCGTCATGAGCCGGTTTAAGGACAACCTACCGATACAGCTTTCAAAGCAATAGAGCCTTTACAGCATTTACGACCATTTTCCTTACTTTTGCTGAATGAAATTTGCCGGGACAGAACTGCCTGAGTTTCCTCTTTTTCTTGCTCCCATGGAAGATATAACTGACCCGTCCTTCAGGATGGTCTGTAAGAACCTGGGTGCGGATATGATGTATACGGAATTTATCTCTTCCGATGGACTCATCCGTGATGGAGCAAAGAGTGTCAGGAAACTTGATATCTTCGATTATGAACGACCAATCGGAATCCAGCTTTACGGACATCTTACTGATGCGATGGTTGAAGCTGCTCACATTGCTGAAGCTGCAAATCCGGAAATTATCGATATTAATTTTGGCTGTCCGGTAAAAAAAATAGCTAACAGGGGTGCAGGTTCGGGAATGCTCAGGAACATTCCGCTGATGATGGAGATGACAGAAGCTATTGTAAAAGCAGTAAAACTGCCTGTTACTGTAAAAACAAGGATCGGCTGGGATGACGACACTAAAAACATCGTTGAAATAGCAGAGATGCTCCAGGACAAAGGCATACAGGGGTTAACAATTCACGGCAGGACAAGAGCCCAGATGTATAAGGGGAAAGCTGACTGGTCCCTGATTGGTGAAGTAAAAAACAACCAGAGGATGCATATCCCCATCATCGGGAATGGAGATATTGACAGCCCGGAAAAAGCAAAAGAGATGTTCAGCCGTTATGGTGTAGACGGCATAATGATAGGAAGGGGAACAGTGGGCAGGCCATGGATATTCAGGGATATACGGCATTACCTTTCTACAGGCGATTTATTGCCTGAACCAACTGTAAGTGAGAAAGCAGACATTGCCCTCTTCCATCTTGAAAAATCCCTTGAGTACAAGGATGGCCGCCATGCAATATTCGAAATGAGAAGACATCTTTCAAATTATTTCAAAGGGCTTCCGCATTTTAAGGAGACCAGGCTAAAGCTGCTAACTGCAACCGGGGCCGAGGAAGTCAGGGAGATAATACTGATGATCAAAAATCAGTGGGGTGATTTCAGAACTGACGACAGGACACCCATTTATGATATCTGATCCTTACTGGCAGGATCAGCCTTCCGATACTTCAGCCTGTCAACTGATGACATTATGATGGAAAGCCTTCGCCATTTCAGAATAATCTTCATTATAATGAGAAATAATATACCCGATACAACCAATCCGGCGAATTCAGTCCAGGGATAAACTGCCTGTTGCTCGAACAGGGCAGGAGACTGTAATGCAGATGACCTTTGGGTTACCATTATAACAAGAAATATGTTGTTTGCTGCATGGGCTCCGAGTGAAACCTCTATACCATCATCAAGCAAGGTTGCTATACCGAAGACCATGCCAAAAACAATATATTGAGGCATCATAGTAAAGAATCCGTATTCTGCCACTTCAGGATTCATCGAGTGCATCAGCCCAAAAAGCACTGATGTCATGATAAGAGGGAACCATCTGTAACTTATGACTGTGGCGAATCCCTGCATCAGGTAACCCCTGAAAATAACCTCCTCGAACGCTGCCTGGAACGGGATAAGGCTTACTGAGATTAGTATTACCCAGAGCAATGAAATTGAAGTGTTGTTAACAATGAAGTTTGAAGGTTCAATTTTATAATAAACAAGCAGGTACAGTGAGGACAACACTGCCCATACACAAAAACCAGTCAGAAAATGAGACCATCGGATTGAAGGAGAACCTGTGATGCTTGATATGAAAGATCTTTCATTAATGGGTTTAAACAATATTGCAAATGTTACAAGACCAATCAGGAAAGGGAATAACATCGAAAAAAGCCCGTATAGAGGATCACTTATCAGAAGTGAGATATTCATAGGATCTTCAGCAAGCTTCTCAGCAACTCCCGGGTTCTGGAGGATAGTTTTTATGCTTGGAATAAGAAGAGGTATGCTCCCTATTGTATTAGCTCCTGCAAAGGCTGCAACTATCAGTATAAAATATCTCCAGAAAGCGTTCTTTCCTGTAAAAGCAAGTTCAAGATGATTCATTGAGATTAATTTTCAGAATTCGGAACTTGAGCGTTTAGGGTAGTCGATGGAATAATGCAAACCGACGCTCTCATGCCTGCTCCGAGCCATTTTTATTATAATATACCCAACATTGATGAGGTTTCTGAGTTCACATATCTTTTGTGATATGAGAGATTTCTTGTAAAGCCGCTCAGTTTCTTCATAAAGTATATCCAGTCTGGTTAATGCCCGCTCAAGCCTTATATCAGATCTTACAATACCGACATAGTTACTCATAATCATCTGAACTTCTTTAACACTCTGGGTAATGAGCACCATCTCTTCCAGATGGGTTGTCCCTTTGTAGTCCCACTGGGGTATGTTATCCTGGAAGGCCAGTGAACTTATCCTCGGACCTGCATGCAACGAGGCACGATGAGCATAAACAGCAGCTTCGACAAGTGAATTTGAAGCGAGCCTGTTTGCGCCATGCAATCCTGTCGAAGAGGCCTCCCCTATTGCATATAATCTGTCAATACTGCTCTGACCATCCATGTCGACCTTTATCCCTCCGCATGAATAATGTGCACATGGTACAACAGGGATCATATCACGAGTAATGTCAATTCCCCTGTCGAGACAATGTTCATAAACATTCGGGAAATGATCTTTTAGCTTTTCGGAATCAAGATGGGTGCAATCGAGCCATACATGATCATCGCCCCACATCTTCATCTCATTATCAATTGCCCGCACCACAATATCCCTTGGTGCGAGTGATTCACGGCTGTCATAACGTTTCATGAACTTCTCACCGGCCATATTCTTAAGAACAGCGCCAAAACCCCTTAATGCTTCAGTTATAAGGAAAGACGGCCGTTTGCCGGGGTCGTACAGAGAAGTAGGATGAAACTGGATAAATTCCATGTTTTCGATAGTTCCTTTGGCCCTGTAAACCATTGCAACCCCATCACCGGTAGCTACTTCAGGATTTGTAGTTGTGAGGTATACATTACCAATTCCACCAGTGGCAACAACAGTAATCTTTGAAAGGTATTTTATGACCTTCTGGTTTATCAGATCGGCAACATATGCGCCATAACACTTTATGCCGGGATGGTTTTTCTTAACAACCTCACCCAGGTGATGCTGAGTAAGGATCTCAATTGCAAAATGATGTTCGAGTATTTCAATTTTGGGATCTTTGCGAACACGATCCATCAGTGTTTTCTGAATGCTCTCCCCGGTCTTATCCTTATGATGAAGAATTCTGTGTTCGGTATGGCCACCCTCGCGGGCAAGATCATATGAGCCGTCTTCCTTCTTATCGAACGAGACACCAAGATCTATAAGGTCTTTGATCCTGTCGGGTGCTTCCTGGACAACCATCCGCACAACTTCTTCATTGCAAAGTCCGCCCCCTGCTACCAGCGTATCGTTGATATGCTTCTCGAAATTATCAGGCTCACTGAAAACTGCAGCAATTCCACCCTGTGCGTATCTTGTATTGGTTTCCCCAAGGGATGATTTTGTAACTACTGTAACCTTTCCGTACATGGCTGCCTTAAGAGCAAAGGTCAGGCCGGCAATGCCTGTACCTATAACAAGAAAATCTGTCCGCTTTTCCATTTCCCTAAAAACAAGATTGTAAATATACTAATCTTTTACCTCTGTAGAGTGTTCAGCTTCGTTCCCATAAGGTTCCGGGTTGTAAAAGAGAACATTTTCAACTATTTTTGTCTTCCCTAAACAATTTATTTACTATGGCTCAGGAAGATGTTTTTAAAAAGCTTGTTGCTCATTGCAAGGAATATGGTTATGTTTTCCCTTCAAGTGAAATATATGATGGCTTGAGTGCTGTTTACGATTATGGACAGTATGGTGTCGAGCTCAAAAACAATATAAAAAAATATTGGTGGGACAGCATGGTTCTGCTGAATGATAATGTTGTAGGTATCGATTCTGCAATTTTTATGCATCCCACAATATGGAAAGCATCGGGTCATGTTGATGCCTTTAACGATCCACTCATTGACAACAAGGATTCAAAGAAAAGATACAGGGCCGATGTTCTCATCGAGGAACATATGGCTAAGATCGATGACAAGATCAGCAAGGAAATTGAGAAAGCAAGGGAACGTTTCGGTGCATCATTCGATGAGAAAAAGTTCAGGGAAACAAACCCCAGGGTTCTTGCAAACCAGGCAAAGATTGACGAGATAAATTCAAGGTTCTCGAAAGCTCTTAATGATTCCGACTTCCAGGAATTACGCCAGATAATTATTGATAATGAGATCGTCTGCCCTATTTCCGGTACAAGAAACTGGACTGAAGTGCGTCAGTTCAATCTTATGTTCTCAACAGAAATGGGATCGACTGCTGAAGGCGCCAGCAAAATATATCTTCGTCCCGAAACAGCCCAGGGCATATTCGTAAACTTCCTGAATGTGCAGAAAACCGGGAGGATGAAGCTTCCATTTGGTATTGCACAGATTGGAAAAGCTTTCAGAAATGAAATTGTTGCCAGACAGTTTATCTTCAGGATGCGTGAATTCGAGCAAATGGAAATGCAGTTCTTTGTTCAGCCCGGGAGTGAACTTGAATGGTTCAGCTTATGGAAAGAGAAAAGGATGAAATGGCACCAGTCGCTTGGGTTCGGAGCAGAAAATTACAGGTTCCATGATCATACCAAGCTTGCTCATTATGCAAATGCTGCAACTGACATTGAATTCAGGTTCCCATTCGGTTTCAAGGAGGTTGAAGGCATACATTCGAGAACTGACTTTGATCTCAGCCAGCATCAGAAATACAGTGGCAAGAAACAACAATACTTCGATCCTGAAAAAGGTCAATCATATGTTCCTTATGTCATTGAAACATCGATCGGGGTCGACAGGATGTTCCTCCAGGTGGTATCAGCTGCTTATGCTGAAGAAGAAATTAAAAAGGAAGACGGAAGTTCCGACACAAGGGTTGTACTTCGGTTACCTTCAAACCTTGCTCCTGTTAAGCTTGCCGTAATGCCACTTGTAAAGAAGGACGGGTTGCCTGAGATAGCTGAAAAGATAGTCAATGACCTGAAATTCGATTTCAATTGCCAGTATGACGACAAGGATTCCATTGGCAGACGCTACCGCAGGCAGGATGCCATCGGAACACCATACTGCATAACAATTGATCACCAGACACTGGATGACCAGACTGTTACAATTCGCTACAGGGACTCAATGCAGCAGGAAAGAGTGAATATTTCAAAGCTTCTCGATATAATTGATGAAAAGGTTTCGATAAGAAGCCTGTTGAAGAAGCTGTAGAGGCTGTAGAGGCCGTAGAGGCTTTAAAGGCCCATTAAGTATTGAGGTGTGGACATGTAATATTTATTGGGGATATGCAATATTTTATAACTTTGTTAGTATGCCTCATCCCTGGAAAGATTTACTTGTATGGCAGAGATCGCATATGCTTGTTCTGGAAATTTACAAGCACACAACTTTATTCCCGGAAATAGAAAAATATTATCTTACTCAACAGATAAGAAGATCAGCAGTTTCAATTTCTTCCAATATTGTTGAGGGAAAATCCAAGAACACGGATAAAGAGTTTATGGCTTATCTTTTTAATGGGAGAGGCTCTTTGGAAGAAACGAGATATCATCTTTTATTGGCAAAAGATCTTAATTATCTTGATATCACCGAATATGAGAGTCTGGAAAAATTATCTGTGGAAGTAAGTGTTCTTCTTAATTCTCTGATAAAAAGCATCGCAAAATGACTAAAGATTCGACGACAATAAAGCATTTAAAGCTTTTAAAGCCTTTAAAGCACTATCTTCCATGATGAAAATCCTCATCATCACATACTACTGGCCTCCGAGCGGAGGTGCCGGGGTGCAGAGATGGCTTAAGTTTGCCAGGTATCTTCCGGAGTACGGAATTGAACCTGTGATACTAACTGTGGATCCAGAATATGCTACTTTCCCTGCGATTGATCTGACCCTTGAGAAAGATATGCCAGAAATAGTAAAAGTATACAAGACCAAAGCATCTGATTATTATTCGCTTCTTGGGAAAAACAAGAAAGGTATACCTTCAGCAGGGTTTGCAAATAATCCGAACAGTTCTTTTAAAGGGAAGATCCAAAGATTCATCAGGGGTAACTTTTTTATCCCTGACCCCCGCAAAGGCTGGAATAAATACGCGATCAAAAAAGCCTCAGAACTTATCAGGGAATTTGGAATAAAAAATGTAATTACAACAAGCCCCCCACATTCGTCACAGCTAATCGGACTGAAGCTGAAGCAAAGATTCCCGGACATTAACTGGATTGCCGATTTCAGGGATCCTTGGACCGATATCTACTATTACGATCAGTTTTATCCTACACCGGTTTCAAAATTCATTGACCGCCGGTATGAGAAAATGGTTATTAGAAATTGTGACAGCCTGATAACCGTAGGTCCTTCGCTGAAAAATTCATTGGCACACAAAACCAGGGGATCCAGTGAAAAAATCAATGTAATTACGAATGGTTATGATGAGAATGATTTTACCGGAGATGTTGAGAAAACCAGCAATAAACTTTTAATTACTTATACGGGCACTTTGTCTGACATGTATCCTATGACTGGTTTTCTGAGCAGCATCAGGGAACTCGAACAAAAAGGTTACGATTATCTTCTCCGGTTTATAGGCTCAGTTCATGATGCCCGCAAGTTGGGTTTAAAGTCGGCGGTTAAGAATGTTCAGTTCTTTGACTATGCTGATCATCAGACAGCAATCAGGTATATGAGGGAAAGCACTGTTCTTCTGTTAATAATACCCTTGCATCCCGGGAACAGGAGCATCCTCACAGGGAAGTTGTTTGAATACCTTGCCACTGGTAACCCGGTACTCTGTTTAGGTCCGGTGGATGGAGATGTTGCAGAGATTCTCAGAGAGACAGGAAATGGACAGGTTTTCTCTTATAATGACACACCCGGGATTGTTGACTTCCTGGAAAGATCTGCAAAGAAGCCAGAAAACAGGCCCGCGCCTTCAGAATACAACAGGAATTATCTCACAGGAAAAATAGTCAAGCTTCTTAAAACAGGATGAGAGCAGGCATAATAGTAGATAATGAATTCAGTAACGATATACGTGTGCTCAGAGAAGCGGAAATCCTGAGGGAAGATGGTATTGAAGTGAATGTTTTATGCTTTGGTTATGTAGAAAATTATAACAACAAGGGTTTCAACATAACCAGAATTAAAATCAGCCGCAAGCTGAAGAATTTTCTGTTCTTTTTCATGAACATTCTACCTGTATATGAATGGATGTGGATAAGAAAGATAAGAAAATTCATAGTGAGCACCAGTCCTGATGTACTTCATGTTCACGATCTTTATATGGCACGTGCCGCCTTCAGAGGGATTAAGAATTCAGGAAGGAACATCAGGTTCATCCTTGACCTTCACGAGAATTATCCTTACACTGTAACGACTTACAACTGGACAAAAGGCTTTCCAAGGAGGATGTTGTCAAGACCTTATTCTTGGACAGAGAAGGAACAGGAATATCTTGGATATGCAGATAATATCATTGTTCTGAGTGAAAGCTATAAGACTCATCTCGAAACATTGTATCCGTCACTTAAAGGTCGCTTTATTGCTTACCCGAATGTGCCGGATATCTCAAAATGGAAAGACAACGGGACTGTGGCCCCAAACCCTTTTAATAATGGCTTCCCGGTAATTTTTTATTATGGAGTAATAGCTGAAAGACGGGGAATATTTGACAGTCTTGAAGTTTTTGTTAAGCTTGTTAATGAGAATCATTGTTTAAATTTCCTGATCATTGGTCCCGTAGACAAGAAAGACAGTTACAGGTTTATGAATTACGTGACCGATACCTGTCTCAAAGGCAGGATTCATTATATCCCATGGATCGATTCGAAAGAATTGCCTTCATACCTCAGGCTTGCTGATATATGTCTTGCACCTTTTCACAAGAACCCCCAGCATGAATCAGGCATTGCTAATAAGATCTTCGAATACATGGCGGGAGAAAAGCCCCTTGTTGTTTCTGATTGCAGGCCTCAAAGGGAGCTTATTGAAGAAGCACGGTGCGGGTTTGTGTTCAAAAACATGCAGGAGTTCCATGATGATCTGATAAAGCTTATTGAAAACAGCCAGTTGCGTTCACAACTTGGGAAGAACGGGAGAAATGCAATTGAGTTAAAGTACAATCAGCGGTATTTCAGGAAGTACCTTTCAGAGTTATACAAATGAAAACCCTTGTACTAATAACATCACAATATCCTTATGGAAAGGGAGAAACGTTCATCGATACTGAATTCCCTTACCTTGAACAAAATTTTGACAGGATCATAATTATCTCACAGAACGTCTCAGAAAGTCTTACCAGGAGGATATCACATAAGGTTCTTGTGAAAAGATGGGATCCTGCCACAGGCCCGGAGGGCATTATTTTTCTACCTGTACTTGTTATAATCAACCTGAGGATAATAATAACACTTGTTAATGAAGAAGTTGCATTTCGAAAAAGAACCGGCCACAAAACAGGGTTAAAGAAATTTCTTTACCTCCTCAGGAAAATAATCAAAGCCATCCAGCTGAGACAATTCATAAGAAGAACACTGGTTGAGGAAAAGATAGAAGAAAACATAGTTTTTTACTCTTACTGGCTTAAAACAGGAGCTCATGCCATTTCACTCCTCGATTATTCAGCAAGCATAAAAATAGCCAGGGCACATGGCAGCGATCTATACCAAGAGAAGACAGTGAAAGGGTATCTTCCCCTTCTGTATTCTGTGGGTCAAAGGCTCGATGCCATATTCTTCATTTCGCATAGCGGATTAAAGTACCTGTCAGATAAAACAGGAAAGAGCGAAGACAAGTATTTTGTTTCATACCTTGGGATTGATAACAGGTTCGATGCTGAAAAAGCAAAGGGCAATTCTCCCGATATAATAGTGTCTTGTTCCAATCTGATACCCCTGAAAAGAGTCCACCTGATTATAGAAGCCTTGCATCAGTTAAAACCCGGGAAAGATCTGCAATGGGTACATTTCGGGGATGGTATCTTAAGGGAGGAACTGGAAAAAATTGCAGCTGAAAGATTATCCGATGAAAAAATTACCTTCAATTTCATGGGACATCAGCCAAATGAGAAGATTCTTAAATTCTATGCTGATAATAGAGTGGCAGTTTTTGTTAATACAAGCTCAACAGAAGGAGTTCCTGTAAGCATTATGGAAGCACAAAGTGCAGGAATACCCGTAATAGCTACAAATACCGGAGGTGTACCAGAAATAGTTTCACCGGGAACAGGCTCGCTGTTACCAGTAGATTTCCTGGTTCCGGAATTAACGGAAAAAATCCGGTATTATCTTAATCTTGATGCAAGTAAAAAGGAGGAGATTAGAAAAAATGCTATCCTTAACTGGAGGGAGAATTTTAATTCATCGACCAATTATATGAATTTTGTGGGTACTATAAATGCTATCTTCGCATCAAAGATAAGTCAACACAACTGATGAAGATTGAACAGGACATAATCAGTTATCTCTCAGGCGAAAAATTCAGGAACAACCTCGTCTTCAAAATTGACAAGCAAAAACAGGATGATATCACGAGGGAATCTGCAATCATAAGACTGATCAGGAATAAAAGTGTTATACATATCGGTTGTTCTGACCATGTTCCGATCATTGATGAAAAAATCAGGCAGAATACCTGGCTTCATAAGCTGATAACAGAAGCTGCATCGGAATGTGTCGGGATCGATATAGATCCGGAAAGCATAAAATACATCCGTGAGAAGACAGGGTTTAACAATGTCTTCCAGGGAGATATATTAAATGATGATCTTGCTGTCCTGAAAGAAAAAGTCAGGGATTATGCAGTATTCGGAGAGATCATCGAACATCTCGACAATCCGGTGGATTTCCTGCAAAAGTATAAATCAAATTACGGCAAATTCACACGCAGGTTCATAATAACAGTGCCGAATGTTTTTAACAGAATGCAGTTTGACAATATGCTTGCATATAAGGAAATTATAAATTCCGATCACAGGTTCTGGTTTACCCCCTTCACAATTTCGAAAGTGCTTATGGAAGGAGGATTCAAACCTGAAGAGATAACTTTTGCAGGCTGCCAGAAGCTTTCGGTTCCTGAACTTGTAAAAAGAAAGATTAAAAAAACTCTTGGCATACAGATAAGTTTTCCATACTATTATTTTAAAAACCTTGTTATCTCAGGAACCCTGGATTAGGAGCAGCTAAATGTTAAACGCAGTCAAATCATCATTTAAGGAAACCCTGATATATGGTCTCGGCAACGTAGCTGTTAAGTTGGTTGGACTTATCCTGATACCCTTATACACTGATCCGAAATACTTTTCAGTGAATGATTTTGGTATGCTGGCATTACTGGAGATCTGTGCGCTGGTGCTGACTGCTTTTATGGCATCTGCTCTTCCTCAAAGCCTTGTCCGCTGGTACTGGGATGAGAATCACAGGAACAACCAGAAAGGAATTTTTTTCATGTCGATGTCCACGCAGGTTATTGTTTCTTTGGTTTTCTGTATCCTCTTAATTCCTCTCTCTTCTTCCTTTTCGGAAATGATTTTCGGGAATGCTGACCTTGAAAAAGTTCTTGTCCTGGTAATTTTATCCTCCGCTTTTCAGGCAGTAAACAATATACTCAATACATTGATGAGACTTCAGTCCAGGTCTGTCCTGTATTCAGTTTCAAACCTGGCAAAGCTCGTCCTTGTACTTGTCACTACCCTCTATTTAATAATCCATGAAGGGATGGGACTAGAAGGGATATTCCTTTCACAGGTGATCGGTAATAGCGTGATAATCCTGATGCTCGCAGGATATACAATTAAAAATTCAAAGTTATTCTTCGACATGCGGATTTTAGCATCAATGAATGCTTATGGATTTCCGCTTTTACTGGCCAATATTTCTGCTGCAGCCTTAAGCGTGATTGACAGGTTTGCCCTTAATTCAATGTCTGTGCTGAAGTCAGTGGCCCTTTATACACTTGCCTTCAAATTAACAAGCGTTCTGAAGCTTGTACTTGCTGATTCTATCAAACTCTCAGTTGGCCCAATGATGATCAGGCGCATGTACACGCCAGATAATAAAAGATTTTATTCAAAAGTTCTCCTTTATTCATCATTCCTGATAATGTTTGCCGTCGTCGGCATTTCGGCATTTTCTTATGAGGCTATTAAAATCCTGGCTGACTCGAAGGAATTCTGGGGCGCTGTTAAAATAGTTCCGATACTAGCCTTATCAGTCTTCTTCATTAACATGAAAGAGATTACAGTTTATGGATTGCATATCTCCAAAAAAACAAAGATCATCGGGATGATTGTAGTTTTTTCCACCATTGCAAGCCTGTTATTGAATTTATTGTTTATCCCGGTATGGGACATCACAGGAGCAGCAATTGCAACACTTACAACCCAAATACTTTACTGGCTGGCTTGTCATTATTTTTCACAGAAATCATTCTTCGTACCTTATGAGTTGAGGAAAATACTGATTCTGCTAATAGCAGGCATGTCATTAAGCTTTCTTTGCCAGATGTTTAACGATATGAATCTCCTGCCTAGGCTGATTCTTAAAACAGCCTGTTTTGTGAGCTTTCCTTTTGTACTTTTGCTGTTCAACTTTTATGAGAAAATCGAACTTCAGTATATCACAGGATTTTTCAGGAAATGGTCTGATCTAAGCCATCTTGGAGAAAATCTTAAATCGCTTAAAAACCTGAAGGATGAGGTATAATGTGACTATTTTTGAAATTATATAATACACCTAAGATGAATGCAGGATTTCTTAAAAAAATACTTCCGCATGCAATTGCGGTAATCTTGTTTGCAGTTGTTTCGTTTGTTTACTTCTACCCTGTTCTTGAAGGGAAAGTTCTCAGGGCAAATGATACCCAGGTTCATACAATAAATTCAAAAGAGATACAGGATTACAGGGATAAGTATCATAAGGAGCCATTATGGACGAATTCTATCTTCAGTGGCATGCCTGCTTATCTTATTTCAACAAGGTATCCGGGTAACCTGATAAAATATGTCGATACTGTGCTCCGTCAGTTCAAAATGCCTGTTTCTGTTCTTTTTGTTTCATTGCTTGGCTTTTACATTCTCCTTATAATTTTTGGACTGAATCCCTGGTTGTCTATCGCAGGTGCTTTTGCTTACGGCTTTACATCTTTTTTCTTTCAGATCATTGCAGCAGGACATAATACCCAGGCAATTGCACTTGCATACATGCCCCCGCTAATTGGAAGTATATGGTATGCTTTCAGAAAGAACGCTCTGAAAGGAGCGTTGCTAATGGGAATATTTCTTGCCCTCCAGGTTCAGGCAAATCATCCGCAGATTACTTATTATGCACTCCTCTGCATAATAGTTTTCGGGATCGTAGAATTAATATTTGCATTAAAAACAAAAGAAGTTCCTGCATTTCTCAAGACTGCCGGAATCCTTATTGTTCCTGTTGTAATTGCCATTGGAATTAACTTTGCGAGCCTGTATACCACCTGGGAATATGGGAAGTATTCGATTAGAGGTAAATCGGACCTTGAATCAGGTGCTCATATGACTTCAGGTCTTGATAAGGAATATATTACTCATTGGAGTTACGGTGTCGATGAAACATTCAATATGCTTATACCCAATTACAAGGGTGGTGGCAGTCATCCTCTTCCAAAAGATTCCGAGACTGTAAAAGTATTAAGGAAAAACAATGCGATTGATGCAGCAGCTTCAATGCAGGCATACTGGGGTTCACAACCAGGTACTGAAGGTCCGCATTATGTCGGTGCAGTTGTGTTCTTCCTTTTTGTATTAGGGATGTTCATTGTAAAAGGACCGGAAAAATGGTGGCTTGTATCTGCTACTGTTCTTTCAATAATGCTTTCATGGGGAAAGAACTTCATGATATTTTCTGATCTTTTTATCGAGTTTTTCCCTGGATACAATAAGTTCAGGGCTGTCACAATGACCCTTGTAATTGCAGAATTCTGTATACCGCTCCTTGGTTTTCTGGCACTAAAGGAATTCTTACAAGGCACAATTCAGAAACAGGAGCTTATAAAAAAACTGAAACTGGCAGCCGGCATCACAGGTGGATTCACTATTCTTGTTTTGTTGCTGCCCGGAATAGCCGGGTCATTCAGAGCTTCATATGAAACACTCCAGAATGGTTATCCTCAATGGTTGCTGGATTCCCTTGTTACCGACAGGAAAGCTTTGCTGAGAACTGATGCCTTCAGATCTCTTGTTTTCATACTCCTTGCAGCAGCTGTTCTTTTTGCATTTTTGAAGGAGAAGATAAAAGTCAGCTGGCTTACAGTCCTTATGGCTTTGCTTATTCTTATTGATCTATTTACAATTGATAAGAGATACCTTAATGCAGAAAGATTTGAAAGGCCCGCTAATATCAGCAAACTGTTTGCACCAAGGATTGCAGATGAATTTATTCTTTCCGACACGACCGAATACAGGGTACTGAATCTTACTGTTTCCACATTTAATGATAATTCTCCAACATCATATTTCCACCATTCAATTGGCGGATATCATGGTGCAAAGATGAAGCGTTACCAGGAGCTTATTGATACGGTATTAAATTCTGATCTTGCCATGATTAGCCTGGCTGCTGAAAAAGCCAAAACAATTATTGATTTCCAGAATGTATTCAGTAATACAAGGGCACTCAATATGCTCAATGCAAGATACATTATAATCAATCCTGATGGAGCCCCGGTGATAAACCCGAATGCACTTGGAAATGCCTGGTTTGTTGAAAAACCGGTTATTGTGGATAATGCAAATCAAGAACTGTCAATGATTAAAAGGATCAATCCTGCAAATGAAGCTGTTGTAAATAAAGTATTAGCGGCAAATCTCAGGGACTCTTATATTTCATCCGGGAATGATACAATTTTACTTATCTCCTATGAACCAAACCAACTGATCTATAAATCCATTGCGGCCAGTGAAAATATGGCTGTCTTCTCGGAGATTTATTATCCGAAAGGATGGAAAAGTTTTATCGATGGTAAAGAAGTAGCACATTTCAGGGCAAATTATATATTGCGCGCCATGGTGATCCCTGCAGGAGAACATGAAATAAGATTCTCCTTTGAACCGGAATCATATACTTTAGGGAACAGAATCTCTTTAATATTTTCTCTGATCCTGATAATTTCTATTGCAGGGTACTTGATCTATTCCTTTACCATGAATAAAAAATCAGGAATTCATGGTGCATCATAATGGATGTCCGCTATGTTCCTCACAAGCATTGTCACTGAAGTTCAATGTGCGGGATTATTTTGTTACAGGCGAGGTTTTTCCTGTTGTCACATGCGATTCCTGCGGATTTCTGTTTACCCAGGACTATCCTGAAGAAAATGAAATGACCAGGTACTATGACTCAGGTTCATATATCTCTCACAGCAATTCTTCTGAAGGCATTGTAGACAGGCTATATCAGCTGATACGCCAGGTGATGCTCAAGCGCAAAACCGCGCTTGTCAGAAGATATGCAGGAAAATCAGAAGGCAGCATTCTTGATGTTGGCTGCGGAACAGGCCATTTTCTTGATGCCATGAAAAAAGATGGATGGAATAGTGCAGGTATTGAGATAAATCCTGCAGCACGTGAATTTGCCGTTTCAAAATTTAATCTTACTGTGTACCAGTCAGCTGATCATCTGCCTCCAGATTCTCAGTTTGATTGCATCACATTATGGCATGTCCTTGAGCATTTTCACAAGCCTGAGGAATATATCCTCAGTTTAAAGAAGAGGCTTAAACCAGCCGGCGTGCTCATTATTGCCCTGCCAAATTCAGGTTCATTTGATGCTTCTCACTATAAAGACAAATGGGCTGCTTATGATGTGCCCAGGCATCTCTGGCATTTCAATCCATTTACATTCAAAATATTTGCTGAAAATTCAGGCATCAGGTTGATGGCAATGAAATATTTGCCGTTCGATGTCTTTTATATTTCAATACTCAGCGAAAAATACAGGAATTCAAAAATTAGCCTTCTCTCGGGGCTGGCAATAGGAGCATTTTTCTGGTTCCTTTCATTGTTTAACCGGAACAGGACCAGTTCAGTGATTTATATATCAAAGTAATTATCAATTTTTTAAGATCTAATACCTGTCCAACCACCTGTATCTTCTCATGCTATCACCAAATTTGAATGCCAGAGTAATTTCATGAGTACCGTAGGTTACCCTCTGTATTTGCTGCAGTGTGAAATCGAAGGCATATCCAAAAAACATTTTCTCATGCTTTACACCGAGTGTTGCAATGAGTGCACCGCTTGTCCGGTATGAAAGACCTGCCCAGAAGCTATTATCGTATATGTATGTAGATCCAAAGTCAGCCTGTGGCATAATAAGTTCTGATGTTCTGAGCAGAAATGAAGGTTGTATTATGGTCTTGTATGCAGGCACAAAATCCCAGGAACCAAAGATGTAATAGTGCCTGTCCACTTTAAAATTATCGTATGCATTGTTTGCAATACGGGCAGATGCTTCGAAGAGCTGATCGGCTGAAAATCCAAAGCTGTATTTTGCATTAAGGATATAAACTCCGAATGTTGCATCAGGAACGAACATACCTCTGCGAAGATTATTATTCATCCAGGGTTCATTGGGATCTTCAAAGTCTATTGCCTGTTCATTTATCTTATAATGGTAGCCTGTAAGAGCAAGACCAAATGAAAGCTGGGTGCTGTTTCTCAACCATGTGTGGTAGGCATAGGAAAACTGAAAGCCTGTTTTCTGTACCAGTCCGTTCTTATCGCTGAAAACATACCCTCCAAAACCGACCTTGCCATCAGAAGACGGCCTGAAAATCTCCTTTCTGAATCGTGACTCTTTAAGTATATAGCTCTTCTTGAGCATTCTTGACTGTACGCTGAACGAGAATGTGCGTGGTGCACCATAATAACCTACCCATTGTTCCCTTGCAGTAAGGTTGACACTAGTATAACCATCACTTCCGGCAACAGCCGGGTTGATCAGGAATTTATTATAGAGATACTGGCTATAGATAGGTAATTGCTGGGCGGTTGCCAGTACTGATGAAAATACAGCTGCAATAATAATCAAAGCTTTCCCAGCAATTACCTTCTTCATTTGACAATTGTTACGTTTCCGATAATAGGTTCAGAGCCGTTCTTCAGATCGATTATATAATGATACGAATCAATTGGAAGTACCTGCCCCCTGACTTTTCCATCCCATGGATTCGGGTACCCTCTCTCAGATCTCCAGATCGTTTCTCCCCACCTGTTGAATATAGTAATAACCATCTCAGGATAGAGCTCTTTTTCACCAATATTCCAGTAATCATTTATAAGATCACCATTTGGAGATATCATATTTGGAACAATGAGACATGTTTCATTTTCAGGATACAGGGTAAGCGAATCACGCAATACACAGCCATTAAGGTCACGTACAACAACACTATAATAACCTCCGGGAATATCGGTTATCTTATCTCCGGTCGATTTATCCGACCACAGGTAATTGTATTGCATTCCAGGAATTCCTCCGGTTATGATTGTTGCAATCGATCCATCAGGCTTATCGGGGCAGAATGGGGGATCTACCTGCAGTGACAGGTGAATAGAATCCGGTGCTGTAATTGTTGTTGTAGCGACCGCCTGGCAATTATTATCGTCAGTAATTACAACTCTGTAATCACCTGCTTTAAGGTTGTATCTTGATCTCCCGCTGAAACCATCAGACCACAAGTAAGTAACGTTGTTGACAGAGTTGCGAGGATTTACGGTAATTGTTGCCGTACTGTCCCCGGCACAATTCAGGTTGAAACCTCCTACAATACTTTGCGAAGTAACAAGTCTTGCCTCCAGCCTTCCGGGTTCTCTCAAATTTATAACCTCATTTGCAGTACATGAATACTTATCTGTTACGACAACTGTATATGTACCCGCCTTCAATCCTTTGAATTGTCCTGTTGAATTTACTGACATAAATCCTGATGGACCTGATAATGAATAGAGGAAAGGAGCATTACCTGCATCCGGCATTACATAAATTTCACCATCTGCCATGCCGTAACAGCTTACTTCGTAACTGTTGTAGCTGCTAAGCGAAGTACTGAATCTCAATGTCGGAGGAAGATGTATCTCAACAGAAGCGGTATCGAAACACGAATTCATATCCCGTACCATTACACTGTAAGTGCCGCCTGTAAGGCCTGAAATATCTTCTGTTGTCGCACCGTTTGACCACTGGAATGTATATGGTCCTGTTCCACCTGAAACAGTAAGATCAGCCCTACCATTGTTTAAACCAGGCGCTACACAGGTGATATTTGTAGGTGAAAGCTGAAGAACAATTTTCTGCGGCTGGTTCATTGTAAAGTCATACGAAATGGTACATCCGTTTGCATCGCGGGCATCAACATGGTAGTTGCCGGCTTTTAACGCAGGCTGATGATTTGATCCTGCTATAATTCCGGAACCGTTTGTTGTGCTCCAGGTATATGTGTAAGGAGCTGTACCACCGGTAACAACTATATCAGCAGAACCTGACTGTCCATTGCAGGCAATCTCATAACCTCCATATGGCGACCTGGAAAGAGTAGCTGATATCTGTAAAGGAAGAGGTTGAGTGAGTGTAAATGTTGGTTTTACACCCGGAGTAGCATACAGTATACATCCGTTCTGATCAGTTACTGTACATGTATAAGTGCCTGCGTACAAGCCTGAGATCGAATCGGCTGTTGATGTATAACCATACGGTCCGGTCCAGAGGTAATTATAATTCCCTGTTCCTCCTGTGATGTTCATTTTTATTTTGCCATCATTGAAGCCATTGCATGAAATATTTTTAGTTACTGCACCCAGCAGCGCCATTCCTGCGGGTTCAGTTACCCTGACTGAAAAACGTGCAGGACAACCCAGAACATCCCTGACATCAAGATAATAAGTCCCAGCTGAAACGTTTGTAATCCTGTTTGTTGTAGTAGAGCCTGGTATATAGCCGTCAGTTGTTGACCACTGGTAAATATAGGGTCCTCCCCTGCCACCGGTTATTGTGGCTGTTACAGAACCATTGTTGTTGCCTTTACATGATACGTTTGTGGTTGCGAAAGATGCTACCATCGGAGGAGGTACTTTAATGCTTATTGATCTTTCACGACCACAACCATTCCTGTCCGCAATAATTAGGCTGTACGTACCAGCGCCCAGATGGTCATATGTCTTCTGCTGAGTCGGATCATCATCCTTGTTCCTCAGGAAGACTCCCACATCCTGGATTACACCATTCTTCAGGAACCTGTATGTATAGGGTTCTGTTATTCCTCCGGATACAGCAATTGTTATCCTTGCATCAGAACTATCCCTGCAGGTTATATTATAACCTCCCGGATTGATCGGGTATGCATAAATATATGGTTCTGCGAATGCGGCATAGAGTGGTTTAACAGCATTCTGTGAACAATTAAGATTATCTTTTACTGTGACATAGTAGTTCCCTTCCCTCAGCCCGAATATGCTGAAGTCCCTGTTATTATAATAGTTATCACGACCTGTCCATTCAACGCTGTAAGGCTCTCCTCCTGTAGGAATATCAACCCGCAATGCACCCAGACCAGATGGGTCTTCGCATGTAAGAGGCTGTATTTCGGTTATTCCCTGTATCGGTACAGCATGGACCTTCACTTCGCTTTCAACAACCAGACCCGGCGGGCACACTGCATTGTCAACTTTCGGGGTAATATAGTAATATACAGATTGTATTGAGGCGGAGTTGTTCTCATACTGGAATGCAATATTATGACCGGGAACAAGATCATTGGCAGGAGTAGTATTTCCGATCAATAAAGCCCCGCCTGTTTTGGTAACAGTGTAATCGAACAATATATTTCCACGAGTCATTGTTGTCGGCGTTGTAAGGGTAATTGATGTGGTTCCTAAATCACATATTTCCTTAGGCAACAGCTTGTCAGGGTAAACCGGAACTACCCTGGGAACAGGATTAACAGTAATTGTTGCAGTAACAGGTTGCCCAACGCAAGCTGGTCCTGATGGATAGAGGTCCGGACTAACAGGATAAATGGTGAATGTAACTTTAATAGGGTTGTCAGTGCTGTTCCTGAATGAATCAGAAGGTATTGCCATCCCAATAGCAGCAACGGTTCCCGAGGTTGGCATTGTCGAGGTAATGCCTGAAGGATTGTCCCGTGTCCATAAATAATGAGTTCCGCCTTCACCGTATAATTCGCTCAAAACAATAGCATCAATTGGGACATCAGTACACTCATGATTCTGGACATCAGGAGTGGCTTTTGCTTCTGGTATCTTTTTGACAGTAAGGGTAGCATTAACCGTCCTGTTTGAATTTCCATACCTGTCAGTTATAATGCAATAGTACTGTCCGGCATCATCGAGCTGTGCATTCAGGATTGTAAGAGTTGCTGTTCTTGCTCCACGATACCCCGGATCGCTGTTGGGGATCTGAACATCAGGTGTTCCCACTTTGTACCATGTATACCGGAGTGTACGGGCACCTGTTGCAACAACTTTAAAATATGGATCGGTATCTTCACAGACAATTGTATCCCTGATCTGTTTAATGATGAGTGGCCTTGCACGTCCGAAGGCATATTGTGTTCCGGCAGGATCAATATCATTTGTCAGGTTATTACGAAGAGCAACACCTGCCAATGTATCAGCAGTAACATGAGTACCGTCAACGGTCCAGTCATCGCCAGCACGACGTGATAAGACCCTCGTCACAGAGGTAACAGGTTCAGAGAATCCTGCTGCGTTGATGTTGATGCTGTAATCCGGTGAAGAGAATCCAGTGGATTTCAAATCCCAGTAACCATCAGGGAATGGAGCTTCAATTTCTTCCGGAGGATCTGGAAGCGGCAGTCCTGTACTTCCGGGAGTACCCGTAATGAACCTGGAAATAAGTGTACCGGATACATTTATTTCATTCGGTGTCAGGTTAAGAGGATTGTAGTACATGTCTGTTCCAAGTGGAAACAGGTACATTTTATTCTCTTCTCCCACGGCCCTTTCAAACCTGCCTAAAACCCTGCTGCCTGTTGCTTTGGTATATATCAATGAATTCTGCAAAAAATTAAGTAAGGAAAGCTTGAAGGTTCCGGCATCCACAATCCCTGATTCCAGTTCAAGATTATTGTTTACCACAATGTTATTCAGGATGATTACCTTGTTATTCAATGCGGGAATCACAACACCTGTATTTTTAACAGACAAATTGAAAAACGACAGAGATGGGTGACTGACCTGCTGGTTTGACGAGCCATTAAAAATTACAGTACTAAATGAAGGAATAAATGTTCCGGCATGTATCCAGTTGCCGCCGATACGGTAAAATCCGTCTCCCTGTGACAGACCGGTGCTCGTATAGCTGCCCGAAAGATTAATATTACCATAGTTAGTTACAAAACCTGTATTATTGTTCAGGTCCTTTCCTGCAAGGAAGACATTAGCGGATAGTGAAACATTTGCATTATGACTTGAGATCACCTGGGCTCTGAGTCCGGGAAACAAGAAAACAAAAAACACAAATACCGATGTCCTGATGAGACATGAATATTTGTTTTTGTTTTTCAGTATTTCCCTGTTCCTGGTCATTTCTTAACGGACTCAGATGTACTTCATTAATTATTCTGTCACCTGTACACTCTTATAAGCTCAACATCAAACACTATTGCAGAGTAAGGCGGGATGGCACCCTGGATACCATTTTCCCCGTATGCAAGAGCTGATGGTATGAATATTCTCCATACAGAACCTGCAGGCATTATCTGGAGAGCCTCTCTCATTCCGGGAATAAGTTTTCCGGGAATTGTCCTGATAGGGTTGTTTCTTGAGTAAGTATCTTCAAAGACAGTTCCGACAGGTAGATATCCTTTCACATGTAGCTGAACAGAATCAGTTAACACTGGCCTTTCTCCAGTGCCGGGTTTTGAGATCACATAGCAAACACCGTTAGGCAGCATCCCTACACCAGGTTGGCCTTTTATTTTCTCGAATAGCTGTTTTTCGAGGAGCTGGTTACGTTCCCTGTTCATCCTTGCAGTATACTCGTTCATCTTCCTTGGTATGCTGTCGGCATTGACCATTAATGGCTTGTTCGAGATGACATCATCCATCCCTCGCAGGAACAATGTGGCATTTGTTATTGCCAGGTTATTGTTTTGGAGAAACTGGCCAAGGTAAGCTCCGAGAATGTACTGCGATGAATCGGCAGAGTTTGCAAGCTTAAGTGCAGCCTGGGCTGATTGTGTAGGCTGAGCAGGAGCTTGTTGCTGTGATTTTTTCTGGGAAGCGGGTTGCTGGGCAGATAACGGTACAGTTATTATTGATATAATTAAAACCCCAATGCATTTTGTTATAACTCTTTTCATATGCTTCTGTATTAATATATTCTACGTGCAGTAAAGTATGATTTCGCGTATATTGTGCTCTGTTGTGTTAATGTTGAGGATGAAAACTGAAGAGAGATATTACCACCTGTTGCTCCTGCCACAACAACTCCCGTTATTCGGGTCCATCCTAAATTTGTGTTTGATCTGCAAAATGAAATTGCAGTTGAAGGGCTCAATTCAGTGATTATATCAGAATCTATAGAAGAGCTTAAGTTACCTCCTCTTCCAATTACTGTGGCTCGAAAAGTTCCGCTTGGAATTGCAATGCCAAAGTTTGTACCTCCTGCTCCATCACAACCATTTGAAAGATTAAATTCAAAGCTCCATGTTTCATTAGCTCCTATTGCGAAGGACATATCCTGTACGTCACTAAGTGAATTTGAGGTTGTAAATCTATCCGCTTTAACTAGTGCATTTGCGACACTTCCGAGAGATATTTCTCTTCTGGCTGCATCTGTTCCAGAACCAGTTGTTATTGTAGCATAATATTTATCATTGTTAAATTCAATTGCACCTGCTTCAGTCGTTGTAAGCAATGTTCCCGAGTTGAACTTCAGGGGTGCAGTTCCTGCAGCAGCAGTACCTGCGCCTATTACTACTTTTGAAAGTGTCGGTGATTCTGCAAAAACTGCTGCGCCTGTGCCTGTCTCATCTGATAGTGCCCCTGCAAGTCCTGCTGAGTTTACAAGGGCATTCTGCTTACCATTGAAGGTACTCCAGTCTGCTGAACTCAAGAATCCATTAGTTGCGGCACCTGCTTTCTGCCCATTTACATAATCGAGGCTGATTAGGCCTGCTGCCGAGTTAAAATCTGTTGATGTATATGCCGATATTCCTTTTGTAGCGCCGTCAGCTGCTGCATCCAAGATTATTGGAGATCCCCAGCTCAAAACCCCATTGCCATCTGTCTGCAGAAATTGGTTTGCTGTACCATCATCTCCCGGTAATGTGAGCGTGTAACTCGACGGAACGTTTGCATTCGACTGTATTGTTGTAGTATTGCTTGTTCCGGCTGTAGCATCATGGAGTACTATTGTTCCGGCTGTTGTGCCTGTACCAGTGCCAATTGAAACAGTTTGATTCCCAAATTCAGGATTTATCTTTGTTCCGGCTATCCCCGCTGCATTATTGATATCACCATTTACGATCGAACCTGCAGTGATCGAGGCCACTCCTAAGCTGGTCAGTCCTATATCTCCTGTTACGCCTACACTGGATAAGGTTGTCCCTGTGCCTATCAGTATATTGCCTG
>DATGYZ010000018.1:0-185535 GCA_035297425.1 Bacteroidales bacterium | reverse complement strand
CCTTATCAGGACGGCGTGAGCCTGCAATTCCGCGTGGTGAACCGGCGCGCCAATTCGCTGATGGAGATCGACGCCCGGCTACTTTACCTGAGTTTGTAACAGTTACTTTTACCTTGACCGGCTGTCCTGTTGTTGCACTCTCCGGAATAGCCAGGTTGCTGTAAGAGAAGGTTGTATAGCTGAGTCCGTAGCCAAAAGGATAAAGAGGATCCTTGCTGAAATACCTGTAGGTTTTACCCTGCATATCGTAATTTTCGAAAGCAGGTATCTGGTCAACAGATTTATAATAGGTTACTGGCAGTCGTCCTGCCGGGTTGTAATCACCGAAAATTACATCAGCAACAGCATTTCCTCCCTGCTGACCTGAATAACCGGCAAGTAAAATTGCAGCAGCTTTTTCCTGTGCAGAATTTACAGACAGAGCGCCACCGTTAGTTAAGATTACGATAACCGGTTTACCTGTTGCAGTAATTGTATTGAGCAGCTCTTCCTGAACAGCCGGAAGATTAAGGTTGGTACGGTCGCCACCGCTGAAACCTTCAATCTTGATTGGCATCTCTTCACCTTCAAGTCTTTGTGATAAACCAAGAACAAGGATAACAGCATCCGACTGGTTGGCAGCAGCTACAGCATCCTTCAGGATATTAGGTCTCGGAGGAGCCCATAGCAGCTTCATATCGGCATCGCCGGCATAATTCTTATAAAGTACTTCGATCTTGTATTTTTTACCGGCCTGTAACTCTGCAGGAAATTCCCTGTGGAAGGCATGATGCTCATCCATTGACTGCACCATGGTTTTTCCATCAAGTTTCAGTTCATATCCTGATGATCCCCAGCTTCCAAGATAGTAAGTACCTGTCTGATCCGGTATAAGATAAGTGGTCCACCTTATACCAAAATCATCATCGGGCATGCCGGCTTTTGGTGAAAAATGTTCCCAGTAAAAATTTATATTGTCATCAACCCTTGTGAAAAGCGGTTCTCCCTTCATATCCCTGTTATCGAAATATTCTCCGAAAGCACCCTGTACTCCGTCTTCGGTACGAAGGTACCTCGAAGGTATTGGCCTGAGGTTATGAATTCCATCAGCAAGATCGCTTCCTTCTGCATAAATTATCTTTGTTGCAGGGGTAAGCTTGTTGTTTATCCCGTTCAGTATTGTGACAGGATTCTTGGCAATGCCATTATAGTTCCCGATAAGAGCTTCAAAATTGTCAGCATTAGGGCCAATTACTGCAATAGTCTTAAGGTCTTTTGAAAGAGGAAGAACATTATTCTGATTCTTCAACAGTACTATTGATTTACGGGCAGCTTCCCTTGAAAGTGAATTATTATAGTCTGAACCATTAACAAAGAAAGGGATCTGGGCCCATGGCACCATTTCATCAGGATCGAACATACCAAGCTTGAACCTTGCTGTCATGTCTCTCTTAAGAGCCACATCGATATCAGCCTCTGTTAACAAACCTCTTTCTATTGAAGTCATGAGGCTTTTATAATCAGAACCGCATTCGAGGTCAGTGCCGGCTTTCACAGCCATTGCTGCAGCTTCAGCAGCATCTTTTGCAAAACCCTGGTATTTATAATAATCAGATACAGCCCAGCAGTCTGAAACAATGTAACCCTTGAAACCCCATTCATTTCTCAGGATCCCATAGAGAATTGGATTTGCTGTTGCCGGATAATCCCGGAACATGTTATAAGCACCCATAACTGAATATACACCTGCGTCTTTAACAAGCATTCTGAATGCCGGGAGATAAGTTTCCCTGAGATCCAGCTCACTCACTTTTGCATTGAATGAATGTCTTAAAGGTTCAGGACCTGAATGAACAGCAAAATGTTTTGCAGTGGCAACTGTCTTCAGGTATTTAGGATCATCACCCTGCATTCCTCTTACAAACTGGGAACCCATTGAACCTGTAAGGAAAGGATCTTCACCATAAGTCTCATGGCCGCGTCCCCATCTCGGATCACGGAAAATGTTGATGTTTGGTGACCAGAATGTAAGTCCCTGGTAGATACCTCTTTTCCCTCTTCTCTGAAACTCGTGATATTTTGCCCGGGCCTCATCAGATATGGCATTTGCCACATTGAACATCAGACCTTCATCCCAGGAATTGGCTATTGTAATTGATTGCGGAAATACAGTTGCATACCCGGCCCTGGCAACACCATGAAGAGCTTCATTCCACCAGTTATAGGCAGGAACACCAAGCCTTGGTATTGCCGGAGCAGTATAAACCAGCTGATCTAATTTTTCCTGGAGAGTCATCCTTGAAACGAGATCATTCACACGCTCCTCAAGTGGCAGCTGAGGATTTCTGAAAGGAAATTGATTGTTCTGCGACTGTGTTATTCCTGTGAACAACAACAGTAACACAATTATTAAAGCCGGTTTTTTCATGTTAGTAAATTAAAAGAAAGATTAAAATGATTGGTGGTGAGCAGATATTAAACACTGAATAATAAAGAAAACAATGCCGGGTATTATCTGGAATACCCGGCATTGGTATGATCTACCTTACTGAAAACCTGTAAATGGTCCTGGTTTTTAGTTCTTGTCCCGGATTCAGTATTGTTGATGGGAATTCAGGGTGATTTGGACTGTCGGGATAGTGACCTGATTCAAGGCAGAAGCCTGTTCTGTGCTGATATACCTTGCCTCCGTGACCTGTCTGGGTACCGTCAAGGAAGTTACCAGTATAGAACTGCATTCCCGGCTGATCTGTAATAACTTCAAGCACCCTTCCTGACTGCGGGTCGAACACAGTGACATCCACTTCTTCAACATTATCAAGGACGTAGTTGTGATCATAACCTTTACCTATAACAAGCTGATCGTAGGTGTCATTAATTTTTTCACCAATCACCCTGCCAGTAGTAAAATCGAAAGGTGTTCCGGCAACCTGGCGTATTTCGCCTGTTGGGATCAGGACTGAATCAACCGGTGTGAATGCTGAAGCTCTTAAAGTTATAACATGATCGAGAATATCGCCATTGCCTGCACCATGAAGATTGAAATATGCATGGTTTGTAATATTTACTACAGTCTTTTTATCTGTTGTACAGGTATAATCCATTATGATCTCATTATTGTCAGTCCATGAATATACAACTGTAGCAACAACGTTCCCAGGGAATCCCATTTCTAGATCAGGGCTCTTATAAGTGAATTTTACTTTTGCTGTGTCACTTTTGATTATCTCGCCATCCCATACAACACTATGCCATCCTTTGGGACCACCATGCAGGGTATTTGTACCATCATTCTGAACTGTGGAATACTCCGTTCCATCGAGCGAGAACTTACCTTTTGCAATCCTGTTGGCATACCTTCCTACAACTGAACCGAAGTATGGGTCTCCATCCCTGGTTCCCTCAAAAGTGTCGTATCCTAAAGTGACATTATCTTTCTTCCCTGCTTTATCAGGAACTTCAATCCAGGTGATTTTTGCACCATAATTTGTAAGCCTGATAACATTACCGGCTTTATTCGTAAGTGTAAAAAGGTAAACTTCCTTACCTTCATGATTACCGAACACGTCTTTTTTTACCATATCTCTGGTTTTAGAATTGTTACAGGAACTGAATACAGTGCTAATTATCACTGCAAAAACTATCAGGTTTTTTTTCATAGCTGCGTCAGGTTAAGTGTTTTAAATCTTAAATCTAAAATTAGTGAATAAAAAATTATAAACCATATTACAATATTAATGTTTATTGATCCATACTTTAGATCCTCCATCAGGTTGTTGCGGTCCCGGACTATTAGTTGAATGTACCTTGTTACGGTTATTTCTTGCAAAGTTTGGTATTGCAACCAGCGGTGAACCATCTTCCCATTTGCCGTTAATTACAACAACACCATCAAGCATATCATCTCTCCATTCGGTTGTCAAAGGCCCGGTTCCCATATACTTATCGATATCAGGCTGATCTGCTTTTTCAACATTATAGATCATTGGCCCATAACGGAGTGCAACCTTGTTTCTGTCGGCTGCTATCCTTGCATCTGCTGTAAGAACCTGGACTTCCATAGGCAATTCAAAATCAATTTTATCACCTTTGATCCATGTTCTTTTTAAGGAAGCATAGCCATTTACAGTATTGATTTTAACAGGCTTCCCATTCAGATTAAGCGATTTAAGTCCTGAGATTTTTTTGGAAGGAGTATACAATACACTGGTAGTACGGTCAGGAACCCTGACATAGATTGTGAACTCACGGGACTGTTCAGGATTAACAGTGATGGAAACTTTCCCGCTCCATGGATAATCAGTTTTCTGGACCATTTCAACACTTGTTCCAGCAACTTTATCCACTTTTATTGAGCTTCCTATGAACATATTTACGTACAAACCATCATCGCTCTTAACATATGTCCAGGTAGGAATCATCATCAATATTCGTGGAATATTTCCGACGCAACATGGACATGTATGCCATGAATACCTTGATTGAGCTGATTCAAGAGCGTTAACATAGTAGAAGTTTTTTGCATCAAGGTCTATTGATCCCAGAAGGGCATTGTATATCGTCTCTTCATAGAGATCAGCATATTTTGCATCATGATATGCTAGGTTCATCTTGTGCTGGAAAAATACAAGCCCACAACTTGAGCATGCCTCGCAGTAAGCATCATTACTCAAAGAATAATCAGGACCAAATCCCTCTGATGTCTCACCGCTCCCTATGCCACCGACAACATAATATTTCCTGTTTACGATGTTATCCCATAACGACATAACTGCACTCTGGTAATCAGTATCCCCCGTTTCGCATGCCACATCCGACATTGCTGAATAATTATATGCTGCACGCACTGCGTGTCCTACTGCCTCGTATTGTTGTTGTACAGGAACATGACTCTGGTCATATTCTGATCCGCCCTTCCTTGAGTCAAGAAGGAACTTGGCCAGCTTAATATAATTATCTCCCCTTCCATTCCCTTCCATGTCGTTTACAAATCTTCCGAAACGAACCAGTGCCTGTTCCATCTCCTGGTGGCCGTCGAACCATTCTTTCTTACCCGGACCAATGTTAGCCACCCAGCAATCAGCAAGTTTTTTAGCTGCGTCATACAATCTCTTGTCTGTACCGTTGGTCAGGGTATAATGATTTATAGCAGATTCAATGAAATAACCTGATACATATCCTTCATGGTTTCCTCTTGTGGCTGGTTCCCATCTTCCTTTCCACCTTGCAGTGTCGCGTAGAGTATAAGCAGTCTGGAGATACCCGTCAGGCTCCTGGGCTGCAAGGATTATTGGGATCCATTTTTCAAGTGTCTTCTTCATTCTTTCCTGGGCAGCTATGATTTCTTTATCACCCTGCGGATCGATCATCAAAGCTATCGACATGGATTCAACAGTCTGGTGTACCCAGGCATTTGAAAAGACATACCCTTTATGTTTCCCATGGGCTTCACCACGCAAGGCCTTGGCTGCTTCAATGAAGTTTTCAAGACCTCCTTCACCGAGTGTCAGGTCTGTACGTTCAATCTGTTCAATACACCATGGTATCCAATTTACAATAAGAGCCTTCACCCTTTCATTCCAGAGCGGACTGTCAATCTTGTAATTCTTTGTGTATACGACATCGAGCCGTTGAGGAGGCGGAGGAAGCTGAACCTTGACTTTAAGAGGTGAGACAGATGAATTTGGACCTTCGTTGACAGTAAGACCCAGTACATAATCACCGGTTTTTGAGAATGTGGCGGTGGTCTTAAGCGATCCTGCATCTGCAAAGGTTACATTTCCAGGACCGGATAGTTTACTCCATTTAACATTCCCATTTCCTGAAACTGACCTGAATGCTCCGGAAAGATATGTTTTTCCACCATCCATAACAATCCTGTCAGTACCCGCAATAACAACCGGCGGATGATCTTTTGAATTATCAGATTGTATCACAACCCATTCCAGGAGTGTTGTTGGAAATCTTAGCGCTGAATCAGCCTCAAGACGAAGTTTTGTTGTTGTTACAGCATCGAAAGTTGTAGTGTTAAACTGGTTATTCAGCAAGCCCAGGCCCTTAGGATTTTTTACAGGTACAAAGTCATTACCATCCCAGAATTTCAGCCTGTACGAATATGGCAAGGTGACAGAATTTTCAAAATTCCACCAGAACACCTCCACTTTGCCTGTGGTTACAGGTTGTTTCCATTCATATTGTACCCACTGTGTTGCAGGATTTTGCTGAGGTCTTCCCTGGTTGCTGCGAACCGCTCCTGAACGGTTAGGAACCAGTCCGTCATTCAGTGAAACTGTAACAGACTGGTTGCGTAACGATGTTGAAGGGGTAGCAACAACTGCAAGGTTTTTACCCTGCGGCATAGTAATATTCTGCTGCTGACCTATTGATGCCACACTTATGAGCAGCGTAGCAAATACAAGAATTAAAGAACGAAGGAGGATCATGGTTTTCATTACTTAATATTTTGTTAATACCGAGTACAAAACCTTATGCAAAAAGACAACAATAAACAGGAGCACTATCTCTTTAAGAAAATTGTTTATGTAATGATATTAAAGTAATACTCTGTTACAATAAAGTAATGTGTACCATAACCATAATTAAGACCCCAAAAAATTCTAACCAATTATATTTGGTTATGCTCTATGAATTTTCCGAGATCCTTATATTTCCTGAACAATACATCATATTTTGCTGCCCTGGATTTGTCAGGATGATATTCTTTTTCAAATCCGCTACCCATAGCCTTCCTTGCTGAATCCATATCTTTATGTATGCCGGCCACCACTGAAGCGGCCATAGCAGAGCCAAGTGCACATGTCTGATCAGATGCTGCAACTTTGATGGGCATATTGAGAACATCGGCGACTATCTGCATCACAAACGGATTTTTCCTTGCCACACCACCAATTGCTATCACTCCGTCAATGCGAATGCCTTCAGAAATAAATCTTTCATTGATCATTCTCGATCCGAATGCTGTCGCTTCAACAAGTGCTCTGAAGACCTTGGGAGCATCTGAACCCAGGGAAAGGCCTGCAATAGCGCCTTTAAGAGCCTGGTTTGCATCAGGAGTGCGCCTACCGTTCATCCAGTCGAGGGCAATTATGCCTGTTTCTTCAACCTGTAATGACTCTGCCTGCCTGCTCAACTCAAAAATTATCTTATCGGATGTCTCCTGCTCGATCCTGTTCCTTGTTGCTTCATCTAGCCATGTCATTTTAGCAACTATTTCATTTACAGGCCACATGATAAGTTTACTGAACCAAGCATAAATATCGCCGAATGCAGACTGACCAGCCTCGAGGCCGATCATCCCGGGTATTATTGATCCGTCAACCTGGCCACAGATACCAGGGATGAGTTTATCTCCAAGCTCAGCAGATGAGGTTAATAGCATGTCGCATGTGGAGGTACCCATAACCTTAACAAGATGATTTGGAATAATTTCACCCCCAACAGCACCAAGATGGGCATCAAACGCACCTGCACCTATTTTCACATCACCTGGCAGGCCGAGTTTCTGGGCCCATTCAGGAGAAATAGTTCCAGCAACAACATCACAGGTATATGTTTCAGTAAATAGCTTTTCTTTCAGACCTTTCAGTACAGGATCAAGCTTAACAAGAAATTTCTCATCCGGTAACCCACCGAATGTTTCATGCCACATCGCCTTATGACCGGCGGCACAACGACTGCGTTTTATGTCCGCTGGGTCTTTAACTCCTGTAAGTACGGCAGGTATCCAGTCACAATGCTCAACCCATGAATACGCCTTTTCCCTGACACGGTTATTGCTCCTCAATACATGAAGAACTTTTGCCCAGAACCATTCGGATGAATATATACCTCCTTCGAATTTTGTAAAATCAACACCACCCCATGATCTTGCTTTCTCATTTATTTCTGCTGCTTCATTTACAGCTGTATGATCCTTCCAGAGTATGAACATTGCATCAGGGTCGTTCTCAAATTCCTTGGTAAGAGAAAGAGGAACACTGTTCCTGTCGACAGCAACAGGGGTTGAACCGGTTGTATCAACAGTTATACCTGATATGTTTGAAATAACTTCTTTTGGTAATCCTTTCAGAGCACCTTTCACAGATTGCTCGAGACCTTCGAGATAGTCAAGCGGATGCTGCCTGAACCTGTTCTCAGCAGCGTCACAGTACATGCCTTTTTTCCATCTTGGATATTCAAACACAGCACTTCCAGCAATGTGACCATTCGAAGCACTTACAACAACTGATCTAACTGAATCAGTTCCATAATCTATTCCTATAACGTATTTTTCTGCCATATCAGATTTTATTTTTGACCATAATAAGCATCTTTACCATGCTTCCTGCCGTAATGCTTTTCAAGCAGAGCATCTTCAACCGGGTTTGTCCTTCCCAGCATAATCGTATTGAATGCCATTAATGCAATCTCCTCGAGTGCAATGGCATTGTATACAGCCTTCTCCGGACTGTCTCCCCATGCAAATGGACCATGACTGTGCACAAGTGCGGAAGGTATTTCCAGTGGATCGGTCTTGCCCAGAGTTTCAATTATGACCTTGCCTGTATTAAGTTCATAATCATTCATTATCTCTTTATCTGTAAGCCGGCGGGTGCATGGCACTTCCCCATGATAATGATCTGCATGAGTAGTGCCAAATGCAGGAATGCTTCTTCCCGACTGTGCCCATGAGGTGGCATATGTGGAATGTGTATGCACAACACCGCCTATAGAAGGAAACCGGCTGTAGAGTATCAGATGCGTGGGAGTATCTGTGGAAGGACGAAATTTCCCTTCGATTATCTTTCCGTCAGGATCAAGGACAACCATATCCTCCATTTTCATGTCAGCATAACTGACACCGGAAGGTTTTATAACAATATATCCTGTTTTGCTATCCCTTCCGCTAACATTACCCCAGGTATGAATAACGAGCCCGTTTTCCAACAGGTCGAGATTCGCCTTGAAAACCCGCTGTTTAAGATCTTCCAGCATGTGTTACAATAATTTATGAATTTACCCTTCAGCCCTTCAGGTTATAATATAATTCATTCCACCTGAGTTCTTTTTTAAACTCTTTAAGATCACATTTTTCGTTGATGTGAACATATTCAATACCGAGAATTGATGAAAAGTCCTCAATGTATTCAGCATCAACTGCAGAGCTGAAACCTGTATGATGAGCACCTCCTGCGAGGATCCATGCAGCAGCTCCGGTCTTGAGATCAGGCATTGGCTTCCAGAGTACACTTGCAACAGGCAGTTTAGGCATGTCAGGGCATTCAACAACCTCGACATCGTTAACTATCATCCTGAACCTGTTGCCCATATCTATAAGCGAAGCATTGATTGCTCTTCCGGGTTTTGTCTTAAATACAAGCCTTGCGGGGTCTTCCTTGCCTCCTATTGACAGCTGATGAACTTCAACCTTTGGTTTTGACAAAGCTATTGATGGGCATACTTCAAGCATATGAGCACCAAGGACTCTCATTCCGGAAGGATCGAAATGATAAGTATAATCTTCCATAAATGATGTTCCGCCGGGCAATCCCTCTGCCATAACTTTCATTGATCTTACGAGTGAAGCTGTTTTCCAGTCACCCTCTGCACCAAATCCGTAACCATCAGCCATAAGCCTCTGAACTGCAAGGCCTGGAAGTTGTTTCAAACCATAGAGATCTTCGAACGTAGTGGTGAATGCTTTAAAACCTCCGTTCTCGAGAAAGGCTCTCATGCCAAGTTCTATCCTTGCAGCTTCTGCAAGGGAAGCCGAACTTTCAACACTCTTTTCAAGTTCGTATTGTGAACGGTACTCTGATATAAGTTTCTTAATATCTGAATCAGAAACACTGTTAACTACCTTAACAAGGTCTCCTATACCATAGCCATATACAGAGTAACCCATATGTATCTGGGCACTTACCTTGTTCCCTTCAGTAACAGCAACATCGCGCATGTTGTCACCAAATCTTGCAACTTTCATCTTTTTTGCATCATCAATGGCAGCAGCAACACGTACCCATACAGATATTCTTTCAATAGCTTCCGGATCTTCATAATGACCGACGACAACTTTCCTGTCAAGTCTCATTCTTGTACCAATAAAACCAAATTCCCTGTCACCGTGAGCTGACTGGTTAAGGTTCATGAAGTCCATGTCGATAGTTTTCCATGGTATATCCCTGTTCAGCTGGGTATGGAAATGGAGAAATGGCTTATTCAGGATTGACAATCCCCTGATCCACATCTTTGCCGGTGAGAATGTGTGCATCCAGGCTATCAGACCAATACACTGTGCCGAATTATTGGCAGCAGTACAGATCTCTGTTATAGAATCCGGAGTTGTTAAGATTGGTTTAAAAACAATTTTAACAGGAATCTTGGGCGATTTATCAAGGGCTGCTGCAATTTTTGTGGAGTCAGCTGCAACCTGCTTTAATGTTTCTGGTCCGTATAGGTGCTGAGTACCTGTTATAAACCAGACTTCGAGTTTGCTTAAATCAATCATATTCTTATTTTTAGATAAATACTATTAAAAAATCTTACCAAAAGTAAACATAAAACAGGGTACAGAACAACACAACACCAAACGAAGCAATTACATCCCACTTATTCCAGCTATTCCTGATAAGTGTTTTATAATCGCCTGTGAAGGTTATAAATTCTACCTGTTGTGCAGATGGCTTTGGAGTGAAGAATGACACGAAACCCATAAATAACATGATGAAAACAAGCAGCCATATCTCGAAAATAAGCCAGTTCGTTCTCCAGAACCATGTTGTCAACTCCCACAACTTACCAGTCATTATGTCTTTCCCGGTATTTGTAAAAATGTTGGTTAGCAACCTTATCATACCGATCAAAAAGCCAATAATTAAACCATATTCACCAGCCTTGGGAGTAATTTTTTTTGAAAATATACCTAATACGAATACAGCTACCATTGCAGGAGCAAGAAGTGACTGAATTCCCTGAAGATAAGAATAAAGACTTCCGAGACTCATCATAACAGGTATCCATATGATACCGAGAACAACTACAGTAATTGTTGCAATTCGCCCCACCAGAACGTACTGGGCTTCAGTTTTGCCTTTAAACATTGGCTTATAAAAATCCTCTGTGTACAGGGTCGCGCAGGAGTTGAAGAATGCTGCCAGAGAAGCCACCAAAGCTGAAATAAAGCCGATTGTGACAATACCTTTCACACCGGCAGGCAGAACAAACTTAACCATAGAGCCAAAGGCAGTGTCAGGGTTTTCCAGTGCGAAGCCACTTCCCGGACGTGCAGCCAGTGCCGCAGCAATCATACCGGGTATCAGGAACATAAACACGGGTAATAATTTAAAATAACCGGCAGCGATAGTACCTCTGCGTGCACGTTTCATCACTTCATCATTTGGTTCGCCTTTCCTTTGTCCAAGAACGCGCTGAACGATGTGCTGGTCGGTTGCCCAGTACCAGAATCCGATTATTGAAGCTCCAATGAATACCCAAAATCCGGGATATTCACCATATAATGGATCACCCTTATGAAAGTGGAACATATGATTGGTGCCATAGGCAACGCCATCAGTTCCTACGTTCAGAGTTCTTGAAAAGTCAATCATTGCTGTCCAGCCGTCAGCTATGCTTCCTCCTCCGAGGGCTGACAATCCAAGGAAAAGCACAAGAAACGAACCAATTATAAGTATTGGTGTCTGAATCGCAGACAGTGTCATAACACCCTTCATACCTCCGAGAACAGTAAATATACCTGTCAATACTATCAACCCGATAGCACCATACCAGAATGGCAGTCCAAGCAGACTCTCCATGAATATACCTCCGGTAAATGCTGTTACACTGACCTTGGTCAGAACGTATGCGATAAGTGTGATGATTGATAACCATGAACCTGTCCTGGGTGTATACCTGTTCTTTAAGAAATCGGGCATTGTAATAATTTTCCCCAGCTTAGTATTCATCAACTGGTAGAATGGCACAAATAGCCATCCCAGTATAAGTATCATCCAACCCTGCATTTCCCAGTGTGCCATACCAACACCTGCCTTGGCACCTGTTCCTGCAAGGCCAACAAGGTGTTCAGATCCAATGTTTGCAGCAAAGATGGCGGCACCAATTATATACCATGGTTCACCTTTACCAAACAGGTAATCCTGGCTGTCAGCACCTTGCAGCTGCTTTTTATGTTTTTGTATTGAACGCCAAATGGCCCAGGCTATTGCCAGAATCCCGACAGCCATTATTGCCCAGTCGAGCCAAATAAATTCCTGTGATTTCCAATCCATTTTAAGGTTATTAATTTATAATATAGGTTAGGTTAAATAAAGTTTCCATAAAGTAAATTAGAAAATATTTAAAAACAATCTCAATAGATTATTAAAATTCGTCCAATTGTATCAATTTTCTTTCCATTCATCAAGAGAGCTTTGAATGAAGTCAATAATCTTCTGATTATCCTCACGTCCATTTCCGGCAATATTAAAAGGTTCACCAAACCTCATGTGGATAGTTTTTTTACTGTCAAGCGGACCAAGTTCCTTCAGCATCTTGCCATTTCCCCAGAAATCTGTTTTAATAGCTACCGGAACAACCGGCACGCCTGCCTTCCTTGCCAGTTTTACCCCGAGAGTATTGAACCCTGCCGGATCGAAATTGTCGCTTCTAGTGCTTTGCGGGAAAATAATAATTGAGACACCAGAGGAAAGTAACTCCTGCCCTTTGGTCATTACTATCTCAAAATCTTTACGCGGGTCACTCCTTTCTACAACTATCGGATTCCTGGATCTCATGACGTCACCAAACAATGGATGTTTTACAAGGCTGTCCTTTACAACAAAAGTCACTTCCCGTTTGGGTGCGATTATACATGGGAATATCATCGTTTCAAGTGTACTCATATGATTGCTTATGAAAAGCACTGGCCCCGGTACCTTTGAAATATTATCCATTCCTGTTATGTTGAACCGGCCTCCGGACTTTTCAATGAACCTGAAAATAAAATAGGATGAATCGGACCATGCCTGCCTGTCATAAACTTTCTTAATGGCCTGCTTCCTGGTTTTCAGGACAATATATGCATATTTTAGTGTGAAATAAATCCTGTTTTTAAACAGGATCGTATCAATTAATGATTTCCTTCCTGAAGGAGTACAATAGCTTTCCGAATCAAAATAACCATTCATCTTTTTAAAGTTTTCAATCCCTCCCTGACCAATACAAATCTAATTAAAATAATATGCTTTCAGAAAACAGGAAGGAAATGTTATCTTTCAGAATCTCTTTCCTCCTTTCGTAAGCTTATTATAAAGAATAAAATCGCCCAGGGGAACAGGATCGTTCGATTGTGCCCAGGATTTTGTAATAAAATATTGCTCCTCAAGGTTATCAAAGTTCAGCATCAGGAAATCCTGTTCAAGATGGGGTATCCAGACATAACTCCCGTTGATCATCTCCGGAGCTTCCCTCGCGAAAGCCTCCAGCCTGTTTATCATGATCCACCAGATGATGTTGTCAAGTGAAGTGCCTATCCTGTCTATCCTGCCTTTGTTGTTTATCCCCAGCATCTTCATTTCCTGGCTGAATTCATCAAAAACACCGAATGTTCTGCTTATGATATATACATTCTTAACTCTTTCTCCTCTCCATTTTTGAAAATCCAGTAATGCTGTAAAAGGAATGTAGTCGATACCTACACCTCCATCAGTGTACTCAATGTCAGGTATTGTCGAGACATTACCTATCCTGGCTGGAGGGAACACAACCGGTATTGCAGTTGACGCCATAAGTATATCGACAAGATTGAGTGTTGTATCAGATTCAGAATTGATCTTACGGCTGCACATCCTGAAAACTCTTTGCCTGGTTTTCAGGCCTGAAAAATTGGAGAAAGATATTTCGGTCATTATAGGAAGATCACCTATTGTCCTGTATCCAAGCTTCCCTTCAACGACTTCAGTAAGCAGTTTTCTCGAAGGACCTGTATTTACAGGAAGCTTGCCTTCTCCCGAAAGATAAATATCACTGTTTCTAATATTGAAAAGAATATCCTTATACTCCTGCCAGGTTAGTTTTCCGCTCAGTATGGCATTTAGCATCACTGCATTCAAAGCACCGGAGCTAACACCGGAGATAAACACGACATCTTTCAGGACGCCCCTGTTATAGAGCTCTTCAAGAAGGGCCACCTGTTGTGTTATCCTTGCCGCAGCACCAGTCATGATTATTGCAGTGCCTGACCCTGGTGATTCTGAAAAATCTATGCGCCTGTTCTCATTCCTGCGATTTGTATCAGAAATCAGAACAAGCGAAACAATAAGAAACAGGATTATGAAGAGAGCTATTGTGAACCTGGAAAGTTTCATACACTTTTGAATCAGTACAATAACAACTTTAAATTTACTAATTAAAGCTGTTGGTTGTACCGGACAAAATAATCCAGTTCCTTTATTTTCAGGATATTGATGAAATAAAGATCCTCAACGATTGAATAATGGAAGGATTACAAGGGTTAGTGATAGTCCTGTAAGCACAATTACTGCTCCCCATCCGATGATATTCTGAAAAGGTTTATTAACATAATGACCCATTATTTTTTTGTTATTTATAAGCACAATCATGCTTACAAGAACAACAGGCAGCAGTATGCCGTTAATAACCTGTGACCATATTGAAATCTGGATGAGAGGTGCGCCGGGAATGAGAATTATCAATGCTGATAATACAAGGATGAATGTATAAAGTGAATAGAACTCCTTTGCTTCATTCCATTTTTTATCAATTCCTGCTTCAAATCCAAAAGCTTCAGAAACGTAAAAAGCTGTTGCAAGAGGCAAGATTGTAGCAGAAAAAACTGAAGCAACAAACAGTCCGAATGCAAAGACCTGTGAAGCTATCTCACCTGCCAGTGGTCTAAGTGCCATTGCGGCGTCTTTGGCCTCATTGATCTTAATTCCTTCAGGGTACAGCGTCGATCCGCATGCAACCATAATAAAGAATGCAACAACAACTGTTATTATGCAACCCACTGCAATATCAATCATTGTATACCTGTAATTCTTCATCTGAAGTCCTTTCTCGATAACAGACGACTGCATGTAGAATTGCATCCATGGGGCTATTGTGGTACCGACAAGTGCTATTACCATTGCGAGACCACCAGTACTGAAATCCATTTTTGGCCGGATTATGGCAGATCCGATCTCACTCCAGTGTGGTTTGCTCATAAGTGCAGAAATAACATAAGTGAGCAGGGATGCACTGAATATCAAAAAAATGCGCTCGGCTATCTGGTATGTTCCCTTAACAACAAGAAACCAGACCATGACTGCAGCAACCGGAACAGAGATATACTTGCTTATTCCAAAAATCTCCATACTGCCGGCAACACCTGCGAATTCAGTCGTTGTATTGCCAATATTCGATAAAACCAGACCAATAAAAATAAAGAATGTGATTTTTATCCCGGCATTCTCACGTATCAGGTCAGACAAACCCTTTCCTGTAACAATCCCCATCCTGGCATTCATCTCCTGGATAACAAGAAGCACTATAAGAGAAGGAATAAGTGTCCAGATTAGACCATAACCGTAAGTTGCACCGGCAACTGAATAGGTTGTAATGCCACCTGCATCATTATCGACACTCCCTGTTATTATACCCGGCCCAAGAATTGCAAAGAATATTGCTATTTGTCTTATTATCCCCGATTCCCTGAATTTCGTCATCATGATTTCCGACCCAGACTTTATCTTTTCCTTGTTCTTCTTTCGTTAATAAGGTCCTCAACAACATCGTCCACAACGACCATCCCCTGCAGAAGGTTCTCCTTATCAACAACAGGTACTGCAAGCAGATTATATTTTGATATTATCTCGGCTATATCCTGAACTTTTTGTGTGTCATAAAGGAACACTGGGTCTGATTTCATAATATCTGCCACCTGTGTATTCTGGGAAGAAACAACAAGGTCCCGGAGGTTGAATGTTCCGACAAGTTCGTCATTATTTCTGGTTACAAAAAGATTGTAAAGTTCAGCTGGTTCAGGCTTCTTCTGCCTGAGCTCATTCAGAACTTCTTCAACTGTAAGCTCAGGCTTGAATGACAGGATTTCTGTTGTCATAAGGCTTCCTACAGAGTTGTCAGGATATTCAAGCAGATCCCTTACCTCCTGTGATGATTCAAGGTCCATCTCGCGGAGCAGCTGTTCTGCTCTTTCGTCCTCCAGCTCATCGATTATATCTGCTGCCTCGTCAGCAGGCATTTTTTCAAGCACATCTGCAGCCTTGTTAACCGGAAGGTTTTCAATAATATGAATCTGAACGGGGGTTTCAAGTTCTTCAAGCACATCTGCTGCTTTCTCTTCATCAAGTGAAGTAAAAAGTGACATACCTGATTTTTTACCAAGATCCTCGAGAATATCAGCAAGATCTGAAGGATGGATAGTATGAAGCTTCGAATAACTTTTGGAAAGCCTGATTCTTGAATTACCGTGATCTATAGCCTGAACATCATCCCACAAGATGTATTTTGAAGGGACTATAACTCCAAGTAAAGAGAGCAGGTTTTTTACAGGATTGACAAATCCGATCCGGCGCAGCAGCCCTTCAATGCCGATGTCGACAGCAACAGCATATGTGCCGGTGGGCAGAGTTGCCAGCCTGATATCATTCACTCTTACAAGCTTTCTGCCATTGAGGTCAACAATCTGTTTGTCCAGAATATTTTCAACAAGTAAAAGGCCGTTCTCAACCTCCTCGGCTGAAAGTTCTGTCAGACCGGTGCATGTAACATTAAGTTTTTCCCTGGCCTTTGTAACCATGAAATTATTAAACGAGAATATTCCTGTTTTCTTTCCTATACGCAACCTGATCCCTGTAACCATCTGGTGATTCGGGTCTGAAGATCCTGATGGTACTGCATAAACAAGCAAGTCTTTTATGGTTCCGATTATATCTCCATCGGCACCATAAGCCACTTTACCTATTATTCCGCTTAAATAAAAAGTTGTAAGTGATGTCATTAGCCACCTCCTTGCTGTCTGACACAGTCGGAAGCGGCCTTACAACGGCCGGCTTCCTGCTATACCAGGTTTAACATTAATATATCCGCCGGCCCGTCGTCCATTGAAGTTAATTTTGAATTATCGTCCGCAAAAATAACCGACATGCACATACTTTCCAAATATTATAGACTCATTTTATGTAACAGTTGTTTACCTTTTTTTCAACTTATAAAATGTTGATGATAAATGTCTGATTTGCAATCAAAACTAAATAGTAATTTTAGCGCATCAGAAATCTGAATATGACCGGACTTGAAAATTACTTCTCTCCTTTCAGAAGAAATATTATTGGCATAGACACAATCATCTCAACGCCTTATGGCGAAAAGAAACTTGTATATGCCGACTGGATAGCAAGCGGAAGATTATACGAACCAATAGAAAAAAAGATAATATCGGAGATTGCTCCTGTGATCGGAAATACCCATTCTGAATCTTCATATACTGGTAAGGCAATGACAGATGCTTATCACCAGGCCCAGAGAATTGTGAAAAACCATGTGGGGGCTGATGAGAATGATGTTCTCCTTTTTACAGGAACCGGTATGACATCTGCAATTGCAAAGCTCCAGAGGATACTGGGTCTGAAAGTTCCTGAACAGGCCATAAATTTTTGTCCTTTTACAAAGGGAGAATACAGTAAATGCAGGGATATTCCAAATGATAACAGGCCGGTTGTATTCCTCACCCACACCGAGCATCATTCAAATCACACATCATGGTTTGAGACTCTTGCTGATGTTGTTGTTCTTGAGCCTGCAGATGATCTTACTGTTGATCCTTCTTCTCTGCGGAAAGAGATTGTAAAATACAGGAACCGTCCTTTACTGATCGGGTCCTTCTCCGCATGCTCGAATGTTACAGGTTATATCCCACCCTACAACGAGCTGGCAAGGATAATGCATGAACATGGAGGATACTGCTTTGTTGATTTTGCAGCTTCTGCGCCTTATGTGAATATCAATATGCATCCATCAAATCCTCTTGAAAGGCTTGACGCAATATTTTTCTCACCTCATAAATTCCTTGGAGGACCAGGAAGTGCAGGCGTACTTGTTTTCAACAGGGATCTTTACAGGAACGACATACCGGATTCTCCAGGAGGCGGAACAGTTAAATGGACGAACAGGTGGGGAGGTTACAGGTACTTTACAGATATTGAGGTTAAAGAGGATGGAGGAACACCCGGGTTTATCCAGGGAATAAGGGCAGCACTTGCAGTTATTCTCAAAGAGCAAATGAATCCAACCAGCATGCTTCAGCGTGAGAAAGAACTGAAAACGATTGCCTTCCAAAGATTAAGAAACATCAAAGGTTTGCATATACTTGCCGGGAACATTGTAGACCGTCTTGGAATATTCTCATTTTATGCCGACAACATCCACCATAATCTGTTTACAAGGATTCTGAACGACAGGTTCGGCATTCAGGTAAGGGGTGGTTGCTCATGTGCCGGTACTTACGGCCATTTCCTGCTTGATGTCAATTTTTCATTATCCAAAAAAATCACCGACCTGATTGATGCAGGTGACCTGTCGTTAAAACCCGGGTGGATAAGGCTTTCTCTTCATCCCACAATGACGGATGATGAACTAAACTTTATTGCCGATGCAATAGAACGGATATGTGCAGAAGCCGGGAAATGGAAAGATGATTATGTATACGACAACCATACCAATGAATTCAATCATAAGTCATTCACGCAAAAAGTGAATTCGCAGTGGTTCATGCTTGGTTAGCTAAAAATAATATCTTTGATGCATGAGTGAATTTGATAAAAAGGCTGCTGAGTGGGACAATAATCCCATGCACACTGAAAGATCAAGAGTTATAGCTGAGTCAATTAAAAAAGACATACCATTAAACCGGCAAATGTCAGCACTCGAGTTTGGCGCCGGGACTGGCACAACAAGTTTTTTCCTGGCCAATGATATCGGTGAGATAACTATGGTCGACAATTCACCGGAAATGGTGAAGAGGACAAAAGAAAAAATCATTCTTTCCGGCTTAAAAAACCTTAAGGTTATTGAATTCGACCTTGTTAATAACAATTTTAACGGAGGGTTTGATCTCATTTTTACACAGATGGTGTTACATCATATACCCGACATCAGGGACATTATCTTAAAATTCCACGATCTGCTTAATAATGATGGATACCTTGCTATCGCAGACCTGTACAGTGAAGACGGATCATTTCACGGTGCCGGTTTTGAAGGTCATAATGGTTTTGATCCCGGAGAATTGGCGGGAATAATCAGAACTTCAGGCTTTAAAGATATATCGTACAGCAAATGTTTCACTGTTCAGAAAGACATAGCAGGACAGGGTAAAAAACAATTTGATGTATTCATCCTGACTTGCAAAAGGTCGGATTGATAATAATAAAACTAATATATGGAAATTACATTTGAAGGCGGGAAAGTGGTATCCGCAAATACCAGGGGATTCAAAATTTTAACTGATCAGCCTCTTCAGAACGGGGGAACTGAAACTGCACCTTCACCTTTCGACTATTATCTTGCTTCAATAGGCACATGTGCAGGCATTTATGTAAAATCATTCTGCGATAACAGGCATATACCGACTGATGGAATTAAGATCATACAAAAAACTGTATTCAATGAGGAAACCGATTTGCCGGTGAGGTTGACCATAGAGATACAGCTTCCTGCAGATTTTCCTGAAAAATACCGCGCATCTGTAATCAGTGTGGCAGAACTTTGCAAGGTGAAGAAATCGATTATAAATCCACCGGTTTTTGAAGTTAAGGCAATAACGCGGTAATAATCTTATAATAATGAAGAAGGGTGCCTAACACGAGACACCCTTCTTACTTTATATAATATGTCTTAAATGTACATATTTATAAGTTGCTCGAGGAGCTCCTGCTTGCCACTCCTGGTCTGAGGTTCACCAAGTTCTGATGCCACATTCCTCAGGTCTTCAAGGCTGAGTTTGCCGTTCTCAAAGTCTTTACCTTTTCCCTTGTCGAATGACTCATACCTTTTCTTCTTCATTTCAACATACGGGCTGTCCTTAAGGATTGTGTGTGCAATTTTAAGAGAACGCGCGAAAGTATCCATACCTGAAATATGAGCAATAAATATATCCTCATTATCGGTTGAATTACGTCTTACTTTTGCATCAAAGTTGATTCCACCGGTGGTGAAACCTCCGGCGCGCAATATTACCATCATTGCTTCGGTGATCTCATAAATATTTGTCGGGAACTCATCAGTATCCCAGCCATTCTGGTAATCACCCTTGTTTGCATCGATACTTCCGAGAAGTCCTGCATCAGCAGCAACCTGTAGCTCATGCTGGAATGTATGGCCTGCAAGAGTTGCATGGTTAACTTCTATATTGAGTTTGAAATCTTTTTCAAGACCATGTGCTTTAAGGAAGCCAATGATTGTAGCTACATCATAATCATACTGATGCTTGGAGGGTTCCATTGGTTTCGGCTCAACAAGGAATGTTCCCTTGAATCCGATTTTACGTCCGTAATCCCTGGCCATCGAAAGCATCATTCCCATATGCTCAAGCTCGCGTTTCATATCGGTATTATGAAGGCTCATGTAACCTTCCCTTCCACCCCAGAAAACATAGTTTTCACCACCAAGCTCGACAGTTGCCGATATTGCATTTCTAAGCTGAACAGCAGCATTTGCAACAACTGCAAAATCAGGGTTTGTTGCAGCGCCGTTCATGTAACGTGGTGCAGAAAAAAGGTTAGCTGTACCCCACAACAGTTTCACTCCTGTCTGTTCCTGAAGGCTCTTCATCAGAGGAACAGTTTTTTCCATCCTCTTCTCAATTTCGAATACAGAACCGTCATTACCAACTACGTCAACATCATGAAAACAGTAGTACCCGGCACCTATCTTTGTTATAAACTCAAATGCAGCTTCAAGTCTTTGTTTGATTTTGTCATCTCCTTTTAATCCTTTCCATGGGAAAACCCTGGTAGAGTCACCAAATGGATCTGAACCATCACCACAGAATGAATGCCAGTAAGCAATTGCAAATCTCAGATGATCTTTCATCTTTTTACCATAAATGACTTCATCCGGATTATACCATTTGAAAGCAAGAGGATTTTTTGAATCTTTTCCCTCATATGCTATTTTTCCTATTCCGGGATACACTTCATTTTTGCCTTTGTAAATCATAATCGGTATTTTTTAAATTAAACCTTAAAATTAAGAATTAATTCTGATAACTCAATAAATATAAGAAAATCAGGAAAGGACCTTTGCCATTGCATCAGTCCATTTACTGTAAGATTCGTCGAGTCCTGCAGCCTTTTTAGATGGTTCTGTAACGCCAACGGATTCAAGTCCTGCGAAAGCCTCTTTCTCTGATTTATAGTACCCGCATCCTATGCCGGCACCTCTCGCAGCACCAGCTGACCCGTCAGTATTGTACAGGTTGATAATAGTTCCTGTGATATTCGATAATGTTTCCCTGAATATTGTACTCAGGAACATATTAGCCTTCCCGGCCCTGATAACTTTCGGGTTTATTCCTGATTCCCTCATTATATCGAGTCCGTACCTGAATGAGAAAGCAATACCTTCCTGTGCAGCCCTGAACATGTGTGCACTAGTATGGGTATTAAAATTGATACCGGCAAACTGGGCACCTGTGTCCCTGTTCTGAAGCATTCTTTCAGCACCATTACCGAAAGGAAGGATCAGGAGTCCGTCTGAACCCGGTTTCACTTTAGAGGCAGCTTCATTCATCTCATCATACGACAACATATTACCGGTGTTCCTTCTTAACCATGAATTGAGGATTCCTGTACCATTGATGCAAAGCAGAACACCAAGCCTGGTTTTTTCCTTTGAATGATTCACATGCAGGAATGTATTTACCCTTGACATCGGATCAGCTTTGCGTTCATCAGTAACTCCATATATAACTCCTGATGTTCCTGCAGTTGCTGCAACTTCCCCGGGCTCAAATACATTAAGTGACAAAGCATTGTTTGGCTGGTCTCCCGCCCTGTATGCAACAGGAATTCCTTCTTTAAGATCAAGATCAGATGCTACTGAGGCAAGCAGGGTTCCGTTAACAGAAAATGAAGGATTTGCTTCAGGCAGCAGGTCATTGCTGAAACCATAATAGTTCATTAATTCAGAAGAGATCCTGTTGTTTATGAAATCCCAGAAAATCCCTTCAGACATGCCTGACATGGTTGTGCTTATCTTACCTGTCATGCGCATGGCAATATAGTCGCCGGGAAGCATTATCTGATTTATTGAAGCATATATTTTTGGCTCATTCTCCTTTATCCAGGCCAGCTTTGAGGCAGTAAAATTACCCGGCGAATTGAGGAGATGTGAAAGGTAGTAATCTTTACCAAGTACGCCTGCAGCCTTATCTCCATATGGAACCGCCCTGCTGTCGCACCAGATAATTGAGGGACGAAGAACTTTCTGATTTTTGTCAACAACAACAAGACCATGCATCTGGTATGATATTCCAATGGCTCCGATCTCTTTGCTGCGGCCACCAAGCTGCTTTGTACAGTCTTTTATCGCATCCCTCAGGTTTGCCCACCATGTATCAGGCTCCTGTTCCGCCCAGCCCGGTTTATGGGCGATTATTTTCATCTCCTCTTTTGGGTAAAATGCTGTTGCTTTTATCTTTCCCGATTCACCATCTATTACAGATGCCTTAACGGAAGAACTTCCAAGATCAATTCCTAACAGGTACATAATGGTTATTTTTAATTGTTCAGATCAGTTTGTTGCAGTGTCTAAAATTTCGAACCCAAATTAATCAATTTAATTACCAGTTGAACATGGTTCCGTCAATTTTCCTGTTTACCGGTAGCCTGGCCATTACATATGGATACTTCCCTGCAGCCTTTTCATCTATATCAACACCTATTCCTGGTGTATCATCAATCTCAAGGAAACCACCGGAAAAGCTGTAATTTGTTTTGAAGACCTCGTTAACAACAGCCTGGTGAGGCATATATTCCTGTATCCCAAAGTTGTTAATGGCCAGGTTAAAATGAATTGAGGCAGCAAGATTGACCGGAGAAAGATCCGTTGCACCGTGAAAGCCTGTGTTGATATGATAAACAGATGCCATTGCAGTAACCTTAAGCAGGTGGGTAATACCGCCCCCGTGCGAAACAGGCATCCTTATGTAATCAATAAGCTGTTCTGTTATCAGTGTACTGTAATCATAAATGCTGTTAAAAACCTCCCCGATAGCAATGGGGGTTGTCGAATGCTGCCTGATCAGCCGCAATCCCTCCTGCAGCTCCCCGGCAACAGGATCCTCCAGCCAGAAAAGATGATATGGTTCCAGCTCTTTTGCCAGCCTGGCAGCCTCAACAGGAGTACACCTGTGATGTACATCATGCAGCAAATGAATATCATTACCGAAAACAGACCTGGCCTTTTCAAAAACAGAAGGCACAAAATTCAGGTATCTTGATGTGTCTGAATATTCTTCATTCGGTAATCCTTTGTGTGCAGGCTCATAAGCTTCCTTATCACGGGCTACCCCATAAGCATGCTCAATACCTGGAACACCGGACTGGATACGAACCGCTTTAAAGCCTTTTTCAATTTCAGTACCTGCATTATTAATTGCTTCATCGATGTTCCGGCCATTGGCATGGCAATAGACCAGGACCTTTGACCTGCTCTTTCCCCCGATCAGATTATATAGAGGTGTACCAAGTACTTTGCCTTTTAAATCCCACAGGGCCATGTCGATAGCTGCCACTGCAGTCATAGATACTGCGCCTCTTCTCCAGTAAACCCCGCGGTAAAAGAAGTTCCAGATATCTTCAGTATTCCGGGGATCCCTCCCGATAAGCGATGGAATACAATAGTTCTCAAGATATGAAGCAACAGCTTTCTCCATGCCGTTAAGCGTCGCATCACCCAGGCCGTAAACACCTTCATCTGTCATTATCTTAAGTGTCACAAAATTCCTGCCGGGTGAACACACAATAACTTTAGCAGATATTATTTTCAAGATTTTCTGTTTTTGATTTGTCGAACTTATAAGTTTCAGAATCCGATGGAATTACCACCATCAACAGGTAATACAACACCTGTAATGTACGAAGATGACGGAGAGACGAGGAACCAGGCTGCATCAGCAACCTCTTCAGGCTTTCCAAGTCTTCCCAGAGGCGTCCGTGAGAGCACCTTTTTCTTCCTTTCCGGATCTTTCTCGAGCGCCAGCGATGACATGTTCGTCTTTATGAACCCGGGCGCAACGCAGTTCACTCGTATACGGTACTGGGCAAGCTCAACCGCAAGAGCACGGGTCATCCCTTCAATAGCAGATTTTGATGCCGTGTAGGCAATTACATATGGAAGGCCGTACTGTGATGCCATTGAACTGATATTAAGGATCACCCCTGAACATTGCTCTTTCATTACGGCACTCACTTCACGTGTAAGCGAGAACATAGCTGTCTGGTTTGTGTCAATAACCCGCCTGTAATCTTCATCAGTAACCTCATGAATTGGCTTCTTGAGATGTACCCCGGCATTATTAACCAGTATATCAATCCTGCCGTAATCACGTTTTATTGACCTTACAACTTCGGGCAGGTCTTTCAGAACTGAAAGATCGCATCCAATAAAGCCTGAAGAAGGACCAAGTGTCTCACATGCAAGCTTGAGCCGTGTTTTATCACGGCCGATCAATATCACTTTTACTCCGTTTTCAACATACTTCCTGGCTATTGCAAAACCGATACCTGATGCGCCTCCGGTGATAATTGCAATTCGTTGATCAACAATTTCTGTCATGATGAATATTTTTTCCAGGGTGGATTAAATAAAATTAAATTGTACAGGTTACAACTTATACTGTAAACAATATCACTTTAACCTCCAACCGTTGTTATCATACCGGATCTTCATATAATAATCCAGAGTCTGCTCCGGTTTTTCAAAATACGAGGGAAGAGGCTTCCTGCTGAACTGCTGAAAATATAATATGCATGCATCTTTCCATATTTTTGCATTTGATTCCTGTTCAGCAAGCAGTGAGGATACCAGATCAAATCTTTCATCATCAGTCATGCCTTTCAATTTTGCCCATTCGGCTCTCATCCACCGTACGGAATCCACGCCGTTGCCATATCTGAAACATAGTTCATCCCAGAGTGATCGTCCTGATTTCATGGTACGATCCCAGCTCACATGATGGAACCATAAAAGCATTTCTTCGGGGCATGTTTCAATGTTATCATAAACTTTACTTATCTCCGGGAAATACTGCAGGGTGGCTTTGCTGCCTGTAGTTGAGCGGTTAAAGCCTATTCCTGCTGAATCTGCCCTGTGGTAGTAGACTGCTGTCCAGTCCTGCCTGCCCCGGTTTACCCATGGACCCGGACCGTAATGAAGACCTTCAGACATTATATGATGTAAACCAAGCGGGGTCATATAATTTACGGCTAATTCCCTCGATGAAAGCATCATTTTTTTTGTTCTTTCGATGAATTGTTTGTCGTGGCTGAATGTCAGCCTTATCCATTCATCTGCGATATCACCCGAATTCAGATAAGGATCCCATGCAAGCCTGCCGAAAGCATACCAGTTTGACTGGGCGAACGGATGACCGGTCCAGTTACGGGTGTTGCCCGTATTCGCAACGCCTGCCATGGCGGTTATTGAATAATTATCTAGTGAACCATCAATTACTTTAGCCACAAGTGATCCTTTCCCTTTTGAATATGTATCTGAATTAAGACACTCTTCGAACAGCGGAGCCAGGTAAACAAGATGGATTGAAAAGCCAAGATATTCCTGTGTTATCTGAAGCTCTGGCATAAGCTGTGTTTTAGGCATTGCACCGAAAAGAGGATGGAAAGGCTCCCTGGGCTGGAAATCAACCGGCCCGTTTTTGACCTGTATCAGTACATTCTTCCTGAATTGACCATCGAGCGGTACAAATTCATTATAAGCCTGTTTTGCCCTGTCGTCGGGAACGTTGTTATCATAAACAAATGCCCTCCACATAACTATTCCATTATGAGGAGCAAGGGCATCGGCAAACATGTTTGCACCTTCAGCATGGGTCCTCTTGTAATCCTGTGGACCGGGTTGTCCTTCTGAATTTGCCTTCACAACAAATCCGCCGAAATCAGGTATATAGGTGTATATCTCATCAATTTTCTTCTTCCACCAGGCAATAACTTCGGGATCCAGGGGATCGGCTGTCTTTAGCTTTCCTATCTCAACAGGTGCACTGAACCGGGCTGTCAGGTATACTTTGATGTTGTAGGGACGAAATACATCGGCAAGTGCAGCTACCTTTCTCAGGTATTCAGGCGTAAGTATAAGTGCATTTGCATTAACATTTGTGAGTACTGTGCTGTTTATTCCGATACTGGCATTTGCCCTCGCATAATCCGCATATCTTGGTGATATCTTATCTGGCAGATTTTGCCATTCCCATAATGATTTTCCCGCATATCCCCTTTCAATAGATCCGTCGAGATTATCCCAGTGATTCAGAACCCTCACTTTTGTTTTTGGAGATGAAGAAACTGAGAGTTTCTCAGCTGGTTGCTGCAATTGTATTATCCTTAACAGGTTGAAGGCACCATACAAAACACCAGCATCAGTCCTGGCGGCAATTACCGTTACATTCTTCTTTTTATATTTTGTTGAAAGGATTATAAAACCTTCTTCATTTAATGACTTCAGCTTTTCTGATAATCCAAGAGAGGCAACTACCGCGGAATTATCGGGGGTTCCTGCTATAACAGCTCCCTGAATCTTTGCAGATTTAAGTAAAGGGATATCTTTGCCAAGAAGACCGGACAATCCATTCCGCAGCTCATCGGAAGCTACTTTGAGAACAGGTGAATTACCTTCAATATAGATGCCTGAAAAGTTGCCCTGGTACCTGGCAAGCAATGCCTCATCATTAACCTTATCATACCTGAGCCATAACCTGTAACCATCTTCAGCCTTTATGAGGGTACTTAAAAAAAGAAGGGCAATAACAGTAAATTTAAAACCGGTCGATTTCATGAGATTATTTATTTCTTAGGGATGATTGCCTGATTATTAACTTATGATCAACAATTATTTTATTTTTTTCAGGATGAACATTATTCAGTATGCCTATCAGTGCAGAAGCTGTGATCTCACCTATCTTCATTGCAGGATAGTTAACCGTTGTGAGATTTGGCTGAATTATTCTGCTTATCGGTTCATTATTGAACCCGGCAACACAAATATCCTCCGGAATCCTGACACCTTTTTCTAGCAATTCCATGATCATGGAAACTGCAGTTGTATCATTGGCTGCAAATACACCGTCAGGCATCTGTTTCATCTTAAGAATCTTCCGCGCTGCCTCAACCCCTGTGTTTTCTGAAAGATCGCCTATCATCAGGTATTCCTTATCCGGAGTGATCCCTGCATCTGACAATGCCTTCTTGTAACCGTTCAGCCTGTCGGCATATACATTCCTTTTTATATTGCCGCCAACATGCACAATCCTGCTGCATCCCTGCTGCAGAAGATGACTTGTAACTTCATATCCTGCCCTGTAGTTGTCAATAACAACGCTGATGCAACCAGGACAATCCATAATGCGGTCAAAGAACACTAGTGGAATCTTTTTCTCGAACAGGATGTTGAAATGAAGCGGGTCTTTTGTGTCATAAGCAAGAGAAACCATCATTCCGTCAACACGGCTGTTGAACAAAGTATGTACGCTTGAAATCTCAAGTGACTCTGTCTCCTGTGATGTGCTTATTATAAGACCGTACCCGTTCTCGTTTGTTATTTTTTCAATCCCGGCAATAACAGTTGCCATAAAATAGCTGTTCAGCTTTGGAACAACAAGCCCAAGAGTGTTAGTTTTTTTGAGCCTGAGATTGCTCGCAAATTTATTATGCCGGTATCCCATCTCCGTTGCAACGGCTTTAATCCGGCTTATTGTCTCTTTCCTGATATGAGGATGTCCTTTGAGCCCCCTGCTTACTGTTGAAGGACTTATATTAAGAACCCTGGCCACATCATAAATGGTAACCTCTTTACTGCTTTTCATCCTGGCATTTAACATTAACAAATTTATTATAAAAAAAGGAATATATTCTGCAACCGATTGCATTATTTATAAAATTTACTATTTTTAAGGTAATCATTATTGCTGCTATCTTTATAATAATTCTCGAACTGATCTCATAACTTACAGACATGAAACGCATTTTCCTTTTCATCTTCCTCGCTTCACTCTTTTATCATGCAAGTGCACAGAAGATAGCTACCCTCATGGTATCACTTGAAAAAAGCTCAGCAGGAATGGAGATCCCTGTTAAGATGAACCTCGATGAGGTAACTCTTCTTCCTGATTCCTCTCTTGTACTGACCGAGATTTCAGGTAAAATCAAAACAGAAATACCTTTCCAGGTTGAAGCAGGAAATCCACGGATCCTTAACTGGATTGTTACTCCTTCAAAGGGTAATCCCGGGGAGAAACATATATATGAACTTTCACAGGGCAAGTCACTTAACAGGAAGCTTGCCCAAGCAACTGTGAAAGACGGTATTCTCACCCTTCACAAGGGCAGCAACAATCTTCTATCGTATGTTTTTAAAACAGTATATCCTCCTGCAGGAGTTGACAGTTCATACAGGAGAAGTGGCTTTATTCATCCTTTGTGGTCGCCTGGTGGAAAGGAACTGACAAGAATACAACCACCTGATCATTATCATCATTATGGCATCTGGAATCCATGGACTATGGTTAAGTATAAAGGAGACACAATAGACTTCTGGAACATCAACTCCAAACAGGGGACTGTAAGGTTCGAAGGGTTTGTATCTGTTGAAGAAGGACCTGTTTACTCAGAATTCAGCGCTGTGCACGAACATGTTGTATTCCATAAGAATGGCAGCGAAGAAGTTGCAATGAATGAGCTGCAGACTGTAAGGGTATACCCGCAGCAGAACGGCCAGGATTATTTTATTGTCGATTTTAATTTCAGGATGAACTGTGCTACTGAAAATCCATTTAACATACTTGAATACAGGTATGCAGGACTGGGCTGGAGGACAACAGAAAAATGGGACAGGTATAACAGCATTGTTCTTACTTCAGAAGGTAAAACCCGGAAAGATGCTGACGGAAGCAAAGCAAGATGGTGCATTGTTGAAGGAGCACTCGACCAGGATTATGCAGGTGTTGTTATGATGTCTTTCCCAACAAACTACAACTTCCCCGAGCCTCTGAGGATCTGGCCTGAAAACCAGTATAACCGGGGTGATATGTTTGCAAACTTCTGTCCTACAAAAGACATGGACTGGACTCTTGAACCCGGGAAGAACTATTCTCTCACTTACCGATTTCTTGTTTATAACGGCAAGTCGGATGCAACAAAGGCCGAAAATGCCTGGTACTATTTTGCAAACCCTCCCAGGGTAAGTATTACTAAATAGTAAGACACAACATAAAGTTTTTAAACTCTTTAAAGAATCACGCTAAAAGCTTTTCACATGGAAAGAAGAAATTTCGTAAAAAGGTCTATCCTCGCGACTGGCGGGCTTGTAATACCGACTATTGTGCCTTCATCTGTCTTTGGCAAAAACCCTCCAAGCGACAGGATAAATATCGGATGGATCGGTTGCGGCCGGCAGGGACGCGGTGATGTAATGTCAACAATCCAGTTCGACTCAGCTGTAATCACGGCAGTGGCAGATCTTGATTCAAAAAGAGCTGGATTAGGAAAATCCTATATAGAAGGACTCTACAAAAGAGCCGGCAAAGAAGGTTATTCTGATGTAAAAATTTACTCCGATTATAAGGAACTCCTCCTCAACAAGGAGATTGATGCCGTAATGATAACGACACCTGATCACTGGCATGCACTTCCTGCAATGGAAGCAGCTATAGCCGGTAAGGATATATATCTTGAAAAACCAACATCCCTCACTATATCAGAAGGCAGACTTCTTAGTGATGTTGTCAGGAAGAGAAAAGTAATTCTCCAGGTAGGAACCCAGCAGCGCTCAACAACCCAGTTCAGGGTTGCAGCAGAGCTTGTCAGAAACGGCAGGATAGGTAAGCTTCATACTGTCAGGGTAGGTCTCCCCGGTGATCCCTCTGGTCCTGAAGCTCCTGAGATGCCTGTTCCAAAAAACCTGAATTATGATATGTGGCTTGGTTCAACCCCGGAGGTTTATTATACCGAAATAAGGGTACATCCGCAGAATGATTTCGGCCGCCCGGGCTGGCTCCGATGTGAGCAGTTCGGAGCCGGAATGATCACAGGCTGGGGACAGCATCATTTTGACTCAGCCGCATGGGGAATGGATACCGAACTGACAGGACCAGTATCGGTTGAAGCTGTTGCAGAATTTCCCAAATCCGGTTTATGGGATGTTCATGGTGATTTCATGTCAAAAGCAGAATATGCAAACGGTGTTACAATGTATACAAGCGGAGGCTATCCGAATGGTGTCAGGTTCGAAGGCACAGAGGGTTGGATATTTGTAACAAGAGGCGACTATCGTGCAACAGACAGTGATCCAATACCGGAAGGTCCTGGTCAGAAGCCACTTGAAGCAAGCGATCCGAAAATACTGACATCCGTTATTGGTCCTGGTGAAAAGCACCTTTACGTAAGTGAAAGCCAGACAGGAAACTGGCTGGATTGTATAAAAACCAGGAAAGAGCCTATATCGCCTGTCGAAACAGGTCACAGGGCTTGTTCTGTATGCCTGCTGACACACATTGCAATGAAGCTTGAAAGAAAGCTGAAATGGGACCCCGGGAAAGAGAAATTCATCAACGACGATGAAGCGAACAAAATGCTTGCCAGGCCAGAAAGAGCCCCCTATGGTACAAGCCATATAAAAGCATAATCCTGATAACGGTAAGGTGCGGATAGATTTACCTCACCTTACTGCTGCCTGGTATTACGGTAAATGCAGCTGTCCATGTCACAAATCCTGCAACTGTAACTGCTTTTCCTAACCTCTTTGCCGATACCAATTATTCCGCTTACTGATTTCACCGGGTTCATCAAAGCTGAAGGTGTAAGATCAATACCGCAAAAGTTATAGGGGAAAAAACTAAACAATTTATGCTGCTCTTCAACATTCCAGCCACAATAACCCGGGCTGTACCTGTTTGTGATCTTTAAGCCGTTTTTAACAGCCTCATCTAAAAGCTCCGCCTGTAACAGATCTGCTGTTTTCTCCGCAATTTCAGTCCCTATTACATCGTAAAGATAACCGGTAAGCAGATCATTATTTTTCATAGCTGATGCACTACGCCTGCCTGTCTCTGCTCCTGCCGTGCACAGGAATAATGTAAAAAAATCTGATTTCTTAAGATGAGGAAAAATAATTTTACCAATATTGAACCTTACGTCGCCAATATATATTGACCTCTCTTCCTCGTCAATTGCTATGTTGCTGAAAATATGGTACTCTGCCCTGATATCTGCAATTTGTGCAGCCTCCCTGAATACATTTTCGACCATCGAAAGCATATATTCATGACCATCGGTATCTTTTGAACCGATTATTTTCTCAATATCTGCAGTTGTCAGTCCCAGGTCATTGAAACTGAATCTTATTTTCCTTGAAACATTTTCCCCTGAAGTGAGCATCCTGTTATGATATTAATCCTGATTCCTTTAGAATTCTCGGTACTGCAGCTTCCCAACCCAATGTCATAATATGAATACCTTTAATTCCCTGTTTATTTTTAAGACTGTCAACAAGCTCAAGTGCAATCTGCAGACCTTCTTCCGATGAGCCATCCCCTGCCTTGCTCATTCTTTCAAGAACGCGTTTGGGTATACGCACACCGGGTACTCTTGAATCAAGGTATTCTGCAATCCTGAGGCTCTTCAGAGGTGAAATCCCGGCGAGTATGTAGACTTTATCAAGCACATTCCTTTTATCCAACTGTTCAAGCCAGGGATCGAGCTTTCCTGGCTCAAAGATCAGATTTGTCTGGAAAAACTGGGCACCGGCATTCACTTTTTTAACATCTTTAATTGCCTGCAACTCAGGTTCGGATGAAAAAGGCGATGTTGCTGCTCCAAGAAAATATGTTGGAGGCTCCTTTATCTTTCTTCCATCGAGGTATATGCCTTCATCCCTCATCCTTCTGAGTATCCATAGCATCTGTACTGAATCAAGGTCGAAGATATTCATTGAAGCTGTCGGCGATGATCCTATAACAGCACTGTCACCTGTGATACACAATATATTTTTAATGCCTGTTGCACTTAATCCTGTCGCGGCAGCCTGAAGAGAAGTACGTGTTATATCTCTTGCTGCCATCTGTAAAACAGGTTCCGCTCCTTGCCGTAATGCTATTTCAGAACATGCAAATGAAGACATTTTGGGCCTGGCAGATGAAGAATCTGTAAAGTTTATTGCTGTAACATAACGTCGCACATCATTGATCTCAGCAATAAGTTTGGAGGTATCAGTTCCTGAAGGCGGAGAAAGCTCGGTGGCGACTACAAATTCACCGGCTTTCAGCTTCCTTTCCAGCTCTGAGGCAGGCTTTATATTTGAAGGTGCATGATATTCCGAATCACCGTTCCACCATGATGGCTGCCTTACTGGCCTGAATACACTCTCCCATACCTCTTCCCGATACTTTTTGTCTCTGCCGATTATTCCTGAAAAGAATTTTCCGGTACCAACTTTTTGTGTTTGCCTTATTACATCACTCCACGTCTCACAACCGGCTTTATTCCAGTCCATGGGAGGCAATACTTCAAGGAGCTTATCCTGCCTGCCGGTTTTGTAAGCTCTGCTGTATATTGCATACCATACACATTTCCTGGTTTCATCCACATAGCACTTCTTTTCACGTGTTATTCCGCCACATGGACCGTTACGCATGCCCTTAGGACATTCCATCGGGCAAATAAATGCTGTTTCCTGAAGAAGGCAGTTTCCGCACATCCTGCATCCGAAAACGGGCCCTTTAACGGCTCTCTCCATGAATGCAAGAAATCTTCTTCCTGCCTTTTCCCTTCTGAAAGAATGAAAAGCAGGCTGCCATCGCCTCGCAGGTTTCAGCCCGAACATTTTTATAAACAGTTTATAGGTGTTGTATCATCAATTTTTTCAAAATACAATCAGGCACAATACAGGAACTTAGTCTTTAACTCAACCTGGTTACCAGGAAAAATGAAAGGATATTTAATATATATATTAATATATATTTTTATATATATAATAATATATATTACTGTATTCGTGACTGGTAATGCTCAACAAACCTTACGGCATAATCATCTCTGCCCCGTATAAGATCAGTTGCCCTGACAACGGCAGTAATCTTTTCGGGATTGGCGATAGGGCAGGTAAGTCCGTTCATAATTGCCAGGGCCATGAACGCTGAATTCAGCACTTCCCTGTCGGGAAGCCCGAATGAGATATTGCTTGCTCCCTGTGTTATGTTCAGTCCAAGCTCCAGGTGAACAAGCCTGATGGTTTCAAGTGTCACAAGACAAGCATTGGGATCGGCGCTTATTGCCATGGCAAGAGGATCAATTATGACATCTTCTTCGCTGATCCCTGTTTTTATGGCTCTTTCAAGTATCTTGCGTGCTATCTGAAGCCTTTTGGACGGATCATGAGTAATTCCATCATCATCCATCAGCAGGCCAATGATGGCAGCCCCATATTCCCTGGCAAGAGGAAGAATGGTGTTCAGGGATTTCTCTTCACCATTAACCGAATTTATCAGGCACTTACCCGGTGCAACCTTAAGCGCTGCTTCAATGGCCAACGGGTTGGGTGAATCGAGGCACAGCGGAACATCAAACTTTTCACTGATGGCTGAAACAACCTGTGGCAGTAGTTTTGCATCATCAACACCAGGGAAACCGACATTCACATCAAGGACATCAGCGCCCATTCTTACCTGGTTCTCAGCCAACTCGAGAACATAGCTGAAGTCTCCATCCTGCAGGGTCGTAACAAGCTTCTTTCTTCGTGTCGGATTGATGCATTCTCCAATTATAATAACCGGTCCATGGGTGTCGATTTCTACCTCGACTGATCTGCCTCGTAGTATGGTTTTCATACAGTAATTATCAGGATACAAGTTGCTTGAGATATTTAACGGCACCCTGGGGATCGGGTGAATAAAAATCCGCTCCGATTTTTGTGCAGTAATCCATAGTCACAGGCGCTCCGCCAACGAGAACAGTAAGCCCGGGATATTTCTGCTTGATAATTCCAACTGTCCTGTTCATATTTTCCATCGTTGTCGTTAGCAGGGCAGAAAGACCCACTACAGCCCCCGGATTTAATTCGATGCTTTTCAGGAATTTATCAGAATTTACATCAACACCAAGGTCTATTACTTCCCAGCCACCGCCTTCTATCATCATCGCAACAAGGTTTTTACCTATATCATGAAGATCGCCTGAGACTGTTCCGATAATAAATTTACCTTTTCGCTTTGTCTCTCCTGACTGAAAGAAAGGTTTAAGATGGATCATTGCACTGCTCATTGCCTTGGCAGCCATAAGCATCTGCGGTACAAAGATCTCCTTCCGGCTGAACTTCTCTCCTACAACCGACATTGCAGGTATCAACGCATTCTCAAGAATCTGGTCAGGCCTGATGCCTTCCTGCAATGCAAGCCTTGCAAGTTCATCGGCACCATCCTGGTCTTTCATGTTCGGGGGATATGGTGAAACCCTGTTAATCTTACCGGATTCAACACATCTGGCAATTCTGTCAAGGAGATCGTTCATATATATATATTATAGGCATAATGGGATATCACAAAATTAAATAAATATTTACTTCTGCAACCGATTGCAATAATTTTCCGTTAAAAATAAGGAGGGTTGTCAAAAAACAACCCTCCCTTGTATTCTCCCGAAGTATTACAACGACCTCTAACAGGTTTCTTTTATTGATTGGTGGTATGAAAACCTCACATCTTCAGAAGATGTATCTGATTGAAAAAGCTGCACCATCTGCCCAAACGCCGCTATACCCGAAAACATTGAATGCAGGCTTCCAGTCGAGTCCGATATTTATCGGCAACTCGGTGAAACTGTATTCAAGTCCCAGTATCCCGTCAACACCGACAACTGTATAAGAATCGCCGGGAACACCCCAGTAATTCCTGTTGTAAGAACCGTTCCAGAATCCAACATGTGCTCCGAAACCATAATACCAGTTAAGCTGATCAACATCAGCAAGCTGTTTATGTGCCTCAAAGAGACCTGTTACTACAAAGCCGCCCCACCTTGTCGCAAGCAATCCTTCAAGCGCAGTCCTGTTGCTTATAAAATGTTTGACTGTAAGGCCGGCAGGGTAACCGGCGCGTAAACCAATTCCTGTTCTGTAATCCTGTGCCTTTGCCAGGCTGAATGCTGAGATGATAAAAATTAGTGTTAAAAAAGCTTTTTTCATGATATTTTTCTATATTTCTGAATATTAATGTGTAACAAAGCAATTTATTTACTGTTTATAACTGAATAATTAATGTTCCATATGAAAAACCTGGTAATAACCGCAGCTGCAATGGTGTTATTAATTTCATGCAAAGGTACTCAGAATGAAATTCCGGAATACCCTGAAACCAAAAAAACGGATGTTGTCGAAAATTATTTTGGGACCGACGTAAATGATCCTTACAGGTGGCTTGAGGATGATATGTCTGAAGAGACAGCACAATGGGTAAAAGCCCAGAATGAGGTTACGTTCGGTTATCTGAAGAAAATTCCATACAGGGATGAGATAAAATCGAAGCTTGAAAAGATATATAATTACGAAAAATACACCCGTCCTTTCACTGAAGGGGAGTACACCTATTTTTCAAAGAACAACGGGCTGCAAAACCAGTATGTTTTATACCGTCAGAAGGGTGACAGTGAACCTGAGATGTTCCTTGATCCTAATACATTTTCTGCAGACGGAACAACATCTCTTGCTGAAATGGATTTCTCAGACAATGGGACATTGATTGCATACTCAGTCTCGGAAGGCGGATCCGATTGGCGCAAAGTAATAGTTATGGATGCCATTAACAAAAAGATAATTGAGGATACACTGACCAACATCAAGTTCAGCGGCCTTTCATGGTACCGGGGTGAAGGGTTCTACTATTCCAGCTACGACAAGCCCGAAGGCAGCCAGCTTTCAGCAATGACCGACCATCATAAGCTTTATTATCATAAGCTAGGAACACCCCAGTCTGAGGACCAGGTGGTATTCGGGTCGGATATTGTAAGAAGGTATGTTACCGGAACTGTTACAGAGGATAACAGGTTCCTGGTAATCTCAGCTTCGGTTTCGACAACAGGAAATGAGCTGTATATAAAAGATCTGTCAAAGCCGGGCAGCAAGCTCCAGACGGTAGTTGGTAATTTTGACAATGATCATTACATTATTGAAAATGAAGGATCAACATTGTTTATTGCAACAAACCTGAATGCTCCCAACATGAAGATCATCACTGTTGATGCTTCGGATCCTGTACCCGGCAAATGGGTTGATTTTGTTCCTGAAACTTCAAATGTGCTTGAACCTGCATCAGGAGCCGGTTTTATCTTTGCCAGGTATATGATTGATGCATTGTCACAGGTAAAACAGTACGACCTTAAAGGAAACCTGGTAAGGGAGATTACATTGCCGGGAAAAGGTACGGCTGAAGGCTTTGATGCAAAGAAAAAAGATAAGGAAGTATATTTTACCTTCACAAACTATATCACGCCGCCTTCAATATACAGGCTTGAACCACAATCGGGAACTGCAGAAGTATATAAAAAGCCTGAGATAGCATTTAACGGAGATGATTATGAATCAAACCAGGTTTTCTATAATTCAAAAGATGGAACCCGTATTCCAATGATAATAACATACAGGAAAGGTACTGAGATGAACGGCAGGAATCCGACAATGCTTTATGGCTATGGAGGATTCAATATCAGCGAGACGCCTGTCTTCAGTGTCACAGTTGCTCTCTGGCTCGAGCTTGGAGGCATCTATGCCGTACCAAATATAAGAGGTGGAGGTGAATACGGTGAAGCATGGCATCTGGCAGGCACAAAAATGAACAAGCAAAATGTGTTTGATGACTTTATTGCTGCAGCCGAATACCTGTTTGCAGAGAAATATACCACACCTGATTACCTGGCACTGAGGGGTGGTTCAAATGGCGGATTGCTTGTTGGTGCTGTTATGACCCAGAGACCTGACATAGCAAAAGTTGCATTGCCCGCAGTTGGTGTTCTTGACATGCTCAGATATCACAAATTCACTGCAGGTGCAGGCTGGGCTTATGATTACGGGACTTCTGAAGACAGTAAGGAAATGTTTGAATACCTTTATAAGTATTCACCAGTTCATAATGTCAGGGAAGGTGTTAAATACCCGGCAACCCTGATAACGACTGGTGATCATGACGACAGGGTCGTACCTGCGCATTCATTCAAATTTGCTGCCAGCCTGCAGGAGAAACAAGCCGGAAGTAATCCGGTACTTATAAGGATTGAGACCAATGCCGGTCATGGAGCCGGAACCCCTGTAAGCAAGATCCTGGAACAATATGCAGATATCTTTGGCTTTACCCTTTACAATATGGGCATCACAAAGCTGAAGTGACAATTATTTTGCGAGCGAAGCATCGGTAAGACGCTGGTTTTCCAGCCTCTTTGCATTATTGCGTTCACGTGTAACCGCCATAAGCTCTTTGCCTGTCTCCCTGAAATTTTCAGTGCTGGCAGGAGGTATGAGGTAAACCTGCTTTCCGGCCTCGAGTCCCTGCTCGATAATGACATTCTTATCGTTAGCTTCACCTATTACAACATACTGTTTTGTCTTGTGTTTCTGGTAAACGAAAGGTATGCTGTCAATACCGGCCTGCACACATTCTGTCGGAACATAGATTACATCATCAAAATTTTTAATGATGATCTTGTTCGTGGTTGTCATTGCCGGCCGTAATGTAGGATCAGTGCCATCGAGGCGTATAAGGACCTCAAACATCTTGGCATCAGAATTAGGAAGCTGCTCGCCAATGTTGGCAATTGAAGTCACAGTTCCGGTATAAGCTTTTTGTGGAAATGCATCAACCGTTATGTTCACCTTCTGACCTTTGGCCAGCCTGCTTACCTCAATTTCACTTACAAATACTTTAGAGAGCATATGGCTAAGATCGGGTAATGTTGCAACGACATTATCGAATGGGCTAAGATTGGAACCCGCTTTTCTTTTTGATCCGTTATATTCCTTTTTATAGATTACCATCCCTGCCGAAGGAGCCCTTACCGTAAATGCGGAAAGGAATGTTTCGAGCTGAGTAATGGTTGCCATCTGATCCTCGTATTTTGTTCTCTGCTGGTCAATTTCCCTCTTTACCTGGAAAGATCTCAGTTCATATGAACGAATTTTTTGCTGAAGTGCACGTTCCTGCTTCTGAAGGTTTATCTCAGCCTGGCGTATTGTGGCAGGCGGCTCAAACTTTGACTGGTCAAGGGTTATCCTTGCCTCTTCAACCTGGTAACGCTGGTTCTTTATCTCATCTCTGAGGTTTGTGAGAACCACAGCTGTATCAAGAATTTTCATATCCAGGCTCTCCCTGTATGTCTTCAGCTGATCCTGTGCATCCTTTAGTGTGTTACTGTAAGATGACCTGTCTAGCTGGGCAATATAATCACCTGCTGAAACAACTGTACCTTCAGGAACAATATCCTGTATCTTCAGTTCCATGGCGCGGACATTCATTCCGCCTCCACCCCTCATGTTTCCACCACCACCACCTCTCTGGCCCTGGTTCATGTTATTCTGAAAAAGTTCAGGCCCCATGACATCAAGTGAATTCTCAGCAAGCAATTCACCCGAATTCGAGACTGTTATTTCAAAAGGTCCCTGCATAACTTCAGCAAAAACCTCCGTACCCTTGCCTGATGAACTCAGCCTGTTAAATAGATATAATGCTATCAGGGCTGCAAAAACTGATGAGACGATAATGATATTCTTTTTCATGATTTTTGTCTGGTTGCCTATTTGACAAACTCAAGCAGAGGTTTATTCCTCAGGATTGTTAAAAATTGTCAATATGTTAAATAATCTTATAATTCTCGTAATATGAATTGATTCCAAGGAATCTCTTCAGGAATATTTTTGCTTTGTATCTTAAAGAAAGCCTGTTATATGAAATATCATAATCAAAGCTCCAGTTCTTGCGCCTGATGTGCTCCTGCATCACAACAGGGTGAGTTTCCCTGAAAGGCTGAAGCGAATCAACTGTGAAATAATCGAAAGATTCTTTTCCCCCCGGCCTGAATTTTTTCATCTCCGTATAAAACGATGAAGAGCTTATGACCTTCTTCATCATAACCGATGGCTCCTTCACCCAACCATAATGATAAACCCAGGCATCAAGTTCTTTTACATTGAGCTTCCTGTTATCATATTTCCTGAATCCCTGGGCATCACGGTAGGAATAAAAATTCTTGTTGTTTCTAATGATCCTTATCTCGTTATTATACCACCGTGGTGAATTACCGACATAGTCGTATGATCCGTAAAAATGAAGGTAGTTGAACAATAAGCCATCAACAGACTTGTCATCTTTCCATTTTTTCATTCCCTCCCCGATGATACCAAGGTATTTTTCATGGACAACTTCATCAGCCTGTATATAGAAAGCCCAGTCGGTGTCATCAGGAACAGCCATGAAGGCTTTATTGGTTTCGCTTGCCAGGACCTTCCCTCCTATCTTCATCTCAGGCGATTCATCCCATACTGTCTGAATTATCCTGATCTTTTTTTCGTCAATGCTTTTTACAAGTTCCAGGGTGTTATCATCAGAATTCCCGACAGCAACAATAAAATCATCACAGATGGGGAGTATTGATTTAACTGAAGCAACTAAGGGATAATCAAACTTAACAGCGTTCCTGATGAATGTGAAGCCTGTAACTTTCATAAAAAAAATAAAATGTAATAATAGCAATAATTTGCAATCCGCCTGCAAACCAATTTTTATGAAAGCATTATTTTAAGGAAGATGCATCCTTCCGGTGTCTGCAAAGATCATTTTTCAACCGATTCCTTCCGGAGAATGCTGATGGCTTTTTCACGGTAGATACGACCAATAGGCAGTTCATTATCGCAAAGAAGAACATGGATCGTGCTAAAGCCTTTTATTTTGTGGATATTAACAATGTATGATTTATGAATACGCAGGAATGAATCCGGAGGGAGCTTGTTCTCGAAATCACTTAGTGATTCCCTTACGACATAGGTCTTACCGGTTGTATTTACCTTTACATACTCTCCGTATCCCTCGAAATATAGCACATCCTCGCAAACAAGCCTCAGAATGTCTTTGCCATCCTGGATAAAAATAACCTTTTTCTCTTTTGAAGGGGTAGTATCATCTGGTGTGTGCGAACCACCAGACTTTGTTCGGTTACAGAACCTGTTTATTGCTTTCAGAAATCTTTCAAATGAAATAGGCTTAAGCAGGAAATCAACAACATCAAGGTCATATCCTTCCACGGCATATTCCCTGTATGCAGTTGTTATTATCACATATGGAGGATTAGGAATCGTTTTCAGGAATTCGAGACCAGTAATCTCAGGCATATTTATGTCGAGGAACATCAGGTCAATTTTTTCATGCCTCAGGAATTCAATAGCTTTGAGCGCGTTCCTGCATTCGCCGGCTACCTCAAAGCATTCAAGCTTTGAAAGGTGTGTTTTGATGAGCTTGATAGCAAGCGGCTCATCGTCAATCAACAGGCACCTTATCTTAGGATTATCCATATCAAAGCAGGATTTTAAGATTTACAGAGAAGTCCTCATCCGAGTTTTGCATTTGCAGATCATACCTGTTGCTGTAAAGCAGGTCGAGTCTTTTAATTGTATTCGAAATGCCGATGCCGGGATTGCTGATGCGATTCCCGTTACCAGGAGTGCTGTTTACAACAGAAAGGTTGAGGGTCCCGTTCTCAGTCATAATATTTATTTTTATCCATGGATTACCGGGATCTCTTTCAGCACCATGCTTGAAGCTGTTATCAATGAAGCAGTGCAGGATCATAGGCGCTATCTTTTTATTTCCGTTATCACATGAACAGGTGAAATCGATCCTGCATGTTTCATATCTCACTTTCTGAAGTTCAAGATAGTTCCTGATGAAATCTATTTCTTTTGAAACAGGTACTTTTTCGGATTTGCAGTCATAAATAATATAGCTTAGCATGTCGCTCAGCCTTATTATGAGTTCAGGTGTCCTGTCAGATTTTTCAAGTGCAAGTGTATAAAGGTTATTGAGAGTATTGAATAGGAAGTGAGGTTGTATCTGGCTCTTAAGCAGTTTCAGTTCAGTCTCCTTTAATTTAAGGTGGGCTTCAAGCCTGTCCTTATCAATTTTCTGCCTTATCTTATCCTCTTCCCTGAGGTGCTTTGCAATTTCAAACCATGCAAGCGGAGCCATACCGAATACAAAGATCAACATGGCTGAAAAATAGTTACTTAGATTATACTTTTCAGGAGGGGTAAATATAGGGTCAATTACAACAGTCCTTACTATCCATGCTAACAAAGGATAAAGAATAATTGTAGCTGCAGTCAGACCGGCAAATACAGTAAACCTTTTATTGAAGTAATGCCTGGGAAGAAGATAATTCACTACGAAGTGTGAAGCAAAAATAACCAGTGGAAGGTAAATAAGATTTACAAAGAATGCAATTTTAAGCTCATTCATCCCTTCTTTCGGACCTGCTTTTTCCATCATTGTCAATACAGCAAACATTCGCTGGAAAGAGAAGAAAACCAGGTAGGCAGCCCAGTAAACAGCATAAAAGTAAAACTGTTTCAGTGAACCCCGTATTCTTTGTATGGCAAACATTTCAAGGAAATATATACCAAAGATAAGATCAATTTTACTAAAATGTACAATATCATCTGATTATGCAGTGAACGGATAAAAAAATACTGTGAACTGCAATCACACCAGCATGAACTGACTTTATATGTTGTTTGAAGTAAAAAACATGCTGTTCATTGGTATAATTGCCGTTCATTAATCCTTTTGATTCGTTCGCTGAATAAGTTTTCCTACCATAAATAGCGGGTGTAATTTTGAGTCAATAAGTTTAAAGATCAGACAGTTCAAAATTTAAGATCTAATTATTAATTCAAAATTCAAGACCATGAAAAAGATTATGACATTAGCGCTGCTCGCAATATTTGTAAGCACCGCATCGTTCGGGGCAGACAAAAAAGTTGTCACAGAAGGCAAATCCTTTACCCCGATGGGAAATTTCAGGGTTCAGGTAGCTGAAAAGCCAGTTATTAAAGATGGTGTGGAACTTGAGACATACACCATTACTTATGACAATCCCGGGCTTGTTGTGACTGTAGCAATTGAGAAGGATAAAAACTGCAAAAGGTACCTTACTTTTTCTGACAAACTCTCAGTACAGTATGTATGCCATGGTACCTATTTCGGCATTGAAAGATTAACCCCGGAAAATTCAGTAGCGGGAATGACAATGGATGATGCTTCAATGAATAAGACGAGCTATTTCCATCAGAGGGTAATCAGTCAGGGATATAATGACATGATCACCTGCATGAGGTTAATTGGAGCATACTTTCCTGAGCTTCTTGTAAAACCCGAAGCGTAGACCCTCCACCGGCATTCAGCTTTAGTATTAGGTTTTTAGGTCAAAAACAGAGAGAGATGATGCCGGGATCTTTCTCTGTTTTTTTAATGCCTGCACGAAAGGTTTCACTAACCCTTATAAATATAATTTCTAACCCAAATTAATTTTAATCAATGAAGAATCTCTTCTTAATTATCACAATTGTTGTGCTTTCGGGGTTTAATGCCCTGGCACAGACAAAAAACGTAACGGGAACAGTCACATCTCTGGATGGTAACGAACCTATGGCCGGAGTCACTGTTTCAGTAACAGGAACCACAATCGGTACCCTCACCGACATCAATGGGAAGTTTACAATCCAGGTACCCCCTGATGTCCAGACTCTTGTTTTCTCTTATATAGGCATGAAGAAACAGGAGGTCAATATTTCGGGAAGCAACAATGTAAATGTTGTTCTTGAACCTGACATTACAGGGCTTGATGAGGTGGTTGTAACTGCACTCGGCATCTCAAGGGAGAAAAAATCCCTGGGGTATGCCACCCAGGAAGTACAGGGAGAACTGATTTCCAGTGTAAAGACTGCAAATTTCATGAACTCACTTTCCGGTAAGCTTTCCGGGGTGCAGGTCCAGAGAAACCAGAACATGGGAGGATCCACCAACGTAATTGTACGTGGTAGTAAATCACTTGTGAACAGTAACCAGGTACTCTATGTTGTTGATGGGGTTCCCATTAATAACAATATAGGGAAATATACCGATGTGGGAGTAACATCAAACCAGGCTACTTCTTCCCCTGGTTATGATTATGGTAATGCAGCTGCTGATATCGATCCCGAAACAATTGAATCGATAAATGTTCTGAAAGGATCAGCTGCCACAGCATTGTATGGATCCCGCGCATCCGCTGGTGTTATTATGATCACTACAAAAAAAGGCAGGATGCTTGGTCAAGGGGAAACTGCCCCGATTGGTGTTTCTTTGAGCTCCAGCTATACCTTCAGCAAATTAGACAAATCCACTTTCCCGACCTACCAGGACCAATACGGAGCAGGCTATGGTACCAATTATACACCATACTTTAATTACCGTACAGCATCCGGAAGTCTTACTACCAGTGACCCGGTCAACGATCCATTGGTCAGATGGGTACAGACTACCGAAGACGCCTCATTCGGTCCAAAGTTCGATGGTCAGCCTGTATGGGGATGGTATTCTGTTGACCCTGAATCGCCATGGTACAAACAATCCAAACCCTGGGAGTTCACAAAAAACGGACCTATAACCTTTTTTGAGACACCCTATATATTCACCAATACGGTGGCGATAGATAAGGCAACTGAGTTCAGCAGCCTGAGGCTTTCATATACAAATTATAATGCAACCGGTCTGCAGCCTAACAGTTCCTTAAAGAAAAACAATGTCATGCTTGCAGGTCAGTGGAATGTAACCAGGAAGCTTACTGTAACAGCATCAGCCAATTACATAAAACAGAACGGCAAAGGCAGGAATGCAACAGGATATAACGGAAATATTGCCTCTAATTTCAGGCAATGGCAGCAGACTAACCTTGATTTTAAGGATTTGAAAACTGCATATGAGCTGACAAAGAGAAATCTAACATGGAACTACAATGCAATGCTCAATTATCCTGAGTACTCTAATAATCCATACTGGGATGCATATGAGAACTTTGAGACTGATATGAGAAACCGTTTCATCGGTAATGCCTCTGTGGATTACAAGATCACCTCCTGGCTGAGTGCTTTCGGCCGTGTTGCTGCTGATACATATTATGAGCTTCAGGAAGAGAGAAGGGCAAACGGAAGTGTCGCTATGCGATTCGGGATTGCCCAGGTGCCCAGCCCGGTTCAATCTGGTTATATACGCAGGGATAACACCTTCAGCGAATATAACTTCGACATAATGCTCAGATTCAATAAAAAATTCGGAACGTCGTTCAGCCTGAACGGTATCGCTGGTTTCAATGAAAGAAGAACTGGCAACACGTATTTTTATAGTTGCACTAACGGCGGATTGAATGTTCCAAAGGTATTTTCTTTGCAGAATTCGGTAAGTGCACTTTCATTGCCAATTGAAGTAAACCAGATGATTGGCGTAAGAAGCCAGTACATGAGCGTTTCACTCGGATATCGTGATTTCCTGTTTCTCGACGGTACATTCAGACAGGATTATGCATCTACCCTGCCGGAAAGTAATAATAAGTACAGGTATCCCTCAGTTACTGGGGCATTCCTCTTTTCAAATGTGCTCAAGGCAGACTGGTTATCACTTGGTAAGATAAGATTAAACTATGCGCAGGTTGGAAACCTTGCCGGGTTTGACCAGCTTGTTGATATATACCAGACGAACAGCCCGATGGTAGGAGCCAATAATCAGCTTCCGGCAACCAAAAGAAACCCGGAGCTTAAGAATGAACGTACTAACAGCATTGAAGCCGGGCTTGAAATGGCACTGTTCAATGCACGTGCAGGCTTCGATATTGCTGTATATAAAACGAACTCACTTGACCAGATCATACCTCTTACGGTCAGCCAGTCAACAGGTTTTCAGAATTTGATGATCAATGCGGGAGAAATTGAAAATAAGGGAATTGAGGTTACATTAAACCTGAACCCTGTTTCAGCAGGTGACTTCAGATGGGACGTAATGCTGAACTGGTCAAAGAATCAAAATAAGGTTGTATCACTATATCCCGGGGTAACCAATCTTCGTCTGAACTCAGGGAACCTCCAGAGTAACGTAACAATGAACGCAGAAGTCGGGCAGCCATATGGTGTTATCAAAGCAAAAGATTATACATATGATGCAAATGGTAAGAAGATCATCGATGCAGAGACAGGTGCACCGATTATTACAACATCATCTGCAATGCCTATAGGGAATTTTACACCGGACTGGAATGCAGGTTTGACCAATTCATTAACGTATAAAAATATTTCAATGAACTTCCTTATTGACATGCAAAAGGGGGGTGATATATTCTCACTTGATATGTATTATGGAATGAATAGCGGTTTATATCCGGAAACAGTTTTCATAAATGACCTGGGGAACCCTGTCAGAGACCCTATAGTATGGGTAGATGAGAATGATCCTTCTAAAGGATATGCGTCAAACAGCGGCGGGTATATTATTGAAGGAGTGAATGTCGATGATGAGGGAGTCAGCACACCAAATAAAACCCGGGTTGATGCTGCTCAGAGCGATGCTTTTGGAGCAGGTATCTATCCTCACAAAGAATTCGTTTATGATGCCGGTTACATAAAGTTGAGAGAAGTTGTACTCAGCTATAACATCCCGTCAAGATTCCTTGGGAGAACATTTATCAAAGGTGCATCAATAAGCGCAATCGGATCTAACCTGTGGATAATCCATAAATCATTGCCTTATGCAGATCCTGAATCGGGCATGTCGGCAGGAAATATACAGGGTTATACCACCGGATCACTTCCAACAACCCGCGACTTCAGCTTCAACTTAAAATTTAACTTCTAAACGTACCAATCATGAAAAAAATATTGATAATAATATCAGTCTTTCTGGCATTATCGGGTTGCACAAAACTGGAAGATCTTAATGTCAATGTGAAGGATTTTACCTCGGTTTCGGGAGAATCACTCTATAACGGAGCCACAAGGCAACTGATCAATCAATTGTCAAACGAAAATGTCAATTCCAATGTAACTCTCTACTGGATGCAGCATTTGGCAGCTACAACGTATACTGACGAATCGAGGTACGATATGACCACCCGTTCTATACCTGTGGCTACCTGGAATGCAATTTACAGGCAAGTTCTTATAAACTACAAAAGTGCTTATGAGACCTTTAAAGTACAGCCTCTGGCAGGTATTACACAGGCAAGACGTGATAACCAGCTTGCCATTGTTGAAATAATGAGTGTTTTTGCATGGAGTTACCTTGTTGAAAATTTCGGAGACATACCGTATACACAGGCACTGAACTATCATTTTGCAACTCCTGTTTATGATGACGGCCTCACGATCTACAAAGATCTTATAAGCCGGCTAAATACCGCTATGAGCTCTCTTACACTTACCGAAGCAGGACTGCCGGCAGGTTATGATAATATTTTTGGAAGCACAGTAGCTGCAACAACACAGTGGTACAGGTTTGCAAACACCTTAAAGCTGAGGATGGGTTTAATGCTTTATGATGTTGACGCCGGTTACTCTAAAACTGTAGTTGAATCTGCTGCCCCAAATGTTTTTATACAGGGTGATGTTATGATGATGCATTATCTCGCAGCAGCTCCCAATCAGAATCAGCAGTATGTTGATTTTATTGCCTCAGGACGTAGTGATTATGTTGTAACATCAAACCTCATTGACGCTATGCAGCCGACTGTCCCCATACCGGAAAATAATTTCCTTAACGTGACAGTGACTGACCCCCGGCTCAGGTTTTATGCAATCCCGGTAATCGGCAGTAATCCCGCCGTCTACAAAGGCGGGTTGCAGGGCAGGGCTAACTCTTTTGTATTAAATTCACATGTAAATCCCATTCACCTTACTCCTGACAGGCCATGGGTAATAATGGATTATACCGAAGCTGAATTCCTGCTGGCAGAAGCTAAGGAAAGAGGTTTTAATGTTCCAGGGACCGCTGAATCACATTATAATAACGCTGTGAAATCATCAATAATGTACTGGGGAGGAACTTCTGCAGAAGCCGATGCATACCTTGCCCAGCCCTCTGTAGCTTATGCCACTGCGTTCCCGACCTGGAAACAAAAGATCGGCACACAGGCATGGCTTGCATACTGGCTCCGCGGAAATACTATCTGGAATTCATACAGGAGACTCGATTACCCGAGATTGCTGGCTACACCTGAATACAAACAGCAAATCAACAAGGTCCCCGTCAGGCTATTTTATCCAATTGCAGAACAAACATTAAACAAAACAAATTATGAGGCTGCTTCTGCAAAAATCGGAGGTGATTCCCCTCTTACAAAACTGTTCTTCGACAGGGAGCTTTACTGATCTGATCTTCTGAAAGGGTATCATAATATTCTCCAATTGCAATCCTTACCCTTTCATTACCCTTTCCCCAAATAAACAGGGGAAAGGGTTTTTTATGTCGCGACTTACTGTCATGCTCTTAAAGTAAAGGGATAATTTCTCAGTCTGAAAGAAGAGCTCTTTTTTTATATGGCTCGGGGCCTTGTAACCGGGATGACTAAAATCTTATCTTTGATTCATCCTAAAATGAAAAGAGCCCTTTTTTATATAACATTATTCCTTATCTCAGCATCCCGGGCAAACTGCCAGGAAGCTGGTGATCCTCTCTCTGCCGGTTTCAGGATACATTCGGGATTGAACCTTCCCGTCTACAATGCGCTTGACTACCTCGTTGATGAAGGCATTAATGCAGTTGATCTGTTTTACCAGAGACAGTCGACAGGAAATCATTTCCAGGATGAACTATGGAACTATCCTGCAACAGGGGCAGGTTATTCATACTGGAGCACCGGGAACAACGAGGTTTTTGGCAAAGCACATGTTCTTTATGCCGACATACAGGTGCCTTTAACTAATGCTGACCACATTGTAAACTTTGGAACCAGGACCTCTGCAGGAATTGCTTACTTTACGAGATCGTTTGATGTTGAGAATAACAATCTGAACAGGGCCATCGGCTCTCACCTGAATATTTACATGAACCTTTCTGCTTATTGTAAAATAAGAATCATAAAAGGTTTTGAGGCTGTACTTGATGGCGGACTTGTTCATTTTTCAAACGGGAAAACAAGATCCCCCAATTACGGAATAAATGCAGCAACTGTCTCAGCAGGACTAATGTATAACTTTAGCTCCGGTATCAAATACAAATCATTCCCTGAAATGCCTCCTGTGCCGGGCAGGTATTTTCATTCAGTTTTATTGTCAGGTGGCCGGAAAGTATATGATGACCTTTCAGGAGAAAAATTTCTTTCAACAACAGTCTCTTATGGATTGGACAGATACCTTACACGTTCAGGAAAAGCAGGATTTGGAGCTGATATTTTTTATGACGGTTCAATAAAAAAAGGCCTTGAGGAAAAAGGGTTGGCCGGAACAGGATTCAGTGAACAACTAAGGATGGGGGTGCATGCGTCATATTCACTTTGCTATAAAAAGACGGTTGCAGGTGTGCAGTTGGGATATTATCTCTATTCTAAATTCACGGTTCTGACAAGAATGTATACACGAATAAGTTTAAACTACATATTAACTGACAATATCAGTGCAGGTTTTTCAATACGTTCGCACTTTGGAAAAGCAGATGCACTAGAGTATGGAATAATATATACATGGTAAGATGAATTATTTTAAAATATATATTAAATCATATATTATAATATATATTATAGTAATTGCTTCATTGTTGACAGGATCGTGCACTGAAATACTTTTCAGCGATGATGAGCAGGTAAAAACTTTCACCCCGGGAAAATTCAATGCGATTGTTATAGATGGCACTTTTGACATTAAGCTTGTTCAGGATTCAGCCGACCTGATTATTCTCAACGGAAGTAACAGCATGAGCAAAACTGAAGTGTCGGTACTGAATGATACTCTGATGATAACTGACAGGTCAGGTTTTAACCCGGAGCCCGGCAGGAACAAGCTTGAAATACATTTCACAGGCATCAGCTTCCTTGAAACACGCAAGTCTGTAAATGTTACAAATTATCCGGCAATAAAGGGAACCAGCTTTGCATGGAATGCCCTTGGTGAGATTGTAGAATCATCGCTTGACCTCGACCTTGGGGTGTTTATATTTTGCACCTCTGCAAACACACTGGGGCTGGTAAACCTCCAGGGTAAGGCTGAAACACTCATAGTATTCAACAGGTATGGCAACAGAGTATCTGCCGGAAATTTATTATGCAAAAACGCCGACATTGCAAACGAATCAGCAGGTTATGTTTATGTTAATGCATCTGAAACTCTTGTTGCATACCTTCTTGGCAACGGTAATATTTACTATTATGGTGACCCGGCTATAAGCATAAATGAGAAAAAAGGCCTGGGAAACCTGATAAGGATGAATTGAATACGGTCTTCTAATTGGAGTTTATTCCTGCCGAACATTCGCCAGAATATATTGTTTAAATCCAAATTGTAAATAGTTACAAAACATTTTAAAAATATGAAGATGGAAGTTGTTGCCCATCCCAGGATAACTGTTGAGACCATTGTAAATGTCCCAGTCGAAAAAGCCTGGGAGCTATGGACAACACCATGGCATATAATGCATTGGAATTTTGCTTCAATCGACTGGCATACCACGTATGCTGAAAATGATTTCAGGGTAGGCGGAAAATTTCTTTACCGGATGGAACCTGTCAACGGAAGACAGGGATTTGATTTTTCAGGAGAATTCACAAGCATAGAGCTTTACAAGGTTATTGACTATGTAATTGCTGATGGCCGCAAGGTAAAAGTAACCTTTGAAGTTAAAGGATTCCGGACAAGGATAGCCGAGATCTTCGAAGCAGAAACTAAGAATCGGCGGGATCTGCAGCAGGAAGGATGGCAGGCAATACTTGATAATTTCAAAAGGTACGCTGAATCGTATAAAGATGACATGATTCATTTTGAAGCAATAATAAACTGTCCTCCCGGGGCTGTTTACAGGGCTATTACTGAAGATGAGCCATACCGTGAATGGAGCTCAGTTTTTAATCCTTCATCATATTTCAAAGGTTCATGGAAAAAAGGCTCAGGGATAAGGTTCCTCGGTGTTGACGATGAGGGCAGGAAGTCTGGAATGATCAGCAGAATAAAAGAGAATATCCCTGACAGGTTTATCAGCATAGAACATATGGGAATGATCTTGAAAGATATTGACTATATGTGCGGACCGGAGGTTGATGAATGGCAGGGAGCTCTCGAGAACTATACCCTTGTTCCAAGAGGTAACAGAACCATTATATATGTTGATCTTGATAATATCGGGCCTGCAACCGAAGAATTAAAAGGAATGTGGCCAAAAGCCCTTGATAAGCTCCGGCAGGTAAGCGAGAGATTGTGCAGGTAGTTTTCAGGCATACAATTATATGTCTTTCAAGAGTTTTATGTATATTTGATATACAGGACAAACTATAAAAATATTCCTATGAAAAATTTCTCAATTGCTCTCCTGGTCTTAATGCTTGTGCTGGCTTCATGCAACGTAGGAAATACACGCACCGGAAAAGTGGAACAGGATTCAGTAAAGAAGTTTATTGTCACTGAATTGTGGAGAACCGATACCGTTCTGCTCACTCCAGAATCTGTTATTTATGATAAAAAAAGAGATGTTATCTATGTCTCATGTATGAATATGGAACCAAGAATAAAGGATGGAAACGGTTTCATATCAAAGATTGACAGGAATGGCAGTATAATCGACCTGAGGTGGGTAGAGGGATTGAATTCTCCCAAGGGACTTACAATTTCTGGTGATACTCTTTTCACAGCTGATATTGATGAGCTTGTAGCAATCGACATTAACAAGGGAACAATAATAAAGACAATTCCTGTGAATGGAGCAAGGATGTTCAATGATGTAACTTCTGATGCGAACGGCAATATATATTTTTCGGACACCGACGATAATAAGATACATGTGTATTCAGGTGGTGCTGTAAAAGAATGGTTCTCAAAAGGCCTTAATGGTCCAAACGGGTTATTGTTCCATAATGATACAATGTTCGTTGCAACACAGGGTGCAAATAATTTCGGAGCCATTGACATGGCAACAAAAACATATAAAATACTTACAGACAGCATCATACATGCCGACGGTATTGCTTACACCGGCTACCCGGGATATTATATCGTCTCAGACTGGAACGGGGAGGTTTATATCATAAACCCTGACAGAACAAAGTCCTCAGTTCTCAACACAAGGAAGACACAGATCAACAGTGCTGATCTTGACTATATACAGGAAGAAGGATTACTTATAATCCCGACTTTTTTCAAGAATATGGTTATGGGTTACAAGCTTGAAACAAAGTAGCTGAAGCAATTAAAGCATACTCAGCGTTTCGCCATTGTGCCTGTGATGTGATTCTGGCCATACGCTTGACTGAACCTCACCTATATGCTTCTTTTTAAGTAAGAACATACAGAGTCTTGACTGGCCAATTCCGCCGCCAATGCTCAAAGGCAGTTCACTGTTGAGCAACATGCTGTGAAAGAGCAGATTTCTGCGTTCAGGGCAGCCTTTCAATGACAATTGTTTCTCCATTGAATGTTCATCAACACGTATACCCATTGAAGATATTTCAAACCCACTCTGAAGTGCCGGGTTCCAAAGCAGAATATCGCCATTAAGACCCCTGTAGCCTTCTTCATTCACTGTACTCCAGTCATCATAATCCGGAGCCCTGCCATCGTGCGGTTCGCCATTGCTGAGGTTTGCACCTATGCCGATGATGAAAACGGCCCCATAAGCCCGGGCTATTTCATTCTCGCGCTGCTTTGGATCAAGGTCGGGATAAAGATCGAGAAGTTGCTGGGAATGAATAAAATGAATTTTATTTGGCAAGACAGTATTATAATCAGGAAAATGGTGATGAAGATCGTTTTCTGTTGCCTTAACAGCTTCATAGATCGATTCTACAGTAAACCTGAGATAGTTCACATTGCGTTGCAAACTATGAATCCTTTTTTCCCAGTCCCACTGATCAACATATACAGAGTGAATTGGTGACAGGTCTTCACTCGGCCGTATGGCACGCATATCTGTTAGCAAACCTTTTCCTTCCGGGAAGTTAAACTCTTTAAGTCTTACCCTCTTCCATTTGGCAAGCGATTGCACAATGACAGCATTCTGCTTTATCCCTTTTACCGGGAAGCTCACTGGCTTTTCAATGCCATTCAGATCATCATTAATGCCTGTTCCGTCAAGTACGGCAACCGGAGCGGAAACATTTACAAGATCAAGGGCAGCAGCAAGCCTGCGCCTGAATGACTCTTTTATAAAGAAAATAGCTTCTTCAGTTTTTAATAAATCACAATATGATGAAGCAGAAACCCTGGTTATTCCTGGTAACATAAAACCCGTATTTTTCAGATTATCAATCAAATTACACGAAAATTAATCACTTGTAAGTTTAATTTATTAGGCGAATATAAGCAGTTTATTCAATATATAAACATTTTTTACTATTTTAATTAATATTTTTTACTTTTTGGATTAATTAATTAATGATTAAACAAAATATTTTACCGGTTAAGCATCTTCAAGGATTAATGCTGATTTCTTTCAATTATTTGATAAAAAAGCATATATTGCTCACCTAAGAATTATATATGACAGATTATCCATCATTGATTTTCAGGTTGCTATACTGGTACCTCAACAAGCTTGACAAGCATAAGAAATTGATATTTATGAATTTCGGGTATTATGATAGTGAAAGAAATCTGTCACTTTCACCTGAAGATGAATACAACCGCTACCCTCTGCAGCTTTATCACCACATGGCTGAGATGGTTGATCTCAGAAATAAGGATATAGTTGATGTTGGAAGCGGTCGCGGTGGCGGACTTTCATTCATTGCAAAATATTACCAGGCTGCTTCTTTAAAAGGAATTGACAGGGGTAAAGACTCGATCGAGTTCTCAAAGAAATATCACAAGCATGATAAGCTCATGTTTTTGCATGGCGATGCGCAGGATCTTCCTATTGAGGATGAATCATGCGACGTAATCCTGAACGTGGAATCATCACACAGGTACCAGTCAATGGATCTGTTCCTCAAGGAAGTCAGCAGGACACTGCGCCCGGGTGGATATTTTCTTTTCACAGATTTCAGGTATGATGAAAAATGGGATGAGCTCCTGAAGCTGATCGAAGAGTCAGGCATGCTGGTACTTGCAGAAAAGGATATTACAGATAATATTGTAAAGGCACTTGAACTTGACTCTGAAAGGAGGCAGGAGCTTATAAGGCAATATGTACCAAGGGTGCTTCGAAAAAAGATCCTCAACTTCTCAGGTTCAACAGGAACTGAGACTTACGAGTATTTTCGCAACAGGAAATTTACATACAGATCATTCAAGGTAATAAAACCTGCTATTAACTAATTCATTCTAATTCTTCTCACATTTCTGGTTCCCTGAAATACTCAGAGAATGGCATATTTTTTGCAAAAAAGCAAAATGGATTGTTATACAAATATGCACATCTCGCAGGATGACAAAAATATACAGAAATGAAAGCAAATAATTTAAAAGATCTATACCGCCTTGTTCTCCTTATTGCTTTTACATCAGCATTAAGCATAATTGCCGAAGGACAATATTTTGGAAGGAACAAGCCCGGGTATAAAAGGTTTAATTTTGATGTTGTACAGACACCCCATTTTGAAATTTACCATTATCTTAAAAATGACACCCTTGTAAATTCTGTCTCTCAATGGGCAGAAAGATGGTACAACATTCACCAGAAAATGTTCAGGGATACATTCAATCTGAAAAACCCTATAATCCTTTACAGCAACCTTGCTGATTTTCAGCAGACAAATGCTGTAAGCGAACTGATGGGGGCAGGCACAGGAGGTGTTACAGAAAGCATGAAGAACAGGGTTATAATACCTGTAGCGCCTACAATAGCCCAGACAGATCATGTTCTGGGTCATGAGCTTGTACATGCATTCCAGTACCATATGTTCCTGAAGGATAAAACATCCCGTGAGTTTAACATCAACAACGTCCCACTGTGGATGATAGAAGGTATGGCCGAATACCTTTCGAAAGGAAGCATCGACCCTCATACAGCAATGGTAATGAGGGATGCACTTCTTAGCAATGATTTCCCGACCATCAAGAAACTATCAACAGAATCGAAGTACTTCCCTTATACTTATGGCCAGGCATTCTGGGCAATGATTGTAAAAACCTGGGGAGACAGGATGATGATACCCTTGCTTAGAAATACAGCAATGTTCGGATTCCAAAGGGCCGCCGACTCACTCCTGAAGGTTGATGACAAAACATTATCAGGAATGTGGAGGAGTGCAACAGACCTTCATTATGGTAAATACCTTACGGCGAAGGCTGACAGTGTTGCAGGTGTAAAGCTGATCTCAACGAACAATGCAGGAGAAATGAACATATCACCTTCACTTAGTCCTGATGGAAAGTATATTGCATTTTTTTCAGAGAAGGATCTTTTCACCCTCGACCTGTACCTTGCAGATGCAAAGACAGGAAAGATCCTGAAGAAACTTTCAAGTGTCGTCAGAAATGATGAGATAGATGACTTCAACTTCATTGAATCGGCGGGAACATGGTCGCCTGACGGACGAAAATTTGCATTTGCCGTTTTCAGTAAAGGAAGAAACAAGATGGCTATACTCGACGTTAACAAAGGCAGGATGACTGAGGAATTTGACCTTCCCGGACTGCCGGCTTTCTCGGGTCCTGCATGGTCACCGGACGGAAAAAAGATAGCTGTATCGGGGCTTGTTGATGGAGTAAGCGACATATATCTCTATGATTTGCAGAGCAGGGAAGTAGAAAAACTTACAAACGATTTTACCGGTGATCTTCATCCCTCCTGGTCATCGGACGGAAGGTTGCTTGTTTTCTCTAAGGAAAATGTAGCGGAAGGCGACAATGTAAGAAATTACACATTCAACATTGCCATAATGGATATGGAATCAAGATCTGTTGAAACATTGGATGTCTTCAGAAGATCTTTCAATATGAACCCTGTATTTTCAACAGGTGACAAAAGCATTTATTTCCTTTCAGATGCTGATGGTTTCCGCAACATGTACCGTTATGACAGGGATACGAGGAAGGTATTCAGGATGACAAAATACATGACAGGAGTAAGCGGGATCACTGATTACTCTCCTGCATTGAGCATTGCTCGTAATCCTGACAGGCTTGCCTATGATTATTTCCTTAAAGATGCCTACCATATCTACCTTGCTGATGAAAGCGATTTTAAATATGAAGAGATCGATCCGGGTTATTATGACTATACTGCAGCAATCCTGCCTCCTGTAACAGAAGCTGCAGGCAGCATGATAGACAAAACTCTCGCCGGCATAGAACATATGCCAGTAATGAACACAGATTCAATAAAGGAACTCCGATACCGGCCAAAGTTCAAGCTCGATTATATCTCGAATAACGCAACCGTTGGAGTGTCTACAGGTGGTTTGTACAGGAACAACATGGGAGGAAGCATAAACATGATTTTTGGGGATATGGTTGGAAACAACCAGATATATTCATCACTATCTCTGAACGGTGAGATCTACGATTTTGGTGGCATGGCAGCTTACCTTAACCAGGGAGGAAGGATCAAATGGGGAGTTTCTCTTTCACATATTCCATACCAGACTGGTGGAATGTTTTTAATGCTAGATACATTGAATATCAACAATGAAAGAGTTCCGGTTAATAACATTGCAATAGACCTAATGAGAATTTTTGAGGATAATATATCCCTTTTTGCAGCAATGCCTCTCTCACAAACAAGAAGGTTTGAAGCAAGTGTTGCTACCTCATGGTACAACTACAGGATAGACAGGTTTAACAACTATTATCTTAATAACGGGGTACCAATCGGCGGGAGCAGGAAGAAGCTTGTCTCGCCTCAGGGTCAGTCATACCAGCAGGTATCTGCTGCCTACGTGGAGGATAATTCATATATGGGAATGACAAGTCCGATGCAGGGTCACAGGACAAGGTTCCAGGTTGACAGGTATTTTGGTGATGCAAACATGTATACAACACTTATTGACTACAGGAAGTATTTCTTTTTCAGACCATTGAGCCTTGCGTTCAGATTTTATAATTATGGTATCTGGGGAGCAACAAGTGGAGAACAGATGCCCCGGCTTTATCTTGGTAATCCCTGGTATATACACGGATATGAGAATATTGATTATTCAGGGAACACGAATTTTGATATATCATGGCTCACCGGGTCAAGAATTGCTATTGGAAATGCGGAGCTGCGGTTTCCATTTACAGGACCAGAAAAGCTAGCTCTCATCAAATCCAGATACTTCTTTACCGATCTTAACCTTTTCTTTGATGCTGGTCTTGCATGGAGCAGGAATGATGTTGTGAAGTTTGACATGAACCCTGTTGTCAACCTGGAAAGTAATCAAAGATCTCCTGTTATGAGCACGGGTTTGTCACTAAGAATAAACCTGCTGGGATATATGGTCATCGAACCATATTATGCAATTCCATTTCAAAACGGAGGGTTTAAAAACGGCTCATTCGGACTCAATTTTATCCCGGGATGGTAATTTGAAAGTTTTGTACAGGGAGGCTGTTTCGGCAGCCTCTTTTTGTTTATCTTTAAAAGATTCCCGGCTGAAAAAACTTAATCTGAATGGATAATTATGTCAGAAAACTTATTGACGAGGGTGAAAGCCAGACCCTCGATTTCAAGTATGCAATTACTGACAGCAGGAAGATCGCCAGGACGCTTTCAGCGTTCTCAAACACCGATGGAGGAAGGCTCCTTATAGGAGTGAGGGATAATGGCAGTATTGCAGGTATAAGGTCGGATGAGGAAATGTATATGGTGGAAACAGCAGCCCTTCTTTATTGCAGGCCTGATATATCCTTTACCACCAGGCAGCATATTGCCATGGGTAAAACCATTTTGGAGGTGGAGGTTGCAAAAGGTGAAAAAAGACCTTACCAGGCTAAGGATGAAGATGGCAGATGGGTAACGTATTTCAGGCACAAAGATCAAAATCTTGTTGCAAACAGGGTATTGCTGCAAGTCTGGAAAAAAGAAAATAAGCCGCTGGGGGTTATGGTCAGGTTTGGTAAAACTGAAAAAATTCTGATGGATTATTTATCGAAAAACGGATCAATAACCCTTTCGAAATTCAGAAAAATATCGGGAAGTTCAGCCTACAGGGCAGAATCGATACTGGCGAACCTTATAATAATCGAGACAATAATAATGGTTGCCTCCGAAAAAGGATTCACATACGAGTTGAACCCATTGGAACCAATTCCTGCTGAGATTACCTGATAGGTATAAATCTCAGACTTTTACACCCAAAACGGTTTGAATCAAAAAATTGAAAATTTTAGTAATATTGGTGCTGTTAAATACATTTAAAGTGAGTAAAACGGAAGAAGAAAAAAAGATCGGATTTGATAATGAAAAATATCTTCGTGAACAGACTGATGCAATCCTTGAAAGGGTAAACAGGTTCCAGGATAAGCTTTATATTGAATTCGGTGGAAAGATACTTTATGATTATCATGCTGCAAGGGTACTTCCGGGCTTTGATCCTAATGTAAAAATGCGCCTTCTGCAAATGCTGAAGGACAAGATAGACGTTATACTCTGTATTCATTCCGGTGACATCGAAAGAAAAAAAGTACGAGCAGACTTTGGGATTACTTACGATGTAGATGCATTAAAAACAATTGACGATTTCAGGGAATGGGGAATCGATATTACGGCTGTGGTAATAACGCGCTACCAGAACCAGGCTCCATCGACAGCTTTTAAGAATAAACTGGAACTGCGCGGAATAAAAGTTTATCTCCACTACCCTACCCAGGGGTATCCGACCGATGTGGATAAAATAGTAAGTGACAGTGGTTATGGGGCAAATGAGTATATCAAAACTACTCATCCCATTGTTATTGTTACAGGCCCGGGGCCTGGCAGCGGAAAGCTTGCCACATGCCTGTGTAACCTTTATCATGAGTATAAAATGGGCGTCAAGGCTGGATATGCCAAATTCGAAACCTTCCCTATATGGGATCTTCCCATTGACCACAAAGTAAACATAGCTTATGAAGCAGCAACTGTCGACCTCAGGGATGAGGTAATGATAGATTCTTATCATCAGAAAGCTTATAACAAGATAGTTGTAAATTACAACCGCGATATCGAAGCATTCCACCTGCTTAAAAGGATCATAGAAAAGATCACCGGTGGCGAATCAATGTACCAGTCGCCAACAGACATGGGAGTGAACAGGGCAAGCTCCGGGATTACCGATGACAAAATTATTTCTGAAGCTTCGCACCAGGAAATTATCAGAAGGTATTTCAGGTGCGCTGTGGAATATTATATAGGTATTGCTGAAAAAGATTCCCTGCTCCACGCCGAAATGATAATGGAAAAAGCCGAAGCCACACCCGAGGACAGGGCTGTTGTTATGCCTGCCAGGCTGGCCGCTCAGACAGCAGAAAAATGTGGAAAAGGAAATGCCGGAGTCTACTGCGGGGCTGCAATCCAGCTACATGATGGAACAATAATTACCGGTAAAAACTCGGAACTTCTTCACGCTTCCTCTAGCCTTATACTTAATGCCACAAAATACCTGGCCGGTTTGCCTGACAGGCTATACCTGCTTCCAAAGAACATCATTGATTCAGTAACCTGGCTCAAGAAGGACATTCTTAACGGAAAGATGGTAAGTCTTGATGTCGAGGAAACACTCATAATGCTTGGTATCAGTGCATTATATAATCCTGCAGCCCAGATGGCACTTGAACATCTGAAATTCCTGCAAGGCTGCGAAGTACACCTTACGCACATTCCCACTCCGGGAGATGAAGCAGGTTTGAGGAAGCTGAGGCTTAATGTTACCTGCGATCCGGAATTTTCAAGCAAAAGGCTTTTCAACCTGGGATAACTGTCTAATCGTGAAATAACCTTACAATAATGTCTGGAATATTGTCCGGACATGACCTTCTTTAAGGTAACTCAAGTAAACCCAATTGTTTTTCGGATTGTTAATAATATAATAATTATCACTTTCCTGAAAAAAGATTATGTATTGCTGTGTTAATAAAATAACAATATATACTTTTGTCCTATCATTTCTGTAGGATTTATAGGATTACAGAAATTTAATTTATAAAGCAATGAATATTAAAATCAAAACGATTCTTTTCCTTACAGTTTTTCTTTCAGCGACTATAACTGTCAAATCACAGGTTTATGAACTGTCGGCCTCCGGCAACAAGGTTGAGATAACTGGCACATCATCTCTTCATGACTGGGAGATGGAAGTTGCAAAGTACACTTCAGGGTTTAGGATTGTCCGCGAAGGAACTGCACTTAAGAAGATTGAGAATGTCGTTTTCAGCAGCAAAGCTTCAGACATAAAAAGCGACAACTCGATAATGAACAAGAAGACGCAGGAAGCCCTGAGAGCAAACGAATTTCCTGAAATCAAGTTTGCTGCAACGACAGTCTCCGATCTTACCCAGGAGGGTAACAGCATTAAAGGCACAGTTAAGGGTAAGCTGACACTTGCAGGACAAACACATGACATATCAGTTCCGTTTAATGGCACAATCAATGAAGGGAAGATCGAAATTAAAGCTTCATCGGATCTCACTTTCAGTGGCTTTGGAATGGAACCACCCACAGCAATGCTTGGAACGCTGAAAACAGGAGATAAAGTGAAAGTCACTTTCAACCTAATATATAACCAGAAATAGTATTTAGTTATTAATTAAATAAGAGTTTATGAAACATATTATTTTTTTCACACTGTCGGTCTTAATGACAACCGGCGTATTTTCACAGGCACAGCAGTTTGAACAGTCTTTCTCATCAGGAGGACAGGATACCGAAAAGCCAAGAGTACGTGTCGGAGCAGATTTTGCAATGCAGTTCCAATCCCTCAGCCATCATGCTGATACTGCAAGGCTTATACCTCTGGGCAAGGGAATCGTTCTGCCTACGGCCAACCTCAACATAGAAGCCGATCTTGCAGATGGAATTATTGTCAATCTTACAACATACCTGTCGGCACGTCATCATAACGAAGCCTGGGTTAAAGGAGGATACCTCTATGTTGATAAGCTTCCTTTTATAAAGTCTTCAGTTGTGACAAGAGCTATGGATTTCCTTTCTTTCAGGGCGGGGGTTATGGAAATAAACTATGGTGACGCTCATTTCAGGAGAACTGATAACGGTAATGCCATACGAAATCCTTTCGTCGGAAACTATATTATTGATGCTTTCACTACAACTCCGGCACTTGAAGTTTATTTCAATGCAAAAGACTTTTTACTCATGGGAGCAGTAACAACAGGTATTGTGAATCCATCAATAGCAGGTTATAATGCAGTTACAAAAACATATTCTGCTTATGATGCAGGAAAAGAGCTGGCTTATTACGGGAAGATCGGGTATGACAAGGAAATAAGTGATGACTTCAGGTTCAGGCTTACATTATCGGGCTATCATGCAGCAAAAAGCCATTCAGGATCACTGCATTTCGGAGACAGGGCAGGTTCACGTTTTTACCTGGTCATGAACAGGGTTACCTACAACCCGAATGATGTCAACATATCATCCAATTTTACCTCCGGTAACTGGGGACCAGGTTCAACAAACAAGGATAATTCTGCAATGCTTAACCTCTTCACTAAATTCCATGGAGCTGAATTTTTCGGCACACTCGAGAAGGTCAAAGGAACACTTGCTAACGGAACAGCATTCGACTATGGTCAGTATGCCGTTGAAGGACTTTACCGTTTCGGTGGTGAGGAACAGTTCTATGCAGGCGTAAAATATAATGCAGCAAAGAATGAAACACCCTCAAGAGTTAATAGACTCGAGGTTGGTGCCGGATGGTTCCCTGTGAAGAACATTGTAATAAAAGCTGAATATGTCGATCAGAACTATAAAAACTTTGGCATTTATGGTGGTGGTGGCGGATTCAACGGTGTAATGATAGAATCAGGTATTTCATTTTGAAAATACAGACAGGCACTTCGGGCAGTATGTCGCAATATGTCATACTGCTCCTTGTGCTTTTGAAAAACAATATTGAATAATGAATAAAAAAATAATAGCAGTTTTAATATCTTTTTTATTGATTCCATTTTCAGGCTTTAAAATAAACTCTGATGATAATGGATTGCCAGTCACAGGTTATATAGATATAACTGTTGAATCGAATGTTAACAAGGTCCTGTTCACTTATCCGATAAGTGAAAGCAATATTGCTCCAGGCAGAAATGACAGGAAGACAAGTATTGTATTGCCTGTTAAAGACTTCAGATGTGATAACAAGATTGCATATAAAGACTTTATTAATCTTTTAAAAGCAGATACTTATCCTGAACTTACAATAGACCTGCCTGGTAAGGTTCTGCAGCAGATCAGAGAACGGGAAAATGTGACGTTAAGGAATGTTACCATAAATATTGCTGGCGTTTCAAAAAAGTATGATATAGTATGTACTGAAGAAAAGGCGGCTGATGGTGAAAAGGTGCTGGCGGGAACTATAGTGGTTGGCCTGACTGACCTGCACATCGACCCTCCGAAAAAATATTTCGGTATGGTTAAAATAAAAGATGAAGTAATAGTTAAATTTGGCCTTGGCCTGAAGGACCAGAGTTATGCACAAAAGTGATTAAAGTTTGAAGTATAATACCAAAATAAGATATGGCATCAGGGCTATGCTTGAGATTGCGCTTGATGAATCGGGTGCAGGAGTTTACCAGAAAGATATTTCGTTAAAACAGAGAATCTCAGTCAAATACCTCGATAATATTATATCCTCTCTCAAAACAGCCGGGCTTATTACAAACATACGCGGAAAAAAGAGCGGTTACAGGGTAACAAGGAATCCGAATGACATACGAATGATTGATATTTACAAGGCATTCGAACCAGAGATGGCTGTAGTAGACTGTATGAGCTGCAATTTTAGCTGTGATCTTTCATGCATCTGCGGTGCAAGGGAATTCTGGCATGGACTTAACAATTCAACAATAAGATATTTCGAATCGTATACCCTCGAGGACATGATCAAAAGCCACAGGAGAAAAGCGGTTGCAGAGAAAAACTGAATACAAATCCAATTAAAATACAAAACCCCGCAGATCGTTGATCTTGCGGGGTTTGCGTTTGAAGGAAGTGGTGCCACCAGTACCACTTTATTGTTTTCTGTCTTTATTTACCTTTCTCCCGCCTCAACCCTTTATAATATCTAAATGTCTGATATTATGGCATATTAACATTTAACAAAAACAAAGGAAAGCAAAGAGAAAAAAAGAAATAGTTGTGCAAGTGTCGTGCAAATTACTTATATTTACTCTTAATCAACATTTCGCAAGTATGACAATCAAGTATTACACTCGCACGACAGCAAAGAAATCAGCTGTTCCTTTGTACCTAAGATTTACTGATGGACGTAATGCTGAAGCCTGGGTCAAGCTCCCTATTCTAGTCAATCCAGCCAATTGGAGCAATAAAACAGGAAAGTTTAAACAGATCCTGAAAGACCCTGTTCAAAGTGTAATCAAAAAAAACAAGGAAGTAGAGGTTATTCTGGACCAGCTCAGGAATTTCATAGCCGATGCAATGCCAAAGACAACTAATCATGATAGAGCCTGGATTACAAATCTTGTGAGTGAATTTTACAATCCTTCACGACAGGAAGCTATAACATTAAATAGTTATATATCAAAGTATATTGATGAGGCGGAAAACGGCACCAGACTAACAAAGGATGGGAAAAGATATGCTGAAGGTTCTTTAAAGAGTCTCAGAAACTTTAAAACTTTGTTTAATGAATTTCAAGGAAGATATTCGCCACGCAATGAAAAGAGGCTTACTAAGGAAGGAAAGGAAAAAAGGAAAGAGATTGTTATAGACTTTGAAAATGTCACAATCGACACTTATAACGATTTTGTAAAGTTCCTGAATGATAAGAACTATTCATCAAACACCATTGGAAAACACGTAAAGAGCTGGAAAACTATCATGGGTGAATCTCTTGATAATGGAAAACATAAAAACACAGAGTTTAAAAGAAAAGCCTTCAGGGCTATTAATAGTGAGGTTGAAACCGTTTCCCTTACTGAGGATGAATTATTCAGGTTGTATTCCTTAAATCTGCCTGATCGCATGGAAATAGAAGCCAGAGACTTGTTTTTAATTGGATGCTGGACCTGTCAACGGTTCTCTGATTATAGTAGAATTAATAAGATCAGCACAATGGAGGATGGCACCAAAGTCATCAGAATAGTTCAACAGAAGACAGGTGCAAAGGTGACTGTTCCAGTTAATCTTTTCGGAGCTGGTTTGTATTCAACCCTAATGAAGTATGCAGTAAATAAATCCGAACAGGACATAAAACTGCCTAAGCTGTCAGATACGGAACTTAATTACTATATCAAACTAGTTTGCCGGAAGGCTAAGATTACTGAGCTTGTTGATATACATAAGACAAAAGGCGGGCTGGTAGCCTCAAAGCCTTATCAAAAATGTACCCTTATATGTAGCCATACGGCCCGCAGGACTGGAACAAGTATCCTAGTAAACAAGGGGGTGCCAACGCTTTTTATAATGAAGGTCGGGGGGTGGAAAACTGAACGTGAATTCATGAAATATGTTAAGCTATCGGCAGACCAGATTGCAAAGAAGCTTGCAACAATGGATTTTTCAATAGGTAACAACTATCTAAGAAAAGTTAACTAGCCATACCTTTTAGAAGTATTTAATAGCCACCCTTTCAAGGATGGCTTTTTTATTATTTGTCTTTCCCACTACGAAAGCTATTGTTCATTCACTATTGGATGCATTTCCCATTATGCTGACATTTGTTTTTGTCTAACACTAAGACACCAATCTAAAGCAAGTATTGACTGATGTTTATGTTTAATTGACCTTTGTAAATAAGATTCTTTCCGCACTACGGACACAGAGTAATTCAACCTATTGACAATTGCATTTATGAGTTCAATCTTTGTATAACTAAATAGAATAATAATGGATATAATTAATCTGATTATCACTTCTCCTGAATTCAAAGAAACCTTAAAAGATGTTGTAAACAGAACTATTGAAGAACGTCAATCTGGTGTATCAGAACCTATCCTTTATACTAGGGATCAGCTCAGGCGAATTCTTCATTTAAGTTTACCAACAATAGACAGGTACACAAACTTAGGCATTTTAGAAGCTAAGAAGGTTGGCAACAGGACTCTGTATTCTAAAGAATCAGTTGACAAGGCTCTTAAAGAGTTTGCAGTCCGCAAGTATCGGAGGGCTTAACCGTGTCACAAACTAATGCAAATACAAAGCATCGTTACCGGAAGTCAGAAGCTATCCGTGAACTTGAACTATTAGCAACCGATGAGGCATGCCGGAAGCATCCCGGTTTAGACCGCAAGTATATAGCTCCACGAACATTTAGAGATGATTCAGCCAATGAGCTGACTAAAGCCATTGTAAAATTCATTGATTTGAAGGGTGGCTTTGCAAGCCGGGTAAACAGCATGGGGGTGTATGATCGTAAGCTTGGGAAATATCGTCCAGGAACGCAAAAGAAGGGTCTGGCGGACATCATGGCTACATACAAGGGGAAAAGTCTTCATGTAGAGGTTAAGTACGGCAGGGATCGTCTTTCTGAGGTTCAAAAGCAAACAGCAGAGAATGTCACAAGATCGGGCGGGATCTACTTTGTGGCAAAAGACTTTGAAAGCTTTAAAAATTGGTTTGATCAGATTTGATAATATGAATTTATTACCAGCGACATGGAACAAAAAGATAAAAACTATAAGTATTTACAATTCCCCTTGTGCTTAATAATGGAGACCTATAAAGATATAGAATCGGGAATGAATTTGATAATAGATTATGGTCTTATCTATTATGCTACGAAACAGAAATTTGATCTCAGGGATGTTGCTAAACAGACTTGTTATGATTATTACCGCAATCAGAATGATTTACCGGGTTCGATAATAAACACAATTAATACTTATGATGAATTCATACCGGATGAGGATTATAATGGTTTCTCAGGGGCTGAATTCAATCCTGAGGACAATATAGAACAAATACTAAGTCTATTTGAAGAGAACTCAGAATTTAAAGATCATTGTGTTTTAAGATATAGGATTCATACGGCAGCGGCCTTTTTCAATGTGAAAATACATGATTATGAATCCACTATCAGGAGATATAAGAAAGCCCTATCTATCAAAGAATCATTTGAAGCTAAGTTTGGCCCTGATGTATTCCCATCATGTAAACCAGGAATGTTATTCCAGGTTAGAGACGGTAATCATAAGGATATAGATTTTTTTCGGGCTTATATTGGAATAAAATCAATGTTGGGTCATAGGAACTTCATATCATCCAACAAGCCTGCAATACTTTCCCGTATGGTTGGATGCAAGAGCAAAGCTGCATTTGAATATTATACCGAAGGAAGGTTCAAAGAGAAAGCAATTACACAAACAATAGAAAGATACTCTAAAAGGTACCACATGGATAATTTACTTCTGAGCCTTGCAGAAAGGAAATATACCATGTTTCTGAGCAAGGAAAAGGTTTCAGTAATTTATCTAAGCACTTACATGGATCCTGAGAATCTGGCAAAGATTATCAAAGAGGCAAAAGATAGACAGAACATTAAACAGCGAATAAGGAATGTTACAGCAAGTTTATAATACAGCAAGAGAACAGCAAGAGAACAGCAAGAGGTACAGCAAGAGAACAGCAAGTTTATACGATACTGTTATAATACTCTTCTATTATATACTATATAATACTAAAGGACACATTGAAAAGAATTTCAATGATACTCTCTTTTGTTTTTTTCATATACAAGACATAAATACTACAATATCCCGGTTTCTCCGTCGCTGGTGTTTCCGGCTTACTGTCAGCTCCGGGATCGTACCCCCCATATGGTCCCTGGAGCTTTTTTCATGCGTGAGTCCTGCCGCCACTCGAACGGTGTGCAACATGTTTTATATAAACAATTGATAATCTGTTATGTATAACTTACAAAGCAAAGAAACAGCTCAAATCAGTCCGGCAATATCCCGATCTGATGAAAAACTGATGATAAAACAGGCTTTTATTCTTATTGAGAAACATGGCAAATTAAGCCCTAATGGGGAATACTTTGTGAGGTCATTAAAGAAAACATTTGCCAAGCATAAGAGTCTCTCAGAACGGCAGGAAAGGGCATTGTTTGAGATCAGGGACAATCTAGATATTTAAGCCCTCAAAGAATGGGTAAGTACGGGATAACTATTAACTGCAAAGAACAATAAACAACAATTGATTATGGGAGAAAAGGGATTTAAAAAAGGGCAATCTGGTAATCCTAATGGACGTAAGCCAGGCAAACCAAACATGATCACTTACGATATGAGGGAGGCACTAAGAACAATCTTAGAGGCTGAAATCAAAACACTTCCCGAACTTCTTAAACAGATGAATCCTGAAAAGAGGGCTGATGTACTGGCTAAGCTCCTGCAGTATGTTGCACCTAAGATGCAGAATGTTGAGATGCAGACTGAATTTGATAAGATGACAGATGAACAACTGGATATGATTATTGAGAGACTTAAAAACAATCAGGCATGAAAAGAACAGAGAAAATTGAACTATTAAAAAAGATCGATGATGGTACCGCATCGGTCCAAGACCTTCAAGGATATGTGATCATTCTTGAGAAGGACGGGAAAAAGTTTCTTTCGGATCGGGAAATATCTGATCATGAACTTAATCAGATCACAACACAAAAGATATTCCTGGTTAAAGGTAAAAGACCTGGAGGAATAAAAGAAGATTCGGTTATAAACTCCTAATACAACAAGCAATGGATCGCAAAAAGAAAATTGAATTATTAAAAAAGATTGCTGAGGGTACTGCCTCATCGATAGACTTACAGAACTATGTATTTATCATTGAAAAGGATGGAAAAAGGTATTTATCAGACGGTAAAAAGATCATCAGGGAGATAAAAGCCCAGGAGCTTGACCGGATTACTGTAACCAAAGTATTTATTGATGAGGAGGACTTAAAAGCATGAAACGGAAAGACAAAATCGAGATACTCAAAGGTATAGCAGAAGGCCGGAACTGTGTTCAGGATCTACAGCCTTATGTTTTCATTGTCCCAAAGGACGGAAAAAATTATCTATCTGATGGTAAAGTAATGATAAGGGAGATATCAGATGAGGAGATTAACAAGATCAAATCAGTAAAAGTATTTATTAACGAAGTATTCTTAGGACTTTAAAATTATGGCATACGCAACAAAATACAGACTTGAAATAGCCGACATTCACGGGATTATCTGGAAGGTTGATATCCAGAAGGACAACTTTGCCGGAGATATAATCACATTGACAGGATCTGGCAGTCCTATTGAATTTGAGTTTTACGGAGAAGATGACATCTTTACTCAAAACATATTAGGTTCAAAAGCCACTATTGAGGTTGTTTGTCAGACTGATTATGCTTACTCGGAGCTGTTCACTTCAAACAACCTGGAGTATAAAGTATTAATCTATCATGGTGTTACTCTGTACTGGACAGGATACTTGCTTGTAAACAACTATAATGAACCTTATGCCTGTCCTCCATACTACTTAAAGCTAACAGCAACAGACGGCCTCGGACTTCTAAAAGACTTCCGTTTTGATGGTTTGGGTTATACTGGCCGGGAAAAGGCTTCAAAGATCATTTATGACATCCTGAGTAAGGTTAATATTACTTCATTCACTGAGTATGTTAATCTGTTTGGTGTGACAATGACGGCTAATGTCAATACATCTCCCTTTGATCAGTTTGGCATTGATACGGATATCTTTGTCCCAGATACTTGTTATGATGCTCTTGAAAAAATCCTTTCCCTTCTTAATGCTGGTATAAGGCAGGATCAGGGAGTCTTTACTATTTACCGATTCAGGGAGCTTCTTCATACAACTATGTATGGCCGGACATTTACAAGTGCAACAGATAAATCCAGTGTTACCAAAGTCCCGGCACAACTTATTAATAGGAACGGATCATCATCCTTTGAAGAGGTCGGAGGAAACAGGAGCCAGATTGCACAGCTTAAAACCTTGTATCTTAATTACGATATGGGCTTTAAAGAATCATGCCTTGAAAAGTATGATTTTAAGGCTAACGATTTTGTTTATTCAGGCGGTGCATGGGGTATATCTCCCTGGACTAATAGTCTTGGTCCTGCTATATTCCCATTATCAACAGAAATCCCGGCAGAAGACAAAGGAGTTTATCTATACGCAAATGCAGGATTATTCACACTTGCATCAATAGCTCAGACAATACCAGGTGTTAAGAGCCAGGATTATAAGTTCAGCCTAAGCCTTGAATACAGGTTTAATTCTGCAGCTAATCATACAGCTCCGCAGATTGATGTTGTAATAGTCATATCAGATGGTATTAACACAAAATACTGGACCGGTTCTGCATGGTCTGATAACAGTTCTTTTGTAAGCCTTGCATATAATTCTGATTTAAATGCAGGATGGACGGAGTGGGAAACAGTTACAAAAGTGATTGACAGCATTCCAATTGACGGAGATATGACAGTGATCTTATCTCCTGCTAAGAGTGGAACAAGCAATGTAAATGTAGCTTACAGAAATGTTAAGTTATGTATACCTTCCTCATCAGGAATTAATGATCTGGGAATAGGGTACACAGTAACCGCTGCAACTTACGGGCAGGAAATCGAAAAAGAGTACACTCTTGGGGACGGTTATTCAACGCTTGTCCCGGTAGAGAATCAGTTGATAAATTACCAGGGCATTATAAACGGATATGTTAACTCTGTGGTTTCAAATCCGGGGACAGCCTGGAATACTTATACAGCCGGTAGTGTTGACGGTCAGGCAGATCCTATCATTGAGTTAATAGGTGGTGAGCTTGGGGGACAGTATGAAAGGCCTAGGGATCTTCTGGATATCGATCTTTATGAGACTTCAGCAAATGCACACCTGAAGATCATAGGCAACCTTCAGGACACTATGAACCAGTATAACGGAAGTAACAGGATGTTTGGCATATCAAGGGGAACGTTTGATGTTAAGTTCCGTAAATGGTCACTGTCACTCTGTGAAATATTATAATCATCACAAATAAATCAACATTATGGTAACAATAGAAAAAAGAAATCACAGGTTCACATTCTTTGATGACATAAAAGAACGCATCACAAAAGGAGAAAGGTTCATGTTTTATTTTGATTCAGGGTACTGGATTAAGAAAGGAACATGGGGAACTATCACGATCGATGAGGCGAAAGGATTAACAGCAGAAATGACACTTGTTTGTATATGGCCCAAAGGGAAGCCTCAGGGCATTTCTGAGCTGTCAAATGATACAAAGGCCGATTATGTTTATAATGGCTCTGTAGAGTCATTTAAATCATTCCTGAATACATTGTAGTCTGACCAACAAAAGAAGTAAAGGCCTGGAGTGATCCGGGCTTTTTTTTATTTAATTCTTTGACGGTGCAAAATCCTGCAGGATCTGTTTATGAATGATAGGAAACTTTAAATGAATCCATTTATCAGAAAGACCCAGTATAGCTTTATTGACATCCAGCCGGATTGATAACATAGGTTTTTTCTTAGCCATATCATAAAATTACAGCAAATATCGACCTTTACAAAAAATTTTTTAATATGGAATACCAAAACCAGTCACTTCAACAATTAATAGTCAGGTCAATTGTAAATGATCAAGACTTCAGAGAAATGATCCAGACAGCTATAAAAACAGAGATAGCTGACCAACTAAAGGCAATGAACCTTGAAAAGATGTACTACACCCCGGGAGAGGTTGCAGAACGATTGAAGATAAAGAAGCAAACATTATATGGACTCATTCGTCAAGGACACCTTAAATCTGAGAGGATTGGCAGAACAATACGAATAAGTTATGATTCACTACAGGATCATTTATTTTTAAGAGATCGTTTTGTAAAGTGAAAATTATTTGTTTAACTTTACCCTTAACAACAACGACGATCACAATTTATATTTTATTATTAATTTTGTACTGGCCTCATATTCTCTTATTCAGGGATCTTCGTCGTTGTTGTTACCTGGTCTGATTGTATGGGGCTTATTTATTAACTTAAAACAACAACGACATGAGAACAATTGAAGAAAGAGAACAGAAGATTGCTGAATTACAGAACTCTATTAAGGAAGCAAAACATGAGATCCCTCAGGCTAAAAGAAGGCTAAAAGGCCACCTCAACGAAATGGCGAAAATGCAAACCATAATGCAGACATCCTTAAATCCATCAAGAGAAGCCAATTTAATTGAACATTTACAATCCTTGGTTAAAACTGACCACCAAATTATTGACACCATAAATCATAGAATAAGTACACTTAAGGATTTCATTAATTACCACAAGTCTTGTATTGAAGATGAAAAGTTTTTTACTGAGCAAGAAAAGAAAGGACTGGAATTGCGCTGGGTCCCAAAAGAAATAGTTTGCTAGGGGAATGGTGAGCAGCTTGATTGATGCAGTTTAGCCCTGGAGAGATCCGGGGCTTTTTTATTAACATATCAGGCCTATCTGAAAACAGCGCAGCCCGATACGTGCTATATCGGGCCGCTTAAAAAACCGCAAAGAATGTCTCGCTTACGGTTCGTATTCATAAAATTAAAAAGATAATTTGATTTTCGGGACAACAGAAGTGAGGTTAATTTTCGAGATTTTTACGTCCCGTAGTGCAATAGTCGTGCAGAATACTTTAAAAATAAAAACCGAAAACGCTGAATATTAACGCTTTCGGCTTTCTGTGAAGTGGTGCCACCAGGAATCGAACCGGGGACACACGGATTTTCAGTCCGTTGCTCTACCGACTGAGCTATGGCACCTCCTTTTGGGACTGCAAATATATATCTCAAATCTGTTAATCCAAAAAATTTGATCAGGAAAATCTACAATTTTATTTATGTAAAATAATATAGAGAAAGATGTCTTTGATATATTCATTTATAGGCATCTTAAAAATGCTCTGACTTCTTCCGTTCGCTCATTCACAACTTTAGCAATCCTATCTTGTCGAGAATTTCCGCGCATAACCTACAACAGGAAAGGCAGTGAATTCAGTCCCTCCACGTTTTTCAATATACCAGCTTGTGCCCGAATATCGTAATGGTACCTGGGAGTATGATGTCATGAAATATGAAAGCCCGAATTGCCAGCATCTGAGGTCTTTATTTTTATTAATAAACCTGAAGCCTGTGAGTCCGTAAATAAAAAACAATTTCCTGGGAAAGCTTTCTTCCACTACATTCTGATATGTGACGTAATTATAGTATGATGCAACTGACCTGGTCCGTACGGGGCTTAGGTAGTTCTCCGTTATCAGGAACATATAATCTGACAATTTCACAAGCCCGGCGAAATTAAGAACAACAGCATTGATCTTATCAGTAACATCGGCTCCACCAATATGTAAATAACCCCCTCCTGCGGTAAAATTATTTTCAAAATTTCCAACAGTATAGGTTCCGTAAAGAAGGTTTCCAGTGAACCTCGACCCCCATGTACCCACCATCAACATGTCTCCTATGGCAAATGAATTTCTTTCATTGACAGGAATGGATATTTTGGGAGTGATATAAAAAGGGAAGCCGAATACTGTGGTTCCCATTCCAATCGAAAACTGATCGGATATTCCATACTGAACATCATGAAGTATAAAATACAGGCTGTTATAATAAAATTCCCCCTTTTTGAGGTTCATTGAAGAAGGTGAGAAGAAATACCTTGAGCTGTGATGGGTTCCGGGATCTGTTGTATCCTGGGATGCTTGTTCTTCCTGTTTCAATTGAACTGATCCGGGCCTGTTATCCGCCTGTGAATATTTGTTTTTTAGAATTTCAGACAGTGCGAAGTATAACAGCGTTGATTTTTCAGCATCAGTGGCAGAGACAACAACAGAGCCCATATCTCTTGATCCTGCTACTTTATCATTACAATCATTGACTGTGACTAAAATATTGTTCTTCTCTCTCACCAGGGTTGCATACCAGTATTCACATCTTCTCCTGTTATCGATCAGGTTTGAAAGTGTAATTGAATCTGCAGATAAACGATCGCTTAGAGCTGATTCAACAGCATTGTTAAGAAATTCTGCCCGATCATTTATAACAAGCTTATTTTGTGCATTTGCAGGAAATACCAGCAAAACAATGAGTGCACCAATCAGTGTGACTTTATCTTTCATTCTGGTCAATTTTATACAATTTAAACAAAAATAAGATACACATCATCGCAGCTTGCAAGAAACGAACCCACTGATGGATACAATGTTCACTATTAACTATTTCGCTAATTTACGAGCTCAAGCCCTTGAAGAGCTGAGGTTCCGTCGGGTGAATTTAATAGTGCTTTCTGGAAGAGTACCTTAGCTTCACGGATATTATTTAATCTGAAGTGCGTCCATCCCAGCATTGTGATGGAATCATAATCAAAAGGCCACAGGTTCACCACCTTCTCAAAAAATCTGAGAGCTGAACTGTAATCGCCTTTTTCATAATATATCATGCCAAGTTTGTAAAGAACGACTGAATAATTTGGTGTTATCTCAAGTATCTTTTCATACTGGCTTATAACTTCATTTAAGTTACCGAGAGCTGCCAGCGGATATGTAAGACCAAGCTTGGCCTCAACAGAATAAGGAAAGATCGAGATTGCGCGATTGTAATATATACGCGATTCATTATAATTTGCAGAAAGGTAATAAAGCCAGCCGAGGCGAAGGTTTAGCTCATATGATTTCTCATCATATACTGCTTTGATCGAACTTATTGCTGCCGGATATTCTTTGGCTGCCTCCTGGGTATAACTTTTCTGAAAAGCATCCTTTAACCTTGCAAAGTCCTGGGAAATACTAACCTGGCAAAATAGAATATTTACCAGAAGGGTTAGTGTGATCTTTTTTAAAAGTTCCATGACAAGCCTCCTGTGACTTTATAATTATTATAGTTTAATTTATTCGCATCACTATTGCTGTATCCGTCTGATGGCACAAACTCACTTGAATATGTGCCAAAACCTGCCCCTGCAAACACAGTTAGTCGCAACCTGTAAAAAGGGACACTGATTCTACCTGAATAACTACCCGTTGGAAAATCAACACCATTAAATACTACAAGACCATTGTTTTCACAATAATTTTTCATTTTCCCTGTCGTTCCTGAAAATTCAAAGAAAATTCTGTTGTTAACTGAAAAACCTGCAGTCAGGCTGGCGACAAAACGAGGATCAAATGCAGAATTATCAGCATTATTGAGCATTGAAACCTTTCCTCCAAGATAGATATTCTGATTACCTGCAGGATAAAAGAACAATCCTAAGGTACCTTGTAACTGTTTAATATTGTTCAGATTTGAAAATATTGCTTCACCGGCATAAACAAGATATCCACTTGTCTTCGTTATGCCTAATCCGCATGCAAATCCATTTGACCTTGCTGTATAGAATTCGCCTGAAAATCCTGTTCCTGAACTTGTATATGCCGGGAAATCATACCCGGTACTAAGGAAATGAAATGAAGGACTGATTACCAATCCGGTGGGCGTAAAAAAATTCATCCGCCCGTAATACTGGTTCTGAACCACCTTCTGCCCATACATATCAGCTGATAAATTCCCATCAAAGTAATGCAGGATATTTTCTTTTACAAGGTTTGTAAAAGCATGGAAATAGCTGCTTCTTTTTCCAATAATATGAGAAAGGTATACAGCATTGTTTATAAAATATTTGGTCACAGCCTGGCTGCCTGCTTCAGGGTTCCTGAATACCTGCCCCCTGCTGGCTATTATTTCCCCTGCATCTGCATTAAGGTAGGAAGTCTCTGCAGTTACAGAATTCCTTTTGATCCTGCTTTCTTTCACTATTCTTTCCCTGTTGGGTATACTCAGACGGGGAACTACAGTCCAGGCCAGGAAATACTTTCCGGAAAGATAATAGCTGTAAAAGAGGTACTCCAGAGCCAGCTGGTCATCTGCGCTGAATTCAAGTGCCCTGATGAAATTTTCTGAGGCTCGTGCATAATTATGTCTTTCATAATATGCAATTGCAAGCCTCATTCTCATGTAATAATAATCAAATCCGCTTTTAATGGCCTCTTCAGCTTTATCTGTCAATTCAACCCACTGCTGCCTGAGGTACAGATTGTATGTAATACTGTCTGCATACATCGAAGACATGGACTTTTGGGAAAATCCTTTAAATGACCAGAATACAATTATTATTATTAAGATGACTCTTCGCATGAACATGCTGCAGTTAAAAGAACATTTTCATTATATATTTCCAAAGCTGATATACCCTTTTCAGTAATTTCTATTCCGAATTCAAATCCTGATAATTTATAGCGATTGAAATAATTGACAGCAGATGAAGCCAGTTTGATTTTTGTTGTCAGCAGTTCATTATCTATGGACTGGTATTTCATATTATATTCCGAACGTACAAATTTCACAAAAGGTGCAAGGAAGTCCTGAAGGAATAATAAAAACCTGTTCATTATAATATTAAGCGGATACCGATCCGATATTTCTGTTTCCTTGTAAAATCCGAGGGGAACTCTTAATGCTGCAAGGAAGAAGTAATAAAGAAGCGTATTCTTTTTTCCATCATAATGACGAAACATAAATAGTTCTCCATCATTCGAAAAATATGCAACCGAACCTGAAGTAAGGCATCTTATGAATGGTATGTTGTATTCGTTTGCATCTACTTCCCATCTGTGAAATTCCTTTTTCCCGTTGATGTCTGATTCAAAACAAAATGTTTTTCCGGGAATAAAATCAAAGGCTTTAACAAGCAATTCGTTTGTCTGTACATTGGTTACCAGTTGCGTAATCTCCGGAATTGAGTAGTTCATGAATTCAAATTTACTATTACCCTTCTGCAGGTAATAGCTGAAAGGATAACTGATGGTATGTGAACCCAAATAAGGCAATGCCTGTACCTGGAAATGCAGATGTGGATAAGATGACCTGCCTGAATTTCCGCATTTTCCAATAACAGTACCATGTTTTACCCTGTCACCCGGCTTAACTGGAACAGAAGCTTTCCTGAGATGGCTCATTGAAGAAAAAACGTATGGAGTATGCCTTATTATGACTGTATTACCCCAGTTCTCCCTGATGTTGGGCTTACCTATTATATTATCATCAATATCATCGATTACAAGTTCCACAATACCATCAGCCGTGGCAAGAACCGGTTTGTTAAAGCAGAAATAGTTCTCCGGAATATCACCTTTATCATTGAACTGATTCCCTTTCTGGTCAATAATAACAAAATCAAGCCCATGGCTCCATAAACCTTTATGGGTTTCTGAACCATCATATCCCTGTGTTATTGACCATGTTCCATGGAAGGGTAGTTTCATTGAAACGATATCATATCTGAAACGCTCAACATCATTCTCAAAGGAATAAAGATTTTTTTCAGGTGAATTTTGCTGAATGACAACCTCTGCAAGTTTTTTTGATGGTTTAATCCTGAATTTCAAAACGTAAAGAAACAGAAGAACAATAAGACTGAACGGAAGTGCATATACAGGAAGCGCTGCTGAAGAAAAAAGTGAGTACAGGCTCAATGACAATAAAGCCACAATTGGAACAAGAAGCAGTGACCAAATATATGAACGAAGGGAAGGAATAATGAAAAACCCTCCGATAGCAATTGAAGTAAGAATATAATTAAAACCTATATAGCTGTAGCTGACTTCTGTGATGTCGGCACCAACAAACCTGTAAAATGAATATGCTGCAAAGAATCCTGCCAGTGAGAGAGAGAAAGAAATCCTTGAAAAATATAGGAGGCCTGCAGAGATTATAATACCCGACAATACATTATACTGGAAAATTATTGCACCAAGGGAAATGAAATAAACCTTAAGAGGTTTTATCATGGCTATATTGTTCCACCAGTCATACAGTCTGACAAATTCATCTCCTCCAACTGTATAAAGTTCATTTATTGTGAATATGCCTCTCTCGCTTATTGCCAGGAAGGTCATGTTCCTTGTAGCAAGAGTCATGATCCAGGCTCCCAGGACAAATGGTATGCTCAGAAATGGCAGGTTATATTTTCCGATCACTCCCTGCAGGCTTACTGAAATGAATAAGGTAAGGATCGAAGCCAGTAATATCAGGACAAAAAGAACAATACCGGGAGAATAGAAAATACCAAGGCTAAGACCCACGAGAAGGCTGTTATAACCGAATATTCCCTTTTTCATCGTGCCCCGGTCGAGACCAATCAAAACTGCTGTAATATTGGCAGCCATTACGGATATAATTCCTGCAAGGCCTGCATAAACATCAGCAAATGAAACAAGGAGAAGAACTATTGAAAAAACCCTGTTATCAGAAAAAAAGATCTGTGAGTAGCTGTTCAGAATTCCGGCCACAAATCCCTTAAAATATTCTTTTACTGATCCGGGTAGCATTAAGGAAGATTATTTCAGGTGTTCAGGGATGCTTTCAGGACCTGTTACAGTCTGAAGGTTTTCCGAATCACGAATTACATGAAGCCTGTTCTTTATATCTATAAGGACAATTTTAGGCCTGTATGTTATGAATTGCATCCACTGGGTCATATTGTAAGCCCCCACCCTTTTAATGACAAAATTATCACCCTTCTTCAGAAGTGGAAAGGCAATGGCATCACGGACCACATCTATATTCATACAAAGTGGCCCGTATATCGTTGTTTCTTCAAGGTGATCGGATGTCGGTCTTGCCGGATGAAGTTCATGATCATACCAGAATGATGTAAACAGCATATTTACGCCTGTATCGGCAATTGTCGACCTGCGACCGTCTGAAAGTCGCTTATTTGCAAGAATGGTCCCGATAAGATAACCGGCATCGTCAATGAGAGCTCTCCCTGTTTCAAGTATTAGCATGGGCAACCTTGAGGGATTGATCTCTGAATTAAGAAGAGCTGAAGTAATCGCTTCCGCATATTCATCAAAACCCGGGACGGTATCCCTTCCCTGGTAATATGCTCCTTTCAGGGTATTCCTGGAAGCAAATCCTCCTCCTATATCGATATACTTTATTGCCTTATTATGCTTCTTGTCAGTCCTGTATGCAAGGTCGGCAAGCTTTGACATTGCGATCCTGTACGCATCAGTTGAAAGAATATAGGTGCCAATGTGCGTATGCAACCCGACAAGCTCGAGATTACTGTCAGTCATTATCCTGTTTATAGCATCCCAGGCTTCTCCGTTTTCATAATTGAATCCAAACCTGTCCCACAAAGGATATATGCCTGTGTCCATATTCACCCTGATGGCTACCTTCGCCTTCCTTCCTGATTTCCTTGTAATATCAAGTATCGTATAGAGCTCATCGAAATGGTCGATATGAATGAAGGAACCATTTTCAATGGCCGTGTTGATCTCTTCAGCTGATTTGCCAGGTCCGTTAAAGATAATCTGTGAACCCGGTACTTTATTCCTTATGGCCTTTTCATATTCAAAGCCTGAGACAACTTCTGCCCAGGATCCTTCCTGGTGGAAAACCCTGCAAACAGCATCGAGGTAGTTTGTTTTATACGACCATGCAAACTGCACCTTGGGATAACGTGTCTCAAATGCTCTTTTTGCTTCCCTGAAGGTTTCTCTTATAGTTTTTTCAGAGATCACAAATACAGGCGATCCAAACTTATTAACCAGGTCTGAAACCGATGTGTTATCAATATCTGTTATCGGGTCAGCCAGGACACTCATGCCGAATTTTGATGGTACACCTGCCCTGATCTTTTTTATCAATGGCCTTTCAAATCGCTTTTTCATAGAATATGAAATTTTTACAATACTCCTTTTATCGAGAGTTTTTCAAACTCTTTGATATCTGTTATGAGATCATATGAATACCGGACAAAAATGATTCCTTTCTTATAACCCGCATAAGGCCTGACCTCCATTCCTAAAGCTAATTTCACAAGTGCTTCCGGCAAATTCTGACCGGCACCTATTGAGAGATAAACCCAGGCAGGAATACGCGGGTTTATTTCAATCAGGTAAAATTCATCATCTTCGGAACGGATTAACTCAAGTTCCATTCCCCCTCTCCAGCGGGTTGCATTGATCAGGTTCCTTGTAAGATCAAGCATCCTGTCATCATCAAGAGTTATCCCGGCCCATGCTTTCCCTTTGTCTGTTATATAAAGTTTTCGCATGGGGACAGCCCCTATTGTATTGCCATAGCCATCACCAAGTGCTATTACATTGACTTCCGTTCCCCTGATATATTCCTGTATTATTACAGGTAATCCCCATTTTGCCGCGATTTTGTGAAAATAAAAAGATGCCTGTTCATGATTATTTGCAATGTAGGCATCATAGAATTTCCCCTTGATCACAAGAGGGTATTCGAAATCATTCTTTATTTCTCTCAGTTCCTGGGGATCTGTGACAGGTTTGCCGGCGGGTACTTTCACACCATACTTTTTGCCGAACTCGGGAAGGTTATTCTTGCTTCTCTCTTCAAATTGATCAATTTCCGGAAGGAAAGTATGAATACCTGCATCTGCAAGTTTCTTCCTGGATTTCATAAAAGCAAGTAACTCAGCGTCAAAGTTTGGAATAAGGATATCGATTTTTTCTGAATCGTTTATTTCAAGAACCCTGTTGACCAGGATGTCTGACCCTTCAGAAGGATAGGGTAACCTGTAAGTTCTGTCAACAAGGTTATGCATATAAATGCCGGGTTCGAGGTTCTCGTAAGCCAGCCCTATAATTCTAGTTTCGAACTCTTCCGACTCCTTAAGACCTCTTATAACCGGAATGCCCGGCCCTGGATTGTCTGTGTTGTTGAGACCTGTGACTGCAATCGTCAGCTTCCTTTTATTGCTCATTCTCCAGTAGTTTAAACTGCCTCAGCAAGCCTGTGAAATCAAGGTAATACTTCTCAAATTCATCGGCTGAAATATCATATGTTTCAGTCATATGAGCAGTAATCTCCATATCAGATTTTCCTGCCTTAATAAGGTTTAATATTTCAACACCCTGTTCATTGAGTGAATATGATTCTCCGCTAGTTGGATCAAACAGGAATCCTGATTCACTTACAGCAATATTTCTCTTTAACTTCATTTGTTAGTATTTTCAGGTAGAAGCTATAATGTTGACTAATTTCAGGTTCATATTCCCCGGTTAATCACAGCAGGTTAAGTGATTGGCCTAAATTTATGAAATATTCCCAATATATGCTGTAATCTTTGTACTGATCCCGAAGGCCTGAGATCATGTTATGCATCTTAATGGAAGGATCCTGAAGAATACATGTGGAGTAAGAACAGGATGCTGCTGAAGATACTTTTATCGCGCTGATGATGATTTGTTAACTGTATTGCTTACTGATACCATTAATGATTTTACATCATGGATAATATCGGAGCGTAATTCTTTAAACATTGGTATTGAACCGGCAAGTATCAATTCCCTCCTGTACTTACCCATCAATCCGGCTTTCAGATTTGTATTGACAGCTTTATTGTAAGTTTCCACATCCGTCGGAAATATTGTATCGAGTCTTATGGCATTAACAAACCTCCTGTCAGTCACTTTGACAAGTCCGGGAGGATTTACATCCCCTAAAGTATAAGTAATGCTGTAACTACCATCTTTAATTCTGAATTCCATTGTGTGCATGCAGAGTACCGATATATAGTAAGGAATAAAAATATTATCAGGGTAAGCAACAGAAGCAGGATTTTTACACAATGATTTATTGATCCCCCCTAGAATTATCTGATAATTCCTGTTGTCATACAACCTGACAGCATCTCTTCCTGATCCATAATTTTCAATTATCCAATCAGTTATCAGGTTAAAAATCTGGTCCCTGGTTTTTCCTTCTGCCCTGAAGTTGCCGGTAATGGTTTGCGGTGTAACAATGTACTCCTGACTATAAATGGGAATAGACATCATTGAGAAAATTATGAAAAGGTAAATCTTCATAACTTTAAAATAAGGGCAGTAAGATTTGACTTTCGACACAGATGATATTCTGCAAAAAGATAACGTTATTAACTGCTTTTATGTTCAGCAAAAAACTTTTAATCCTATACAATTTCCAAAAATTATGAAACAAATTTCTTGTTTATAGTGCACGAAAAAGATCTTCTAAACCACTGATAATTTGTAACTTTATTATCACTTTCCTTTCACACACTAATCACTTTTTATCATTACTAACCGTCATTAAAATGAATTTCATTAAGCTTTATCTGAGAGAGATTCAGCACCTGAAAAGCTATATGCTTATACTGGTGCTTGTGATGCTGGCAAGTTTTTCTGTTTATTTCTTCCTCGACGAACCAACAATTGCAAGAATTGGTGATGAGGATCACTTGTTTGAATACCTGACAAGCCTTTCTTTCCTGATTTGTTCGGCAATTTTCCTGTATATATGTTTTAAAAACAGGAATTTTATTTTCTTTCTTCTTGCTATTGCCTTCTTTATCGGCTTTGGTGAAGAGATTTCATGGGGACAAAGGATCCTCGGATTCTCCACACCAGAATCACTGATGGAGATCAATGCCCAGGAAGAGTTTAATTTCCATAACATCATGACATGGGAAATTAATTTTGTATTCAAGGTTTTCACTCTGATGTTCGGTATAGTACTGCCTTTTCTTGTATATCATTTCAGGTTTTTTAAATCACTTTCCATGAAATTAAGGATTCCTGTCCCTCCAATATCCCTGGGTATCTTTTTCATGGCAGACTGGCTAGTATTCAGGTTCTTTCTTGATTTTGTCCTGCACCCCGGGGGTGTTCCGAAGTATTACTTTTCGGTAACAGAGATATACGAGTTTATTACTTCTTTTATAATGCTTGTTATTAGCCTGTATTTTCTCCATTATCGCCACCTTGGATTCGGAGCCGATATTAAAGACAATCTCGATTACCTTGAGTCAGAGAAAGTTGAAATGAATGAATTCAAGCCTGTTTTGATTTATTCTGTGAGCAGGCTTATGAAGGTAGCTCACAAGCAACTTACTTTTGTATTTCATAAGACAGCTTAGGAGTCCTGGCGTCACGAGTCCTGGCGTCACGGGTCCTGGCGTCACGGGTCCTGGCGTTACGGGTCCTGGCGTTACGGGTTATAAGGGTTGCACGAGTACCGGGACGAAGAACGGGGAACGTGGAACAAAAAAAGAACTATACTTTATTCCTCTATGCTCTTCCCCAGTTCCTCCAGGGTCCTGCCTTTCGTTTCAGGAAAATATTTCCATACAACAATGGCCTGGACAATCATCATTATTGAAAAGAAGGCAAAAGCGCTTCCCACTCCTGCCCTTGAGATTTTTTCAATCACAGGGAAGAGGAATGTAATAAGAGCTGCAAAAAACCAGTGAGTGAAGCTCCCGAGCGATTGCCCTTTTCCGCGTACCCGGTTGGGGAAAATTTCCGCTATAAGAACCCAGATAACGGCACCGGTAGAGAAACCAAAGAAGGAAATATAAATCAAAAGGTAGATCAGTAATCCGAATTGCGAAAAATCCTGACTATAGAATGTTTGCGCAACAAGTCCCAGGCACACTGACATTCCTATGGAACCAATGATCAACAGCTTTTTCCTGCCTGCCCTGTCGATAAGAATCAGTCCGAAAATTGTTGAAACTCCATTCAGTATTCCAATGAGAATTGACTGGAACAATGAATCTGCAGAAGAGAGGCCGCTAAGCTCAAAGATGCGCGGCGCATAATAGAGAATGGCGTTGATCCCTGAAAACTGGTTGAACATTGCTACAAGGAATGCAATTGAAATAGGCTTGAAATAAATGCGTGAAAATAGTTTTTCCTTAGTTCCTCCTGATTGATCAACACTTAGCTTTATCTCTTCAATCTCCTCGTCGATTGATTCAGATTCTATCCTCTCAAGAATCATCCGGGCTTTTTCTTCATGCCCGGCCTTGATGAGAAATCTTGGACTTTCCGGAACAAGAAAAAGGAACAGGAAGAACAACATTGCAGGTACAGCTGCAATGCCGAGCATCCAGCGCCAGGGCTCTGCTCCGGCATCACGTAGGAGGTAATTTGAGATATATGCCATCAGTATTCCAAAAATGACATTGAACTGGAATAATGCTGTCATGCGGCCTCTTGATCTTGCGGGTGAAATCTCCGCAATATACATTGGCCCGACAACTGATGACGCACCAATTCCTATACCTCCCACAAATCTCAATATTATGAATGAAATCACATTATTTGCCAGGGCACACCCGATGGCTGTTGCTATATACAACATTGCGATAACAGTAAGTACAGGTTTCCTGCCATAGAGGTCAGCAAGCCTTCCTGCAATCAGTGCGCCTGTTATTGTCCCTATTAACGCCGATGAAATTGTAAAACCATGGCTTAATGAGGAGAGCTGGAATAATTCCTGTATCTGCTTCTCAACACCGGAAATTACAGCTGTATCAAAGCCAAACAGAAATCCTCCCAGTGCAACAATGACTGACCATACCAGCACATTGTTATTATTTTTCTTCTCCATATTCATAATATGCAAAGAGCCTGCAGGAGAACTGATGCACCTTTGATGTACATCAGAAATACCTGCAGGCTCCTGGTTTTAATCATCCCGGATAATTAGAAAGTGACAACTTTCCAGTAAGCTTTTTTAGGTTTCATGTTCTCGTCGAAGAGGAGAGGATAATGTTTGCTTCTTCTCGGAGTACGGCTGTCGAGCCATGAACCCCTGTCTGACAGGTTCCAGAAGGTAACACCTGTAAGCACATCTTTCTTTTCCCTGAAAACTTTGAAAGCAGTGTTGTAAAAATCTATCTGTTTCTGCTCCCTCTCCGGGGTGAATCCTATGTTAAGTGTGTCTTCCCTTGAAGTATAAATCGATACATCAAGTTCGGTTATCTGGACCTTCAGTCCCAGGGAAGCAAACTTGTCAATTGATTCCCTTATTGCATCCTCAGTTGATCCGGTCTCAAAATCACCTTCACCAGGCTGGGTAAGCTGTCCTACATGTTTCGGGGCACCTATATTCCAGTGTGCCTGGATTCCGACACCATGTATAGGAACACCCTGGTCGAGCATTTTCTTGAGCATCTCGTAGGTTTTTTCCCTTTTTGCAGGGTTTTCTGTATTGTATTCATTATAGAATAGCACTGCATCAGGATCAGCTTCATGTGCCCACTGGAATGCCTTTGCGATAAATTCATCACCGCATATCTTGTACCACTGTGTCTGCCTGTAACCCACGTGTGCAGGATCAAGGTTGTCTATCGCTTCGTTTACAACATCCCATGCATAAATTTTACCCTTATAACGGCCGACAACTGTCTTGATATGTTTTTCGAGCCTTGCAAGAAGAAGCTCTTTTGAAGCCTCATTGCCAATTGAATCCTTAAACATCCATTCGCCGGTCTGGTTATGCCATGCAAGGGTATGGCCACGTACCTTCATCCCATTTGCCTGGGCAAAGTCAACAATCTGGTCAGCCTGCTCCCATGCAAATCTGCCCTCTTCCGGTTGAATAAGGGCTGGTTTCATCACATTCTCAGGTGTTAAGCTGTTAAAATTCTTCTTGATGAACTCTCCGTTTTCCCCTTCAAGTGACCTGGGTGAAACAGCCACTCCGATAGGAAAATAATCTTTATAAAAATCTTTGAGGCCTTTGAGCGAGTCAGCAGCAGTCAAAGGTTTACCGCTGCCGCCTCCGCAGCTACTCATCGTCATTATGGCGGTAATTGCAGCCCCCGAAATAAACGTGAATAATGTTCCTTTTAATAAGGATCTTGTTTTCATAATTGATTGGTTTTAAGGTTATTGGTTATTGTATTAAGGTTTTAATTCTTACTGTTTAAGGGAAAGGGAAGGGATAGGGTTAAGAACTCATTAAGCTCAATCCACCAGCCTTTCCACTTAATTCAAAAAAATACCAGTTTCTCTTATCTTGTCGAAAATTTCTTGGCAAAACCGACAACAGGAAATGCAACGAAATCACAGGGAAGAGGAATGTGATAAGGGCTGCAAAGAACCTATGACTGAAACTGCCTAGCGACTTTCCCGATCACTGACCATACCAGCACGTTGCTATTCTGTCTCTTTTCCATATTCATAAATTCAAAGAGCCTGCAGGAAAAATGTGCACCTTGTACGTCAGAATTACCTGCGGGCTCTGGGTTTGGTCATAACGGGAAATTAAAAGGTAACTACTTTCCAGTATGCTTTTTTAGGTTTCATATTCTCATCGAAGAGAAGAGGGTAATGTTTGCTTCTTCTTGGTGTGCGGTTATCAAGCCATGAACCTCTGTCAGACAGATTCCAGAATGTCACTCCGGTAATCACGTCTTTCTTATCACGGAATACCTCGAATGCTTTTTTGTAAAATTCAACCTGCTTCTGTTCCCTTTCTGGTGTGAAACCTATGTTGAGTGTGTCGGTTTTTCCTGTATAAATAGATACATCAAGTTCTGTCAACTGAACTACAAGTCCAAGAGAAGAAAACTTATCGATTGATTCTCTGATGGCATCTTCAGGTTTTCCCGGTATATCCACATCACCAACACTGGGCTGACCAAGTTGTCCTACATGTTTCGGTGATGATATATCCCAGTGTGCCTGAAGTCCAATTCCATTTATAGGAACACCCTGGTCAAGCATCTTCTTAAGCATTTGGTAAGTTCTTTCCCTTTTTGCGGGATTCTCAGTGTTATATTCATTATAAAAAAGTACTGCATCCGGATCGGCTTCATGTGCCCACTGAAAAGCTTTGGCAATGAATTCATCTCCACATATCGTATACCATTGTGTCTGTCTGTAACCCACATTTGCCGGATCAACATTATCAATAGCTTCATTTACAACATCCCAGGCATATACTTTACCCTTATAACGTGAAACAACCTGGGTAATATGTTCTTTAAGCCTGGCAAGCAAAAGCTCTTTTGAAGCTTGATTTCCGAGCGAATCCTTAAACATCCATGCACCTGTCTGACTATGCCAGCAAAGGGTGTGTCCACGTACTTTCATGTTGTTAGCCTGTGCAAATTCCACAATCTTGTCTGCCTCTGTCCAGTTCCATTTTCCCTCTTCGGGTTGAAGAAGCTGTGGCTTCATGACATTCTCAGCGGTAAGACTATTGAAATGTTTCTTAACAAATTCTCCATTTGCTCCCTCAAGTGATCTGGGTGAAACGGCTACTCCGATTGGAAAATAGTCAAGGTAAAAATCTTTGAGCCCTTTAAGTGAATCTGCTTCGGTTAAAGGTTTTGGGCTGCCGCCTCCGCAACTGCTCATCGTCAACATGGCGGCTATAGTAACCCCCGAGAACAATGTGATTAATGTTCCTTTTAAAAAGGATTTGTTTTTCATAATTGGTTGGTTTTTAGGTTATTGGTAATTGTATTAAGGTTTTAATTTTTGAACCCCTCCCGACCCTCCCCTTAAACTATAAGGGGAGGGCTAATGTCCTAATAATGTGTACATTCCTTTCCCGGAAAGGGAAGGGATAGGGTTAAGTTCTTTGTTTTATTTTCCAAAATCCACTGTCATTTTCCCTTCTGCTTTCTTCAGGTCAACTTCTTTTGACACTCCATTTACTGTAACCCTGTATTTTCCATAGAAAGCAGGTACGGTATAAACACCTTTCTTATCTGTGACTCCAGAGGTGTTTGTCCACCATTCTTTAAATACAAGGTTTTTGTAAGCCTCGGCAGTTGGTGTGGGAGTCCAGTCACGTTTATACATTGATGATGAAGGCACCCAGTTCGCTCCTTCCCAGAAACCCCACATAATAATACCTTCCACAGCGGGATGAGCAAAGCATAATTTATAGAAATCGACGATCTCCTTTGCCTTGTTTGCCTCCTGCTCGGGTGTAAGCTGAGCATTTTTCAGGGTTGATCTCATACCAGGCAGGTTGAATTCTGTAATCCTGATCGGCAGCCCAAACTTTGCAAGTGAATCAAGCGCTGATTTAACATATTGCCTGTCGAAAGTTTCGAGGAAACTATGCCCCTGAACACCGATTCCTGATATAGGGACACCTTCTTTCAGCAACCTTCTTATATGAGCCATGTATTCTGGAAGACCTATGCCCAATGGAGAATCTTTTATAAGGATATCATAATCATTAAGCCAGAACTTTGCGTCAGGATCGCCCTCATGTCCCCATGTAGCCATCTGCTTAACAATCCCCGGGCCAAGCCTGTCTTCATAGTAATCACCGTGGATCATTTCATTGTTCATATCATACTCGGCAAACCTGCCTTTGTAATATTTTGTGATCCTGATTGCACGGTCATGAATCCTCTGCCTCAGTTCTTCATCACTAAGGTCGGCAACCCATTGCTGAACATACTGCTGGCCTGTGTTGGGAGATTTGAAAATGCCCCAGAACAAATTATGGCCCCTAAGGGGAATATTATTCCTGGTTGTCCATGCAAGAATTGAGTCTGTTACAGAATAATCCTCCTTGTCTTTCTGTGGTTCCATAATTGCCCATTTAAGAGAATTTTCTGTCACTGCTGAGTTAAAATTCTCAAGGAATTTCTGCTTGAACATTTTAAGATTTTCAGGCGACATTCCACGGCCTGCCAGGCTGTTCGGTATTGCAGCACCGAACCAGAATTCATGGCGAAGCTGTTCAACTTTGACCTGTGAACCTTTTTTTGCTTTAATTACCAGCTGTCCCTTCCTGTACTTTGCAATGGCTTCATCAGTTGCTGAAGTCTGTGCATTTACCGATGGAATAAGTAAAAGTGCAGTAATCAAACAGGCAAAAGCAGAAATTATTGATCTTCTTATTAAGAGATTTTTCATTTTTTATAGTTAAGGGTTATATTTTTAAGTGTTACTCAATGTTATTTAATACTTTTTAAAAATTCAACATTCCGGCTTTATTTATTCTTTCGAAAATCTGCAATCACGTTTCCTTTGCTTTTTTCCAGATCAATTACCCGGGATACACCATTTACAGTGATCCGGTATTTTCCATAAAATGCACGAGTTGAATATTTGCCATTTTTTCCTGCAACACCCGATGTGTTTGTCCACCATTCCTTAAAAACAAGGTTTTTATAGGCATCTGCTGCAGGAGTCGGTGTCCAGTCACGTTTGTACAATGATGATGCGGGAATCCAGTTGGCGCCCTCCCAGAAGCCCCACATAATTATGCCTTCAACAGCAGGATGAGCAAAGCAAATGCGGTACCAGTCAACAATCTCCTTAGCTCTTGCTTCTTCCTGTTCGGGTGCGACTCTGATAGGCTCCTTGTCCAGGATCGAAGGATATCCCCTGCCCGGCATGTTGAATTCAGTGATCCTTATAGGGATGTTGAATTTTGCGAGAGAATCCAGTCCTGTCTTCAGCGCCTGCCTGTCGAATGTATAAAGGTGGCTGTGACCCTGGATGGCAATACCGGAGATTGGCACACCCTGCTTCAGCAATGTCCTTATAAGGGTCATATAGTTTGCGAGCTTATTGCCCAGGGGTCCATCCAGGGGAACAAAAACATCATGTTCATTGAGGATCAGCTTAGCATCAGGATCACCATTCAATGCCCATTGAGCCAGCTGCTTTGTTATCCCCGGACCAAGTCTTTCCTCGTAATAATTTTCATCAAGCATTTCATTGTTGAGATCGTACTCCGCAAAGCGGCCTTTGTAATGGCGGGTTATCGATTCACCCCTCTCCTGTAAAGCCTGCCTGAGCTCGTCATCGCTCAGTTCCATTACCCATGGCTGGACATATTGCTTTTTGCCCCAGTAGATATTATGTCCCCTGAGAGGAATGTTATTTTTTTCACACCAGGCAAGAATGCTGTCCACCGTGGCATATCTGACTTCGCCTTTATTCCTCTCCATTGACTGCCATTTAAGGGCATTCTCAGTTACTGCATAGTTGAACAGCTCAAGAAATTTCTGTCTGAACTGCTTCAGATCATTAGCAGGCATGGAACCATCGAAGTTGTTTGGTATGGCAGCTCCGAACCAGAATTCATGACGAAGTTGTTCTACTTTAATATTATCTCCTTTTTTGGCCAGGATAGTAATTTCTCCCTTCCTGTTCTTTTCAATCGATTCATTCAGAAGTAAATCCTGGGCTGAAATAAAACAAGGGATTGCAAGAAAAAATCCCAATAGAAATACGGAATATGATTTTCTATAAGCGCGCATGGAAAGAATTGTAAGGTTATTTTGGCAATGTATTAATAACTCCGGCAAATACAGGAATAAACTATATCTGCCGGAGAGATAATTCTGAGAACTCAGAAATTAACAACTTCCCAGAAAACTTTTTTGGGTTTGAGGTTCTCGTCAAAAAGAAGCGGATAGGTTTTCTTTCCTGCTCTCCTGTCGAGCCAGCTTCTTCTGTCTGAAACATTCCAGAATGTAACTCCTGTTACAACATCTTTATTTTCCCTGAATACTTTGAAAGCTTTTGAATAAAGATCAATCTGTGCCTGTTCTCTTTCAGGGGTAAAGCCAATGTTCAATGTATCAGCGGTCGGAGATTTGTAAATGCTTATATCAAGCTCGGTGATCTGAACTTTCAATCCAAGCGAGGAGAATTTATCAATTGATTCCCTTATGGCCTCCTCGGTCGGGTTGCCTATATTCCAGTGACCCTGCATACCAACTGCATTAACAGGTACACCTGCATCAAGCATCTTCTTGAGCATATTGTAGATCTTCTCTCTCTTAATTGGATTTTCGGTGTTGTAGTCGTTGTAAAAAAGAATTGCATCAGGGTCTGCTTCGTGAGCCCACTGGAAAGCTTTGGCAACGTATTCTTCACCACAAATCTGGTACCATGGCGAAGACTCCCTGTAAATTTTTGAAGGATCGTCGCTGTTATCTATTACTTCATTGCAAACGTCCCAACCGTATACTTTCCCTTTATATCTCGAAACTACTTGTGTGATATGCTCTTTCAGCCTTGCAAGGGCGAGCTCTTTAGAGGCCTGGTTGCCTTTTTCATCTTTAAACATCCATTCGCCTGTCTGGCTGTGCCAGCAGAGAGTATGACCACGAAGTCTCATTCCATTTGCTTCAACAAAACTTACAATCTTGTCAGCATCGTCCCAGAAGAATTTGCCTTCTTCGGGTTGTAAAAGCGCAGGTTTCATAGCATTTTCGGCAGTAAGGCTATTGAATTGCCTTTTTATGAGTTCTGCCTCATCACCTTCAAGATTTGCCGGTGTGATGGCAGCACCAATTGGAAAATAGTCACTGTAATAATCTTTCAGGCCTTTCAGGGAATCAACTTCGGAGGCTTTATTCTTACCGAAATTTCCACAGCCTCCTGATAGCATTATGGCAGGGATAAATGCCAGGAGCATTCCTTTAATTAAACTGGTTTTCATGATATTTGAGTTTTGGACAAATAAATTTCCCGGATCTTTTCCCCTCGTCCGGAAAATAGTTGCCGGCAGGCAATTTAGTATTCAGGTGTATTTAATTCCAATGATCATTCCAACCTGAACAGTGCTTCCCACACAGAGATCATTGAAAGAATATAAGCAGCGCCGGCATTGAGCCGACGCTGCTATAGAATTTTATTTCGCGATCATTGGATCATATTTTAAGTCCATGACCTGCGGAATATTAGAGAGGAATCACCACGTATGGAGCATAGTTGTACTTAATAGTACCCTGGCCGGAAGGACCTGTTGCAAGAGCACCTACCCTGAAGTAGTAGTTCCTGTGAACTCCGAAGCCGTCCTTTGTTGTTCCCATGTTTGCTGCCACATCAATAGAAAGTGTATATGTGGTTGCAGGATTAATTACGCGTGCTGCTCCGGTTAAATTCCTGGTAGGCGTACCTGTACCGGTGTTGAGACTTTTCTTTACGTTCTCACCAACATACATGTCGCTCCATGCGTACAATTTAAGAGTTGTAACCTGCACATTCGGCTTGCCACCTTCAAGACTGAACGTAGCGTTGACCTTCTTGGCAACATCATCGTACGTAATTGAAAGGTTCTTTATGCGAATGTAAGGCACAACAGTGAAGTCAATATTGTTTGGACCTGGATTTACTGTTTTGTACTCGGTACGTGAGAAAAAGTTACAACTGGTAAAATCAAACTGGTAATCGTTTGCATAAACAAGGTTGTTGCGGTATTCACCATTTGGCTTTATTAACCATGTTTTCCGTGTAGGATTATCAGCGTATCTTCCAAGCTCACGGACACCTATCAGTGAGCCAGTCGTAGAGTTAATATCTGTTTCAACAAGACCTCCGCCTACAGAATCCCTGATTGCACCGTATACTTGTGCATCCGGCTCCGGGTAGTTATCTATCTCGCAGGAAGTAACTGTAAACAGCAGAGCTCCGATAATGAAAATCAAGTAATATATTTTTTTCATATCTGCAATTTTATAAGATTAATTATATTCAGGGTTCTGAACAAGCTTGTTCGTTGAAACGCCTGGTATAGACATATAATAAGACCTGGGCTGGAAATTGAATCCATTGTTCGACTCGTCATTATAGTTGTTAGCACGAAGGAAAACATATTTAGGTGGATTCTGCCTCAGATCGATTATTGGAATCAGCGAATGTCTCCTGGCATTACTGCTAAACCTGGAGTGCATATCTCTTCTCCTGATCAGGTCCCAGTAGCGTGAATTTTCGAAAATCAGCTCTACCCTTCTTTCCTTCAGAACGTTATCTATAGTAAGAGGAATGTTATCTGTATGAGCAGCTCTCTTACGAATTGAGTTAAGCAAAGTTCCTGCAAGTGCTGCATCACCCTGGCCGCTCTCAAGATAAGCTTCAGCATAGTTCAGGTATATCTCTGCAAGGCGGATATCTATCCATCCCTGGGTTGAGCCAAACATGTTATAACTGGTCACGTTTTTGGAATCCTGCAGAAATTTCCTGAGTGCAAACCCTGTGCTGCTGTAATTAGCGGCAGCTGTACCCATTTTACCGAAAGCAGAATAACCACCCTCGTTAAGTGTCCCATAGGTATAGTATTTTTTCCCATCAAGACCGGTGGATTCATTGTCAGTATAGATGTATGCTTTACCTGTACTCTGTATCAAACCACCCTGCATGTTGATAAGGGTTCCTTTGAAAGTTGATCCCGGAAGCAAAACGCTTGCCTGAAGCCTTGCATCTTTGCCGATAAATGGCTCGTACTGGTTATTGTAATAAACGAAAGGAATGGCGGCGAGCTGCGCATTTGTAAGACCTTTTGGATCAGCCACGTAAGAAGTTTCGTTATTATCTGTACGTGTCCTTATTGGTTTGCTGAGACCTTGTCCATTGTCTGAATAGTCTTCAAAAGCGTCAACTACATCGAGTGTTGTACCCCATCTCGAAGACACATAAAGAGTATGAAAAACGTTCTGCTTCGGATAGAACCAGAAATCGGTCACATGTCCCTGGCCACTTGCGCTTGAACCATCGATGTATGCCTTCATGTAAATTATCTCCGGATTGCTGTATGAGGGAGATTCAAACATGTCCTGGTAGTTCTTTGCAGCTTCTTCCTTGCTTGCTGGATTGGGTTTGTACAGGGAAAATGCTGTATTGTCAATAATCTGTTTCGATGCGTTTAAACACTGCAGGTAGTAATCATTTGCATCTGTTGTTGTAAAACCTCCAACAAGTTTGTCTGTAACAGCCTGTCCTGCCAGGGTAACACCTGGTTTATTCCAGTATTTTGCAATTGATGCAGCATGAAGCGCAGCTCTTGATTTATGCGCAAGTGCCACCCATTTTGTTGCCCTTAAGGTACCGTCTGAAGGTCTTGCATCCGGAAGATTTGCAATTGCAAGATCATACTCACTCATTACAAAATCGTAAGTAGCTTTTTCAGTTGAACGAGGCACCATAACAGATGTAATATCACCTGTAGGCAGTGATTGGACATCAGATATTAATGGAACACCGCCATAACGTTTAGCCATTGCAAAGTATATACCTGCACGGATAAAATGAGCTTCGCCGTATAGCTGGTTATACAATGCATCAGTGAGTTTTCCTTTATTTTTCATATCGAGGATATCGGCAAGAAACTGGTTTACATACCTTACTCCCTGATAATCCCAATATTCTGCCAGGCCTGATGTAGGGTTACTTGTATAACCGCTTGCTCCCATAATGATTGCTTCATCACTGTTTGCAGAAAGAGACCAGCCACAATCGCCGTATGTACCTCCTCCCGGGTGAACATTAAACCCGGTTCCTGGCCTGTAATCAAAATCTTCAATAGGCAGCCTGTTGTACAGGGTTGCCATAAGAGTCTTCACCCCGGCCGGGGTTGAAAGCAGGTATTCCTTAGATACCTTGTCCAGAGGTTCAAGCTCCAAAAAATCCTTACATGCTCCAAGGAAGAAAAGGAGTGTGAAAAGTGTTGTATATATTAATCTTTTTCTCATCGTCTTACATATTAAAATTTAACATTCAGACCAAAGTTGAACGATCTCATGATCGGATATGTGTTACCGGCTGAGAAAGCTCCCTCGTCTCTTTCCGGGTCCATGTCTTTCAGAAAATCATTTGCGAAAGTAAACAGGTTATAACCGTTCACATAAACCCTGGCACTGCTGAGCCCGATAAATTTAGCATACTCAACCGGGACATTATAGCCAAGTTCAACTGTCTTGATCCTCAGGTATGTTGCATCCATTCTCCACTTATCAGTAGTAGCACCGGTCTGGTTACCGTTACTATTCACCGTGAGAGCTTCCCACTTGCCAGGGATCCACTGTGTTGCAGGATCAAAAGGGTTGTCTGTGTCATTGGCTGTATGCCACCTGTCAAGAAATTCAGCAAGGAACATCTGGTACTGAGTTCCGTAACCCCACTGGTCACCCCTTGATTTTGCCATCGTGAATAACGATGAACCGGCAAGACCAACAGTAAGTGAGAAGTTCCTGTAACTGGCATTCATTGTGGTTCCGAACTGGAGAGGAGGGTTGGTACCTGCTCCTGACCACATTATTGGAAGCTGGTCATCACCGTTTATCACACCGTTACCATCAGTATCAATGATCTTGTCCATACCGGGCAATACAAAGTAGTTACCTGTTCCTCCACCCTGGAGAACTGCTGTTTCAGTTTCTGTAACATTTGTAAAGATTCCATCTCTTCTCTGACCAAACACCCTTCCTGTGATACGGCCCTGGTCATCCCATGTATCACTTCCGTTTTTCCAGACATCCCAGGTGCTCTGGTTAGGACTGCGTTCCTGGTGCTTCAGATATGTACGGGTATAAGTCAATGTACCTGTAATGCCATAGCTGAATTTATTTATGGTGTTGCGGTGAGAGATACTCATATCATATCCCTGCTGCCACTGGCTGTTAAGGTTCTCCTGTGGGAAGTTTGCTCCAAAAGTGTTTGGCAGAGCTGAAGCACGGGTTGCAAGAAGTCCATTCTCATTTCTCTTGAATACGTCGAAGATCAAACCAAGTTTTCCTTTCCACATGTCAAGATCGAAACCGATGTCGGCAGTTGTTGTATTTACCCATGAGAGATTGCTGTTTACAACTCCCGGGGGAACCATACCCAGTGTAAGTACACCAGGATTGAATATGAATCCGCCTGCTACGTTTCCAAATGTATAGCCTTCATAATACTGGAACGGGTTACCGGCATCACGACCTGACTTACCCCAGGATGCCCTGAGCTTAAAGTCTGAAACCATTGGAAGTGCACTCTTGAAGAACTGCTCCTGTCCAATCCTCCATCCTGCAGAGAAAGCAGGGAAGAATCCCCATCTCTGAGAAGGTGCGTACCTGTATGAACCATCTTCCCTGAAGCTTACTTCCAACAGGTATTTACTTCTGAAATCGTAATTTAATCTGCCGATATAAGAAAGGAATGCCTGTTCGCTTCTGGAACCGGTACCAAGCTGGTTTGTGAGACTACCCTGATCAACTATAGGTGTGGTATAGAGGTCATCATACTGCCTTCTTGCCCTTACGTTGTTATCATCAATCCTCCTGATCTGGTACACAAGGGTTGTAGCAATATTGTGCTGTCCGAAACTTCTTCTGTAAGAAAGTTTTGACTGAACCTCTTTCCTTATATAATTCTGAATCTGGTTGTTGAAAGTGGTCGGTGCAACTGATGATGTTTTCGGCGCACCACTTATGTAATCGTACAGGATAAAGTTCTTGTACAATGTCCTGTTGTCATTGACCTGTCCGTCGAATACAGCTGTAACACCAAGTGCCAGTCCTTTAACCACAGGAATATCATAATTAATGTCAACCTGTGACTGATACTGAAATTTCTTGTTGTTAACATACCCTGATGCGTCCTTTGATAGTTCAGCAAAGACGTTAGTGTTTTCGGAAGCTACCATTGTGTAATGACCAAGACCGTCCAGAGTGTAGGGACCAACGCCGCGATCATTTGTAATGGTTCTTTTGAATGTCCATGTGGTACCTCTTGTGGGCTGGACAACATCTTCATACCTGCCATAGAAAGAAACACCAAGCTTAAGTCCTTTTGCAAGCTTACCTTCAACGTTGGTACGGAAGGTGTACCTGTCGTACTGCTCGAGCTCGTTGTTTTTAAAATAGCCACCGTCGTTGTTGTATCCAATGCTTGAGAAGAATGTTATAACATCATTACCTCCCCTTGCGTTGAATGTCACTTCACTTGAATTAACATTTTTTCTTACAAGATTTTCCCACCAGTTGTAATCGGTGTAACCGGGTTCTGTGTTTTCTTTCCATTTTGCAAGGTCAGCTTCACTTGTATAAGGAACTCCTTCAGAGTTTCTGCGCATTTCGTTCCACATATATCTCATTGTATATGCATCAACGTTGATCTGTGACCAGTCGTTTGTAGGAGATTTGACAGAATACATTGTATTGAGAGAAAATTCTGTCTTGCCTGCAAAGCCTTTCTTTGTTGTAACAATGAAAACGCCGTTTGCGGCGCCAAGACCATATATTGAAGCAGCAGCATCCTTAAGAACCGAGATGCTCTCGATATCTTCAGGATTCAGCCTTTCAAAATCATCCATGGCATCACGGACAACACCGTCGATTACGAGAAGCGGTTCACCAAAACCCCTTACGCTGATCCTTGAGTTGAATGTTCCGGGTTCACCTGTCTGCTGGCGGATCTGAACACCTGGTATCTTACCCTGGATAGCAGCAGCAACCGAAATGGTCTTTGTTGCAAGGATCTGGTCTGTTTTAATACTTGCTACAGAGCCTGTAAGGGTTTCTTTTTTCTGGGTTCCGTAACCAATAACAACAACCTCATCAAGACCAACTTCTGATCCTACAAGAGCTGCATCAACAACTGTACGTCCACCAACAGCTACTTCAAGAGTGTTGTAACCAATGAATGAGAATACAAGTGTTGCATTGCGGTCAACATTCGGAAGCGAGTATTTTCCTGCCCCGTCAGATATTGTACCTACGGAAGTTCCTTTTACCTGGATGTTAACACCAGGCATAGGCTCTTTAGTATTTGAATCTGTAATTGTTCCAGTTATACCCTGCTGGTCAGGTAATGAATAAATGTCCGGCGAAAGAATCAACAGGACACTCAGGAGAAGCACCTTTGTAAAATGCCTTGACAGCACCTTAAATAACACAAAGAACGATCCTCTGAAATAATCAGTTTTTTTCATAATTTCGCATTTTTTCTTAAATTTTAATTTCTTTTTATCGAAGGAAACCGTTCGCAGCGGCTTCCTTTTTTTTTAAAAGGAAAGAAGTTGTGATTAGTTATGCATCATAGGCAAAATGGAGTTTAGGTTGATGGTTAGGGTTATTTATATACTTATCTTTTTAGTATCAGAATGAGCCATTATCAAAGTTTAAGTTCTTAAGCCGGATCAATGAATCTGGTCAGGTTCAAATAGCTTTTTTCGGTGTCTAAAGTACAATTTTTAATTAGCAAGATACAAATTATAATGAAAATATTTTAAATTTTTTTAACTCTGTATTTTAAAAATCTTGTCAGAAGCTTTAAAGATCAGTCATTTACTTTCCTTATTCAACCTTAAAAGGGAAAGCTATTGACAATAACAGTATTTGGATTATATTCACATAAAAGTTCATTTCAATACTCTCATGAAGAAATTTTCAATTTTCCTTATAATCATCCTTCTCGGATGTTTTCTGAATTATGGTTGCAATAATCAGTCTGCAAGAGGTTCTGAAACAGGGGACGTATTTATTAGCTATGACAATACACTGCCCCAGGCTTCATATGCCGTCAGGAAGCTGAATAAGGCACTGGCTGATGCCGGCTATACTTTATTGGATGAAAAATCAGGTAAAGCATACCTTATATATATAGATACCGATAGTTTAAAACTTCCTGCAGAAGCTTATTCCCTGGCAAATACTGATAGTACCATAAGAATCACCGGTGGAGATGCCAGAGGAATGATCTATGGTTGTTTATCATTGGCAGAGGATATCCGTAATGGTGTAAATATAGATGATGTGAAAACAAGGAGTGAAAAACCACATTATCTCCTCAGGGCAATAAAGCATAATACTTCATGGTACTCATACCGCCCGAGTTCTGCTCTCGATCAGCATTATGAGACACTCCGGGACCCTGAATACTGGGAGGCATTCCTCGACATGATGGCTGAAAACAGGTTCAACTCGTTGTCGATTTTCAACCTTCATCCCTTTGTATTTATGATCACACCAAAGAATTTTCCTGAAGCCAGTCCTTTTAGTGCTGAGGAGATGGAGGAATGGAAGAAGCTTCATAAGGAAATATTCAGGATGGCGGCCGAAAGGGCCATTGATGTTTACCTGATACCCTTCAACATCTTTGTCAGCGAAGAGTTCTCGAAAGCACACAATGTAGCGCTTACAAACTTTTACCCTCATTATTACTGCAAAGGCGACACATCTGAGATCGTTAAAAAGTATATGAGAGAATGCGTCACCCAGGTACTGCAGGAATACCCTGAACTTACAGGCTTTGGACTTACCCTGGGTGAAGGAATGGCCGGCATGACACCACAGCAGAGGGAAGACTGGATGTTCGATACATATATAGAAGGTATGCGACAGGCAGGACGTAAGAGCAAGCTGGTACACAGAATACCGTTCTCAAGCACAACTGAATCGCTCGGAGCTACAAGCGTGGATCTTGAAAGGCTCACCAGAAAAGGAATAGAAAGAGAAGCAAGCCTGGATTTTATTGATGGCCCCATCTTCGCCGACCTGAAATACAACTGGTCACATGCCCATTCCACCCCTAAGCTTGTCAAAGTACATGGCGGAGAAATGTTTGACACTTTCTATAACCCTGAACCGGATGGTTACAAGATAACATATACTGCCCGCAACGAAGATTTTTTTGCATTGCGCTGGGGAGTACCTGATTTTGTGCGCGCCCATATTGCAGAAAACAGCCAGAGCTACGCAGGTGGTTATTTTGTAGGATCAGAGACATATATTCCTGCGCTCGACTATTTTACTGCTGTCAGTGATAATATTGACTGGAAGTTTGCTTTCGAGAGACAATGGCTTTTCTATAAAATATGGGGGAGATTACTATATAACCCTGAAACAAAAGACGACATTTTTGAATCAGAATTTAAAAGAAGGTATGGCTCCGATGGAGAAAATCTTCTTGAGGCATTTTCACTGGCTTCCTCCACCCAGCTCAGGCTGGCATCATTGTACGACTGCGGCTGGGATTTTACGCTCTATGGCGAAGGTTTCCTGGCTCTCCAGGGTGACAGCACAAAATATATTTCTGTGAAGAGGTTAATGTCGCAACCCCCGCTCGCGCCTGATTACGTTTCAATTAAGAAATATATCGATTCAATAAGCAAAGGAGGTACTTTCTCCAAAGAGATGATTACACCGCCTGTGCTTGCTGAGATGCTCAGGAATGACTGCAACAAGGCTCTTAAGCTTGTCCGTAACATCGATACCCGTTCCAGTACAGCTCTGATGTATGAAGTATCTGATGTAAAAACATGGGCCAACCTTGGCTTTCACCTTGCCGAGAAACTTGAAGGCGGAATGGAGCTTGAGAGGTTTTACCTTACCGGAAATGAGGATAACAGGAAAAAGGCAATAGAGCATCTTGAGAAGGCACTCGGGTACTGGGATAAAGTGATCAGCATTACCCGTCCCATCTATAAAGATATGCCCCTCGCACATTACAACGGCAGCAGTTATGACAGGAATGATAATAACCTCTTCCACTGGGCAAGGATAAGGCCGGAAGTGGCGAATGATGTTGAGATTGCGAAAGAAGCGGTATATAAGGAATAAAAAAGTGCCTAGAGTATTTAGAGTGCCTGGAATAAAAGAGTGACCGAGTTAAGAGTTAGGAGTGACCAGAGTATGGGGGAATTAGTGCGTCTAGAGTATTTTGAGTACTTTGAATCATGCTCACGGCCCTCACTCTCTGAATCTCTCCCGATAAATCGGGACAGGCTCTCTCCCGGTGTGAGAGGGAGACAATTGAGGATTGTGCAAGATTTATTCATGACATGAATGATCAATGGCTTCCCTGCTGAACAGTTAAAGATCCCTCAGTCGACATCCTGCGGATGTCTCCTTCGGGATGACGATGGATATGGATCAAAGGGATTGAAGCGATCCGGCAACATCATCCCGAAAGAGGCATCCGACGAAGGAGGATGCTGATTGAGGGATCTCCATCTTTATGCAGAAATCTACCTTGAACAGTAAAGAAAGTGACTAGAGTTTTCGGAATTAATCTAGTGGAGATAAAATGAAAATGAGTTATATTAATATATATATTATTAGCTATATTATAATGGCTCAGATATAAATTATAGTACATAAATATTAATTTATATTTCTTTTACTTTCTTTTGCGGGAAAGAAAGTAAACAAAGAAACCTGCCCCCAAAAGACCAACCTCAGCCTTTTTGTCTCTAATGCCTCATGTTCATCGCTCCAACAAAAAGGCTGAGGTTCACACCTTTTTGGGATTTGCCTCCGCACCTGCTAAAAAATGTAATTTGCTATTTAGAAGATTGGATTTCAGGACGGCCTCAGGGAATTTTGGGAGGCTATGAGCGCAAGATTGAAGGGAAAGCGAAAGTTTTTAGCCTTGCTGCGAGGGCTCTGCAGTAAGCAATACTGTTTGAACCCGAACTAAAGCCATTATAATATATATTTATTAGCAACTTTCGCGGACTTTGAGTTAAATTCACAAGTTTCAATCCCTCACACACCGGAAGAGGGTACACAGGGGTGAGGTTCATTTACAACCGATCCTACTTTACAAACAACAGCTGCGCGAACTGGTTAAGACACCTCCTCCATGTCTGGAATTCATGTCCCGTTCCATCAGAGACAAAATATTTTGCTTCTATGCCTGATTTTCCGAGAAGCTCCTGAAGCTCTTTCTGCCTGTTTATGAAGGCAGTTTCAGTAGTTCCGGCGCCAAACCAGAGCAATTTAACATCCTTATTAAAAGCCGGACCCTTTTCCACAGGTCCTTTGATGATCTCAGAATAATTTGTTGGCACACCGCTGAAGATACCAATATGAGAAAATATATCAAGGTGATTAAGTCCTATTGAAAATGTCTGCATTCCCCCCATCGAAAGTCCAGCCATCGCACGGTGCTCCTTATCGGGAAGTGTGCGGTAGAATTTGTCTATATCCGGTATCACTTCTTTAATGAGCATCTCTTCAAATGCTGACCATCTTGCATTTCCTGTCAGCTGTTTACCAGCATCCGATGGCCTTGTTGCAAAGCCGTTGTTCATAACAATGATCATAGGCTGTGCTTTCCCTTCAGCGATGAGATTATCGAGTATGAAATTTGCCTTGCCTGAATGTGTCCATTCCATCTCAAGCTCTCCTGCACCATGCTGAAGATAAAGAACGGGGTATCGCTTATTTGTATTTTTATCATAGTCAGGAGGTGTGTATACGTACATGCGCCTGAAGCTACCGGTTATCGCTGAGTAGAACCAGTGTTCGCGAGTATCGCCATGTGGTACATTCTGCGGACTGTAAAATGCTTCTTCAGGTGCCGGAACTTCAAGGACAGTCCTGTAACCGTTCGAATAATAGATATCACTGCCCGGATCCTCTACTTCAGTTCCATCGATAATTATCCAGTAAACCTGGTAACCGACAGGCAGGGACTTTAAAACAATATTCCAGTACCCGCCGGTGTCTTTTACCATGTCATAGTCAGTTGATCCCATATGCAGCTTTACACTCTGAGCTGTGGCAGGGGCTTTGTACCTGAACCATACCCTGCCATCAGGATGAATCTTCGGGTACTGGGCCAGACGGTGAGTAGAGCTGGCCTTCTGCCATTTACCATCATCGGTAACTGATCCACTGCTGGTGACTGCCTGTGCAAAACAAGATGTGCCGGCCATAAAGACTGCAAGTAAAAGTATAAGTACTCGTTTCATTTGCTGTATTTTTAATTAGTGTTCCCTGAAGCTGTGGCAGGATTCAAATTAACCCACTGTTCAGCAATTTAATCAATTCCTTTTCATTAAATATTAATACTCCGGTTGTTTAATCATCTAATAATATTTTTTTACGATATTTATTAATCTTATTATCATCCTTTGATTCAGACTTCAAAATGTTCATTAAAGACAACAATGATGAAAAAACCCTACTCCTCTTCTGACAGCTACGGAATATCCCGGCGGAAATTTATTCTCCAGTCTTCTATCCTTGGTGCAGCTGCTGCCTCAGGCATACTATTCCCATCCAAAGGTTATGCGTCGATGGCTGATAGCTTCCCGGTTGTTGAGACCATTTATGGGAAAGTAAGGGGGATGAGTGTTGCAGGAATAGCAACTTTCAGAGGAATCAGGTATGGTGCAAGTACCGCAGGAGCAAACAGGTTCATGCCGCCTGTTAAACCCACTCCATGGAAAGATGTTTATGATGCATTTGCCTATGGACCTGCCTCACCTCAAACTCCATCGGACCCCACTGATCCTTATGTTCAGTCTGTCGACTGGGATGCGCATGTCAAATCAGGTATCAGTGAAGACTGTCTTGTCCTTAATGTCTGGACCCCGGGCCTTAATGACGGTGGCAGAAGACCTGTCTTCTTCTATATACACGGAGGTGGTTTTACAAACGGTTCCGGCGGTGCAACATTTGATGGTGATCCTCTGGCAAGGATGGCTGATGCTGTCGTTATAACGGTAAACCATCGCCTGGGTCCGTTCGGCTATCTTGATCTGGGAAAAATATCCACCAAGTTTGCGGCCTCAGGTGTTGCAGGAATGCTCGATTTAGTTGCTGCCCTCGAATGGGTACGTGATAATATAGAAAGGTTCGGCGGAGATCCAGGGAATATAATGATCTTCGGCCAGTCGGGAGGTGGTTCGAAGGTTTCAACACTTATGGTAATGCCAACTGCAAAAGGATTATTCCATAAAGCCCTGGTTCAAAGCGGCTCAACATTAACCCTTAGCCCTCGTGAAAGAAATACGGAACAGGCAGGAAGATTGTTATCAGAGCTGGGGGTATCAAAGCCTGAAGATCTACAGAAATTACCATGGAATGTTATACTCGAAGCAAAGTCAAACAGCGGGTTCAGCCCGGTTGTTGATGGAACGGTAATACCAAAAAATCCATTTGACCCCCAGGCTCCGGAAATATCTGCCGACATCCCAATGATCGTCGGTTATACCCGCGAAGACTCAGGCATAAGGGATCTTAAGGGTCCTGAGCTCACGGATGATGGACTTGTCAGCTGGGTAAATGAAACGTATAAGAACAATGCTCCAACGATACTTTCAACATACAGGAAGGTCTATCCGAATGCCACACCCCTGCAGGTCCAGGCCCGTATAAGAACTGACGGGGGTACGAGGGAGCGGGCTACGATGATGGTTGAGCGTAAAGCGGCCCAAAACAAGGGTAAGTCATATTTCTATGTCGTAGAATGGCCTTCGCCTGCTTACGAGGGAAGATTCGGAGCATGCCATGGTGTCGATCTTGGCCTGGTGCTGGCGAATGCCCGCAACCTTATTGCCGGCAATTCACTCGAAGCCCGCAAGATGGCCGATATCGTGGGATCAGCTGTTGCTGCCTTTGGAAAAACCGGAGATCCCAATTGTTCCAAAATACCTTACTGGCCTGCATATAATTCCGAATCAAGACCAACAATGATTTTCGATCTTGAATGCAGGGTTGAGAATGATCCAACACGTGAGCTGAGACTGCTTTGGGAAGGGATGGCATAAGGAGGAAGGGCATAAAGGCAGAAAGTCATAGAGGCTCAAAGGCAGAAGGGCTCAAAGGCGGAAAGGCGGAAAGGCGGAAAGGCGGAAAGGCAAAGTAATAAACCTTGTCAGGGTTTGTTCAATATGAAAGTGGTTCTGCGCCTGATCCTTCGTAATACCTGCGACGTGCTAGTGGCACGTTTGCTTCATCTGTGTAACCAGTGCTTTCCCAGAAGCCGGGTACAGACTGACTGGTAACCTCAATAGATGTTACCCACTTTGCCCATTTGTAACCGTATTTGCCGAATGCAACAAGCCGGAGAGGAAATCCATTCTTAGGCTGCAATGGCTCCCCGTTGACAGCTGAAGCAAGCAGAGTATTGTATTTTTCAATGTATACTACCGGCAGGCTTGTTGAATATCCATCTGCACACCTGAATAAAACATATTTCCCATCCTGCTTCACCCCTGCCATTGCGAGAAGATCTTTCACAGGCAGACCCTCCCACTTCCCGAATACCTCCCAGCCTTCAACACAGTACATAAGCATCGTCCCGGTCTCACTCTTTGTCATTACCTTGATATCATTCCATGTAAGCGAATATGGTGAATCGACAAGTCCCCTGATTTCAAGTCTGTATGTATTAAGGTCTACCTGAGGTACTCCGAACGCACTCCTGACCGGCCCTTCTGCTGCAGGAAGGAGCCTGTCGCCTGCGGGAGTTTTCATAGTTGCAAGACCTGTACCATCCGGAGCATCAGCCTGGGAATTATCACTATTTTCAGGCCTGCAGGCAAGCAAAAGTAAAAGAAGGGTTACCGTGACAATGACAATCTGCCTGATCATAAAATTGGTTTAAGACAATCAACAATTCAAACAGATACATTGTTCCCACAGGGATTTAAAAGCAAAAAACCGATATAGAATGCCTCCTGTGAGAATTCAGGATCGGGTATGAAAATGAGCCATCTATTTTAGATTCGAGGGATTTGATTTAAGTGTAATAACAATCACCCCGTTTGACCCGCGTGACCCATAAAGTGCGGCCGCGGAGCCTTTAAGGACTGTGATTGATTTAACTGTTTCAGGCATGATATGACTTATTGATGTCAGCGGGACACCGTCGACAACAAGCAATGGATCGTTATTTCCCTCAAGGGTATTAATTCCCCTTATCCTTATCTTTTCGCCTGTCACATCAACCCCTGGTACTTTTCCCCTTATCATGTCATAGATATTCTGGTACCTTGACGATTCTTCATCCTTAGTTTCGATAACATCACTCTTTGAAATCGCAACAGCCGATTTTTGAGGATCTATCCTGTTAATTCCCATATCTACTTCATTCCCTGGATTAGGCGCTTTTGTGTTTTCGCTGACTGAAACAGGAAAATAGATCTCAGCCCGGCCATTAATACTTTCAGCGTATAACTTTTTCCCGATAAGAACGCCAAGTGTTCCTGCATTTGAATTCACCTTTACAAGATAACGACCATTATTATCCGTAATAACACCTGTTTCCTGGTTATCAACAATGATCTTGGCCCCTCTTACAGGCGTATAACTTACACTATCTATGACATAGCCTGAGATCGAAATCTTCTTTTCTTTCTGTGCATTTGCCGTTAACGGAATAATGATGAAAAGAAAAACCGTGATAATAATCCTGCTTTTCATGAGAGATTGAATTAGTTATTTTAATGATCAAGAACCGAACCATCAAAGCTGTCCCACATTTCCGGGAATTCCCATTCCTTTACTCCCCTTTCATTTTCAACGAGGTTATCATCAAGCTCTAAACCAAGACCAGGAGCATCAATATTCCCTTTCAGCAGGATATGACCATCCACTCCCATTACAATTGGTTTCTTAATATAACTTTTGCCCATCGCACTTCTCTGGACCCCATCATTTGGGGCGGCCTGCAGGTTGGGCAGCTCATGAGCAAGAAAGTTAGGGATGCTTGCCATTACGTGCATCGATGCAACAGCCCCGACAATGCCTTCTTTTGCATGGGGAAGCATTGCAGCGGAGAATGCTTCGGCCAGTATTGAAATGGCTTTTAGCTCAGTGATTCCCCCGCAATGAGTCACATCAGGTTGCAGAAGAGAAGCAGATCCCAGTGTCAGAAGATCCCTGAACTGCCACTTGGTCACCATCCTCTCGCCAGTTGCGAAGGGTATAGTTGTTTTCTTTGCCATCTCTGCCATGAGCGGCAGGTTCTGGAACTGGATGGGCTCTTCGAAGAACCATGGATGGAAAGGTTCAAGAGCTTTTATTATTAGCATGGCTGTCTGTGGCTCATGATCACCGTGCATCTCAATACCCATGTCAATTTTATCGCCTATCACATTTCGTATTTCAGAAATATTCTCGACTATCCCCTGGATATAATCCGGATTTTCAGCATACCTGGAAAGCCGTCCCCTGCTTGAGGTTACTCCAACCTTCATCGATTTGAAACCTTCTGCAAGCACTTTTTTTGCCTCAGCCGCGTTTGCTGCCTGACCGTAAACCCTGATCCTGTCACGGGTGGGACCTCCCAGAAGTTCATAGACAGGAACACCAAGAGCTTTGCCTTTTATGTCCCACATTGCAATGTCTACAGCCGATAAAGCACTTGTAAGAACAATATCCCCACGGTAAAAAGCATGGCGGTATATTGCCTGCCAGTGATGTGCGGGCATTCGTGGATCTTTTCCTGTCAGATAACCTTCTAGCTCCCTGATTGCCGCGACTACTGTCTGGATGCGGCCTTCAACTGTCCCTTCCCCGATACCAATAATGCCCGCATCAGTATGCATCTTAACAAATATCGTCCTAAGAGTATTTACAGGGATGATCTCCAGCTTAGTTATCCTGATATCATCCTTCGGATCAATGCGAGCAGAAGATGTGTTACTCCTTTCTCCCGAGGTTTTACCCTGCATCTGCTCAGCAATTATTAAACCTGTCATGCCAGCAGTCATTTTCTTTAGCCAATCCCTTCTCGATCGATCTTTTCTCATGAAGTTTTGTTTTTTCTGGGTTAATGCAATATAATCCAATTTACTTGGAATCATTATATGATTAGGTAACTTTGTTCCCAATTTTCTGATATGGAGGAACTTTCATTTCATACACTTGATAATGGCATAAGGCTTGTTCATAAGCAGCTGCAAGGGCTTGTTGCACATTGCGGTTTAATTATAGATGCAGGTTCTCGGGATGAAACCGAAGATGAACATGGTGTTGCACATTTTATTGAGCACATGCTTTTCAAGGGCACTGAAAAACGAAAAGCTTACCACATCCTAAGCAGGCTTGAAGATGTCGGAGGCGAACTCAATGCCTACACTACAAAGGAGGAGACCGCCGTCCATGCTTCATTCCTGAAAGACGATTACGAGAGAGCCATTGAGCTTATAAGCGATATTACCTTCCATTCCGTATTCCCTGAAAAAGAGATAAAGAAGGAAAAAGATGTTGTAATTGAAGAGATCAATTCCTACAGGGACAATCCTTCAGAACTTATCTTTGATGACTTTGAAGAACTTGTTTTCAGCGGACAGCCGATCGGAAGAAACATCCTGGGAACACTCTCCTCAGTAAAAAAATTATCGAAGAGGAAGATCACAAATTTCATCAATAAAAATTACAACACTTCAGGAATGGTGTTCTGCTCCGCTGGAAATATTTCATCAAAAAGGATCACTTATCTGTTTGATAAATATTTCGGCAAGATTCCTTTAAGTGAATCAAAACCAAGGGTTAACCATGACTGGAAATATAAACCCGGAGTACTTACAAAAAAGAAGGATACATTCCAAAATCATTGCATCATTGGCAATGTAGCATATGATCTCAGGGATAACAGGAGAATCGGGATGTTTCTTTTAAATAATATACTTGGAGGCCAGGGTATGAATTCCCGACTCAACCTATCATTGAGGGAGAAGAACGGATTTGCCTATAATGTCGAGTCATCGTATAATCCATATTTTGACACAGGTGTGTTTTCAATATACTTTGGAACAGACTCAAAGCTGCTTGAAAAAAGCATTGACATTTGCATGCTGGAACTGAAGAAATTAAGGGATGAAAAGCTTGGAACAATACAACTCAGCAAGGCTAAAAACCAGATGAAGGGCTACCTAGCAAGAGGTTATGAAAATCATGAAAGCCTTATGCTTGGAATGGGAAAGAACCTTATGGTCTTCGGCAGGATTGACAGCTTCGAATTCCTGTGCAAACAGATCGAAGATCTCGGATCATCCGATATACTTGAAATAGCGAACGAGGTTTTAGAACCAGGAAAACTGTCAACCCTTATTTATAAGTAACCATAAAGACACCAAGACACCAAGACACCAAGACACCAGGACACCAGGACACCAAGACACCAAGACACCAGGACACCAAGACACCAGGACACCAAGACACCAGGACACCAAGACACCAGGACACCAAGACACCCAGACACCCAGATGGACAGGAAAATTGAAAAATATATAATCGAACACAGTTCGCCTGAGGATCCACTGCTGGAGGAGCTTTACAGGCAGACTCATATCAGGTTTGTAAATCCAAACATGGTTTCGGGCTATGTGCAGGGAAAACTGCTGGAGTTCTTCTCCAAAATGATCTCTCCGGACAAAATTCTTGAGATAGGCACATTTACAGGGTACTCTGCAATATGTCTGGCAAAAGGATTAAAAGAAAACGGGAAACTTTACACGATCGAGATCAATGACGAGCTTGCTTCATTTTCAGGATCATATTTCGAACGTGCCGGATTGAGATCCCGTATTAAGCAGCTTACAGGTGATGCACTGCAGATCATTCCGGACCTTGAGGTTATATTTGATCTTGTTTTCATTGATGCTGATAAAAGAGATTACTGCAGGTATTATGAAATTGTAAAAGAAAAGGTAAAGCGCGGAGGGTTCATTATTGCGGATAATGTTTTATGGGGAGGCAGCGTGCTTGATAATTCAACAAATGATAACCAGTCGAGGGGCATTATTGAATTTAACGAGATGATAACATCTGACACCAGTGTGGAGAAGCTTATCCTGCCCTTAAGAGATGGTCTGATGATAATAAGAAAGATCTGACGACATTTTGATTAATAATATGGTATGTTTTTTGAACCTGATTTTAAAAACTCATTTATGAAAAGGATAATTCTGCTGTTAACAATTCTTATTCAGTTCAGTTTTGCAATTGCCCAAACAGGCAATCAGCAACAACAATCTGCTACACTTAAGAATGCTTCCAGGCTATTTGGAGAGAAAGATGATCTGACATCAGTAAAAATAATCATCCCATCCGGATCGAAGGTAACAGTACTCGGATCCGACAGCACCTATTACCATGTAAAGTACGAAGATACCGAGGGGTATATTTTTAAAAGACAGGCTGTGATTGACAACACACCAGAACCTGTGGACAGCCGGAACAATATTTCATCTGAACAAAAAGGGAATTCATCTGAACAGAATACTGCAGGAAATCTTTTAACAAGGGAGACCCGGTCAGATACTGAAGAACAGCAAAGCAGGTTTTCCTACCTGGAAAATAAATACGGCACTTCAACCGCCGCCAGGATCAATTCAGGAAAAATATGGAAAGGCATGACAGCTGAAATGGTAAAAGACAGCTGGGGATCACCCGGCAGGATCAACCGTGTAGTGAATGGAAACACAATGAAAGAAGAATGGACTTATAAAGGCACCGTACTTTATTTCGAAAACAGCATTCTCAACAACTGGGGTCCCGTAATAAAACAATAGAAATTTTTCAGGCAAAATTCTTGTTTGCAGAATAAAAAAAATTCTTATTTTTGCCGTCGAATCTGCGGGAGTAGCTCAGTTGGTAGAGCATAACCTTGCCAAGGTTAGGGTCGCGGGTTCGAGTCCCGTCTCCCGCTCAAACAAAAATGACCAGGTGTAATCCTGGTCATTTTATTTATACGAGTGCCGAACCGGGCTTTTGCCCGAGGGAGGCATGAGTGAAAATAAAAGGCCATCGTAAGATGGCATTTTTGTTTGATAGCATCACCCCAGGGTCCGTGGCGCAGAATGCGACACAATCCCGTCTCTAATCCGGAATGTAGGCTAAAACCTTCACCGGGGAAGGCATGAGTGATCCCCAGACACCCAGACACCTGGACCCCCAGACCCCCAGACACCAAGACACCAAGACACCAAGACACCAAGACACCAAGACACCAAGACAAAAACACACCCGGGATTTGTTTAATGCTGAATATTTATATTTTTGTAATTATACAATCCGTACTAATCCATTTAAAAATGAAAAAGTTATTAAGCCTGTTCATCCCTCTGGTAGCATTGTTGCTATTCTCCTGCACCAAAACCGGAAACCAGGGAGTTTCTATTCCTTTCGAGAAATATACTCTACCAAACGGACTGACAGTCATACTAAATGTTGACAAGTCAGATCCTATTGCAGCAGTATCTGTTTATTACCATGTCGGCTCAAGCCGTGAAGTCCCCGGCAAAACCGGTTTTGCCCATCTTTTCGAGCACATGATGTTCCAGAAATCTGAAAACGTCGGTGAAGATGAACTTTTCAGGAATATCCAGGGAGCCGGAGGTACGCTTAATGGAAGCACCAGCCAGGACAGGACAAATTATTATGAAGTTGTCCCTAAAAATGCACTTGAAATGGCTTTATGGATGGAATCAGACAGGATGGGTTACCTGACAAATACTGTCACAAAGAAGGCTCTTGTGAACCAGATCAATGTTGTGCAGAATGAGAAAAGACAGAACTATGACAATACACCTTATGGTTTCAGCCAGGTGATTACAGCCAAAAATCTTTTTCCTGCCGGACACCCCTACAGTTGGACAGTAATAGGAGAAATGGAAGATCTTGGAAGCGCATCTGTGGAAGATGTGCGTGCGTTCCATAAAAAATATTATGCACCGAATAATGCAACACTTTCAGTTTCAGGAGACATCAATCCTGATGAAGTTAAAGCAATGATCGAAAAATATTTTGGCGAGATTCCTTCAGGTGATCAGATAGAGAAAAGAAACCCAATGCCTGTTTCACTTGAAAGTACAAAGCGGCTTTATCACGAGGACAATTTCGCAAATGCACCTCAGCTTACGATGGCATTTCCAACTGTTGAAATGTATTCAAAAGATTCATATGCACTTAATTTCCTCGGCGAAATACTGGCAAATACAAAGAAAGCGCCACTGTATAAGGTCCTTGTTGAGGAAAAGAAACTTACCTCAAGGGTCAGCGCAAGAAATGGCTCACAGGAACTTGCTGGAAGCTTTACAATATCTGTTGCTGCAAATCCGGGTATAAACCTTACAGAAGTTGAAAAAGCAATTTATGAAGGCCTTGAAAGATTCGAAAAAAATGGATTTACAGAAGAAGATCTCATGAAGATCAAAGCTGGCTATGAAACGCGTTTTTACAACACATTTGCAAGCACACAGGGAAAATCTTTCCGTCTTGCCGAATACCAGATGTATACCGGCGATCCTGCCTTCTATCTTAAAGATATGGAAGCTATACAAGCTGTCACAATGGAAGATGTAAAAGCAGTATATGAGAAATATATTAAGGGTAAGAATTTTCTTGAGACATCATTCGTTCCCAAAGGTCAGTTAAACCTTGTACCTGAAGGTTCAGTATCTGCCGGGATAGTAGAAGAAGATGTTACCAAAGCCGCCGAGGTAAAACTTGCCAGTATTGAAGAAGAGCCGATAATTAAAACTCCATCAAAATTCGACAGGTCTGTAATGCCTGTCCCGGGTGCCGACCCTGAAGTTAATATTCCTGCCCACTGGACTTCAGCGCTTGCAAATGGTATAAAAATTTATGGTATAAGCCAGAATGAGATGCCTCTTGTTGAGTATACACTTGTAATTGAAGGAGGACATCTTCTCGATACTCCAGAAAAAGCAGGTGTCGCGAATCTGGTTGCAGCAATGTTAAATGAAGGAACGAAGAATAAGATTCCTGAGGAACTTGAAGATGCAATCGGTCTTCTTGGTGCGTCAATAAGAGTTGCTGCCGGATCTGAAGATATCCAGGTTTACGTCAGCTCAATGTCAAAGAACTTTGAAAAAACCCTTGCGCTTGTTGAAGAAATACTTCTTGAGCCCAGGTGGGATGAAAAACAGTTTGATATTGTAAAAGCCAGGATCATAAATAACATTAAAAGAAATGCTGCAAGCCCGAGCTACCTTGCATCAAACACGCTTAACAAGCTCATTTTCGGCAACAGTATCCTGGCAATCGAAACTGAGGGAACTGAGAAATCTGTATCATCCATCACAATGGATGACCTGAAGGATTATTATTCCAGGAATTTTTCACCTTCAGTTTCAAGATTTATTATAGCTGGAAATGTAGATCAGCCAAGGGTGGAAGAAGCACTCGCCGGACTAAACAGCAAGTGGGTTGCGAAAGAATTTACATTTCCTGCCATACAGCTTCCTGCACTTCCTGAAAAATCACAAATTTATTTTGTTGACGTTCCAGGGGCAAAACAGTCGGTTATATCAATCGGTGCACCCGCGCTTCCAAGAACAAATCCTGATTACTATGCAGCCACAGTGGCAAACTATAAATTAGGCGGTTCATTTAACGGAATTTTTAATCTCATCCTGCGTGAAGAAAAAGGGTTTACCTACGGGGCTAGATCAAGCTTTTCAGGAGCCAGGAACTACGGTACATTTGTAGCCTCATCTATGGTAAGAACAAATTCAACTCTTGAATCTGTCAATATATTCAAGACAGAAATGGAAAAATACCGTGAATCCATACCTCAACAGTATGTTGATTTTACAAAATCTTCTCTGCTTAAGGGTAATGCTTTGAGGTTTGAAACGTTATCGAGCCTTACTGACATGCTCAATACAATGACTGCATATGATCTGCCGGCTGATTACATCAAGCAGGAGGAATCTTTTGTAAAGAGCCTTACACCCGAAGTGGCCACTGGTATCTCAAAGAAATATATTGATCCTGCAAAGATGTATTATGTAGTTGTTGGTGATGCAAAAACCCAGCTGAAAGATCTTGAAAAAGTAGGTTTCGGCAAGCCGATATTAATGATCAATTAAATTTTCACACATAAAATAAGAGGGGTGTTGTTAAAGGACACCCCTCTTTTATTATAGAAGGCAGGGTTTGAAAATTTGAAAGTTTTTGTATTTTGTGCAACTGAAAATGTACAAAGAGAAAAAAATAAGCCTTGTTCTTCCTACCTACAATGAGAAGGATTCAATAAGGAAGGTAATTAATGATTTTGAGAATCTGAGGATTGTCGACGAAATAATCGTCGTCAATAATAATGCGGCAGCAGGCACATCCGAAGAGGTTTGCGGAACATCAGCCAGGGAGGTATTTGAGACTGAACAAGGTTATGGGGCTTCCATAATGAAAGGTTACAGGGAAGCAACGGGTGATATAATAATACTTTGTGAGCCTGATGACACATTCCTGGCAAAAGATATTTTCAAATTTCTTTCCTACTGTGAGGATGTTGATGTGGTTTTCGGTTCAAGAACATGCAAGGAACTAATCTGGTCAGGAGCTAACATGGGGTGGTTCCTTCGACTAGGTAACTGGGCTGTTGCAAAACTCCTGGAGGTACTGTTCAATACCAACACCCTTACCGATGTGGGTTGCACATACAGGCTGATACACAGAAGTGCGCTTGAAGAACTGATGCCAACCTTCCTCGTTAAAACCGAATATTTTGGTCCTGAAATGATGGTGAGAAGCTACCTGAAGAGATATAAATGCATCCAAATCCCGGTCGTATACAAACAAAGGATTGGAACCAGTTCTGTTACCGGCGATCTTAAGAAAGCTTTCGTTCTCGGTTTGAAAATGATCTTCATGATAATTTTGATACGTATCAAATCTGATAAACTCGTTCTAAAGGCTTTCAAATGAAAAGGATCTTCATTGTGCTCTTCTGGTTAATAATTACCATCGGATTTGCTCTGAAAATATACTCATTATTTTATATGGGTATTTTCGATATGGAAGTATACCAGGAGTGGGGACTGAATACACTTACAAAAGGGCTGGCTGGTTCATACATGGGTGTATATTTCCCATTCCAGTATCAGGTGTTCGAATTTGGATCCTGGTTGTCACAAGTTTTGAATATCGAATATTATATTGCTTACAAGCTGGTAAACCTTGCATTTGACATTGGAAACCTTGTCGTACTGTTCCTGATCCTCCGTAAACTGTCGCTTTCTCCTTTTTACCTGTTAATTTACTGGATCCATCCGTGGTTTCTAAATATGTTCTCCCTGGGGTATATTGATTTCCAGTTCACATTTTTTATTCTTCTGATGGTCCTTTACTCGTTCAAAGATACTTCAAGAGATTACCTTATTGCAGGAATATTTCTTGGATTCGCATTCCTGATGAAACCTCAGGTACAGATTATATTATTGACACTGTTCATTTTTGCTTCCATCAGGTATTTTCGGGCAAGGGATATAAGATTATTCCATATTTTCATATTCCCTGTGGTACTTTTCCTGAACTATACTCTTTATTTTTCAATAACTGACGGAAATCCGCTAAGGCTTGCTAATGTTTACATCAACATTGCGAATCATATGCCATGTCTTAATGCCAATTGCACTAATTTCTGGTTTCCTGCAGCATACTACATTAAGGATGCTGATGCTCCTATATACTCTGTCAGCGATGAAATTACTTTTATCGGAATTAAAGTCAGGTACTTTGCGGTTTTGGCCGTACTCAGCCTGATATATATATTCAGCAGGAAAATGGAGAAAAATGAAAACATTAAAATGCCTGATAACCCTGTTCTTTTACTAACCTGCTTTTCGGCTCTTGTCGTTCCATTCCTGATGACATCAGCACATGAGAATCATATGTTTCTTGGAACAGTCTTGTTGATTCCCGTTATGGGATTAACACGAAGCTTAATATTTAAGCTATGCACCCATTTGTTATTAATAATACAGTTTATAAATCTTTATGGATATTATCATCTGGGAGAGATTCAAAATCTTAATTTACCAGCTTATAATTATCCATATTCAATTGCACTGATCTACTCATATATTGCAGTTTTCATATTTATAATTATGTTAATGCATTTTTTAAGAAAGTTTAAGTCTCAGTGATTTTGAGTTGCTCGATTACAAACATTGCAGCAATCTCATTTAAGATTTAGCATTGGTAAAATACCTGAAATATTCTTCCTGGGAGGGAGCTGTCTGGTGTTGCAAAAATGGAAAATTTGCAGGGTTGTGAAATACTTGGAACAATTCAATTTTATTGTAAATTTGCATAACCTTAAAATAATGCCATAAGCAAAAACTGCCCGGATGGTGGAATGGTAGACACGCAGGACTTAAAATCCTGTGACCATAACGGTTGTGCGGGTTCAAGTCCCGCTCCGGGTACTGAAACAGAGCGAGAGTGAGAGTGAGAGCGAGACTGCTCGAACGAACACTCTCGTTCTGTTTCCTCGCTCCCGCTCTCACACTCACACTAAAATTTTCTATTTTTACTAAACCTGGATATTGATAAAGTTAAAACATGCAATGAGTAGTATCGCAAGACCTATAGCACCTCCTATGAAAAGCCGGTACTGAAACAGAGCGAGAGTGAGAGTGAGAGCGAGACTGCTCGAACTGACTCGTCCTTAAAAAGGGATCTTTCGCCTCAACTGAGGCTTACATTCCGTCATCTGAAAACCCAATTTGGGCAGATTATTTTAAGCTTTCAAACCTCTCAAAGTCAGAATGATATTTCAAATACATAATCCCATGAAGCAAAACAGGGATGCCTATAATAAACCAGGGGCCTGAATTTGAGAATTTAAAGAATAAAATAGAACTCAGGATCACAATAACATACCATAACACCATCATGGACCCTGCAATTTTTTCATTCCTGAAAGAAAATGCAAATCCTGCTGCAAACAGCATCAATAAAATCGGAAATAACATTGAAGGAAATCTCAGATATTCTGCATGTTTACCATTAACTAGATCGCTTGCAACTATTAATAAATACAGTAAACCATAATTATAAAGAAACAGCTGCAGAGTGAATTTCCGGTCAGATTGTTTGCTTTTCGGTTCACCTGATTTCAAATAAGCTTTGCGACTCAGAAAAACACCGATCACAAGAACGGGGACTGAAAGCACGATCACCATACCTGCATCTGTCCAATAAAATAAGCCTAAAGCCCAGATCGAAAAAACCCATGATTGAAGCAGGTAACCTCCAATACCCTCATTGCCCCAGGAAAGAGCAAATCCAAAGAAAAACAGAAGAAACGCCCCAAGTACTGAAACATCCTCTGAATTTGAAAATGACATCTCCCCGGTAAAAAAGGGCAGTACAAAACCCACAAAATAGAGAACGCAATAAACTGAAGCAATAAGCTGAAGAGCTTTGTTTTTGAGAATTTTCATTTTCAGGATTTAGTAAGTTATATGGTTACTTTCGCCCAAACTTGAGATTAAATATACTCAGCATCATATGTTAAAAAAAATGCATATAGAGCAAATAAAGCACTTACAATCTCCAGGAAACTCCATATCCTAATGCCAAACAACCAGTCAGTTATTTCAAATGCCAGGATTCCCCAAATTCCCATCAGAATAAGTGCTATAACTGAAAAAAGAATCAAAATCCGAAAGGAAGAGTTGTTATTTTCAGCAATGGATGCAGAACGGTAGAAAATCGCAACAGAAACAACCTGGAAAATCAACGAGATGCAGGCACTTATGATTTCTGAATTAGTCAATTCCGGGTCTGGAGAAAGTGTCTGTGGAAACATTATGAAGATCGCGAGAAGAGCAATGTTAGCCGCAGTATAAAGAGTACATCGGAAACCTTCAGAGAAGGCAATTATACCTATAATGCTGCCAATAAAAGCGTCAATGCAAACTCCACCTGCAAACCACATAATATCTTCGGTCAGTTCAAATTGAAAGATTATTCTGATCAACTGCAGAATTGAAAAAATCACGAAAAGTATTGCAAACTGGACGAAATAATACTTTGCGTTTGCCCAGGGCCGGAGCATAGCATAGAAGAATAAAATTAAACCTGTGTTTGATAACAATACCCCAAAACTGTTTCCTTTCAAAACACCTGAAGGAATTGAAGCAGCCACCATCGTGACTGCAATAAATAAATATATTGCAGATCTGATCAGCTTTTCATTCTCCAGGTCCGAAAATATTCCTTTTGTCATAACAAGGGTCTGAATTAAGTCCTCCAGTTATTGCGACACTATAGCTTTGAAATCAGCATCCTCCCATAAGCTTTCGAAATCCCGATCCTGTACTGCATATGATTTAAACTGTGGATTCATTGAAACAGCTTTCTTAAGATCAGCAAGTGCATTTGGTTTGTCACCCTTCCTGCAATATACACATCCCCTGTTATATATGAATACAGGCTGGTTTGGAGAAAGCTGAATTGCCCTGCTGTATGACTCAAGAGCTTCATCAAATCTCCCTGATTTTGACAGGAGCCCTGCCTTATTTTGCCATGCATCGGAATTATTCGGATCAAGAGAGGTTGATTTTTCAAAAGCTTTCATTGCTTCATCATTCCTTTCCATTGACTCCAGGATCTGTCCTCTCATCAACCAGTTCAATGCATCTTCAGGTCTTAGTGCTATCAATTTATCATTGGTTTTCAGTGCATCATCGTAATGCTTATATTCACCTTGAATGAATGCTTTAAAAAATAATATTCCGGTGTTTTCCGGATATGTTTTTTCGAGTTCCTCCAGTTGTTTAATTGCATCTTCCTCACCAGTGGGTGTTCTTTTCATGTTTAGTATGAGCCAGCCCTGCACAGCATCCCTGTTCTCAGGATATTTACCCATTATATCCATATAGGCCTTAGATGCTTCTGTTATATTTCCTTGCCTGGCAAGATTTTGAGCTTTATCGAGATCCCCTTGCATCGTAGATGTTTGTCCTTGTGCATTGCAAATGCAAAGGATTGTCATACAAACAACTAAGAGAAAATTTAACGTTCTCATAATCTTAATTTTATTAATTCAAAACCATATCACCTATATCACTAAAAAAGGAAGTAAATTTTAAATTTGCGCCTCTGTTAATACTAAGCAACCTGAAGATTTTAAATTCAATCCTTCAAACATCGCAATGATGCCCCACAGGTTTTCTTGTTCTGGGTACGTCCAAATTCAGTATAATTATAATTAAGTAGCCTGAACCATGCATCAGCATCATTAACAGCTGTTTTGCTATACCATATTCCGACATTCTCAATTGAATAGAATAATCCCTGGAGATTGCGAAATCCACCAGGAAGCGCATTAAAACCGGTAGTGTTGTTTGTCATCATATCATTTCCGGTGCAACCTGCAACAGAGTATGGCAACCAGCCGCCTTCAGAAGCCAGCGACTTTGCAATGTCTGTACCACTCCCCCCGTAACCATAGCCATTACTGGTGAGATAATTTGAAAGGGTGGTCCATTCTTCATCCGAAGGCACGTGCCATCCTTTTGGGCAAATATTCCTCGTATTAATGACAGCAATATAATTGTATAGTCGCCCGTAAACCTTAACTTTTTCAGGATCATTATTGTACTCGCACATGGCACCTGTTGTAAGAAGATTCCATGTATTAATGTCAGTTATAAGGGGAATCTCAGTGCCATCCTGGTATTTAGTAACCTTGAGGTTCTCAGCCATCCATTCCTGCCTGCCTATCAAGACTGTTGGATATGTATTACCGTCTATGTCTGTAAGGAGTCCAATCCGTGAAAGTATCAGATCACGGCTAAAAGAAGTGCCTTTGGAATTTACTGCTTTGACCCTGTAATGGCATACAGCAAGGGGATCGAGATTTGATATTGTAGCACTTACCGGGGTAAGCGAGTGTCCTGTAACGGTAACAGGATAGGCAGAAATCACATGACCGTATGTTGTATCTGTCCCATACTCGAATGAAACCGTCGCAGGAAGGTCATTTGCATTTACCAGGCCTTGCAACGTAGCACCATTGACCGTAATTGCGGTTGCCTGTTTTGCAAAAGCATAAGGCTTTGTTCCGGTATAAGCCAGGAACTTCCCTACATATTCTTCAAAAAGAGGAATGGTGGCTTGTTGTCCAATTTCATTATATCTTGCAATAAGGCGGGATCGCAGAAGTGGCAGGTTGGAGGAAAGAAGCATGGTGTTCCTGAGCTCTGATAATGTACTTTCACTAAATCTGCCGTCCTCACCAAAGTCGGTTGCTATGTTTGAGAGAAACTCAGTCAGAAGGGCTGTATTCCTGATACCCTGTATAATTACAGTTACCGCAAGCAGAACCGCATTTGATTCACTGTCTTTGGAAATATCAAGCCGCTCTGCCGGATCGATTTCACTTGTGAAACCAAATAATGAAAGCAATTCACTATGAGCCTGCTTTTTTGCATCCTTGAAAGGCATTGAACGTGCAAGATGTTCGATCCTTGGCTTCTCGAGATGTGTCAGAATATTTATGTTAACGGCAGATGCATCAGAAACGTCACAAATAGCCTGCAATGTTAGTGGAGAGCCGGAGACTGTTCCCCTGGCTTCGTCATAATAATATCCGTTGGCAACCAGCAGGACATAAGGGGAACTAAGGTTTACATCCCTGATTTCAAAAGATCCATAATTATTTGTAATCATGGTTGTAAAGGTCTTACCTGTCTGACCTAAAGACGAATTAAGTTCGTACAAAACAATATTGGTACCGTTTATGTAGGGACCCTTTTGTACAAGTCCTGTCACCTTATCCCAAACTATTGTCTCATCCTTTCTGCACCCATGATAAATAAACATGAACATGCCTGAGATTAACAGAAAAAACCAGGGGGTTAATTTTGTTTTCATTCTAGATATTGTTTGCTCAATATCAGGAGAACTGTTTGGCATTTCTGGAAAATGCCGGAAAATGAAAGCAAAAACCAGCCAGTTGATGGCCAGTCGTTTAAACCATGTAATTTATAAATTAATTTATTAAATGTCAAGTCTTTGACTCAAATAATTGCACCTTAATCAAGGTACAGGCAATGAAAGTCAGGAGACTTTACACACACTCGCATTTAATCTACAGTGAGAACCAATAGTTAAATTTCAGCATGAGGATATCAGTGGGATAGATATCCCATAAGTTCCCGAAATTATTGCCTAAGGAATGATCAGGGTTATTGTTACGACCAGAGCGTGAATGCTGCCAGACAAGATAAAGCACTGATCCCAGTTTGTATTCCCAGCGGGCTACAAGATTTGACCTGAACTCCATAAAATTAAAATCCGGGTTGGCAAACCTGTAATCAGCAACTCCTGTTCCGGCTTCATCGATATTATAGATACCTGATGCAGGATCAAGATTAATCTCCTCTCCTGAATATTTATGAAACCTGTCTTGATAATCAACAGCCCTTGCATCAGTAATATATTTGAAATTGTTATATATCCCGGTTGAAATATACGGACTTCCATAATACTGAATTGTAAGTTCAGGCGTGATACCATACTCAGCCCTGAAAGTTAATTCCATGGTTTTCCTGTCGAGAAAAGCCATGATGTACCTTTGCTCACTATTTAATCTTCTCCTGCTCACATATTGCATATTCTCCTTTTCAGCAGAGTAATCCAGTCCAGTGGTAAGCTGAATATTGCGGCCAACACGCACGGTAAGTGCACTCGTAAAGGAATATGCCCGTGAAATGTTATCATCCGAAATTTTTGATCCAGTTCCGAGATTAAGACTTACTGCCCTGGCTTTGTCTGTACTTATGCTTATCGAGTTTTCCCATAACCCGGGAAGTAATAATGCCGGACCTCCTCTGAGTGTATTTGTATTCAATCCCTCAAAACTCCTGTTAAGTTTGATGGAACCTGTCCACTTATTTGTGAAAGTACTACGCAGGGATCCTCCTATTTCAGAAGACAAATAGTAGGCACGCGAATTAAATTTATTGTCCTGTGTAAGAGATGCAGTCAGGGTTCTGAATATTGAGAAGGGATCGTTAATAACATAGGAGATGCTTGCATTCTGCTCAAGGAAATCAGCTGAGTAAAGATATCCTATATCATTCAACTCAAGCATTGGAGATCCATAACCGATATTCAGGGAGTATCTTAACCTTGAATTTCCTGCTTTCCCTATTTCGAATTCACCCCCTGAACCTGTCATTGTGGTAAGAGAGCTGTCAATACCCAGGTAATCGAAGTCAGGCCTGTTTAAATAGTGTACCGACGAATACTGTAGCTTTGTTATTGCTTCCCTGTCACCATGCACAGTGCTGAAAAGGGAATTCATCCTAAGGTAGTAGGTTTTTCCCTTCCACATATGAAGAAAGTCAAGGCCGCCAGTATAAACAGAACGAGGAAGAAAGCTAAGGTGATTCTCAGCCAGGCTGCGGTTTGTGCCTGTGATTATTCCTCCGAGAATTGTATTTGCCTTGTTAAAATCCTGCTGTAACCTGAAGACTGAGTACGAGGTCAGGGGTTCAACGGTCTGATATCGGGATGGACCTGAAGCAGTGCTAATTTCAGCATTCTCTTTTCTGGTGACACTCTGCATGATCCCGATTGACATGCCGTTGGCATTTTTCCCTGTCACTTTCACAGCAGAGAGAATGCTTGTATTATCCGGAGTAAGCACATATTCACCGGGTTGAAGTACAGGATTATACTGCGGATTGTGACCTATGCGTCGTGAATAGAAAAGCTGGTTACGGCTCCTGAATTCAAAATCCAGCAAGTTGCTACCTTCAAGAAAGAATGGTCGCTTTTCCTCGAAAAATGTTTCATATGTGGTAAGGTTCAGCACCGAAGGATCAGCTTCAACCTGCCCAAAGTCCGGATTAAAGGTTACATCCATGGTGAAATCTGTGGTCAGCCCGACTTTAACATCCAGGCCTCCTGATAAATGGTGTTCCAGTCCCTGCCTGAAAGGATCACCTTCCACAATTTCAGATCTTCTCAGCATTCCAAGACCATAGGGCATAATTTCAAGCCGCCTGATCTTTTTTTCTGTTTTAAGACCTGTCAGGGTACCGGAAGGATATGTCCATGAGGGTGAATCAATTGGTCTGAGGAACCATTGACTTTCCTCAGAGTTGCGGCCATGATTTCGCCAGACGAACATACCCCAGACCTGTTCCGGTTTGTTAACATAGCGTAACTGGCTGAACGGAATCCTCATTTCCACAGTCCATGCAGAGTCCTCGATTGCAACCTTGGCATCCCAAACAGGATTCCAGTTACGGTTCATCTGCATGGGGTAATTAATTTGAGCATCTATTTTCCCCCCGGAGGCAGTAACGTTAAATTCCCATACTGTCCGGTAATCATGATATGTGTCAAAGTTGACTCCTACAATATCTCCTCCCATCTGGTCACGTTTCGCAGGCCTGAAATCAATAAGCCTGGGATCATCACAAGCTCTTATGCCTACATAGATATAACGATCATCAAAAAGTAATTTAATGTAAGTTTCGTTTGAAGGCTTCGCCCCCTCAACAGGTCTTTGCTGTAAGAATCCCCCCGACCATTCTCCATCTTTAACCCAGCAATCATCATTCAGATTTCCGTCAATTTTTGGTATCGTTGAAGATAGTCTTACAGTTTTATATACCCGGGTATCGGCAGGTATGGTATCGTCCAGGTAAACGGGATGGGTTGCTCCCGCGTAGATCACAAGTGAATTAAACAGACATAAAATAAGTATGAATATATTACTTCGCATTTTGTATTGCAATAGTAATTATTGCTTATTCCCCCATTTGGATAGATATAAATATAATGAATTATTATTGATAAACAATTTGTTAGCAAGAAATCGCATGGTTTGCTTTTATTGCTAAGGTGAGTAGATCAGTCTGCCATTGATTATAGAAGAGGCTGAAGTGAATGTATGCTCCCGGATCTTGCCTGCTCCTGAAATATGGAGTACTATCCAACCGTTTAGCTTAAGCCAGTCTGAAACAAGAGACCTGTGACATCTCCACCAGACCGCTTCAGCACACATATATGCAGTCCGTTTATGTATAGCCAGATTTTCAAGTTCATTAACAGCTGTTTTAAAAGAATCTGTCTCCATGTAATCGGCATATCCTCTGAAAGCCGGGTGATACCAATTGGTATTTTTTGAATCAGGACTCACCTTCCTTCTTCCTCCCAGTCCGGGCAAATGGATGTATTCTATGTTCTTTCCTGGAAGAGTAACTTCCAGTGACTCTTTGTTGAAGTGCGGATATTTACGCGATCCGGGAAAACTCCTTATATCTGCAACGCATTCAATATTTAATGATTTCAGAATAAAGGCGAACTCTTCAAAGGAATGCGTTGAATGACCAATGGTCCAAATAATCTTCATTTGCATGATTTTATCCATACATATGGTTAAATCAACATAATGAAACAATGATTGTTCGGTTAAAAAAAAACGACCTGCTGTTTGTAACAGCAGGCCATTTCATGAACTAAAACTCAGTTTTTCTGGCTACTATTTCCACCATGTTTCACCCTCAACCATATACTTTTCTTTTATGAGCTTTTCATTTAGTTCAAAACCGAATCCCGGCCTGTCGCTCAATTGAATGTGCCCTTTCACTATCATTTCCTTATCATAACCAAGCACATCCGGGTCGCCGTTAATGCCTCGGCCGGCACGGTTTACAGGATTGTTTATGAAAGTTTCATGAGCCACAAATTCACGAACAGTTGAAGCCAGGTTTGCTGAAGCGATAGTTGCAATAGGTCCTGCAACGTTATGTGTACATACAGGTATGTAGTAAGTCTCTGCCATATCAGCAATCTTCTTTGCTTCAAGAAGCCCTCCTGCCATTGATACATCAATTTCAATCATATTTACACCCTGGTTTACTATAAAAGGGCGGAAGTCATCTCTTGTATATAAATTTTCCCCTGTAAGAATGGGAACAGGTGATTTCTCTGTAAGTTTTACCCACTGTTCGTTGTAGGCTATCGGCAAAGGATCTTCCAGCCAGATTGGCCGCATCGGAGCAACTGCATTTGCAACACGCAATGCACTGTCAAAATCAAATTCCCAGTGGCAATGAACGGCAATATCAAAATCAGGACCAAGAGCTTCCCTCATGTTGAAAAAGCCTTTTGCGAGTTTGTCCACTTCAGTATTTGATAGCCTGCGATTGTCAAGCCTGTTCCATGACTGATCCCTGTCAATGTCACTCTTGCATGCGGTCCAGCCCTGTCCATGCATCAATTCAGCAAATTCTTTAACAGAATCCATATCCTGCATATTTCTCGGGCGCGAGGATGCATATGCACGGACTTCATTGACATGGCTGCCGCCGCCTAAGATCTTACGGACAGGCTGTTCAGTAATTTTCCCGATAAGATCCCAGAGAGCCATCTCCACCCCGGTGATTGCATGAGTGGCCACCCCATGATTTCCACCGTAGTAGGACGTACGGGTACTCATCTTGAAAACAAGATAATCAAGATCGAGCGGATCCTGTCCTACTAGAATGGGTTTACAGACACTGAGAACAATATCCTTGGCACCAAGACCATTTTCATCATGATGACATTCTCCGACTCCAAACAGACCGGCATCCGTGCTTATCTTCACCAGCGGACTTACCCTCATGCCGATTTTGGTGCGTACACATTGAACATCAGTAATTTTAACCCTTCCTTTAAGCGGATTTCCAAAAAGGTCGAGGTAGGGTGAAAAGGCCATGAAAGTACCGGCTACAGCTGTGTTCCTGATAAAATTTCTTCTATTCATCTTTATTGATTATTTTCAGGTTAGGTTACTTGATGAGTTGTTAACATTTATAAATGAATACAATTTTGTATTATGTCACCCTTATCTGATCTGGCAATAAATTTTCCTTTAACATCATTATTTCTATTTCAAGGGCACACCCGAAGTTAAACTGGGGCTGAAAAACAGAACACCCGAATATCTCATGTATGGATTCTGAGGAAGAATGATACGAACTACAATTTGTTTTAATGTTCCTGAATAAGGAAAAATTAATCAGTGGCTGATTGCAATATCATAAACCATGAGGGCATTTTCATGCCTTATATATAATCTTTTATTATGGATTACGGGATGTGCCCAGTGCGGACCTGAGCCCATTGGGATATCAAAAGTGCTGATAATATTGAATCCTGAGGGACCAGGTTCAATTAGTCCTAATTTTCCCCTCTCGCTGTAAACATATAACAACCCGTCATTTGCAATAATACATCCTGGAGCAAGTGTTCTGACAGCATAAACCTCTCTTCCGGTATACCAGTCGATACATGTTAATTTGTTGTCGCTGTATCCGGTCCCGTAAATTCTTCCATTAAGGACGACAGCGCCTCCGCATACTGGATCAAGCTCTTGTGAGGTCCAGACTTCTGTTGCAGAGGACCCGTCATCTGAAATCCGCAGCATCATACTTCCAACACCAAGTTCAGCAGTACAAAAGAGCATGCCATTATTATAAAAAGGGGTATTAGGGTGGACACTATATGTATTCTCAAATTTATGAGTCCAGAGTAATGAACCGGTAGCAGCATTGATCGCACAGATTGAATTCTCCAATATGTTGAAAATGATCTTATTCTGCCCGATCTTTATTATTATCGGAGAACAGTAGGCAGATCTCTCCCCGTTGATACTGCATTTCCAGACAAGCTTGCCGGTATTTCTGTCGAGGGCAATCATACCGGCATTTACGCCTCCCGGAGTACAGTATAATATATTATCATCTGATAACAGGTTCTCGGTCATTCCATAAGTTATGTTTCTTGCTCCATATTCTTTAACCAGATCAACACTCCAGATAATCATTCCATTGTTACGATCCATACTGACAAGTTTGCCCTGTCCGCTCATCAGGTACAGCCTGTCCCCGACAATATGAGGTGTAGAACGGGTTCCTTCATAATTCATAGTCCATTCCGGTCCGTATTCAGTTCTCCATAATAGTTTCCCGTTATGGTTGAATGCAAATACATATCCCTTTCCTCCCATCATTCCGGTTGTATATACTCCTTCTGCTGTAACTGCAGCAGAAGTATGACCTTCACCCAACCCATTGAAATGCCATAAGAGTTTTGGTCCGCTATCGGGCCATTTCTTCAGGGTTCCTGTTTCATTATATATTCCATTACGGTTCGGACCTCTCCAATTGGAGATATCCTGGGGATAGACCTGAAGGTAGGGAAGGATTGACAAAATGGCAAGAATGATCCTTCTCATAACAATTAATCTCGGATTATTCAAAAATAAGAAAATTACGTCCAGAAGATTACTCTTAATGCTATTTTTCACAGCCATAAGAATGATAACCTGTACATTGTCCCTGTTAAAGTAAGGTAAAGCATTTTGTAAATTTTCAGAAGATGAATTCCTGCCTCGATATTTGAATTGACTGCTGTTAGCGGGAATTGCCACAACGAACCGTCTCATTTTCTGCTTGATAATTTCATTTTTTTTATTACATTTCCTGCCTGACTGAATTGAAAACATTAACTGGTTTAAAATGTATCGATGAAATTCAGAGTAAATATAATACTGATACTGTCAGTTATTGCCTGTATACTGATTTCAGAAGAAACGGAAGCACAACAATCTTATGCTGACTTTCCTGCTAAAGCCAGAATGACAGTATTCAATGATTCTTTTGACAACAACACCAATAATTGGTTAACTGATAATCAATGGATCAAGGGAAGCATCCTGAACGGACAATACATGCTGACATGTAAGAACTATCAGAATGCAACAGGTCTGTCCTACAAAAAGATAATTGTCGACCAGACCATGGATTATGAAATTGAGACTGCAATTAGAAATATCAAAGGAACGGGGGGTCTTATATTTGGAATGGATAATAATTTCAATCATTACAGGATTGAACTTGCCGGCAATAAACTATTTCTAGTTAAAAACATGGTAGATTCCAGGAAAAACGAAATCCTTTCAACAATAAACATAAATCCGGTCAGTTCCGGATCTTTCCGAAAAATCACTCTCAGAAAGTATAAGCAGGAGTTTTTCGTTTTCCTGGATGAATCCCTTATGGGAAGATTCAATATTATCAATCCTGTTGGAGATCAGATCGGTTTCAACGTAGCCCTGAATTCAGAATTAGCCATTGATAACTTAAATGTTTCATATATCCTGGAAAAACCAGTGCTGGCATCAGCGGAAAAGGTACCTACACAGATAACGGATACAATTAAGACTGCCAATCAGACCAGGGAAGCAGTAACAACCCTGGCGCCTGCTAATCCTAATGGTACAGAAATTAACTGGAGGAGTCCGTCATCACTGAATACTATATATGATAAATTCAGTGCAAGGGTCAATGCTCTTGTCAGATCCGATACAGAATTATCTTCAGTGATCTTCTATGTCAACGGAACACCGAAAGGTGAAGCAGAGCGCAGGACGGTTGCAGGAGAGCCAGGTAATTATATCATTGAAAAAACTATCAACTTTGACCCGGGGGAAAATGTTGTGTATTTCACTGTTACTAATTCGAAGAACGAGTCAGAGAAATCCGAAGAGCGGTTTTTTACCATCCCTGAAGCAACTAAACCACTGGTGACCTGGGCTATCCCGGCAGTTTCAAATGTAATCGTTGATAATGAAAGACTTAATATTGAAGTTTGTGTCCAATCGCCTACTGAGCTTAAATCTATACAGGTGCTGGTTAATGGTGTGCCTATGGGCAGCTCCAATGTTTTCAAATCGACTTATTCGGATAATTGTAATGTCAGGTGGCAATATCCCATCATTCTGAGAGAAGGCATTGATAACAGTATAGTTGTAATAGCTGAAAACATTGCCGGCAGCAACCCCTCAGAAAGCAGGGTTGTAAAATACTCAAAGGCAATAGCCCAGAAACGTATTGCCCTGGTTCTTGGAAATTCAAACTACAATAATAAGACCCCGCTTAAAAATCCTGTTCAGGATGCAAACCTTATGGAGGCAACTCTCGAAGATCTTGGATTTGAAGTTGATAAGAGGCTTGACCTTACACTGCAAGGCATGAGAGATGCTGTAAGGGAATTCAGCCAGAAGATGAAAGATTATAATGTAGCCCTTTTTTATTATGCCGGTCATGGAGTGCAGGTTGACGGTAAAAATTTTCTGATACCCGTGGATGCGAGGCTCGAGTCAATGGATGCCTGCAAATGGGAGACCTTTGCTGTAAATGACCTGATGGAAGAATTCGAAAAAAATCCGAAAAATATAAATATTGCAATACTGGATGCATGCAGGAGCAACCCCTTTCAAAGCTGGGTAAGAGGTGATGCTGCAGGGTTTACACCTTTATCAAATACAAGCGGAACATTTGTTTCATTTGCAACAGCACCGGGATCAACCGCAGCAGACGGATCGTCGGGAAACGGCTTATTTACTGAGGAACTGGTGAAACAAATGAACATCCCCCAGCCTATCAGCAGTGTTTTCATGAATACGAGAATTAATGTATGGGAGCGCAGCAACCACATGCAGCGTCCCCAGGAATGGAATGATCTGAATGGGGATTTTTATTTTAAAAAATAACTGAGCATATAATAATATTTGTCAGAAGATGTTTACGATGACTTCTGAGGTGTAATAATTGTGACGCTTATGACTAATCCGTTCAAACCACTGTTATTATTGGTATTTACCTGTTTTTTCAGTTACATTTCAGCACAGCTGCCAACCACAGGACTGGTAGCGTGGTATCCTTTTAATGGCAATTCAAATGATGAAAGTGGTAATGGGAATAATGGAACAATTTATGGTGCAATTTCTGCTCCCGACAGATTTGGAAACTTGAACAGTGCATTTTCTTATGATGGAGTCAATGATTATATTGAGATTGGAAATACTTCAACGCTATCCTTTCCGGGTCAGATTTTTTCAATTTCATTCTGGATGAAAGGTGATGCAATTCATGATCATGGGATCCTTGCCAAAAGAAATCCTGATGCATCTTCTTCAAACTGGGAGTATTCTATATCATCCACTTATGACACTGATGTCAGTAAATTAGGTCTTACAGCATGGAGTTCAGGTGGTGAGACAGTTTATGGTATTTCAGGTACGCAATATACTTACAGAGTCAATTCCTGGGATCATTGGGTCTTCACAGCCGATGGAACTAACACCAAAGCTTATAGAAACGGCATATTACTAAGCATCGTTCCAAGGTATAGCGGTTTTACAATGGATAATTCCGGAGGTATTCTCAGGTTTGGGACCGCCGGAGCAATAGGGCATACAAGTTACATGAAAGGAAAACTTGATGATATAAGGATTTATAACCGGGCATTAGATGAATCAGAAATTCATCTGCTGTTTGCTGAAAATGACTGGCCAGCAACTGCTTCAATCAGTGATGCCGATGGGAACATCTATGAAGTCGCCAAAATCGGCACACAAATCTGGATGAAACAGAATCTGAAAACTACAAAGTTTTCTGATGGTACACCTATTCCAAATGTTACAGTTGATGCAACATGGGCAGCTTTAACGACCCCTGCGTATAGCTGGTACAGTAATGATGCAGTTTCAAATAAGGCCACGTATGGTGGATTGTATAACTGGTATGCAATAAATACAGGTAAATTATGTCCAACTGGTTGGCATGTTCCCTCTGATGAAGAATGGAAGAAGCTTGAGATCTTTTTAGGAATGAGCCCTGCAGAAGCAGACAGATATGATGCCTGGAGGGGAACAACAGAAGGCGGGGAACTTAAATTAGCGGGAACTTCTTTCTGGAACACTCCAAATACAGGTGCAACAAACAGTTCGGGGTTCAGTGCACTTCCCGGGGGACAAAGAAGCGGTGCCGGAACATTTATGGAAATAAATGTCGGGGCCCATTGGCATACATCCACACAATCCGGGGGAGATAATTACAGACGCTCTTTATATTATTCGGAAGCAAAAATTAACAGGTATTCAACATGGAAATCGTGTGGTTACAGTGTCCGGTGTGTAAAAGATGATTTGAATTCCGGCCTTGTTGCCTATTACCCTTTTAATGGCAATGCTAATGATGAGAGCGGGAATGGAAATAATGGGACCATATCAGGAACAACTCCTGCAAATGATAGATTTGGAAACCCGGGTAAAGCATATAGTTTTAATGGAACAAACAACTACATTGAAGCAAGTTCATTGGTCTCAGCGCTGGGATCTCTTCTGACGGGATCAATTTCTATGTGGTTTAAAGCTATTGGCCCGAATTCCTCAGTAAAGCCACTATTATACTTGAATCCATGGGGATTAACACTTGGTGAGAGCGCGTCAAATCTTACGAACGAAAGTATCTATTTTGAGAATAATCCTATCCAGGCTGCTTATAGTAATGGCAATGGGTATTACTTTGATAATTCATGGCACCATGTTGTTGTTGTGGTAGGTCAGACTGAGAACTCAATTTATCTTGATGGAACTAAATTATCTCTGACTTATGGTCGCGGCAACTCAACAAGTGGAAATAATTTTCTTCAGGGGTTGACCAAATTCCAGATTGGCGCTAGCCTGACATACAGTTACTTTTTCAATGGGGTTTTGGATGATATCAGGATCTATAACAGAGCTATAAATGACTCAGAAATCCAGCTTTTATATGTGGAAAATGGCTGGGATCTTCATCCTCAAATCTCTTCTTTCAATCCTTCTTCAGGTGCAGTTGGTTCTACAGTGACTATAACAGGCAGCAACTTCGATCCTGTTCCGGCAAATAATATTGTATGGTTCGGTGCTGCAAAAGCTTCTGTAATTTCTGCTTCATTAACTCAGCTTGAAGTAACAGTTCCAAACGGAGCCTCTCATCAGCCAATTAGTGTAACTACTAAAACCAAGGGACTAACAGGATATTCTTCTAATCCTTATTTTGTGACATTTAACAGTCCGAAAATAATTGATGCCACTTCATTCGCATCAAAAGTTGATTTTGTGACAGGATCAAATCCATATTTCTCTTCAGTCTGCGATATTGATGGCGATGGAAAATTGGATTTAATTGTAACCAATGCAAGCGCCAATACTTTATCCGTATACAGAAACATAGTTTCTTCAGGTACCATAGGCTCAGGATCTTTTGCTACAAAGGTTGATTTCTCTACCGGCGCAAATCCGCTTGGAGTTGCAATTAAAGATATTGACGGGGATGGGAAACCCGACATCGTTGTCAGCAATGCCAATAGCAATTCGGTTTCTGTTTTCAGGAACTTAAGCACGCCAGGTACATTTACAGCAGCATCTTTATCTTCAAAAATCGATTTTGGTACAGGGACTACGCCTTTTGGCATTTGCATAATGGACTTCGATCTGGATGGCAAAAATGATATTGCAGTCACGAACAGTGGTTCCAATACAATTTCAATATTTAGAAATACAAGTTCAGTAGGCACGATTGATGCCAATTCATTTTCAGCAAAATGTGATTTAATAACAGGGCTTTATCCTGATGGCATAACTTGTAATGATTTTGATAATGATGGAAAGCCTGATCTGGCTGTTGTTAATTATAATGGTAACACAATATCAATATTCAAAAACATTTCAACACCCGGAAATTTAATATCAGGGTCATTCAGCAGCAAAATAGATTTCAATTCAGGAACGGCTCCCTGGGGTATTGCAAGTGCAGATATTGACGGTGATGGTAAAAATGATATTATTGTTACAAACCGAGGTTCAAATACTATATCTCTTTTTAAAAATGTTTGCACACCAGGGTCAATAACTACAAGTTCATTTGAATCTAAAATAGATTTTGCAACTGGAATCAATCCCCAGGGAATATCTATCTCCAATCTCGTTGGAGATTTAAAACCGGATATTGTGGTTTCAAATATTGGAAGTAGCACAGTATCTGTATTCAGAAATAAAAGTACATCTGGATCATTTACAACAGTTTCACTAAATGCCAAGGTAGATTTCAGTTCTGGAAATGGCCCGGAGGTTGTTTCTCTTGGTGATTTTGATGGTGATTCACGTACAGATATTGCTGCACTGAATTATTTTGGCAATTCACTTTCAATTTTCCAAAATGTCATTCCTGTTTTACCATCTTCACCCATAATCGGAACCATAACACAGCCAACATGCACTGTATCAACAGGCAGCATTGTTGTAAACGGATTGCCGGCAACAGGTACATGGACACTTACAAGAACTCCTGGGGCTGTAACAACAACAGGAACCGGAACCAACACTACAATTACCGGACTTCCTGCAGGCACTTACAGCTTTACAGTCACCAATTCCCTTGCATTGACTTCTGTTTCTTCTGCTGATGCTGTAATTAATTCCCAACCTTCAACACCAACAGCCCCTGTTGTCGGTACAATAACTAATCCCACCTGTAGCACATCAACCGGAGGTGTTACGCTCGGGGGTCTTCCTGCTTCCGGAACCTGGATAATAACACGATCACCAGGAGGCAACACTACTTCCGGCACAGGAACATCAGCAACAATTACGTCCCTGGCTCCAGGCACATACAGCTTTACAGTAACAAATGCTTACTCATGCACATCTCCTAACACTTCAAGCATCACAATTAATCCTCAGCCAGAAACACCACCAGCGCCGCTCATCAGTAATATTACCCAACCTACTTGCTCTGTATCCATCGGCAGTATTTCTTTAAGTGGTTTACCTGTTGCCGGAACATGGACACTGACAAGGTCTCCTGGGGGAACAACAATTACAGGAACAGGAACAAGTACGATAATTTCCGGGCTTACACAGGGAACATACACCTTTACTGTTTCAGATGCATCATGCACTTCATTATCATCTGCAGCTGCTGTGATCAATCCGCCTCCGGGTATACCTGCTGCTCCTGCCCTGGGCACAGCGACACAGCCAACTTGCCTTGCCCCTACAGGAAGTATCAATATCAGCGGGCTTCCTTCCTCCGGATCCTGGTCACTGATCAATAACCTGGGTGAAACAACAACCGGAACCGGGACAACGACAACCATTTCCGGGCTGGTACCCTGCACATATTACTTTACAGTCAGGAATTCATCAGGATGCATTTCGGCAGCAACAGGAAATGTGATAATCAATCCTATTCCTGTCGGTTTCGTTCCTGTAATTGTAAAAAAATGGAATGATGTTCTTATCTGCAGTAACATAAATAATAAATTCAATAATTACCAATGGTACAGGGGAACTACTCCGGTCACCGGTGTGACACAGGAACAATTTTTTTGGACTAAAAACGGGCCTGGTGCTTATCAGGTCCTCACTACGGATAAAGACGGGTGTAAAAATTTTTCAAATGTCATTCAGGTCGATGCAGGCTCAGGATCGTTTGGTGCTTACCCTAATCCGGCAAACAAAAATGTCATAATAACCCTTAATGATGTTCCAATCGGGAAAGCAGTCATTTCAATATTTAATAGCCAGGGATTGAAAGTTTATGAAACGGAAACTGGAAATGAATACAATGACTTCACCCACGAGCTCTCAATTGAAACTCTCCAAGCAGGCCTCTATTATATAAGAGTCACAATAGATAATGGACATGTTTACAATACTAAAATAATAGTTGAGAAATAATAATGATCCCGGGAATGAAAACTAGAAAGCCCCAAATAAGACATGGAGTATTGTTTTTATTTTTATTCTTTATCTCTATTGCCGGATATTCGCAGGGTACCGATCTTTTTATTGGAGGAAAAAGCCGATTTTATGTTGGTTTCACTTTAAGCCCGGTACAATCAGGAATTTCAATTAATGCGCCTGCTGCATTAACACAGCTGGAATATGACCGGAAAAGTTCGTTATCATTTTCAATGGTAGCGGGATTCATGTTTTCGGATTATTTCGGTATTTCATCAGGCCTAGGATATTCGACTCTTAAATCGGAGATCATGGCAGGCAGGTATGCCATAAATTACGACACTACAGATGTAAACGAATCTTATACAAGATTTATAACAGGTGATAATATCAAAGAAACCCAGCAGATTTCTTATATAAAAATACCACTCATAATAAATACCCAGATCCCAATGGGTAAAAAGTTTGGAATGTTCCTGAATACAGGATTGAATTTAATGTTTCCTGTCAGTAATCATTTTAACAACTCTGGAAGATTTACATATGAGGGTTATTATCCTGCATATAATGTTCGCATAACAGGCGTGCCATATGAAGGTTTTGAAAAAGACTATTCAAATTCTGATGAAGGAGAGATTCAGATCAAGCCAATCAATCTTGGTCTTACTGCTTCAGGAGGAATACAATATTCGCCCGGGGAAAAGATTCAGTTTTCTTTGGGGTTGACATACGATTCTTTTTTTTCTGACATATCAGATTATGGAGAAACTGGTAATTACAGATTATCTTCAAATCCCGGGCAGATGAAAAGCATAATGGAAGGAAGCTCCGCTTCAACTGCCAGCTCACTGGGATTGGCCTTTTCAATCAGATTTTTTCTATGATTTATTTTCATGTAAATTGATATTTAATCCAGCTGCTTGGCGGGGGCTTCTGCAGGAGATATAAGGCTAATAATCAACCCCAAGAATTAAACCATGAAATCATGGCATTTTATCAAATACTGAGAACCCAAAAATTACATTGCACAATCAATGAAGCCTGGGACTTTATATCATCGCCAGCTAACCTTCGGCTTATTACCCCTGAGAACATGGGTTTTATAATCACCAGTAGAAATGGTTCAGAAAAAATGTATCCCGGGATGATCATTACCTATAAAGTTACTCTATTTCCTGGCATCAGGGTTAACTGGGTTACAGAGATCACACATTTAAGGGAATTTGATTATTTTATTGATGAGCAAAGGATTGGTCCTTACTCACTATGGCATCATGAGCATAAAATTGAGCCGGTTGAAGGTGGCGTTTTAATGACTGATCTGGTAACATATAAACCACCTTTTAGATTTTTTGGGTCTCTTGCAAATTTTTTGTTCATACGCCGACGGCTAAACCAGATATTTGATTACAGATCGATTGCTCTGGAAAAAAATTTGGCAGTCCCGAAGATCCAGAAATAAATTGAGGTCATGGAAAAGGACAATTCTTTTGAATATTTTACAAGAGATGTTATATTAGACTTATTAACAAGTGTTAATCATAGTACCTGGAAAATATTTATGCAATACAGGGTGATTCCATATAACGCTGATTTTATTTATTAATCATGAGAATTAAAATTTTAGTCTTTACTGTAATGACAGTCTTTATTGGTGCATGTTCCACTGGAAATAGCCGTAAATCGTCTCTTCTACAATATGACAGACAAATAGATGGTCTTATCAGCCAGATGACACTCGAAGAGAAAATCGAAATGCTTCATGCAAAGCATATGTTCGTTTCTTCAGGAGTTGAGAGACTCGGGATAGCTGATATAAAATATGCCGACGGACCATTTGGCGTACGCGAAGAGATGCAGCCTGACAGCTGGTCATCTCTTGGATGGGAGACAGATAAAGCAACTTTTTTTCCGACAGGATCTGCCCTGGCGTCAACATGGTCACCATCACTGGCGTATGAGTACGGTACAGCCATAGCACGCGAGGCACGGCTGCGCGGAAAAGATATGATACTGGCACCGGCAATTAACATCCAGAGAATACCAACAGGCGGCAGGACATATGAGTACATGAGCGAGGATCCTTTTTTAAGCTCGCAGCTATCTGTAAATTATACCAGAGGCGTTCAGGATAATGGTGTGGCAGTATGCCTGAAGCATTTTGCCCTGAACAACCAGGAGACAAACAGGGGAAGTGTAAATGTTGTCGTTGGTGAAAGGGCAATGAGGGAAATCTACCTTCAACCATTCAGGGCTGCAGTTGAAGAAGCCGATGCTTACGGTGTCATGGCGGCTTACAACAAAGTTAACGGGTGGTGGTGTGCAGAAAACGAAATGCTTCTCACTGATATTCTCAGGAACGAATGGGGCTTCGCAGGAATGGTTATTTCAGACTGGGGAGGTACCCACAGCACAGTGAATTCTGTCAAAAATGGTCTAAATGTCGAGATGCCCTCGAAAAAATTCCTCGGACAGGCACTGATTGATTCTGTCAAAGCAGGGCTTATTTCTGAAGAAATTATAAACCAGAGAGTACGGGAAATACTCCGTGTAAGAATGGCTATTAAACCAGTACCCGATACCGAAGCAAACAAGGGAATTACATCTTTGCCTGAACAGCAGAAAATTGCTTACAATGTTGCCAGTAAATCGATTGTTCTTCTGAAAAATGATAATATCCTGCCGCTTAAAATTGAAAACAAACCTGTAATTGCAGTTATCGGAGCAAACGCAACCCAGAAAATGGCAACAGGAGGTGTTGGAGCTGGAGTTAAAACATTGTACGAGATCACTCCTCTTGAGGGATTAATAAAAAAGATTGGCGATAAGGCTGAAATAGTGTTTGCCCAGGGGTATGAGGCATCTCAACAGGGTTTCGGAGGGAGGTTCATGAGGAGAACGCCTCAGGAGGTTGAGAAAGCAGCTCATGACCGCGAAGTAAGAACAGAGAAACTGGCAAAGGAAGCTCTTGAAGTCGCAGCGAAAGCAGAAATAGTGCTTTTTATAGGAGGTGATAATCGATCAGTTGAGACTGAAGGAAGCGACAGGCGGAATATTTTCTTGCCATACGGACAGGATGAGTTGATAACAAGAATCGCTGGTGTTAACCCGAACATAGTAACCATCCTGGTGAGCGGAGCTCCGAATGATCTTAATGTTGTGAAAAATGTTTCAAGGGCTTTGCTCATTTCATGGTTCAATGGCTCCGAGGGCGGAAATGCTCTGGCTGATATACTCACGGGGAACATCTCTCCTACCGGCCGGCTGCCGTTCACTATTCCTGTTAAGCTTGAAGATTCTCCTGCTTATGCGCTCGGAAACTTCCCGCAGGGCAACATCAGCTCTGATGTTTTTACAAGCCTGGTTTCAGGGAGTGAAAACAATAGTGCCCGGCAGAATACGGAAAAAACAGTGAAAGATCCTAACACCGCATATTATTCAGAAGAATCCCTTGTAGGGTACAGGTGGTATGACACAAAAAATGTTCCAGTTATGTATCCATTTGGCCATGGATTAACTTATACAACCTTTGAGTACACTAACCTGACGACTGATAAGGAAAACTATGGAAAGAACGATGTGATTTTACTTTCATTTAATCTGAGGAACTCAGGCAGCATGACTGCGGAGGAAGTCGTACAAGCCTACGTACATCGAATTGATGGTTCAGTGGTTTGGCCTGAAAAGGAACTTAAAGCATTTTCAAGAATACAGGTTAACCCGGGGGATGCCCAAACAGTCTCACTGGAGATCCCTGTAAAAAACCTTCGGTTCTGGAGTGATTCAAATCACGAATGGGACAATGACCCATGCAGGATCGAGCTGCTTTTAGGGTCTTCGGCAGGTGACATTAAACTTAAGAAAGAGATCAGACTGAAATAATGCTGGCATTCCTCCATGCCCATCTACTTTAATAATTCCTGGTATTTTTTTACCGGGTATTTTTACCAAAATTGTATGTAATACGATTACAGTGAGTTGCCGGATTCCCCCTTATTTTCTTCGCGTATCTGGACTCTTCGAATTTTTCCGCTAATTGTCTTCGGCAATTCATTAACAAATTCAATTATCCTGGGATATTTGTATGGAGCTGTGACATTCTTAACATGCTCCTGTAATTCTAAAGCCAGAGCTTCGCCCGGCACATAGTTCTTTGATGTAACTATTGTGGCTTTGACTATCTGTCCCCGGTCCGGGTCGGGAACGGCAGTAATTGCACATTCCAGGACAGCAGGATGTTCCATTAAAGCACTCTCTATTTCAAATGGACCTATCCGGTAGCCGGAGCTTTTAATAACATCATCAGCCCTGCCTACAAACCAGAAGTAACCATCTTCATCGCACCAGGCCATATCACCTGTCCTGTAAATTCCATCTGCCCACACTTTCTTTGTAAGTTCAATATCACGGTAATACCCATTGAACATACCAACAGGTATGTAACCTGAAGTCCGTATAATTATCTCTCCTTCTATGCCGGCTTCACATATTTCACCAGCTTCATCTATAATTGCAATATCATAGCCTGGTGATGGTTTTCCCATTGAGCCTGGTTTGGGTTCCATCCATGGATATGTAGCTATTGCCACTGTACATTCCGTCTGACCATATCCTTCCATCAGCCTGATGCCTGTCATGTCAAGAAATTGCTTATATACCTCAGGATTTAATGGTTCCCCGGCTACTACGCAGTATTTCAGATTACTAAGATCATAATTCCTCAGGTCTTCCTTTATCAGGAACCTGTAGATTGTAGGAGGAGCACAAAATGATGTTACCTTGTATTTTTCAATTACTTCCATCAGGTTTTTTGGAACGAACTTATCGTAATCATATGTCATTACAGCACTACCTGAAATCCACTGTCCGTAAATTTTACCCCATGCAGATTTTGCCCAGCCTGTATCCGCAACGGTAAAATGAAGCCCCCCATCCATTACATTCTGCCAGTACTTTGCAGTGAGAATATGCCCTAGAGGATATGTGAAATTATGGCTTACCATTTTAGGCATACCTGTCGTACCAGAAGTGAAATACAGAAGCATTATATCATCGTTCCTTGTACCCTTTTCAATTACCGGTCTGGAAAATTCTTCCGGACTGCCTTCCATACCTCTTGTAAAATTGATCCATCCTTCTGCATCCCTGTCAATTAGCATCTTATATTTAAGGGTCGGTGACTGACTCTCAGCTTCTTCTATATGCTGAATGACAAGGGGATCAGGCACTGAAACAATCATCTTTATATCAGCGGCATTATTCCTGTATATAATATCTTTGGAAGAAAGGAGATGTGTTGCCGGAATTGTAATTGCGCCTATTTTATTCAATGCAAGTGTGCAAAACCAGAAAGAATAATGCCTTTTTAAAATCAGCATTACCGGATCACCCTTACATATTCCAGTTGATGTAAAAAAATTGGCTGCCTTGTCACTGTAATATTTCATCTGTGCAAAGGTGAAGACAGCTTCATTCCCTTTGTCATCACACCAGACCATTGCCACCTTGTCAGGGTTTGACGCAGCTATTGTATCGACAACATCATATGCAAAGTTGAAATTTTCGGGAATATTTATTCTAAAATCATTTTTAAAGTTTTCGTATGAGTCATACTCAACCTTCCCAAGATATTTTTCCAGCATCATCAGTTAACTTAAAATTATAAAACTACAGCCAAAAATTTCACCTGCTCATTATTCAGAGCTCTCATTGCATGTTTATAACCTGAATCAAAATATATTGAATCACCTTCATGCAGAATAATTTCATGCCCGTCAATTAAAGTCATCATTGTACCCTTAATAACATAGTTAAACTCCTGCCCGGGATGAGAATTAAATTCCATGATTGCACCTTCCGGACCAGGATCGATAGTTACCATAAATGGCTCGGCCTTTTTATGGATAAAATTATAAGCCAGACTCTCATACTTATATTGTGTTCTGCGTTCAAGCTTTAATCCTTTACCGTTCCGCACTATTCCATAAATATGAAGCTTTGGATTATCACCCCCAAGCATTACAGACAATTCGACATGAAAGAATTCAGAAATACTGAATATGATCCCTACCGGAATATCAATGTTTCCTGTTTCATAACTTTCATAAAGCTCCCTGGAGACATTAAGGTTCTTTGCCATTGATTCTGATGAAATTCCTGAAATTTCACGGATTTCTTTTATCCTCCGGGCAATCTGTTTTATCTGCTCTGTCATGATTGGTGAAATTAGTATTCCAATATTAATTAAATTTTTAATAATGCCCGGCACTCATTCAGCACCTGGTAATCCTAATGAACTATTCTCGTTTTTTTTAAGTTAATTGCAGTATAATTTGCATGATGGATCATACAGGAAAGAAACAAGGACCAGGATTATTCAGCATTCTTATTCCATACAGGGGTATTGTTACATTGCTAATTATTATTGCGCTTGCTGCCAGCAGTATAAACCTTTTGATTCCCAAAATTATAGCCGGCAGCATTGATGCCTTCACAGAAAACAGGTTTAATGCGTCTGCTGTCATTAAAGAATTCCTTATGGTTGCTGCCGGAATACTTATAATGACATTTTTACAGGGCGTTCTGCAGACATATACCTCAGAAAAAGTAGCAAAAGATCTTCGAAACAGTCTTTCTGAAGTGTTGTCGCGGCAAAGCCTGCGGTTTATTACCAGGGCTAATCCTGCAAAAATCCTTACAAACCTTACATCCGATATGGACTCTGTAAAGATGTTTGTTTCCCAGGCTTTTGTAACTATTATATCATCACTTTTTGTTATTGCCGGGGCATCTGTGTTGCTGATCATGATAAACTGGAGACTTGCTGTTGCAGTTCTGCTCATTGTACCTGTAATTGCAGTATCATTTTTCATCGTATTCAGAAAAGTGCGAATCATCTTCAAGAAGAGCCGGGAAGTAATAGACACCCTGAACAGGATCATCAATGAGAGCATACTTGGAGCCGCATTAATAAGGGTTTTGAATTCACAGCAGCCTGAAAACCAGAAGTTTCTTGAAAAGAACATGGAATCGAGGGATCTTGGATTGTCAATCGTGAAGCTATTTTCAGTATTGATCCCGATAATAATGTTTGTTTCCAACCTGGCAATAGTAATAATCCTGGCACTGGGTGGCCATTATGTTGTAACCGGATCATTATCATTGGGAAATTTCGCAGCCTTCAACAGTTATCTTATGATGCTCATCTTTCCGGTTATGATGATAGGTTTCATGAGTAACATAATAGCATCAGCAACAGCATCTTACGGAAGAATTCAAGAAATCCTCGATGAACCGCCTCCTGATGAAGGTGGCAAAATAAGCACTATCCTAAAAGGAGATATCAAACTGAACAACGTTTTACTCAGTTATGGCAAGAAACCTATACTTAAGAATATATCCTTCCCGGTAAAAGCTGGCAGCAAAACTGCTATAATCGGACCGACAGCTGCAGGGAAGAGCCAGTTGCTGTATCTCCTGGCAAACATAATGCCACCCGATTCTGGCACCATTGAGTTTGATGGAATTCCAATTCCTGAGTTTGACAGGAATATATTTCACAGGCAGATCGGGTTCGTTTTCCAGGACAGCATCATTTTCAATATGACACTTCGAGAAAATATTGCCTTCAGCGAAAACGTTACCGAAGAATCAATGCTTAAGGCGATTAGAACTGCCGGTTTAAGTGATTTTATAGAAACTCTGCCCGGAAAGCTTGAAACAATTGTTGCCGAAAGGGGAACAAGCCTGTCAGGTGGCCAGAAACAACGTATTATGCTCGCAAGGGCACTGGCTATTAATCCGAAAATATTGCTGCTGGATGATTTTACATCAAGAGTTGACAAGAGAACAGAAGAAGAGATCCTGGCAAACATCCAGAAAAACTATCCAGGCCTGACTCTGATCTCAGTAACGCAGAAGGTATTGCATGCAGGTAATTTTGACAACATAATCCTTCTCATGGAAGGCGAAGTTATAGCATCCGGTAAACACTGCGAACTACTGCAGAGCTCACCTGAATACATCCAGATTTATAATTCACAAAGAAGCACCCATCATTATGAATTATAATCTGAATCAAAATTCTGGCACAAGGCCGGCAAAGCTTCCTGTGATTGCTTCATTGAAAAAACTGGTTACAATAATCGGCAGTGAACGCCACCGGCTAACAGTGGCATTTTCAGCTATTCTTCTGAACGCAGGATTAAATCTCCTCGGTCCCTACCTGGTTGGTTATACAATAGATACCTATATCCAGAATGGAAATTATCATGGTGTGCTTCTTTTTGCAGGAATACTGCTTGTTATGTATTCAATAGCCTTCGCAGTAAACTATGCACAAATGCGTATGATGGGAGGAATCGGTCAGAGGATGCTGTTCAGCCTGCGGAATACGGTATTCAATAAACTGCAGGAACTGCCACTTGATTTCTTTAACCAGAATAAATCGGGGGACCTTATCTCAAGGATCAACAATGATACAGACAAGGTGAACCAGTTCTTTTCACAATCACTGATGCAGTTCATAGGAAGTCTTATTACAATGACAGGTGCCGGGATTATCCTGCTTGTAATAAATTTCCCTCTCGGCCTTGCGGCTTTATCCCCGGCACTTTTGTTATTTTTAATCACAAAGAGCACGTCGCCATGGATCAGGTCTAAAAATGAAGCAAGTCTGAAAAGCCTTGGAAACCTGTCTGCAGAGATACAGGAAAGCCTTGCCAATTTCAGGGTGGTTGTAGCATTTGACAGGCGTGATTACTTCCGCAAACGTTTTAGTGAAGCCAACGCTGAAAACTACAATAAATCAATACATGCAGGAATTGCAAACACAATTTTATCACCCATTTATACTTTTGCATCGAATATCGGGCAATTGATTGTACTCGCACTTGGTATATGGCTGATAATCAAAGGGCATTTTTCTGCAGGACTCCTGATAAGCTTTATTTCATACATATCAGGTTTTTATAATCCCTTAAGACAGATTGCTGCTTTATGGGCAAACTTTCAGCTTGCTCTTGCAGCCTGGGACCGGATATCACACCTTTTGTCGTTTGAGAACAACCTTCCTGTAGCTGATAATAAAGTTGATTATGAAAGCGACTCCTGCATAAGCTTCAGAAATGTTTCCTTCGCCTACCCGGGGGGAAAAGAGATCCTTCATAATGTTAGCTTTGAACTTGAAAAAGGCCGGACTTATGCCTTTGTCGGACCCACTGGCGGTGGAAAAACAACCACAGCCTCCCTTATTGCAAGATTGTACGATGCAACTGAAGGAACGGTACTGCTGAATGGAAGGGATATCAGGTCCTACTCTGCATGTGAAAGAGCTATGAAAATAGGGTTCATTCTACAAGACCCCATTCTCTTTTCAGGTACTGTGCGAGACAATATCCTTTATGGTAATGAAGGTTGCTCAGGGTTAAACACCGGCCAGCTCGAAAGTGCTATAAAAGAGACCCATCTTGATGGTTTGCTTAAAAGATTTGATCAGGGGCTCGATACGATGGTTTCTTCCTCCGGTGACAGCATAAGCCTTGGCCAGAAACAGATAATTGCTTTCATGAGAGCTATCTTACGTAAACCCGATCTCCTGATACTTGATGAAGCAACTGCCAATATAGATACAGTCACAGAGCAACTACTCGAGTCAATACTTAAAAATCTTCCCGGATCAACAACAAAGGTCATTATTGCACATCGCCTGAATACGATTGAGAATGCCGATGAGATCTTCTTTGTGAACTCAGGTGAAATAACCGGGGCCGGTTCTTTTAATGATGCTCTTAAAATGCTTATGAATGGCAGTGTTGCAAGCTGACGACTTATATTGAATTTCTTTCAAAATTATAAGTAAAGCCTGTAAGCTTTTCTGAAACATCCCATAGCTTCGCTGCTAATTCCTTATCATACGATTTTTCGCTCGATTGTACCAATTCAGGATAACCTCTCATTTCCATCATCCTTGTCGGACCAAAATATTCTGAGCCATTAAGATTCTCCTCAGTTGCAGCTCTTACAACAGGTAAAGTCCCGATTTTAACATTCTGAGCCACAACATTATTCAGAATTGCGGAGAACAAAAAGCCATAATGTTTCTGAAGGTTTGTATTCGTATATCCGGGGTGAGCTGCAGTAACTATCATTTTAATGTTGTGGGCCTTAATCCTTCTGTCAAGCTCATATGCAAACAACAGGTTGGCAAGCTTGCTTTGCCCGTAAGCATGCTCTTTGTTGTAGCCTTTTTCCCAGTTTAAATCTTTAAAGTGAATGTCTGCCCCATAAAATTTTTGCTTGTGCACAATGCTGCTTTGAACAACAACTCTTGAACCCGGAGAATTTTTAAGTATGTCGAACAGCAAACCTGTCAGTAAAAAATGTCCAAGGTGATTGGTACCGAACTGAATCTCGAAGTTCTGTTTTGTCAATTCTCTTTTTTTTGGTGCCATTACACCGGCATTATTAATGAGAATATTCAATTGAGAATACTTTTTATGAAATTCACCTGAAAAATTCCTAATTGAAGAAAAATCAGACAGGTCAAGCATCATCACATCAAGCTTTGCGTCAGGGTTTTCCTTTCTTATTTTATCTGCTGATTCTTTACCTTTCCTTAGATTCCGAACTGCCATAATGACCTGGGCGCCTTTTGAGCTTAACACCCTTGATGCTTCAAAACCGATTCCACTGTTTGCACCTGTGATCAGTACTTTTTTCCCCTCCTGCGAAGGTATATTTTCTGCATTCCACCTCTTTGCTGACATTGATAATATAATTTATTATTTAACAAAGATCACAATAATATGATGAGAATAAAGGGTACAATCATTGACATGCCGGCTTGTTTGATTGAAATAGCCTGATCGTCTGATCTGCCAGGCTGGATTGCCATGGTCATTTAAGAGGAAAATTATGCAGGAATTGTAAAGGTGATTGCTAAACCTTTCCCTTTCTTGGATTCAGCCCATATTCTACCTCCATGCTGCTCAATAAGAGTCCTGCTCAGAATAAGGCCAAGGTTGAGGCTGGTTCCTCCTCCTGGATTTATATCGGGCAATTCTGATGAAAACAATTTCCTTAGTTTCTGATTATCAATCACCGAACCATTCAATGTTACTGATATTTCAATAAATCCCTGATTGATTGTGGAAGTAATATCAACCCTGGTGTCATCATGCCACTGCACAGCATTGTCAAGAAGATTACGCAGGATAATTTTTAAGGTATTGACATCTGCTATACATTTTATATCATTTGATTGATTATGATGTATGCGAATGTTTCTGAACATTGAATAATGTCTGAAATCATTAATTACATCTTCAATAATCAGGTTCAGGCTTGTTTCTACCGGCTTATACTCACGAACTCCTATCTGAACTGAAGTATAAGTTATCAAATTTTCCAGCATACTGATAGTGTTTTCAGTTGAAGAAACAATACTTCTCATAAAACTCAGAAGTTTATCAATGTTAATACTTTTCTCACCAGTGACTGACACTGCAGAGTAGTCAGACATTCCGGAAAGCATTGTTCTTAACTGATAGGATAGAATTGCGATCAGGATACCATCACTTTTATTTTTGGCGCCCCGGTCCCTTTGAATAACATAGAGGTAGCTTTTGCTCTGCATTCTGATCCTGCATATGACATCTTCAGTGAGATTTGTTTCATTTTTCCTGGATATAAACTGGCCTTCTTTCCTGACAAATTCATTATCAGCCATTCCTGTGAGGAAATTCATCCATATGGACTTCAATTTCTGCATGGTGTATTTTTTCTTCCATTCATCAGGAAGAATATTGTATTGAACAGTCCAGATTTTTTTACCTGTGATTTCTTCCCTGGTATAGCCTGTTTTACTTACCATGTAATCATTCCATTCCTCAATTGTTCCGGAATCATCAATTATGATTACACCCTCAGCAGAATTTCTGGAAATAATGTCAAGCTTTTGACCGGGAGTCAATATGTTGTTTTCGTAAATCATCTGACATGCATTTGATTACTCAAACTAAATAAAGGTACTAAATATTTTTGGTATTTATATTCAATACGTATGCATTAACACAACCTGTAATCGTTTATCAGATTCTTATTGATTCATAAAAGATTAATTTTTTTAAACAAAACCCACTTTCTCTTTGTTATTTTCCAGATTCCGTCTTTCATACTCAAAATCCATACCCATGAAGCAGTGCATCATTATCTTAGCGCTATTTGTGTCTGTGCATGGTTTAGCCCAGAGAAATCAGGAGAGTAGTGTTGAACTGATTGCAGGTGCAGGAACCACTCATTTTTTTGGTGATATAGGCGGATATTCCAGGGGTAAAAACCTGCTTGGTTTTAAAGATATCACCAGGTACAATACTGGACTAAACCTTAACGGGGCTGCAAGATACAGGTTCAATAAGGCATTTTCAGCGAGACTGAATTTTAGCGGAGGGATTTTCAATGTCAGTGATAAGATCGGATCAAAAACCGAACGTGGATTTGAAGCATCTACGGGGTTCTTCGAAACATTTATTGCAGGTGAATACTTCCTTTTAACGAATAAAATCTATAACAGGGCTTATGGCGGGAAAAAAATAAAAAACGGATATTATCCTTTCTGGAGCTATTTTGATGCTTATGTTTATGCGGGCTTCGGATCGTTATTCTTTGATGTAGACCCCAACAAAGCCCTAATATTAAAAAGAACCGGAAGAGACAGCCAGGATTTTATTATCCCGGCAGGAGCTGGTATAACAAGAAAACTTGAAGGATCATCTAAAATTGGAATTGAATTTGGTGGCCGCTATATCTTTGCGGACCTGGCTGATGGTTACAGCTTCCCGGGCTCTAGCAATGACATATACTATTTTGCAGATATCATATGGACATGGTCAGTCCCGCGATGAACCAGTAATAATTAATTTCATATTCATTCATCATTCTTTTGCCGTAGGCCCCTGAAGGATAAATTCCTATTTTTGGAATCCTTTAAATACCGGCAATGAAGAATAATAAAATTATTACAGTCCTTGTAATTTTAATATCGATTTTTGCAGTTAGTGCCTCACTTTCAGGTATTTTCATTACTGGCGGACCAGGGCCTTATGATTATGTTTCACTGCGAGGCAAAGTTGTAGAAATATATGGTTATGGTTTGTACAGGGATATGTCATCAGATGTGGCAATCCAGGGCATCGCACAGGATTACGTCACTCTGTTCATAGCTGTTCCACTCCTAATAGCAGCATGGTACTTCAGCCGGAAAAATTCATTGAGTTGGAGATTCATCCTTGCTGGAACCCTGAATTATTTTTTTGTCACTTACATCATGTATATGTGCATGGCAATGTATAATGCAATGTTCCTCATTTATGTCATTCTTACAGGCATTTCATTCTTCTCGCTTGCTATTACACTATTATCGTTTGATACCCATGAACTGCCTGGCCGGTTCAATAAGAAGGCACCTCTCCGGCTGTCAGGAGGTTTCCTCATCCTTAACAGCATAATAATTGGTCTGTTGTGGCTTGGGATTGTTATACCGCCACTTTTCAACGGTACAATTGTCCCTGACTCCGCAGAACATTATACAACTCTGATTGTACAGGGCCTTGACCTTTCGATATTTTTACCTGCATCTTTCGTTTCCGGTTATTTGCTTACGAAGAAAAATTCAATGGGATTTCTCCTAGCACCAACTACGTTGATATTCCTTTCATTACTGATGACAGCTCTCCTGGCGAAGATAATTGCAATGGGATTGAACGGAGTGAACATAATTCCTGCTGTCTTTATCATTCCAGTCATCCTTCTTACATCAATCATTCTATCGGAGCGGGTTTTAAGAAATATCAATTCATCAAATACTATATGAAGATCTATTATTTTATTCTCGGAACACTACAGGCAATAACCGCAATCGGAGCTATCCCTGCAGGATATGGCTATCTTAAAGATACCAGTGGGGCTGCCATGGGAGCTTCCCCTGAATTGCTGAGTAAATCACCTCTGCATTCCTTCCTTCTGCCTGGTCTGTTCCTGCTGTTTATTAATGGTTTTGCACACCTTGCTGCTTCCTGGCTTTCATTTTCCCGTAACAGGTATGCCGGCCAGACCGGTATAATACTTGGTGTTATCCTTACATTGTGGATAATAATTCAGGTATGGTGGATTTCACTCTCAAGTTTTCTGCAACCCCTGTTCCTTTTAGTAGGACTTGTTAATACCTTCCTTGGATGGAAGATCAGAAAGGCTGGAATAGAACAATAAGCTATCTTTGTTCAGACAACCACAATCTAAAAAATATGAGGACTTCAATACTTGCCTTCACACTCTTAATGTGTTCTTCTTTATATGCACAGAATTCAATTGAAAAAGTCTGGGAAACAGATACTCTCCTGAAAGTGCCTGAATCTGTTCTTTTCAGCGCCGGGGATAAGATCTTATATGTTTCAAATATTAACGGAACTTCCATGGAAAAAGATGGTAATGGCTCCATTGGCAAGGTAGATCTCAACGGGAAAATCATAAACGCAGAGTGGGTAAAAGGACTTGATGCACCGAAGGGACTGGGTTTGTATAAGAATTTTCTTTATGCAGCTGATCTCGATAAAGTTGCAGTTATTGATACAAAAAAAGGAACAATAACTGAAAAGATTCCTGTCGAAGGTGCTCAAATGCTGAATGACCTTACAATAGACAGCAATGGGATTATATACACAAGCGATTCAAGGGGCAATAAAGTATACAGGATTGAAAACAAAAAAGCAGAACTATATCTTGAGAATACCCGGGGAGTCAACGGGTTACTTGCCGTGGGAAATGACCTGTATATGCTTACAAGCGGAAAGTTGCAGAAAGCAGGGAAAGACAAAAACATTACTATTGTAGCCGAAGGACTGGAATCGAGCACCGACGGTCTTGAAATGATAAAAGAAGGCGAGTTCATTGTAACATCATGGAATGGCGTTATTTATTATGTTAAATCCGACGGATCAAAACAAACACTTCTTGATACCAGAGATAAAAAATTACAGTCGGCAGACCTCGGATATGATCCAAAAAACAGGATCTTATACATTCCTACTTTTTCAACAAATTCAATTCATGCCTATAAGCTGAAATAAAATAGCAGGAATTTTTGCAGATACCTTTCTTGTGTTATTTTTATAACAATAAACCCCGTAAGGCAGGAGTTGAATGAAAAGGTATCTTTTATCACTTTTTAATGGCACAAACAGAAGAAAAACCCTTCTCCTGGGATGCATATCAACCATCCTTATTTCCTCAGCCCTGATAATGGGTAAGTTTGACAGTTACCATGAACGTTTACTTCTGTTTTCAGGAATTGTAATGTCTTTTTTCACTTTGCTACATCCATGGGGAAACCCCGCAAATTATGCCAGGCTTGTGCTGATAAGCATAGTTGTCCTGATAATTCAGTATATATTTTTTATTATTCTGGTAAGGATGAAGCTCATATCCACTGATCTTGATGAAATACCCATTGCTATAGCTCTTATCTTCTGCATTCCGGGAATTTTCACAGGAGTTACAGGAATACTTATCAGTTCCATTAACGGTAAAAAAAAATAGCTGAATGTTGAATTTAGAAAGTCCCTGGCAGATTATATTTACATGAATTTAGATCTTAACTGAAGAATTATAATGAAAAGAATAACAACTTTCCTTTTTGCACTGCTCCTGTTCTCATATGTTTACGCTGATGTAGATACGATTCAGGTTTACAGTAAAACAATGGGCAGGAACATACCTGCAATTGTTGTGACCCCGGCTGGATACAACACATCAGTTAAACTGCCTGTTGTTTATCTTCTGCATGGACATGGGAGTAATTATCTGAGATGGATTACAGAATGCCCTGATATCAAAAAGGAAGCAGATAAATATAACTTTATACTTGTATGTCCTGACGGGGCAAACAGCTGGTACTGGAACAGCCCGGTGGATCCAAAATCGCAATATGAGACCTTTATATCAAAAGAGCTTGTTGATTACATAGATTCGAAATACTCAACGATAAGCAACAGGACGGGAAGAGCAATCACCGGTTTGAGCATGGGAGGTCATGGCGCATTATACCTGGCATTTAAACACCAGGATATTTATGGTGCAGCGGGAAGCATGAGCGGAGGGGTTGATATCAGACCTTTTCCAAAAAACTGGGACATGGCTCTTATGCTTGGAAGCTATGCGGATCAACCTGAGAGATGGGAAAAAAATACTGTAATAAACCTGTTGCACCTCCTCACACCAAATTCACTCTCAATTATTATTGACTGCGGATATGAAGATTTCTTTTATGATGTAAACATGAATCTTCATCAACAGTTATTATACCGGAATATCCCACATGATTTTATAACAAGGCCCGGAGCCCACAACTGGAATTACTGGAAAAATGCCGTAAAATATCAATTACTATATTTCAGACAATACTTTGACACTGCGAAATAAAATCATACATTTAGAACCATCTTTAGCAAATTGAATAATAAACCCCGAGTATGAATAAAAAGATGTTAAGTTTTTGTGTAGTTGCCCTGCTGTGTTTTGCAAATACCATATCAGCCCAGGATGCTCCCGATCAAAGGAGGATTGAAGACGGAGGTACAGGTCCGTATAAGGCCATGATGATCTCAGAGAAGAGCCTTCCGACTCATACAGTTTTCAGGCCTGAGGACCTAGGTGCTTTTGGAGAGAAGAATAAACTGCCTGTCATTGCCTGGGGAAACGGCGCTTGCGCAAATTCACCATGGGAGCATGTCAACTTTTTATCTGAAGTCGCATCTCATGGATTCCTTGTGATCGCAATAGGCCCGATGCCGAAAGAAGGAGAACGTGGCCGTGGAAGTTCGACATCTTCCCAGCTTACTGATGCAATAAACTGGGCCATTGCCCAGAATAGCGATAAATCAGGTAAATACTACAATAAGATCGATATTTCAAAGATAGCTGTAAGCGGAATGTCATGCGGCGGACTTCAGACCCTTGAAACAGCTCCTGATCCGCGTGTAACAACTGCAGTGATCTGCAACAGCGGGATCATCGGGGCACAGGGAGGAGGAATGCCGGGAATGCCTGCCCTTACAAAAGATCAGCTCGCAAAACTGCATACTCCCACACTTTATATTCTGGGTGGCGAAAAGGATATTGCCTATGCTAACGGGATGGATGATTTTAAACGTATTGAACATGTGCCTGTGTTTGTTGCAAACATGGATGTCGGACATGGAGGGACTTACAGCAAGCCTCATGGCGGCGAATTTGCAAAAGTTGCAACAGCATGGTATAAGTGGCAGCTGAAAGGCGATAAAGAGGCTGGCAAAATGTTCACAGGACAGCCTTGCGGACTCTCAAACGATCCATTATGGACGGCTGAAAAGAAGAATATTCCATAAGAACTATATAGCTCATTGTTATTCATAAACCGTTGAAAGGTGAAAAATTGAATTCATTTTCATTCCCCTTTCAGCGGTTTTTTATTTCCAGGGAATACCACCAGATTAACTTATGTCTATTAAGAAAGAAATTCACTTCATGTAAACTATGAAAAATAAAATCTGCATTTTCCTCTTACTGCTGGCTTCATTTCTGCCTGCAACTTCCCAGACAACAGGCGGAAATATGACAATAACCCGCAAAGATCTTGACAAGGCCGGAACGTCAATACCGGTCTCAGCAATTGGTGAACCTGTCAGTTCGGTAAAACTTTATACCCCAAGATGGGTAGAAAAGACAAATGAAGCCCCGGCGTACGGGGTTGTGGAAGGCTCTATATTGCCTGTTGACAAGGATGGCTACCCAATAAACTTCAGGGTATTGCTGCCTGAAAGCTGGTCAGGGAGAACCATTCAGTCAGGAGGAGGCGGAATGAACGGAACGATTACTGTAAGAGAAGGCAGGAACCCCATGCTTGTAAAAGGGTTTGTGATGTATGGCAGTGATTCCGGTCATCAGTCAGGCATGGGCGGACCTGGCAGCAAACCCCTGGCAACCGGTCCTGGCACAGGCAATGAATGGGCATTGAATGATGAAGCAATAAAGAACCTGGGTTATATGCAGATGAAAAAGACCCATGATGCCGTTATGGAAATCATTAAAAGGATATATGGCGTTTTACCATCATATAATTATTATATAGGAGGATCACAGGGAGGTCGTGAAGGGCTTACTGTAGCCCAGAGATATCCTGAAGATTATAATGGTATTATCTGCGATGTTCCAATCGTAAGCTTTTCCTCATTGATGCTTGCTCCGGAATTGATACGCATAAGGGAAATACCTTCAGAAGCATGGGTAACACCGGCGAAGGTAAATGCAATCCGTGCTGAATTCCTGAAACAATGTGATAACCTTGACGGCCTTTCTGATGGCATAATAAATAACTACATCGATGCACGGGCAATATTTGATGTAACTGATGGTACCGGACCTGCCGATCCATGGTCAGCATTGCGTGCACCTGGAAATGCAGATCCTGATCCCAAAGACAACACTCCCACTGCAAAACTCACAGCCGGAATGATAAAGACCCTTGAGTTTGTTTACAGCCCTTATAAGTTCCGGGAACTACTGGCAAACAATACAAAATCATTTGGAATGTGGATACCAAATATTGAACCGGATGGTTTCGGAATGATTGCAGGAGCCAGATATAAAGGACAGGAAGGCGCTTCCGAAAATGCACAGGTGCATTCTTCCCTTGGAGTGCTTGGCGTCACTGGTTTCCTTATGAAAGATATCAATGCGAACCCTCTTGATTATAAAGAGGATGCTTCAATGCTCCAAAGACGCAAACAATTATCTGAATGGCTCGATGCAACAAATCCCGATCTCTCAGAATTTTACAGCAGGGGCGGTAAAATAATTATTACCGTCGGAACAAATGACAATATTGCATCATCGGGAGCCCAGCTTGACTATTATCAGTCACTTATTAATAAAATGGGCGTTAAAAAGCTCGACAAGTTTGCCAGGCTCTTTGTTGTACCCCAGGCAGGTCATGGATTGTCAGGAAGAAGCTATACAATAAATGGCGAAGGGCAAACTGTTGCTGCAAAACCCATTCCCTCACCCAACAGTGATGATAAAACAGATCTGTTGATCAACTGGGTTGAAAAAAACCAGGCGCCACCTAAAACACTTGTTGTTGACGAGAAAGGCCGGATTGGGACTATAGCTGAAGTCACCGGGTATCTTCTATGTTCATATCCCAATTACCCAAGTTATACAGGAGGACCAGTTGAAAAGGCTTCTTCATATGTCAGCGCTCTGCCTGCGAAAAAGAAAATGTAAAAGTTGTTATCCTGATACCTATGTAAAAATGTTCCGGACTGCAGGATTGTGGATTACCCAAAACATTCATATATTTAATTGATTAAAACTATGAAGAAATGGGAAAAAACCTCCTCATGGCTGATATCCTTAAAAAAACCATAATAGCTATTCTGGCATTACTGCTTTTTAACAATCTGAATGCACAGGAAACAATTGATGTAGGAAAAACAGGATGGGATGTAAAAAGGCCTGTAATGGCTGCAGCATGTGAAAGCGGATGCCCATGGGGAGAACTCGGCGATTTTGTACAGGCATCGATGAAAGCTTATGGCTACTCAGTTATCCTTTGCCGGAATTGCAACAGGTCTTACGGACCAGGCCTTGTATCGAAAAATGATTATCCTCCCGCACTGGACGAAATTAATCTTTCAGATGGAACAAATGCAAGGATCAATGCAAGGGTGGATTTTGGAGTAACATCAAGTTCAATGCTCAATTCGGCATATAAGGGATCGGCTGGAAAACAACCATATAGTAACCTCAGGCTCATTGCCAAAATTGAAGATCCTTTTTATTTTCTTGTTGCTTCAAGAAAGGAATCAGGCATTAAGGACTTTGCAAGTATCAAGGATCTTCATCTTCCTGTCAGAATCTACGGAGCCGATGGCAATATGACAATAATCCTGAATTATTATGGCATTAAACCTGAAGATATTAAATCATGGGGCGGCAAAATCGGTGTTACCCTGGATGAAGCCATTAAAGGTGATTTCGACATTATTTCAGGCTTTCTTGCAAGTCCCTCTCTCAATCCTGAATCAGCTGCCTGGACAACACTCAGCCAGAAATATGATCTATACTTCATACAGCTTCCTGAAGACCTCCTGAAACTCATAGCAGCACAAAATATTGATGCTGAAATTGTTGAAGCACATCACAGTCTTCTGAAGGGTGTGAACAGAAGGATAATGACCCTTGGCAGGTCAGGTGAATCTGTTTTCGCCCGGACTGATACTCCCGAACAGGCTGCATATGATCTTGCAAAAAGCATTGATGAAAACCATGGAGCCCTGAAATGGTTCATAAGGGTTTATACTTATGATCCAAAGACTGTATGGAAGAATTTTGATGTTCCGCTTCATCCTGGTGCTGCTAGATATTATCGTGAGGCAGGTTATCTTAAAGATTAAAACTATTTCAAAATTTTACAGAAATGAAAAAACTGATACGTTTCGCATCTCTGCTATTGGTTTTTACAAGCCTCCGCTGCTTTGCACAACAACCTGCTCCTGTCCGGATTGAAACCGGCCTTGTTCAGGGAAGATATGAAAATGGACTTACCGTTTACAGAGGAATACCTTTTGCTGCTCCTCCTTCAGGAGGTCTGAGATGGAAGCCGCCTCAGCCCGCTTCAAAATGGGAAGGCATAAGGCAGACAGACAAATTTGCCCCGGGTCCTATCCAGGGAGGAAATCCTCCTTCAGGCAAAAGCGAAGATTGCCTATATCTTAATATCTGGTCTCCCGCAAAGTCAGCTTCTGATCGGATACCTGTCCTGGTTTGGATTTATGGAGGGGGATTTAATGCAGGTGCAACTTCAGAACTTAACTACAGTGGCGAAAATCTTGCAAAAAAGGGAGTTGTCCTGGTTAGTATTGCATACAGGGTTGGCCAGCTCGGATTTATGGCACATCCTGAGCTGAGCGCTGAAAGCAGGTACAAGGTTTCAGGAAATTACGGACTTCTTGATATGATCGCAGGACTCGAATGGGTACAGAAAAACATATCAATGTTCGGCGGCGACCCTGGGAAGGTCACAATATTTGGTGAATCAGCAGGTGGTATAGCAGTAAGCATGCTATGTGCTTCGCCTCTTGCAAAGGGTTTATTTCATGGTGCAATATCACAGAGTGGTGGTTCTTTCGGTCCTCCGAGGGTTACAACATACCCGGGTGAGAATCTTAAGCTCCTCGCTGATGCAGAAGAGGCCGGTCTGGAATACATGAAAAGTGCTGGTGTAAGTTCAATTGCTGAGCTCAGAAAGGTGCCTGCTGACAAATTACCTGCAATTCGCGGCCTTTCCTGGCCAATAATAGATGGATGGGTCATACCCGATGATCAATATAAACTATATGAAGAAGGGAAATATAATGATACACCCGTGCTGGCAGGATATAACTCAGATGAGGGTGCAAGCTTTTCACCTCCCAAGACACCTGAGGAATATATTTCCGGGGTAAGGTTACGTTATGGCAAGTATGCTGACGATCTTATCAAGGCATATCCTACAGATGCTGAAAGGGTTCCAAAGACTGCCAGGGACCTGACCCGCGATGCTGCATTTGGATGGCATACCTGGATCTGGGCAAGGCTCCATTCAAAAACAGCAAAAACAAAATTTTACTATTACTATTTCGACCAGCATCCTGAGTACTCAAAAGATTCACCAAGATATGGGTATGGGTCTCCTCATGGACAGGATGTAGCCTATGTTTTCGGACACCTGAACAGGTCTGATTCCCAACTGACTGAAAGTGATTATAAAATCTCCGAAGCAATGGCTGATTACTGGACGAATTTCGCAAAAACCGGGAATCCAAACGGCGCAGGACTTCCTGAATGGCCGGCCTTCAGCGATTCAAATCCTGTTGTTATGTATTTCGGCCCGGTACCACATACCGGCAAAGTCCCTTCAGCCGAAGCCCTGAGAGTGCTTGATTCATACTTCAGCTGGAGACGGACGGCAGAGGGAGCTGCATGGGCAAAATAATGTGAGTTGATGTTTATGGAACCATCTTAAGTACCCGATGGCTTTGGGCACCAATGTGGCATAGGATTGTGCGACAACAAAGCCATCAGGTTGGATTTTTGGGCGGTATTTCTTTTTTACTTTCTTTTTCCGCAAAAAGAAAGTAAGAGAAAAACAAAAATTTAATTTTCGAAAATCCAAATCGGCAAATCATTTAATACATTTAAATTAAATATAGACTAGCCAAAAGAATCGGCTTGAAAGATTTTTTAAACCTTTCCTCTACTTCTTAAAGTTTACAACTTCATCGAATGTTTTCCTCGGGCTTGCAGATGAAACGGCATCAACATTAACATTGCCAACTCTCAATACCATAACCGGAGTAAATCCAGCCGGTATCTGGTATTGATCCCTGTTTGAAGTAACTGTTTTCACAGGACTACCATAGATTCTTGCACCTAGTCCTAGTCCGTGAGCGGCTATAAACATAGCCTCTGTTGTAAGTCCCGCATCAAACCTGTCGGGACCATTAGGTGTATCTGCACCTGATATTACAATGAGAACATTCCCTGCCACTGCATCATTTATAATTTCCTTTACTGATGTTTCATCCCTGATCACAGTAAATTTCCAGGGCTGCCTATTGGATGAGCTTGGAGACTTAATACCAGACTTCAGAATAATATCGAGCTGTTGATCAGTTACCGGAACTGTTGTGTAAGCTCGTTCTGAGACTGCTGACAAAAGAACATCTGTGACGCTCTTTTTATCATTATTCTGACCATATAAAACAGATCCTGTCAAAATAGCGATTGTTAGAATGATGATTTTGTTTTTCATGATTTCTGACGATTTAAAATTCAGATTTCAAATTACGCAAAAAAGTTTAAAAGGCAATAATTGTCTTTCATCAAGCCTGGTGAATAAAACACATCGTAAATACATAATGAGCTTTTCATGCTTATTTTTTAGTTGCACCAAAAGACAATGTTACTCCAAACCTGTATGGCCCCATTATATGAGCCTGGTAATCTGTGATATCCCATTGTGGATAGAACAATCCTTCAATATTGTACTTTGCTACCGGAGATGCAAGGTCGGCGAATAATGACAGGAAAGTATCATCCATAATTTTGAAATCAAAGCCTAACATGTATGTCAGGCCTGTGACATAATCTTCATCCGTGCCATATGTCTGCTTCTTGTCTCCATTAAAATAATTCACATTCCATTGATAAAAGCCAAAACCGGCACCAGCCCATGGTCTGATTTTGTTTGCACCGAAATAATATTTTAATCCAAGCCTTAAACCTGTCGATTGCATATCGAAGTGAACATCGGTGGGAAGATTATGCACATAAAGGATATGGGGAGCCCCGGGTTCGTCCCAGTGTGTTGCTGATTCAGCAACGGACCAGATAGTTTGTACATCACTCCCCTGTTCACCGATTTTATTATTATAATTATTCAGATTAATATCAAAGAATATCTTCAGATTATCCATAATATTTCTCTGGAGTATTACTCCGAAGCCGTAACCCTTTTCAATAGGTTCCCCGCTGTTTGTCAATGCTGTTGAAGGAGCCATGCCTCTTGGAAGGTTAAAGCTGAAACCAACAGATGTCTTACTTTGTTTTGGTTCGTTTTCTTGTCCGAAACATGCGATCATAATAGCCATTAAAAGGCTTAATACCACAACTCTTTTCATGCTCTGAATTTTAAGGTTATCCTTACCAAAGTAATTATTTTTTAATGAGAATTTTTAATTCAGTCGAGATACAATTCAAATATTGCCACAAAAGATCATTGTTGATATACTCAATCGAATTGTGAATATCTGATATTTATTGCGGGCTTCTAAAAAACTATTTTTGAATCTCTTTTTCAATGGGCAAATGCAGATAAAAAAAATCAGGTTTAAAAAGGAATATCGCTTAAAAGGCAGGCTCTTTCTTGCACTCATAATTTCATTATCATTACTGTTCTTTCCAAGGTCGAACAGGGCATTGATGGCATCATTTTTCAGCACAAAGTGCAGAAATGACCAGCAGGTTTTCAGCAAAAAACTCACAGACAGGATTGTCGATTATAAAGCTCAGGCTGCTGCAACAGGTATTGCAAAATGTGTTGATGAGAAGGACCTGGCAAAAAGGATTGTGTCGGGCCAGTTATCGAAAGTAAGAGGAGGAAGATATTATAGCATTGAAGACATGAATTACAGCTATCCTTACCTTACCCGTCAAAGCAAAAAACTGCTCAGGGAGATAGGAAGACGGTTCAATGAAAAGATCAGCAGGGAAGGGCTCAAAGGATCAAGATTCATAATTACCTCAATGACCCGTACAACATCCAATGTCCAAAAGCTTGGAAGAAGCAACTCAAACGCTTCTGAAAACAGTCCACATATGAATGGCAATGCATTCGATATCTCATATGCGCGTTTTTCTTTTCTGAAGTTCAATGTTACCGAATGCGATAAATGGTATATGAAAGAAGCCCTGGCCGAGGTCATATATGAACTTAAGAGAGAAAAGAAATGCTGGGCTACTTACGAGAGAAACCAGGGATGTTTTCATGTAGTTTCAAGAGATTAGATAAACCAGCCTGTCAGCCATCCCACAACTACATACCTTGCAAATTTACCTGCAAGCATTGCAATGGCAGTTATTAAGATATTCGTTTTGAGCAACCCGAGGCCTACAGCAAATATATCTCCAATTGCCGGCAGCCAGCTGAAAAAAGCCAGTATAGCTCCCCTTCTGTTAAGTGTATTATGCCATTTCTCAAGCCTTCCCCTGCTTACTCTCAGGTATTTTTCAATCCATTCCCATTTCCCAAGGTACCCAATGAAATAACTGCTCATCCCGCCCATCCAGTTCCCGGCTGAAGCAACAAGAATAGCAGTGACAGGATCTGTTCCGTTGATGATCAGGAAAGAAAGCACTGCCTCAGAACTGAAGGGAACTACAGTCGCAGCCAGGAAACTTGCAAAAAACAATCCCCACAATGTATAATCAAAAAGGCCCTCAGCCATGTTAAAATAATAAATGCATTTTCTCCGAAATGTAATTGATTATCTTTTCCTTAACCTCCTGGAACATTCAACAATCAGGAAAGCCGAAAATACTGATTTTCTAACAAGCCCCATACAACCTCGGTTTTATAATGATGTTGGTTTCTACTCACAACAGGTACTGATCCAAGGCTTGCTGCCCGGTACCGGGGCTGGCACTTGCTGAAGGAAAACTCCTTATGAGCAGGGTAGATTTGCCTGAAAATAGTCACGTTTCACAACAGATAAATTATTAATATCGACACCTTTATTCTTTATATTTCTTTTATATTATAACTATCATCTTTGAACATTCAAAAATGATAGCGCAATGGTCCTGTTGTTCCTCTTCGGTTTACTGGCAGTATTCTTGATCGGCCTTATACTTGGGAAGCTCTTAAGGCTGGACAGGTTTTTTGATAAATAGTTTAATCTCCGAACCTGTACCCAATTCCAGATTCTGTAATCAGAAGTTCGGGCCTTGCAGGGTCATCTTCAATCTTCTTTCTCAGTTGGGCTATAAAGACCCTTAGGTACTGGGTCTGTTCAAGGTAACCGAACCCCCATACTTCCTTAAGCAGAAACTGGTGAGTTAAAACCCTGCCATGATTTCTCGCAAGAAGTGCCAGAAGTGAAAATTCAGTTGATGTAAGCTTCAGGTAATCATTATTCTTCTTTACAATATGATTTGACAGGTCTATAGATAAAGAGCCAAACTGCATCAGGGGCTGGTCAGGTTTCTCGCTGGTAAGTCTTATTGCAGATCGTATTCTGGCCAGCAATTCACCGCTTCTGAAAGGTTTGGTAAGATAATCATTGGCTCCTTTATCGAGTGCATTGATAATATCCTCCTCTGAATTCCTGACACTCAGAACTATCACTGGCCTGGAATACCAATCCCTTAACTTTACAAGGACTTCTGCGCCGTCTGTGTCAGGCAAACCAAGATCCAGTAAGATCAGAGAGGGATGATGTGTTGCTGCTGAAATTATTCCTTCTTTCCCGTTTGATGCAAACAGAACCTTGTATCCGTTGGATGAAAGAGTAATGTCTAGTAATCTGCGAATCTGAATCTCATCATCTATGATGAGTATAATATCTTCATTCATTGTTCTGAAGTTATCTCTTTTATGTCAGGAATTTCTGTCGGAATCAGGATCCTGAACAGAGCCCCGCCACCTGGCATATTTTCAACCTGTATGTTTCCCTTGTGTGCTTCTACAAGTCCTTTTACAATTGACAAGCCAAGTCCAAGCCCCCCTGCCCTGGTTGAATCTACCCTATAGAATTTTGTAAATATTCTCTTAAGTTGCTCCTCCGAAAAACCCGGTCCTTCATCTTCAATTATAATTATAAGATTTCCGTGCTCATACCCGGTAGTGAACTTAATGACCGAGTGCTCTGGTGCATGTTGTATTGCGTTAAGGATCAGATTGTAAATCACCTGCTCCATCAAACCAAAATCGAGCTTAACAAGTGGCATGTCAGCCGGAATGTTACTTTCAAGCATGTAACTTTCAAGTTGTTTTGACAAAGTAACAGCCACCTTGTTTATAAGATCATTAATATCACACCAGTCGGTACGTACAGACAGCTTCCCGCTTTCAAGCCTCGACATGCTAAGAAGGTTTTCAATAAGATGATTGAGCCGACCGGAAGCAAGGAAAATCTCATTAAAAAGAGCTATTTTATCTTTATCTGAAGTCTTTGATGTAAGGAGTGTATCTGAAGCTCCCATAATTGTAGCAATCGGGATACGGAATTCATGAGAGATAAGTGTAAACAGTGTCTTATAAAGTTTATCCGATTCTGCAAGAAGCAAAGCCTGTTTCTCCTTGAGCCTGGCAATCTTCTCCTGTCTCCTGATCCTGTTTGTCAGAACACCATTAATCAGGGCGATGAAGAAGAAACTGACAAAAATGATCCTGTCTTCAGTCCTCTCGATATGCAACGCAAAATGAGGAGGAATAAAGAAGAAATTCCATACAAGCGAGCTCATTGTCGAAGCAAGCAATATTGGCCCAATTCCAAAAAAAATTGCCATCACAGATACTTCCGAAAGAAGAAAAAAAGCAATAACAAGATACCCTTCCTGCGTCGCAAGAGGCCTTCCAAGAGCACCTGTCAATGCAATAACAACGATAACCAATAGGTATTGCAGAGGACCGGAAACAGTTGATGTCTTCATTTCAATTCAAATTTAATCTACAATTCATATCCTTGTACCATATAAAACCTTGAAGACATTAATCTTTATAAAATATTTATACTCCGGCTATCTCTTTTTCTATCTTCTTTATGTTACTGAATCTAATTTTGTCGGTTCTAAAAATTCTTGATGGCAAATCAAAGAAGACACATTGATATACAAAAGCTCTCCTTGTACGGAGTATTGATCACGCTTGGAATTGTATTCGGTGACCTGGGGACAAGCCCGCTATATGTAATGCAGGCAATTGTTTCAGGGCAGCGTGAAATAAGTACTCTCCTGATTTATGGCTCAATGTCATGTATATTCTGGACGTTGACACTTCAGACAACTGTAAAGTATGTGCTTATAACCTTAAGGGCAGATAATAAAGGTGAGGGTGGAATTTTTGCATTGTTTGCTCTGCTCAGACGTAAATCAAAAATTGTCGCCTTACTTACCATAACCGGAGCCAGTGCATTACTGGCCGACGGGGTTATAACTCCGGCAATAACTGTAACATCTTCAGTTGAAGGATTACGCCTGATCCGGCCAGACATTCCGGTTATCTCTATTGTACTTTGCATATTCGCAGTAGTTTTTGCCATGCAGAAATATGGGACCAACATTGTGGGTGGATTTTTTGGTCCCGTAATGGTAATATGGTTCCTGATGCTTTCAATAACCGGAATTCTACAGGTCAGAACAAATATTTCGGTTTTACAATCATTGAACCCGGTCTGGGCTGTTAGATTCCTCAGCGCATTTCCTGGCGGATTCTTACTTTTGGGAGCAGTATTCCTTGCCACAACCGGAGCGGAAGCCCTCTATTCAGACCTTGGTCATTGTGGAGCAAAGAATATTAAAGCCTCGTGGATTTTTGTCAAAATATCATTATTGCTCAATTACCTTGGTCAATGTGCCTGGTTATTAAAACATGGTCCCGCAGATATAAATCCATTCTACGGTATTATGCCTCACTGGTTCCTGATGCCTGCAATTTTTATTTCAACTGCGGCTGCGATAATAGCAAGCCAGGCTCTTATAACCGGCTCATTTACCCTGATAAGCGAGGCTGTCTCTCTCGATTTTTGGCCAAAATTCAGGATTGAAAATCCAACCCATCTTAAAGGTCAGGTGTTTGTACCCCGGGTTAACGTTTTCCTCTGGATTGCCTGCACCATGGTAGTGCTGTTTTTCCGGGATTCTTCAAGAATGGAAGCTGCATACGGGTTATCGATAACAATAACAATGATAATGACTACCATAATGCTTGCTTATTATCTGGCACAGAATGGTAAGACAAAGGTCCTTATCACACAGTTCCTGATAGTTTTTCTTCTTATAGAATTAAGTTTCCTGATTGCCAATCTTAATAAATTTTCAAACGGAGGCTGGATAACACTGTTACTGGCTTCAATTTTCTTTATTATTATGTATGGCTGGTATTTTGGAAGGAAACTCAAAAACAGGTATGTCACATTCAGCCGTCTTGAAAAATACATTGATGTCTTAAGGGATTTGTCTGCTGATAAATCCGTTCCCATGACAGCCAGTAATCTTGTGTATGTTGTTAAGGCCGATAACACCCGCGAGGTTGAGTCGAAAGTAATTTATTCAATATTTCAAAAACAACCTAAGAGAGCCGATAAATACTGGTTTATCAGGATCCATCATTTAGATAATCCCGCTGAACTCAGTTACAAGGTGACTCATCTTATTCCTGGTACTCTCACAAGGGTGGATTTTTACCTGGGATTTAAGATAGAACCTAATATTAGATTATATTTTAGCAAAGTATTGAACGATCTTAGTGCTTCCGGTGAGATAAAATTAGAAAGCGGTTTTGACACTATAAGAAAGAATTTAATGCCTGCAGATTTTCTCTTTATCCTGATTGACAGGATAATGCCTCATAATCCGGGCATGGCATTAACAGATAAAATTATTCTGGCATTACATAATTTTTCAAGGTTGTTTTGTATCTCCGATACAACAGCATACCATCTTGATCCTACAATTACAATCGAAGAGAAAGTTCCAATTGAGATTATTGATAGTGAACCTGCAAGAATAAAAAGAATTGAATTAACCTCCAATCCAGTTAAAGAAAAAAGGATAGAAAACACCTCCCTAACCAAGGCTTATTCAGCTTAATTCAAGCAAGGATTATATTTTCAAATACATAAAAAACCTATTCTGAATCTTTTAAAGCCTTGCTCACATCTGAAGGATCGTTGAACCTGTTTGATTTCATCCCTTCCAGCATTGATATGATATCATCAGTTGCATCATTATTCCTGGCATGTTCTATCAATTGCTTCTTATCAACCGGGTAACTAATCCCTTTGAGATATTTTTGTACCTGTATTGGTGCTGTCTTAATTTTTGCCATGATTTCATATACAATTGGTTATGATTTTTTAACAACGCCGTTGAAGGATAGTTCAAACAGGCATAAAATGAGGGAATTATGTTCATTGTAACCAAAGAACACCTTAAACATGACTTTTACTAAGAAAAGTTCACCTATCCATTCCCTGGAATTTTTAAAATATGATAAATATGATGTTTCTTATTGTTATTTCCTTAACAATGAATGAATCAATTGTGGAAAAAATTCGCTTATTTTAAATTAATTTTTCCAGGTAAATTGCTGAATCAAAAATTATCACTATGAAAACTCCTGAAAACCGGTTCACTGCAAAGAGAAGAGATATGCTGAAGTATGTCGGCCTTGGGTCAGTCAGCATGCTTATGGGGAATATTGGTTATATCCCATCTGTTGAAAAACTTGATATACCTGAAATCGCACCTAAGAAACAAACCGTAACATCAACCGGCCGCAGTTCTGTCGCATTTACTACAGGAACAGACCGCAGGGCAATGATGTTTGAAGTCATGAAACCATTTGAGGAATATATCAAGAAAGGTATCAAAGGAAAACAGATTGTAATCAAACCTAATATGGTTTCAACAAATGTCCCGCTCTGTGCAACACATGTTGATGCCATCCGGAGTGTAATGGATTTTCTTAAGCCATATTATAGCGGCCAGTTCATTATCGCAGAAGCTTCTGCCGGAACCGGCGAATCTGAAGTAGGATTTCAGAATTACGGATATCTCGATCTTCAGAAAGATTATAATGTAAAATTCGTCAATCTTAACAAATATACTGGCAGTCCGGTATTTATTCTCGATAATAACCTTTATCCCGACAAGATACAGATTGCAGAGATGCTTGTCGATCCCAAGTATTTCATTATTTCGCTTTCTCGTCTTAAAACTCATAACAGTGTTGTTCTCACTGCAGGTGTAAAGAACATGATGATGGCTGCGCCTATGATCGTTCCCGGAGTCAACGGAGAGAAACCAACAAGCTATAAGAGAAGAATGCACGCTGCTGGTTCCAGGTGGCTGCATTATAATATTTACCAGGTTGCGAAGCATGTTGCTGCGAATTTCACTATAATCGACGGCCTTGAAGGAATGGAAGGTAACGGTCCGAGCAACGGTACTCCGGTCAATCATAAAATAGCAATGGCAGGAACAGATGCATTCGCTATTGACAGCATGTGCGCGAAATTGATGGGCATTCCTCTTGAGAACGTTGGCTACCTGGGTTTCGGTGCAGCTGACAACCTGGGTATAATCGATTATGAAAAGATTGATATCATCGGCAACAAAGATCCAAATGATTATATCATTAAATATAAATCTAATGATAACATTGCAACACAATTGCAGTGGAAAGAACCTCTTAAAACAATGTAGTTAGCTTGTTTAAGGAGACGAGGGTGCCGGAATGGCACCCTTTTTTCATTCAGGCTGAGATGATCCTTATCCTGGAAACAAGCAGCGAAATACACATTCCGAATACCCCTATTATAGCAAAAGAATACCTCAGTCCTGCTGCTTCCGATATATACCCGATCAGGGGAGGACCCATCAGAAATCCAAGGAAGCTGACACTGGAAACTGTTGCCAGTGCGATTCCCGGAGGAATCTTCGTTTGTCTTCCGGCAGCACTGTAAACAGAAGGTACTATACTCGAAACACCAAGCCCTACAATCATAAATGCCAGCGTTGATGTAAGAAGGTATGGGAAAAGCACTGCAGTGTACAGACCCACCGAGATCATAATACCACATACCTGCATCAGCCTTTTCCGGCCAATTTTTGAGGTGAAGTAATCAGCAAGAAAGCGTCCGGTTGCCATCATTATCATGAAAGATGTATACCCAAGAATGACAAGTGAAGAAGGTGCTTTCACAACATCTTTAAAGTATACACCGCTCCAGTCGAACATGGCCCCTTCACTGGCCATGCTGCAGAAACCTATGATCCCAAGCTGAACAAGTGTCATATCAGGTTTATTGAAGAACTTCCTCTTTGTGGCACCCGGATCAATTGCAGGCTTTCCTTTGATCAGAAAGTTGTGGTTAAAAAAGATTATTGTCCAAACTATGAGCAAAACCGTGAGAAAATGCCACAAAGGCGGCACATTCAGGTTTATCATTAACATGCCTGTCAGAGCACCTGTAAAACCTGCTATGCTCCAGCCACCATGAAAAGATGACATTATAGGACGTCTGAACAGCTTTTCGGCAGTCACGCCCTGGGTGTTGATGGAAATGTTGCACATGTTACCTGCCAGGCCAAATGTAAACAATACAATTGCCAGCTGCCATCCTTCCCTTACCAGTCCAATATTGGCCATACAGGCAGAGTAAAGAGGAAAAGCAAAAAGCAGAACCTTCCTGCTGCCGAATCTTGTAACAAGCTTTCCTGAAAATGTCATCATCAGGAACTGGGCTGCAGGCATCGCAAAAAGTATTGTACCAAAGGCTGCGTCATTAAGTCCCAGGTATGTCTTTATATCAGGGATCCTGCTTGCCCATGAAGAAAATACCAGCCCCATGCAAAAGTAGAAGAACGTAACGGCAACCCTGATACGGACTTTGTTTACTGAAGATTCATCATGAGGGATTGTGGTGCTTTCCATTTATTTTGAAAAGGCTCAAAAGTAATTAAAACCTAATTACCGTAATTTATATCAAACCACTAATATTATGCAACAATAAACAGTTAAGGAAGAATATTAAATTACTGAAATATTGCTAGTTGTAATTAAATGCCAGGTCTTTGATAAAGAAGTCCTGACCGGCAATAACAATTTTGCCTTCAGATAAGCAAATTGCACGGATATCTTTTTCGGTTACTTTCATCAGCTCATTGCATTTTGAGCATGATGGAATTATCATCAGAAAGCCATCATCACAGGCAAGCAGAAAAACATTCTTATCAGCATCATATGCAATGTCATTTATTTGTGATTCCATCATTCTGAAGTCTCCTCTCTCATCCTCATAGTTCAGTGCTCTTTCATTCCATACGGAACCTGATGTTGAAAAAAACAGGGCAGGAGAATTGTCGGCATGGCTGCCTGCCACTGCAATACGGTCTTCTGTAAGTATCACTTTACTGAATGTGCATTGCTGATAATAACCTTTATATTCTTTGTTGAAATCTGTAACCCTCCAGGTGAAGCCATCTTCAGATTTTATTATCTCACCGGCATCAGTAACCCCTATGCAGAATGAATCATTAGAATCAACCGACAGGATATTTCCCCTTACCCCGGGTTGTATATGTCCAAAAGAGATTCCATCTGTAGAGACGAGTATTGTACCATTGTCCGCTCCTGCAACAAGTACATTTTTGAACATTGTTATTCCATTGATATTATAAGCAGTACCAGTATTACTTACCTTAAAGTTGCGGCCATCTTCTGAAATAATAAAGTAGCCCCGGGCGCCTGCTGCAAGGATCATCCTGTCAACAGAAATAACACTGCTTATATCTGATTTATATGGAATAGAAAATGAGGCTGCAGATGGTGCAGCCTCATAATAATCAAGTCGTCCGTTTGTACCGGCTGCAAGTATTTTGCCGCCGGCAACAACAATATCCCTGTAACCACTGTCAGCAGGAACTCCTGCCTGCATTCCACTCATTAGGCTTATTGCAGAAAACAGTATAAATATGACAGTGATTACAGGTGTCATCTTAGTCTATTTTAATCCTCTGTTCTGAATGCGGAAATAATCAAATGATACTTCAAGAGGAGTTTCGGCAGCCGTTTGCTGTTGTTGCTGTGGAGCAGCCGGAGCATTGCCGAAACGTTGCATTGGCGCACCATTGCTTGCCATAACACCCGCCTTTATATCCTTGAGTATCAATTCTGTCTTTCCAACAGGCTTGAAATTTTTTCCATCGGAAGAACATGACGCAGTGTAAAGGCTGCCTTTCTTGTCAAGGCGAAGGTATAATGTGTTGTCGGCTTTAATGATATCTGCCATGCTCAGGTTTGCAATATTCTTTTGGGTTCCTCCTATCTCTGCCACAAGCTGCACAGCTCCCGGACCACCGGCGGTAAATCCCCTTCCGCCTCCTGCACCATACACGAGCTTCAGGAAATTATCATCATCCTGGTAAGCAACGACACCTCCATTCTGGCTCATGCCGGGACGTTTTGAAAATACAACTTTTGTATCTATTGTCCAGTCTGTATTGGCACTCTGAAGAAGTATGTTCTCAGCATTGTTGGCATTACCGGTAATATCTCCCTGGGCTGCCGTAATTGTGAGGAAGCCTGTTTTCCCGGTTAGACTTACATGAGCTGGATTTTCCCTAACAGCAGTCCATTGTGCTCCACGTGCTGATGTATTAAACTCATCAGTTACTGACTTGGTACCGAAGTTCACAAAATATGTATTCTTCTCTACTGTTATATTATCAGTAAGTGTCACAACTGCGGTACCGGGTACAGAAGATGCCTGGATAACGTCAAGTGCAACATCATTTACCCTTGCTGATGCATTGACTGCAGGAGCTTTCGAGCCTGCTGCAAGCAGATAGCTGTAACTTTTTACATCCGGGCTGAATCCTGAAATATCCTTGTTATTTACTTTAATTGATGCAGGAGTAAGATCAGGCATTACTTTAACCGGGTATGAATCTGACATGGTTACGTCATTTATTGTAACCTCAGCCTTTATAGAAGCAACACCAACTCCTGTTGCTGTAACAAGACCATTTGCATCCACGCTGACAACTGCAGGATTATTACTTGTATAAACAACTTTTGCTTTCGAAACATCGAAGAAGCTGTCATCAGTCATGGCTGCTGATACTTTTGTCTGAATTGTTGAACCTTTTTTGAGTACTGTCGAGCCTCCGTCGGCAACAACAGTTTTCAGAACAGGAATAAATTCACCTTTCATGGTGCCATCTACCGTACCTCTGATGTCCTTTGATGAAGAACCGATCTCAAATACATATCTTCCCTGATCATAAGTGATCTTATCTTTCTGCATATCCCAGAACCAGAGGTCAGCACATTTGATCTCAATATTTACTGTTTTAGCCTGACCGGCAGGTATTGAAACCCTTTTAAATCCTTTCAGCCTTTTAATAGGTCTCTGGAGTGATGCAGGGCTATCGGGTGTTTTAACATAGATCTGAACAACTTCATCACCATCAACATTTCCGGTATTCTTCACATCAACACTTACGATAATTTTATCCTGGGGTGTGAATGAGCTCTTGCTGATCCTGTAATTGCTGTATTCAAATGTTGTGTATGATAATCCATAACCAAATTCATATGATACCTCTTTGTCGAAATACCAGAGTGTACGGCCGTTTTTACCATTACCTCCCCTGAGTGTATAATCGGTAATCTCAGGAAGATCTTTCACCGATTTGTACCATGTTGCATTCAGTTTTCCACCGGGATTGGCGTCACCGAAAAGAACATCGGCAATTGCAGCACCCTGTGCCTGCCCGTTATAGCCTGTCCAGATGATTCCAGCAACACCGGGAAGATTCTTGAATTCTTCAACCTCTACACATCCCAGTGTCTGCATAACAACAATAGTGTTCGGATTTACTGCTGCAACAGCTTTGATGAGCTGCACCTGGTTACCCGGCAGTAATAATGTAAGACGGTCAGCTTCCTCCGTTGCGGTCTTCTCGTCTGTACCGACAAATACAACAGCAACATCTGCCGAACCTGCCAGTGCAATCGTTTCTTTATCGATGTCTTTGTCAGGCAATGCCTTGTAGACAAAATAAAGAGTCTGAGGCTCGTTGAAACCAAGCCTGTTGACTTTCACTTTCATCATGCTTCCGGCACCATATACACCACCTGATCTTGCACCGGCAGCGGTGTTGGCGTTAAGAGTTGTAAGAAGGTTTCCTTCCGGGCCGCCTGTTCTTACTTCAATAATACCACCTTCAACAGGTATGTTGACAACAATTCCTATTGTATCAACATTTGTGAGATCGATGTTATCATATGCAGTCCATGAACCATCATCAATCGTTCTTACCTGCTCTACAGATCCCATTCCTGAACCGACAGTAATACCTTTTGATGATGAGCTGTATTTTGTTGCATCATGACGTGTAACTGTTCCGTTAGACTTTACAAGTTCAAAAGCTGCCACATAGAAAAGATTGCTTTTGTTCGATGTATTACCACCAGAACTGAAAACTACTTCAGTTGAAAGACCTTTGGATGATATATAATTTTTGATTCCGGCGAGTGGAGTGATCATATTCTCCTGTGCAGGCCTTCCTGAATAAGGGCCAAGTTCAACTTCGTCAGCCTGCGGTCCCACCAGGGCAATTTTTTTGACACCTGCAGGGTTGATTGGCAACGCCTTCATGTTTGTTTTTGCAACAACATTGTTCTTAAGGAGTACCGGTGTTCTTGTTGCAACCTCTTTTGCCAGTGCCTTGTTGGCAGCTGAGCTTACAACGCTTCCGGGAGTAAGTGAATAAAGCACTTTGGCATCAGGATCAAACTCGCCTGTTCTCATTCTAACTGTAAACATATTAACAAGTGCCCTGTCAATATCTGCCATAGTAATAAGACCCTGGTTAAGGGCTTCTACCGTATTATTCTGGTAAACACTGCCGCAATCTGAGTCTACCCCTGCCTTAAGTCCGGCAGCTGTTGCTTCGGCGCCGGTCTTCTTGTAGTAATGGCCTGTATAAATATCTTCAATAGCTGCACAGTCACCTGTTATGTAACCATTAAGTCCGTATGTTCTTCTCGCAATGGAATCGAGGTACAGAACACTTGCTGATGTTGGAACGCCATTTACTGCATTGTATGATGACATTATTGAAGGAAGTTTATCCTTTTCAATAAGATTTTTATAAGGGGTGAGGTAATATTCACGCATATCCCTCCGGTCCATGTTTGAACTGCTGACATGTCTGTCAAACTCACTGTTATTTGCGAAATAATGTTTTCCTGTTGGAACTGCTTTGAGGTAAACAGGGTCATTGCCCATGAATCCCCTGATAAAGCCGCCTGCAATCTGTGATACAAGGAAAGGGTCTTCACCAAATGCTTCTCCGGTCCTGCCCCATCTTGGATCCCTTATCGGTTCCACAACAGGAGACCAGTATGTAAGACCTTTTGTTCCTGTGGCAAAGATTGCTCTTGCCTCATCGGCAATTGCCGATGATTCCCTTTGCATAAGATCAGGATCCCATGATGAACCCAGAGCCACACTGTTAGGGAATGATGTGGGTGCGCTAATTCCGGAACCTGGAATTGCCCCGCCAAGTATGCCATGAAGCGCCTCGCTCCATACATTGTAGGTCCTTATACCCAGGCGTGGTATTGCAGCCATGTTGTTACCAAGAAGGCTTTGTTTTTCTTCAAGCGTAAGCCTTGATACAAGGTCGGCTGCCCTTTCCTCGAAGGAATAAGTCGTATTAAGATAAATTGGTTTCCTGGAACTCTGACTTCCAGGCATAAAAGCCATTAGAGTAAAAATGACTATTACAAAAGTTGATGCTTTAATAAATTTATTTTTCATTCCGGGGTTAGTTATGGGTTTTACATTGAATGACACTTTAAAGGTAGGATTAATCTTTTATGTCGGATCGTTTTTTTTAATGTGGATTAAAATTAACATAATCAGAAAGATATTCCAATATTGATACTTACAGAGCCTCCGTTTTTCTTAAAGCGAGTATCATCTGCGAGCCATACATATTCAAACTTTTCCGATTCATATGCCAGGCCTGCAAATATTCCGAAACGCTGTGACAGATTAAGCCATATGCCTCCTGAGGCATTTATCATCATGCCGTCATTTACACTGCGGGTACTGTCCTGTTCCTTAATAAAGCTGATTGAATTCCCTATCCCAAATGACATGTAAGGAGTAACAGTCCTTGTCGAAAATCTTTTTCTCAGGTCCAGGAAGACAGGCATCCTTGTCTTGTTAGTAAAAAGAACTCTGTCAGTATAGCTGGCAGGATAGTATTTTCTTAAGCCCAGTCCAAGACCGACTGTAAAGGTCGGGCCGATATGAAAACCATTAATAAAATTAAACCTGAAATTATTCATACCATATTCACCCATACCAAGACCATAACCTGCCTCAATAATACCACTGTAACATTTGCCATGCCCCCTCCCTGATGCATAGGGATTAACAACGGGCTGGTAAACCGGCAGGTTAGGCTGGTAAGCCGGTGGAGCTGATGACATATCGTTCCTGGGTTCTGTTACCTGTGAAACCTGCCCTCGCCCCTGCTCCTGAACCGGCTGCACAGCTGTGGTACCCTTTGAAGGAGTTGCTGGTTCCTGTCTGGTTGTTCCCTGGCTTGGAATCGTTTCTGATTGCCTGTTGGCAGGGGTTGGCGGTTCGGAAGATTGCCTTGCTGGCTGTACTGAAGGCTGGTTCGAAGGTTGACTGCCAGGCTGGGCAGAAGCCTGGGCTGCAGGCTGTCTTACGGTACTTACCTGTGTCAGTCTTTCTTCAGTATTCTGATCTACTGTACTGGTTTTATCTGTTGGTCTTCTTCTATTTTCTGTAACCGGTAATCTTTCTGCCGGCATGGCTGGCCTGGTCTCAGCCTGCACAGGCTCCCTGGATTGAGAAGGTGCCGGTTCCTCATTTTTCACGGCAGGAGCCTGGACTGCGGTAACTTCATTCGGAGAAGATTGCTGTGGCTGAACAGGTTGTGCCTGGGTTACCGGTGATGGATCAGGTGGCAGGTTCTGCGCAGTTGCGGCAACAGGTGCAGCTTGTTGAGAAGTAACATCAGCCACAACGACAGTTAAGGGTTCCTGTTTAACAGGTTGATTTTCCTCCTGATCTTTTGACTGGGTATTGCTGGATACGACAATGGTCTGTGCCGGTTCAGGCTCCTTTGAAGAGGCAATAATTGCAGGCTGAACAGGTTCCGGCTCCTTTGAAGGGGCAACAATTGCAGGTTGAACAGGTTCCGGCTCAGGAGCTGCAGGAGAAGGTGGTATAACAGTTATAACTTCTGGTGAAACCGATTCCTGTGCTGCTGATGGCGGTGTGGCGACAACAACCGCAGGTGTTACAGGTTCAGTAACAGGATTTGGTGGTGGAGTTGAAATAGCTGAATTAACAGGTTCCGCTACTACAGGAGCAGGCGTAACAACAGTTGTCACTGCCGGAATGACAGGTTCAGGTTCCGGAATTGAAGGTGGAGATGTTACAACTGCAACTGGCTCTACTACTGCAATCGGCTCAGGTTCAGGGGCTGCTGTCGGGGGTGATTCAACAACTGGCTGGGGCTCCGGGATTACTGGCGCAGTTGTTACTACTGCAACCGGCTCAGGTTCCGGGGCTGCTGTCGGGGGTGCTTCAACAACTGGCTGGGGCTCCGGGATTACTGGCGCAGGTGTTACTACTGCAATCGGCTCAGGTTCCGGGGCTGCTGACGGAGGTGCTGCAATCACAACGGTCTCTGCCTCCTGCTCCTTGCCTTCCTGTTTCTTCTTTGCTATCCTGTTAAATATATAAAAGTAAACCTTTCCATTCTCAGGTAATGATCCTGACACAATACTTACAGGTATCTTCCAGTATCCTTTCTCACGGGTAAAGACATTTCTTACATCAAGTATTGTTGTTTTATCAGTCAGCTGGTCCACCAGTATGATCTGCCCTCTTCCGGTTGCCCCGGTTGTATCGTCCCATGTTGAAAACCATTTTGACTGGTCTTCTCCCGAAAGATCAATATCATCAGCAATGAGATACCCAGCCTGTCCTGCATCATACTTATCAAACGAGAAAGTGCCATTGCCCGGATCACTCTCGCCTGATGATGAGCTGAACCTGTAAGAAATGCTTCGCTTAACACCCGAAGAGCCAACAGAAATTTTTGTGCCTGAAGATTTATCACTGGTTTCTTTTTGTTGGTTCTTATCAGATTGCCCGGATGCCTGGTCAATCATCATCAGCAATACCAAAGAAAGGATTAAGCTTTTCATTTTGGTTTTAATTAAGTAAGGCTAATATATAAAAAGATGTGAATTTATCTGAATTAAAGTTCAAGCCATCAGAACATTTAAAGAGAAGGTTTGTTTTATTTTTGTTAAACCACAGCCTCAAAGCGTTTACATTTTTCCTTGTTTCTTGTTTATTTTATTGTATATCAAATATTTATATTTGTTAAATCAAACAATCATCATTATGAGCGAACATTATTCAGTAAGCCCCTCCGGGGAGAAGTTTCTCTTGCCCGGTCCGGAAGATTACAAATCTGAATTTGAAAGACTGGAAAAAAGAGTTGCGAGAGAACGGTCTGAGGGCCGCGAGATTGTAGTAGTTATGGGCGTTGGCTTTGTCGGCGCAGTAATGGCAGCCATCGTTGCAGATACAGTTGACAGGAAAACAGGAAAACCCTCGAAATTTGTTGTAGGAATGCAACGGCCAAGCATCAGGAGCTACTGGAAAATACCACTTTTAAACAGGGGCATCTCACCTGTTAAAGCCGAGGATCCTGAAGTTGATCCAATGATCGAACGTTGTGTGAACGAGAAAAAAACCCTGATCGCAACCTATACACACGAGGTGCTGAAATTTGCCGATGTGGTTGTTGTGGATGTGCAGTGTGACTATATAAAAGAGGAGCTTGGCAATGTGCGGAAGGGTAAAACTGATATGGCAGCCCTCGAATCTTCAATAAAGGTAATAGCTGAAAACATCCCGCAAGATGCGCTGGTGCTTATCGAAACGACAGTTGCACCCGGCACTACTGAGCAGGTTGCTTACCCTATAATGAAGAAAGTATTCAGGAAAAGAGGGATAAAATCAGAACCCCTGCTTGCACACAGCTACGAGAGGGTTATGCCCGGCAAAAATTATGTTGCAAGCATACGTGATTTCTGGAGAGTATGCAGCGGCGTTAATGAAGAAGCAAAACAGAGAGTTGTAAAATTCCTCAACGAGGTTCTTAATACCGAAAAATTCCCCCTCACCGTCATGGACAGGCCGATAGAATCAGAGACCGCCAAGATTGTCGAGAACAGCTACAGAGCAACAATTCTTGCATTCCTCGATGAATGGAGCCTGTATGCCGAGAGAAACGGGGTTGATCTTATAAAAGTTATAAAAGCTATCAAAGTAAGGCCTACACATAGCAATATGATTTTCCCCGGACCAGGCGTCGGGGGTTATTGCCTGCCAAAAGACGGGGGGCTCGGCGTGTGGGCTTATAAAAATATCCTTGGCTTTGATGATGATATTTTCAAGCTTACACCAATGGCAATCGATATTAATGACACACGGGGACTTCATGTCGGCCAGCTTACCCGTGAAGCTCTGAAAAACATGAATAAACCTGTTGCTTCATCAGAGATCCTTGTTCTCGGGGCAGCTTACAGGGAGGATGTAGGAGATACACGATACAGTGGGTCAGAAATAGTTGTAAGGAAGCTTTCAGAGATGGGTGCAGAAATCAGGGTTCATGATCCCTATGTCGAACACTGGTGGGAATTTGAACAGCAGGAATCGTATCCTGCAACAGGCCAGAGCAAATCAAGGTTCTTCAGAAACCAGGAAAAGCTTAAAGAGATGCATATCGAGCAGGATCTAAGCAAAGCACTGAAAGGTGCCGATGCTGTAATTCTTGCCGTTCCTCATCAGGCATACCTGGATCTTGATCCGGATTCAATAGTAAGTACAATTGGTCAGCCGTCCGCAATTATCGATTGCTTCGGTATACTTTCTGATGAGAAGATAAAAAGGTATATCCAGCTGGGATGTGAAGTTAAAGGCCTGGGCCGCGGACATATTGACAGGATAAAGGAAGAGGTACTAAAAGCAAGCAACAGTCATGAAGAGCAGGAGATGACTGCTGAACCTTTGAAAGAAAAACTGGAAGTATCAGGAGTACAGTAAAAAATATTCCTTAAATTTCTTAAAGAGGAATGAATTTTTAAATAATTCATTCCTCTTTTTATATATTGGAGTTTAATTCGGCTCCAATGAAACCTGTTAAATTTTTTCTGATCATTATAATCGCATCTCTCACGGGATGCCTTTCTTATAATTACATCAGGCCTTCAGAGCCATCACCTGGAAATCCCAACAAAAATCCACGGCTGATCAGCTCGCTTCAACCCGTACTTTCCTGGGCAGCATCCGGTGATCCTGGTGTAACATTCGACATTGCCGTATATGAGGGCAGCAAGGATGTCTCTTTCTGGAAAGGGGTAAAACGTTCCCTTGGCGAACAGGTTTATTACCGTGAAGGTCTTAAGAATGCATCGCATAAGAATGAAATCTCACTTAAGCCGGAACAGAATATTACTGGTCCGTACTCGAGAGAAGAGGATCGGAAGTTTCAGAATGGTCAGCATATAATTACACATTATTCCTTGGGCTCACAAACATGAGGATTGATGATGCTATGTTCAGGTTCAGAACGCCGTCACAATAAAACTCACGATGGAAATCCAATAATCTTTTAAAAAAAGTAAAAACAAATCTCATTATTCAACTTAAAACACCCTTACCATGAAAATTGCTTATGTTTTTTGTGCCCTGTTGCTCTTAACCAGTGCATTCAGCAATAATCCTGTCTGTGCGCAGCAAAAAAAGGACAGGCCTCCAACTACATCACTCGTATACCCCGGCACCGACGGAAGACTTGTCTATGTTGCCGACAGCGCCGGAAACAGAATTCCTGATTTCTCATATGCCGGTTACATGAGCGGTGGAGTTACAATACCATATGTTGCAAATAAAGAGGTGGTATGGCCGGTAAAAGGCGACAATGCAGCAAACATCCAGGCAGCCATCGACAGGGTTTCAGCCCTTGCTCCAGACGCATCAGGGTTCAGGGGAGCGGTACTCCTCAGGATGGGCACTTACTATCTTGATGCTCCGATATTTATAAAAACCTCCGGGGTAATACTCAGGGGTGAAGGCATGAGCGATATAGGAACAATTCTTGTCGGCAGGGTCCCTGAAGGACAGGGCGCCAAAACAGCCAGGCAACCGCTTGTAAGCATTGCAGGAGCTTCAGGCATCACTCCTGCTGAAGACACAAAGCAGAAGATAACTGATAAGTTTGTCCCTGTTGGAGCACGCACGGTAAATGTCGTTTCAGCAAAGGCATTCAAGGCAGGCGACAAGATACTTATAAGGAGATTCAGTAATGATGCATGGATAAAGGAAATAGGTGAAGACAGCGAATCTGCCGGCAGGTTTGCATGGAAACCTTTCACAATAACCTGGGACAGGATCATTACCGAGGTAAAAGGAAATGCCATCACTGTTGATGCTCCGATCTTCACAGCAATTGAAGAGAGGTGGGGAGGCGGTGAAGTTCTAAAATATGATGACCCGGGAAGGATTGAAAATGTTGGTGTTGAAAATCTCAGGGGCATCTCTGAGTACAACCCTGAAGTAAGGATCACTTCTTACGGTAACATTGACCGCGGCTCGTGGGATGATCCGAGACCACATTATGACGGTGAAGAATACTATTCAGACGAAAGCCATTATTACACTTTTATAAATATCAGCAATGCTAAAAATGCATGGGTGAGAAATGTCTCAGCCCTTCATTTTGCATCGAGCGTTGTATCTGTTGCGTCAAATTCAAAATGGGTTACTGTCGAAGACTGCGAGTCAAGAGAACCTGTATCGATAAGGGCCGGTGCACGCCGCTTCACATACCAGCTCAGCGGACAGCTTTCGCTTGCACAGCGCTGCACATCACAGAAAGGCAGGCATTCGTTTGTTATGGGCGGTTCCGGAGCCAGTGGCAATGTTTTCCTCGATAACTCGGCAACAATGCCGTTCTCGACAAGCGAACCTCACAGCCAGTGGGTGAACGGGGCGCTCTATGACAATGTCCACGCTCCTCTGAGTGCACGTTACTGGAAAGATATTTCGATAGGATGGGCCGGGGCCAATATTGTATTCTGGAACTGCGAGGGTGATTACATGATCCAGAGCCCTCCTGGAGCTTATAACTGGTCGTTTGGCCACATCGGCCTGAATGCAGTGGTATTCAATGCAATATACCAGGATTATTCAAAGAAGAGAGGTCACCTTGAATACCAGGATGTCCACGTCTTTCCACGGAGTCTTTACCTTACACAGCTCAAAGAAAGGCTTGGATTGAATGCAGTGATGAACGTAGCAACAGAAGACCAGCTTAAGTAATACAATTGCTTATTGAGCTACTTGCAGAACCCCCGGTTGCACCGGGGGTTTTTGTATTATACACTCCGTGGTACAATGTCTAAGCTAATCCGGAACTTAGGCTTTGAAAGAGCCACATATGAATAACCGACGGTTTCGACCGGGGCTGCGGAACAGCCATAAAATCCCAGCTCTGAAGGAGCTGAATACTACATTGTACCGGGGATTCTATATCTTACACAGCCTAAGGACAGGCTTGGAATGCACGCACTATGACTTTCTTCCTGAGAAGACGATCTTCATGGGAATGTTAAGAAAAAATAAAAAGCCCCAATCCATTCGGAAAGGGGCTTTTTCATTATTTGGTTTTACCAGCTTATGCTGTAATTAAAGGTAATTTACATAACCTTCCTGGTTTGTGCGGATCTTATAAACCCACTGGTAGCTGACAATATAAAGAGTCTTCATGTCGTCATCGCCAAAGCAAAGGCTTACGGGGAAATGCGGGGTATTGATCATACCAACAAATTCACCTTTTGCATTGAATATCTGAACACCATAGTATGTGCCAACATAGATATTACCATTCTTGTCGATAGCCATACCATCAGAGCTTGATGATTTGCCTTTCCTGTCGAGAACATTGTTCACAAGGAATAATTTGGCAAACTGGCGGCCATTTGATATTGTACCATCCTCGTTTACATCATATGCCCATACATAATTTTCCTTGCTGCTGTTTACAGGATACCATGACTCATCATCATAGCAGTTGTTGATGTACAGTGTTTTTCCATCAGGTGAAAGAAGGATACCATTAGGCATTGCAAATTCGTTAGGCTCAGTAACTCTGATTACTTTTCCTTCAGGTGTTACATAATATACTGCACGCCCCGGCTGGAATTTAACTGCTTCCATTGTAAACTGTGGATCAGTAAAGTATATACCGCCTTTTGTATCGGTGATGATATCATTCGGACCATCGATCTTCTTGCCGTCATACTTGTCGGCAACAACCCTTACTACCTTGCCTTCAGTTGTCATTTCAATCACCCTGTGGCCGATCATGTCACAAACGAGAAGGTTACCGTTTTTATAAGGATAAAGACCGTTTGTCTGCATCTTGCCCTGGGAAATATTCCTGTAAGAACCATCCGGGCTAAGCTCAACAACAGCGCTCTTGTCAGGATGAGCTCCCCAGCCCTGGTCGAAGCCCATGTTTGAGAAATACACTTTACCATTCATCCATTTCGGACCTTCAGCAAAGATCAGGCCTGGCTTGGTATTAACACCGTCAACAAGAAGTTCAGGTTTTGCACCTTCAGGAATAATTGCATGGTAAGCTTCAAGCCTTGCTTTTTCTTTCTCGCTGTAATCAGTTCTTGCCGGCCAGAAGATGTCGATTGCATCACAGCCGAGATCGCTCATTGTAGCGCCATGAACCATATTACCCGGGATAAGAACTACATCTCCTTTGTTCATGGTCTGCTGTCCATCGAGAAGTATTTCATCACAACTGCCACGGAGAACGAGCATTGTCTGCTCTTCAGGATGTATGTGACGATCAAAAACAGCTTTCGGATCCATTGATATAAAGCTCACCTGTACATTTTTACCGGTTATAAGTCTTGAATTTGCTCCCGGAACAAGCTCAGTAAGCTGAAGGTTATAGAGATCGTATACTTTACCCGGCTCAACATTCGGAGTAGCCTGTGCTGTAAGATCAACATTTGATGAAGGTACGTCGGAGACACCTGCTTTTTCCATGTAATCGAGACGTACAGGGCTGTAAACTTCAACAACTTTTGCACCGTTCGGGCCTGCTGTCAATGCACTTTTGGTGCCTTTTTCAAGATAAATGAAATCAACACGTGGTGTCTGGCTGTGTGTACCATCCTGCTCTTCTCTCTGGAGAGCGATCAGAGTAGCTGCTGTGCCATTGGAAACCTGGTTTACTTCGCCTTCCATCACAAAGAGGAACCTGTCGTTAGGAAGCTCTTCCTCAGCTATCTGTGCATTCGGAGCCATCTGGAGAACTGCTGTCATAGCGCCTTTGCCCCAGTATAATTTTGCATTCACGCCCGGATACAGTTCTACTGAAGCTACACTGTCAAGAGCTGTTACTTTTCCCGGCTCCAGGTTAGATTCAACCTTGGTATTCGGTACTTTAAGCTCTCTTCCGGTAAGTGAATACTGCTTGATTAATTCATTATTCTTCTTCTGCCACTCCGGTGTGCTGCACTGGGTCAGTATCATTATCGGAGCCACGAAAAGAAAGAACAGAAAGATTTTTTTCATGGATGTTTTCATAGATTGATTTTGTTTGAAACTATTTAATTTTTAAATGTTAATATACTTCAGCTGTAACGTTCCTCTTACCAAGCGGATCAGCAACCTGGTCCATGCCTGTAATGTCATAACCTATCCATTCGTAGCTTTTTGCATAGCTGATTGTTTTTGCCCATGCCACATCATGTTCCGGTGTTTTGGTCCACTTCACACGGTTAGCTTCAGTATCGAACATCAGCTCCATCTCGAAGGTATATTTTGTCTGTGCACCGCCAATCTGCTTTATAACATTGTCCGGGAATTTGCGGATCAGCTTTGAGCCGAGGTATCCCTCCTGCTTCCTGAGAGCCGGGACATAAACATCTATATAGTTCTTTTCAAAAGCTTCATAATTTTCAGGAAGAACCTCGAAGAACATCTGGAGCTTCATCGATTTAAGAGGGACATCCACAACATCGAGCTTGCCTTTTTCGAGTGCAACACCATAGATAACCATTTCGAGAGGATCGGTTGCTGTGCTTTCAAAAGAATGAATCTCACCTGCTTTAACCGGAACCGCATCGCCGACAATGAGATCAGCAACTTCGTCATTCACATAAACCTTCCCTTTACCTTTGATAACAAGATAGATCTCATCAACACCTGCATGATAATGTCTTCCCTGTGAAGCTTTTGCAGGGATCAGAAGATGATCGAAATATGCCCAGTTTGAAGCGAATGCTGAAGGTCCAAGGGCTCTCCTGTACCATACTGTGTCATTTCCGCCATTCATGTGAGCAACAGGCCTCTGGTTAGCTTTTGTAAGCTGGTTTGTATTCATGAATGTTGCTTTCGGCATAAGGGTTGCTTTTGAACGGTCGTCACCCATTTCATACAACCCTGAAGGGTCAGCTGTATAATTATATGAGCTTCTGACACCGGCAGGTGGTCCCTGCATGACAGGAGCATTCGGATCAGGAATGCCAACCTGGAAATTAACCCACATTGCAGGCTTGTCAGTAGGATTGTACACTGCATGAGCGTTACCGGCTTTGCAGGGCACCCCCATCGGACCAGGCATCAATGCAGTCTGTCCATTAATTGTAAACTGGCAGTCAGCATCAAGAATCAGGAACATCTCATCAGCATTGTTATGAAAATGGTGTCCTATTGAACTCTTGGGCATGAGCGGGCCTTTATGCATGAAGTTAAGGTTCTTAACAGCACCCCTGCCAAGTAATGTCTGCATATAAAGAGTACCTGTTCCCTGGTGAACGTTTTTGCCTACCATGGCTTTGTTCTGGTCGCTGTGACCAATCCTGTCAGCAAGCGGAACCCTTGGTTTTTCCTGTCCCGAGGCAGGAACATAAAATGAACAGATTGCAGCAAGCATTACAACAGCTGCAACTCTAAGTAACAAATTCTTTGAAGGTTTCAAAAAATTCATGAAGTTTTGATTTTTTTTCATAGCCTTTTATCCGGGTTAAAAATTTCGATGTTAAATTAATACATATGATGAATACAAAAACATCGTTATGAAGGATTAACAAAAATTAATTCTTGCATAAATGCATCTTCATCCACGCTTAATGATACTCTGCGCGGAACCTGTTCTCATACAAAACTATGCAAATTGAATTTACCGGGAAACATTTTTACAAAAAAAATCTGAGTTTTGCGTCCAGTCGCCATGGTTCCTGGTGTCACGCGTCGGTGGTAACATATTTGTAACTTTTACGCCTTTACACTTTTATACCTTTATGTCCACACGATCTTAAATATATATTATTATATATATTATTATATATGTTATAATATAACTTCTTCCCATTTCTGGAATATGCCAAAAAAGATTTAACTTTAACTATGACTGATACCCGGTCAGATATCTTTACCTAAGTACCACATTATGAACCTGAGTTGCCTGAAAAATCATACTGTACTTTTAATAGCGCTACTGTCTGTTTTAATAACAGGATGCGGCAGAGATGCGAAATCATCATTCCCTGATTTTCCTCCTGATGATGTAACCAACCTGATGGACCGTGACCAGATGCTTGCCCAGCTGGGAATTGAGCTGCCGGTTCTTCCTCCCAAAATGAATGACCCCAACGCTCCCGGAGGAGCATTTCCTGTTAACCCTGATAATCCTGAAGGCAACTGGACAGACAGCGGGAAAGTAAATACTATCCAGAGGTCTCCCTTCGGACTCTGGAATAATTATTCCGACAGGGCATCAGGGTTTTACCCTGGACCTGATTCTGTCAGGCTGGGCGACTACAAAATTATTGACCTGCTTATACTGAACAATGGGGAAAAAATATCCACACCTGAAGAATGGTGGGAGAAACGAAGACGTGAAATAAAAAAAGACCTTGAAAATGAACTTTATGGGAAAATACCCCATGAAAAGATGCTTCCAAAAGTTACCTGGGAAGTGACTTCTTTCAGAGGTGGAAAAGGTAATGCAGCATATATTCAGAAACAAATTACAGGAAATATTGACATTTCAGGATACCCTGAGGTCAGAGACAAGCCTGTGATAAAAGCATCCCTCAGGACCCCGGCATCGGTCTCAGAACCTTTCCCGGTGATAATCTACTTCGGAGGCTTTGGTAATGCAATGGACATGTACTGGGAAAGATCCCTGCCACACGGCTGGGGTGTCTGTGTATTCGATCTTACAAAATTACAGCCTGACAATGGTGTCGGCCTTACAAGCTACCTGATTGGCCTTGTGTCGAAGGGAAACTGGAGAAAACCTGATGACTGGGGAACGCTTGTTGCATGGAGCTGGGGTGTCAGCAGGATCATTGATTACCTGGAAACTGACAAGAATGTGGATGCAAATAAGCTTGGACTCAGTGGCGTGTCAAGATATGGAAAGGCAACCATAGTAACAATGGCCTATGAACCGAGGCTTGCAATTGCATTCCCGGGAGACGCCGGCAGCCTTGGCACAAAGCTTAACCGCAGGCACTGGGGACAGGATCTTGAAAGCTCAACCCCGGAAAATGAATATCACTGGATGGCAGGCAATTTTTTCAAATGGGCGGGGGAGAAAGTCCCGGGGCAGTACCTGCCCAGGAAAATAGAGGATTTGCCTGTTGATGCACATTCACTCCTGGCACTTTGTGCACCCAGGCCGGTCTTCATGGATGGTGGCACAACGAGCACCTGGTGCGATCCATATGGCGTTTATCTCACAGGCAAATATGCAACCCCTGTTTATGAGCTCCTGGGCGTTGATGGCTTGATAATGAATGACCCCAAACCTATTGTAGACAAGGGTTATACGGATGGCAGGATCGGTTACAGGATTCACGATGGCGGTCACACCGATTCGCCTGACTGGCCGGCATTCTTTGAGTTTGCCTCAAAAAACCTTGATATAACAACATTATCATTGTCGGCCTCTAACCTTGTCCTGCCGCAGAGGTCAGGTAATGCCAGCTTCACTGTAAAATCAAACAGGGAATGGAAGGCTGAATGCCAGTCCGACTGGCTGAAGATTGAGCCGTTATCAGCAAATGGCAGTGATACAGTAACAATAACTGCGCTGGCAAACGGTGAAAATAAAGGAAGACAGTCTGTTATAACGATTAAAACTGAAGGAAGAGAACAGAAAATAACAATAAACCAGGAAGCCCTTAAACCGCTGCTTGAAATAGTAGGCAGGGAAATTAAAATAGGTGCTGCTGAAAACAGTATTGCATCGCTTGAAATTAAATCCAATACTGCCTGGACAATTGCTGTTTCGAATGTACCTGATCCGGAAACAAGACCGGTATTCATGATGGGCTCAGGAAACTGGCTGGTGCCTGACAAAGATGCCGGCGTAAATTCAGCTGTTCTCAGGCTGACTGCATCAGCCAATCCTGGTGTCAGGAAAAGAATGGCGATCCTTACAGTTTCAGCAGCAGGCGCAAAACCTTCAAATATCTTTGTTACCCAGGAAGAAGGTTCTCCCACCCTCGAAATCATGACAGAACCTGTATTCTTCGCTGCTGAAGGAGGGAATGCCTCTCCCATTTTCGTACAGACAAATTCACTCTGGTCAGCAGTATGTTCTTCAGGATGGTTTACCGCTACTCCTTCATCGGGCGGAAATTTTAGCCAGCTTACAATAAATGCCGAAGAAAATACAACAGGTGCAGAACGGCATGGTGAAGTTATTGTGTCAGTTCCGGGCCTTGAACCAAAGAAAATAATTGTAAGACAGGGAATTACAAAGTAAAAGTATTTATTAATTATTTAACCCTTCCCCCGGCCCCTTCCCTTAAAAAATAAGGGAAGGGGAGTAAATCCGGGAAATAGCAAAAATTCCTTTCGAAAAAAACTCTATCCCTTTGTTTAAGAGGGCCGATCGTTAAAGATTAGCCCTTTGGGCTATTTTCGCGAAGGAGCCAGGTAATTTTAACCCTTCCCCCGGCCTCTTCCCTTAAAAAATAAGGGAAGGGGAGTAAATCCGGGAAATAGCAAAAATTCCTTTCGAAATAAACCCTTCCCTTATTGTTTGGGGTCAAGGATATCATAAGTTTTTGGAGTATCTTTTAAAAGAAAGAGAAAGATTATAAATTAAAAAACCCTTTCCCTTATTGTTTAAGGGAAAGGGCTGGGTTAGGGTCAAGAAGATTCTTAAAACCTATCAACTAAATATTAAATCCACAATTTGTCATATGGTCTGCCAATAGCATCCCACTCGGGAGTAGGCTCGAAATATGCTTTCGGATTCCTCATTGACTTCTGGATATTTTCATCATTGAGTTCGATCCCAAGACCGGGGGCATCAAGAGGAACATTTGCATAACCTTTGGTGATAAGAGGCTTTGAACCAGTAAGCTTAACAATACCCTCCCAGTTTGGATTGTCGGCATTGTGATGCTCAAGTGCCAGGAAATTTTCTGTAGCAGCTGCAATATGAACATTGGCCATCCATGCCACAGGAGTGCTGTTTGCATGAAGTGCCATCGGAACGCCTTGCTCCTCGGCATAATCACCGATCTTCTTTGTCTCGAGTATACCGCCGGCACTTACCATGTCAGGATGAATAATGTCAACAGCATGAGCATCAATCAATTTCTTGAAACCGCCGTCAAGGCCGCCAAGCATGTAGATATCCTCACCTGTACAGGTGGGAGTCTCAATTGAATCGGTAATTGTTTTCCACATATCGGTATAGTACCATGCAATCAGATCTTCAAGCCATGCCAGCCTGTAAGGCTCAAGTTTCCTGCCCAGGCGGATCATCTGGTTCATATCCATGTGCCCGAAATGGTCTACTGAAAGGGGAACTTCCATTCCAACAGCATTTCTTACGTTTTCAACTATCTTGCAGATCTCATCAATACCTTTGTCTGTAACCTGCACCTGCGTGAACTGGTGATCTTTCTTCCAGTAATCAGTATAACCGCCCTGTGCATATGATCTTCCCTGGTACCAGGTTGAAATTCCTCCGCCGTTCTCGTCCCAGTACTTTCTATTTACAACTGTATCAGGAATATTAGCTACCTGGTGGATTCCAAGGTCCATCTTGAGCCAGGTAAAACCATGTACTGAAAGACGCTCTTTTAGTCTCTGTAATTCAACTGCAGGATCGTTTGATTCAGGAGTGTCAGCATAGATCCTTACTTTGTCACGGTATCTTCCGCCAAGAAGCTGCCATACAGGAACACCCAGAGCTTTACCGCAGATATCCCACAATGCCATCTCGACACCACTCACACCAGTACCCATACGGCCATGTCCGCCGAACTGCCTGATAACCTTAAAGATCATTTCAACATTACAAGGATTGAGACCAACTATCTTGCTTTTAAGGAAAAGAGCATTACGCTGGTCTGAACCGTCACGGATGTCACCAAGTCCGTAAATACCCTGGTTTGTATCGATACGTATAAGGCGTCCGGCTGTTGAGTTGTTGTTACCTTTTTCACCTACCCTTAAATCGGTGATCTTAAGATCTGTTGGAGCTGAAGCACGGGATACATTCTGTGTTGTCTGTGCAATTGTATCTTCAATAGAAAGATGCATCAGTCCTCCTAGTGCTATTCCGCCGAGAGCGGCTTTTTTCAGGAAGTTACGCCTGTCGTTTGTAGTTTTCGGGTTTGCAAGTTCAGCCTTCACAGCTTCCCTTTGAGCCCTTTCTTCGAGTTTGCTTTTTTCGGCAATCTTCTGCAGATAAGTTTTCATGAATGTTAGGTTTAATGGATAAAATGAAATGTGTGTTTCTTATTATTTATCAATATTTTGATTTCACATATTCTGAAATAAGATCCGGCTAATTTCTCAAATTTACCAGGTTAAATATAGGTCATCATACTTAATTAATTTCTTAAAAATATATAAAAACCCGGTCTGTTACATTAATATTAACCAACACAATACTTTAATCCCGATAAAAAACAAAAACCGCCCCGGAAAAGGGGCGGTTTAATTCTAAGACAGCCGGATATTAAATCCAGAGCTTGTCGTATGTTCTTCCAATGCTGTCCCACTCGGGTGTAGCATCGAAATACTTAGCGTCTTTCGGCATCTGTGCCTTTAAATTCTCATCGTTGATCTCTATACCAAGACCGGGTGAGTCTATCGGAACATTACCAAGACCTTTCTCTATCAGAGGCTTGCCATCCTGCCTTATTACAAGATCTTCCCACTCCTTGATCATATCACCACCATGGAACTCCAGTACAAGGGCGTTCTCTGTTGCCGCAGCACAATGAATGTTTGCCATGTATGCTACCGGTGAGCTGTTGTGGTGCATAGCCATCGGTATTCCAACCTCTTCAGCATAGTCCCCGATCTTCTTTGTCTCCAGTATTCCTCCTGCACTTACCAGGTCGGGATGTATAATATCAACGCATTGTGCATCGATAAGTGTCTTGAAACCTCCTAGCTTTCCTGCAAGCATATAGATATCCTCACCTGTGCAGATCGGGGTTCTCGATGCTTCTTTCAAAGCTTTCAGCCTGTCGGTATAGAACCATGGCACTGTGTCCTCCAGCCATGCAAGCCTGTAAGGCTCAACTGCCTCGGCAAGCCTCATGAACTGGTTCTCATCCATGTAGCCAAAGTGGTCGGTAGAGATCGGGATCTCGGTTCCGATTATCTCACGGATCATGGCTACCCTCTTGGCCATGTTCTCGATACCCTGTGGTGTGATCTGTATCTGTGTGAATGGAGCTTCTGTATTATTATAACTCATGTACTGCTCGATG
>DATGYZ010000017.1:0-10121 GCA_035297425.1 Bacteroidales bacterium | reverse complement strand
TATGTTGCTGTACGTGAATCAGAAGAAGACAATAATTATGGAATTTATTTTTGCAATGAATTAATTAGAAATTTATCTTTATAAATGTGTATACCATGTCTATCACCCCCTGTATACCATGTCTATTTCTCATACAAGGGGATAGGGGTGGGTTTGGAAAGTGTCTGGAGTGGGCCTTGTTACACATTCTAAAGTTACTGGTTGCTTGTTGCTGGTTGCTGGCCACCTTCGCTAAAGCTTCGGCGGCTAAAAGTTGCTGGTTGCTGGTTGCTGGGTGCTTGTTGCCGGGGTGCTTGTTGCTGGTTTAAGTTTTGCTATGATTAGTGAAAGGAATACTTTTCATTAATCATTTAAGTTCGGGATTGCGACCAGAACATTCATACTCCAAACTGATTCGTCTCCACCCACTCCATGCTTACCAGTGACCAGAAATCGAGCGCCAGGTTGTTAAGGACATAATCATAGGGGAGCCAGCCATAGCCATTGTCGCCCCATTCTTTACCCCAGGAGTTCCTTATCAGAAGGGCGCCCTGTGTTGTTTTGTTGTTTACTGTATTTGTTATTTCCTTATTATCATCGAAGCCTATAGCAACAACTGCATGACCCCACTGCGCAGATTCGTTTTCTGCAGGGTAGGGGATGCCGCCTTTTACGTCTGACTTGTCGTATGATGGAAAGCCCCAGAAGCCGAACATGGAGGGAATACCTGCTTCGATGTAGGATTTTACTGATAAAAGGATATCTTCTCTCGAAGCAGGTGCGGAGGGCTCAGGGCTTAGGGCGAAGGGCTTGTTCCCTGACAATACCTGGTTTTTTCCTTTGTTCTTTGCTCTTTTTACCCCATGCTCCCTGCTCCCTGCACCCTGCTCCCTGCCAACAGGATCATGCATGAAATATTTCACGGCCTCATAATTATCGGCTATCGAATAGACAAATGCTGGTGGTTCTGTATCGTATTTTTCAACAACATACGGCCAGTATTTCTCGGCAGGGACGCCGCAGAGTGCAATAGCTCCCATGGTGCACCTTATCCATCCCCCGGTGTCACCGGTGGTCTGCATCAGGTTGCGGGTAACCTTATAAAGAAATAATCTCGACGCCTCTATATGTTTGTTGAAAGCTCTTCTCTCGTAATATTCAATTATGCCTGCCGCGGCATGAGCGGTGCATGAGCCCAGCTTTCCCTGGTTTTCAACAGGGGAACACCATTTGCGGAGGTCGGCTGATAACTGCTGAACTGCTTTACCTTCTATTCCAAGCTTTTTAATCATCGGCCTGACCTGGTTATGATCTTCAGTATAATCCCTCAGGTCGGGTGTTGGCTGGAGCCAGCCGGTACCGACTAAATCTCCCCTGGTTGTTTGAATGTTAAGAATTTTCATAATTTAATGTATTGGCTTTCTCATTCCTGTATTTTACAATCGCTTCATGCCGGCAATGCACGTCCATTTTTGGAAATGCATTCTGAAGATGAACTCTTACTGTGTTATAATTAATGTGCAGGAAATTGGCTATCTTTTTGTTTGACCAGCCAGTATCTGCCAGGGTCTTAATTATTTCCTCTTCTCTTGGAGTAAGTTTTTCTTTTGCCATGATTGTTAAGAATTATCAAAATTCAACTTTTCTTAACGTGGTCCCTTCAGGGCTCATCAATATTTCATACAGCTCAACTACAACCTGCGAGCCGGCGCCGGGCATGCCTTCCAGGGCAGAAATATCTTTGACCGCATCGGTGCTTTTGGAAACTAATGCGGCAAGCGCCTCAATAGTTTCTGCTGTTTGCGGATCGGTAGCAACACCAAGAGTTGAAATTGTTCCGTCAGCAAGCTTAAGATCTACTTTCCTCGATCCCGGACCATCCTTTATCATGAGGAACTGGGGACTGGATACATCGGGAAGGTAAATTATTTCAGCTTTTACGGCCTTATTGCTGGCCTGGTCTCTCTCCACCTTCATATAAGGCTTAACTGAGTAATACTTCAGGCCGGTCTTCCTGGTCAGACCAGGATCGGAATAGAACTTCACAGGTGAACAACCCTGGAGAATAAAGTAGAGACACAATGACGCAATAATAAAAGGAGGGTTTTTCATAATTGTAAAAAATAGTTTGACATTATAGTTTGTTCTGTAAGCTACTTTTTCCATTATTCTTAAAGCCATTAATATCATTTCTGCCAGACAGCTATCCTTTTTTTATGTTTAATGGGAATTGCACATACTTTGTTACCCTGTTTTTCCAATTTTTTTATCCTCATAGTACGAAAATGCTAGAAATTCAGTAATGCTCTAGTATAAGAGAACTATGGCGCTTTAATTTTCTTTATAGGAATTTTGATGGGTGAATACATAAAACTTCTAGCATTTAAAGATTGTCACCCGGATTTCAGATACTAACCCTACAGAAATTTCGACAGCTGCCATTAAGGAACGAGATGATGCCGGAAGGTTTTTCACATTGCCGCTGTAGACACATATATTACGCGAAAGGGCACAAAATACATACAGAAGGCTACAAACATCATCCGGAACGCTTCTTACATCATCCGGAACGCTTCTTACATCGTCCGGAACAGGTCTTACATCGTCCGGAACAGGTCTTACATTGTCCGGAACAGGTCTTACATCGTCCGGAACGTTTCTTACATTATCCGGAACGTTTCTTACATCATCCGGAACGTTTCTTACATTATCCGGAACGGTTCTTACATCATCCGGAATGGTTCTTACATCATCCGGAACGGTTCTTACATCGTCCGGAACGGTCCATCCCCGGCTTAAAGTGGTGCCGGCAGCGTGGCAGTACCGTACATAAGCGCTGTTATAAAAAGCAATAATAAAAACAATTCGCTAAAACCAAGTAGTGCCGCCCTGGGTGTATCTGATTTCATAAATATGAATTCCTGAAACAAAAAAATCACACACCTTTTGCAGTTACCGTGGCATTCCCGTCGTCTGTCACATTACCCCCTGAAACAGCCGATGTGGATGTAATCGAGGTGACAGGGTCAGTTGATAATACCGGGGGCTGAGGTTTTTCTTTACATGATGAAAAAATATGGATCATAAGGATGATTCCGGCAATGTTGAACAGGTTTCTCATAGGGTCAGGTTTATTGGTTAGTTTATTTTGTGGTTGGTGGCCGCCTTCGTTAAAACTACGGCGGCTAAAAGTTGCTGGCCGCCTTCGTTAACACCTTCGCTAAAGCTACGGTGTTCGAGGAAGCTACGGCGGCTGAAAGTTGCCGGGCATATCGTTTAAACACACTTCCGTCCCGTCAGTCCCATTTAGGTTTTAAAAGGCTGAGAGGCTGAGGGCAGAAGGCGGGTTAAGCTGTAAAGGCTTTAATGTTGTAATGTTGTAATGTTGTAGATTATTTAATCCCCATTTAGCTTTATCCCATGTTCTTCAGCTATTTTATAAAATGCTTCAAGTTGATTTTTTTCCTTCATTTTATTGAAAACTAAAGAGATCAGATTATCAGTGTCTTTGACGTATTCCGATTTTTGTGATGTATAGATCTTGTGGCAATAAAAAAGATAATCAAGAGAATTCTCTAAGTCGTCCATGAGGAAAAGGTTTTTCCCTTTTCCATAGAATCCTTCAGGATTTTTCGGATAAAGATTGATCAGAAGTTCATAGTTAGCAATAGCCCTTTCATAATCTTCAAGGTATGTGAAAGCTACTGCCTGGTTCTGAATTGCATAAGTTCCCTCCGGGTATATCTTCAGTGACTTGCTATAATACTTAACTGCTTTTTTATATTCTCCCATCAGCCTGTATGTCAGTGCTATGTCATCCAGTGGAAGTACCCAACCGGGATCTTCTTTGATAGCCTTAATAAAACCTTTTTCGGCTTTTTTATAATCTTTTGATCCGAGAGCATCAGATGCATTTGTATAAAACTTATTGGCAGTTTCAGAAGCTGACATTTTATAGAATTGTTCCTCCTTGTCAGCCAAAATGAACTCTTTAATCTTCGGGCAATAGTAAAGCAGGCTTTGCATTACCTTGTCCATAGTCCGTTTTAATGTGTCGACATCTGAGAAATACGGGTTGTCAGTGTCTTCATCTGAATCAAAATAGATTGCCATAGATTCAGGGACACATCTATCAATTTTTCTCTGGAGTGAATCCATATTTTCAATGGTATCCACGCAATCACAGATTGAAATACAAATTTTTTCAATTAAATCCTGTCCCCGTGCAGAATTAAAGAATAAAAAACATGCCAGAATAAGAGTGATCTTTTTCATGAATTAAGGTTGGGTTTATGATGTCTTTTCTTTTAAGGTTGGAAGGCTGAGAGGCTGACGGCAGAGGGCGGAAGGCAAGCTGGTAGCTATTCAGTTCACTGGCACAAGCTCAAAATTGTGCATCGGCTTGTAGTTCATTGTCCACAGGAATGGAACCAGCACAAGTATCCCACCAATGATTGCACCAACATTTGCTTCTTCATTACGTTTCAGAACATAATTAAAATCCTGGTAACCTTCGGCTTTGATCTTTACAATTGTAGTGGTGCCGACAATTTTTGTATCAGTATAAGCATATGGAGTTGTGCCGACATATTCATCATTGACATAGATTTTTGCAGCAGTAGGAGTAGTCTGGAACATAGTTGTACTGGCGCAACTGCTGAGCAGGATTGTTGTGCTGAGGAGAAGGGCGATTGTTTTAAAAAATGTTTTTTTCATCAAAGAGTAAGTTTTTCAGTTAATTAATATGCGTTAACGAAACGAGTCAGGCACAGAGACCATGTAAATTTGTTGCATATACTCAAATGTAATCGGTTATTCTCACCCAATCATTGACCTGTTTTTCAAGACTTCTATTGGCAAGTCCCAAACCGCCACAATGAAATACCGGGAAGAGTAACATCTCCCCTGGGAGTTTATAAGGTGAGTTACTCAACGCTGATTTTAATGTCTTATCCTTTTGAATATCGAAAGCACATGTTACGCATTTATACGCTTCACCGCCCATAGCAATAATTATTTTGGGCTTTATTATATCAATCAGTGGTCTCAGGAATTCAATCGCATTCTCTTGTGTCTGACATGTTCTTATTTTATTGCTGCCTTTTACCTTTGTATCAATAATTCCAAAAATGGAATTTGTTAAGAAAACCTCAGCATCTGCATTCGGTGAGGAAGGTGTGCCAATAGCTACACTCAATTTCGAGAATAGAGTTATAAGATTCTTATTGGTCTTACTATCTGGATCACAACAACCATTGAATTGTCTCAAAAACCCAAGTCCTCCAAAATCTTTACCCACAAGCATGATCTTGGCATCGAGATTGCCCAGCCACCTGGCCCAGAGTTCAACATGATCGGTGTCATATATTCCATTATCAATCTCTGCCGGATTCAACAGATTATTGAATTTAAATAACTTTCTTTTTTGTACTAACTGCTGGTAGAGGATATGTTTATTAGTCATTGTTTTCGATGATGTTCGGTTTTATTCTTCAAGTTTCTTTATTCTTTCCGATTTCCAGATAAGTGAATCGATTGAGTTCTTATCCGGAAATCTCAGCTTGTCCTCAATTTCTATCAGAAGGTTTTTGCCAAGTGTGGAACTTAATTCAGCCATAATCCTATCTCTTTTTTGAGGTTTTATAGAATAATAGTAGCCGAACTTCAATTTCTTCTGAAGGCTCCAGGGTTCTTTTAAAATTATCTTCTCTCCAGTATCAGCTTCCACTACAAGAATGTCTTCAACAGGTTCTTCGATGAGATCAGCATCGAGACATATAAGGTATGAATTTCCGAAATAATAAAGAGGAAGAAGTTTCATCCTATTTTTTAATGTTCCAGGTCATACAATTCAGCAATCCGCCTTCACGTGCAACCGGATTGATGTTCAGTGTTCTTATCTTCTTTTGCGGATAAAGCTTTTGGAACAGGTCAAAGACCTCTATGTCCTTGTTGTTCCTGGTTTCAAAAACAGGAAGAATTATCAGGTCTCCAACTTCAAGGAAGTTTATGTAAATGCCTACTGCCGAATCCGGGTAGCCTTTTTCATTATATTCAAACCAGGGGATCTCAATATAATTCAAGCCTGCTTTTTTCATTACATTTCTGAATCCGTCTGTCCAGTATTTATATTCTTTTTCCAGGTCATTTACAAGTACAGTATTTCCATTATAAAACCGTACGTACCCGTCCGCATGGCCTGTGAAATCTGTTGATGGTTTCAGATCGGGGACCAGGATAATCCTGGTATTAAGTACAGACTCAAGTTCCTTCAAAAGCAGTGCCTCATCATATGGATGATTTTCACTGATAACCCTCCGACTGATAAGTGCCTTATCATACCACTTAACTACATTGCCCCCATCGAGATTAATTCCACAAGGTCTGGATTTTATTTTATTGATTTTGCATACCACTTCAGGGTCGGTCTGAAGTTCGGGGTTATACCTGAGATAGGAAGGTTCGTACCTGAACCGTATGAAGGTTTTTGTATCAACCTGTTGAGGCATATAGTCCCTTGCCCAGATGTCTTTCGTCTGATCCAGAAAACCGAAATCAACAGAGTTATCGTGCAAAATTCTTTTCAGCCTGGCACAAACATCACTGTACCGGGGATCGTTTTTCAGGATGCTGGACAGGTAAACGAAATTTGTATCCTTATCTGGTACCATCAAAACGTTTTTTCCAGATCTCTCTTATTACCTTACCGACCTTTAAAAATTCCTCTTCACTGAAGGTATCTGTCTTGGCATTATTGCACCAGTAGCAGCAATAGACAAGGTTATCAGTGCAACTGTAGGGTAGGTCAGGTTGTTTACGGTCGATCTCAAGCTTCCTTCCACGGGTGCGTTTTGTTAACCGTGGGTACTTCTGCCAGAGCAGCATCATATCATTCTCAGTGAGTCCACAATAGTGGCATTTCATTTCAGTCTCAAGGTACCATTTCTTGAATGATTCATAATCAAGCTCGTGGCATTTCAGAAGCCATACAGATCGGATGTGTGCAAGTTTTTCTCTCTCTTCCTTAAGAGCATCCCACCATGTGGAAAGCACTTCCCTTGGTTCATTAAGGATCTTCGAGATTTCTTCGTATTTCAAAAGCTTTTCGTTCTCAACAGCGAGACGGAGGAATTCTTTTTGTTTTTCGGTCATATTGATTAAAGAGCAAAGTTTTTAACCTTATTTATCATCCTGTTGGTCCAAATTATTTCTTTATCAATATACCGGAGATTTAAACTCCAATATATTTTCATTTTTAATTTTTCAAGTCTTTAATGTTCTTCCTCTAGTTGTCCTTTATAATTTTGAAAGGAAGCAATTGCAATCGTTAGTAATCTTTAATGTGGCATTTTCACTTTCTCCACCTGTCCAAATACCTAGTAAGTTAGATTTTTGAACTGAATTTGTTGAAGATCTGAATTTTTTTTACTACTAGGAGATTGACAACCTGATATTATTAATAGGCCAAAGAGAAAAAATATTTTGCTCCAGTATTCATGTTACGTTTTGTTAGAATTTCATGTTTGGTTATAAACTTATTTCCAGATCCTGAGACCTGGGACCTCAACTGTTTGTGAATTTGCAATAAAAGCTTTCAGTTTATTTTTATCCAGTGCCCCGTCTGTCCGGACACCGCTGCAAACGTCAATAGCATAAGGCTGAACCTGTTCAATTGCTTCTCTTATATTTTCTGCATTTAATCCACCTGCAAGGAAAACAGGGCACCGGGAATTATCACGGATCTCCCTGCTTAGCTTCCAGTCGTGAACCCTGCCTGTTCCTCCAAGCTCCTTGATCTTAAGATTCGGATTACCACTGTCAAGCAATAATGCATCGACACTCTCCGACAGCCTTATTGCAAGTTCAACAGATTTATGATCAATCACATGAATTACCTGGACAATCTTTACAGAAGGTAAAGCTTCTTTGATCATGGAATATGTTCCTTCGGAAAGTAAATCAACTAACTGGATGGTATTTGTATTGGTCCTGTGATGATGATTTATTATTTCTGTCGCAGAAGTTTCACTTGTCAGTAAGAACGTTGCTACAGGAGGAGGAACAGCAGCTGCAACCTGCTTTATCAGCTCATCAGGGATAGGGCCGGGGCCACTGGGCATTTTACCGACAAGGCCTATGGCATCAGCGCCTAGCTCTATGGCTGTCAGTGCTTCGGAAATGCTTTTAATGCAACAGATCTTTATACGTACTTTCATTATTGTTGAGATGTCAGGTTTAACATAAGGGCTATTGCCCTAGTTCTGTTGTTTATTTGGGGCTCCCGCCCCAAGGGTTTTGGTTAATTATTTGGGGCTCTCGCCCCAAGCCCCAGGTTTTTTCTTTTACTTTCTTTTGGCGGCAAAAGAAAGTAAACAAAGAAAAGCCGCCCAAAAAGTCCAACCTCAGCCTTTTTGCTTCTAATGCCTCAGGTTCCACGCGCCTGCAAAAAGCCTGCGGTTCACACCTTTTTGGGTTTTGCCTCCCGCCTCTAAAGTAGAATATAACCTCACCTTTCCAAAATTCTCTGAGGCCATTTGAAATCCACCTTTTTGGTTTTGCCTACCGACTTTAAAGCAGAAGATACAGCTCTATTGCTGTCAGAGCCTCAGAAATACTTTTGATGCAGAGATCTTATACGTACTTTCATCGTGTTGAGTTGTCGGTTATGTGGCGGAGACTCTTATCGACAAAAGATATTTTATTAAATAAATTACAGCCCCAAATAACAGGAACAGATCGAGCTGTACTTTGAGTTTAAATACTCCAAAGGCGCCATAAAACAATCCAAATATTATAAGCAGCAGACTGATGGACTGGGAACCAAATCCATTGAAAATAAGTGCAAGTCCTATCAGAACAGATAATGTAGGACAGGGAATTAAACCGGCAGGGGAGGCGTATAAATATCCAATGAATGAAGCTGGTTTAATAAAGTGCGGATAGATGAGCCCGAATGAGACCATTATTATTCCCGCGAGAAAGAAAATTAATCCTGAGGTTTCCACAGGCTGATCCGGGGCCTTTAATCCAAAAATGAAAACAAGTACAGCAGCAATTGCAAAGAGAGATCCATTGAAAGGATTACCACCTGCCCAGGCAAATAATGAAACAGAAAGCAGGGGAAGGCAGAGAAGCATCCCGAAAACCCTGTTAGACGGAGTCCACTTTAGCAGCAGGGCGGCTACAAGGAAATAAAACAGTGCATGCCAGATAATTGCAAAACGGGAATAATCATTAACAATCGATTGTAGCCCGGAAAGAATTTGTTCAATACGTGTCATGTCAGGTCGTTTAAAATTCAGGTTGAGAATTTACTGTTTTAGAGTTTTAGAGAAAATTTATTTTTCCGGAATCTGGGTGCTGGCTTTGCAGGCCGAAGCCTTGGCTAAGGGCTGGTGCGGGCTTAAGGGCGTAAAGGTGTAAAGGTGTGAAAGGTTTAAGGTGGACACCAGGACTCGTGACGCCAGGACACATGACGCCAGGACGCATGACTCCAGGACTCGTGACGCCAGGACTCGTGACACCAGGACTCGTGACGCCACACTTCCGTCCCGTCAGTCCCATTAGGCTATTTAGTGAAATGGTGCTGAATATATGGACCAGGGCAGTTTTTTGTCCTGGTATTGCTTAATGGGAATGTGGGTGGGTTTGTTACCTTGTTTTTGGGAAAAGTTTTCAACATTTGGGGCTTTCGCCATATTTTTCTCTTCATTTCTTTTGCTTGCCCAAAAGAAATGAAGCAAAGAAAAGGGCCCCGAAAATGATAACTTTAGCCTTTTTCTCTGCCCGCTACACATAGCCATTGCTTACGCCGCTCCACGAAAAAGGCTACAAGTTCGCGCCATTTCCGGTTTGCCTGCCCGCCGCTAAAGAAGAGTACGACTGTTAATAGGGTTCATGACTCTGGGAGGTAGGACTGAATAACCCGTTTATGGAAATCTCCTTAAAACGAGTGCGGTGGTAAACCCCAAAAATGAGCGAACTTCAGCCTTTTTGTTGGCGCGTTGAACCTGAGGCATTAGAGACAAAAAGGTTGAAGTTGGATTTTTGGGACTCTTTTTCTTTGTAACTTTGGCTTCGCCGAGCTCGCAAACGTAGATATGCATTCATTATCAACTTCCAGGTCTTTTGCTCGGTTCTTT